>NZ_JAVHWR010000212.1:0-30440 GCF_032159565.1 Mycobacterium sp.
GCCCGCACCCGAGAGCGCCTTCGCGAACGCACTGCTGCCTGCAGCAGCCGTCAGGGCATGGCCGTGCGGCGCGACCGCCTCCGGAGAGTTGGCCAGGATTCCGGCGTGGACGCCGGCCCAGTGCAGCGGCACCGACCACAGCACCGGGCTGCCCAAGGAGGTGAGCAGCGCGAACGCCTCGTCCAGCGCGTGCTGAAGCCGGTCGACCTGGCGCATGCGCGCGGCGGCGACCCACAACTCGCCGAGCGGAAGCAGCGCGAACAGGTCGACGGAGTACTCGGCGAGCACTTCCATGGCGGCGTACCAGTGCTTCTGGACAGCGCCGCCGTCACCGCTGCGGCGGGCGATGGCCGTGTTCAGTGCCGCCGCCCACAGTGCATCGCGGCGATGCAGTGCGGCGTCACCGACGGACCCGGCGTCGGCCATCGCCGGACCCAGCTGGCCGTCCTGCATCCGCACCCAGCCGAGCAGCAGCCGGTGCCGATGGACCGAAAACGCGTCGTCCTCGCCGCCGGCGCGCACCGCACGGCCGATCACACTGCGCGCCCGGACCGGATCGCCGCCGTGCAGAGCGGCCAGCGTGACCAGTGCGGCCGGACTGTCCGGTACGACGCCCGGCTGTTGTTGTTCGGTGGTGATGGCCTGCCCGAGGCGGGCCACGGCTACCGGGTACGGCTGATCCAGTGAGAGCAGCAGGCCCTCGGCCAGGCTGTGCGCGGCCCGCGTGGTTGACGTTGGCGGACCGGCACTTTCGGCGCTCAACGCGGCACGGGCGGCCTGCGCGTCACCCGCAGCGATGGACACGACGGCGTTCGCGGCTGCGATGAAGGCGTCGGGGTACGGGCCGAGCCAGCGGAACAGGTCTGCGGCCTGCGCAGCACCGCCGTCGTGTGCGGCGATGCTCGCCGCGATGCGGACCGCCGCCGCCCGCTCGGCTGCGTCCTCGGAGGCCAGCAGCTCGTCGGTCAGCCTGCCCGCGGTCGCGCAGTCACCCGTCATCGCCAACGCATCGGCGAGGCGGGCGCTCACGGCGGTGGCTCCGGCTTCCGCTGCCGCGCGGTAGAGGCGCGCCGCCTCGGCCGGTTGGCTCCGGTGATGAGAAGCGAGGTCGGCCAGTGCGTTGGCGAGTCGATCGTCACGCAGGCCGTGTTCGGCCATTCTCAGCGCGAGATCCGATGACAGCGTGGACAATTCGATCTGAGAGCGCAGCAAGGAGATCTCGATGTCGTGATGACGGGCAGCTCCGATGATCGCGGCAACGCCGAGGTGGACCGAGCGCAGAAACGTCTGGCTGTGTGAGGGCTCGATGAGACCAGTGCCGCGGGCACGGTCCACCAAGCGCTGCGCCTCCTCGGAGCTGAGCCGAAGCGCCGCCGCAACGTCGTCGGGCCCGAGATCCGGGCTCAGTGACGACACCAGGAGGGTGTCGAGCACCGGCTCCTCGACGCGGCGCAGGCGCTCGATCAACGCGAACCTGGCCGCCTCCACGATGGCGTTCGCCGCCGGCTCGCCGTTGGGTGACACTGCCGCTGCCATCGCGGGACGGAGCAGAAACGGCAGACCGGCCGTCGAAAGCATCAGCGCCCGAACGATTTCCGACGCCGGATGGCCGCCGGTCACCAGCGCCGCCGTCTCGGTGACTTCCGGTGAGGTCAGCGAGCCGAGCGATATCACAGGGTTCTCGCGTTCGAGGGCAGTGGCCAGCGCCCGCAGCGCCCGCCGTTGAGCGAGCGGTTCGGCTGCCACGACGACGGTCGAGCCCGGATCGGATGCGCGCTCGACAAGCTGTTCGAGTTCCTCGTCGGCGAGCAGGTGCGCGTCATCGATCACGATGGCGGCCGCGGGATCGTCACCGCCCCGCGGTGCCCGTGTCAGCACCTGGATGTCGGCCGACCGCAACGTATTTCGCACCATCGCAAGCACGGAACTCTTGCCCGTGCCGATGCCGCCCGACACCAGCATCCTGACCGGCTCGGCCGGTGCAGCCGTCAGCGCCGACACAGCCTCGCGGGCGGCCGGCGGTATGTCGGTCAGTGCTTCAGGCATTGGCCCGGCCATCCTCGTTACCCGCTATGCCCCACCAGCGGGCGGATTGGGTTGCGGCTGCGGCTGGGGCGGCGGCTGCGGCTTCGGTGCCGGAGGTGACGTCGTGGTGGTTGTGGTGGTCGTCGTAGTGGTGGTTGTGGTGGTGGTGGTCGTCGTTGTGGTGGTCGTTGTGGTGCTGCTGGTCGTCGTCGGCGACGTGGTGGTCGTGGTGCTCGTCGCCGACGGGGAAGGCGGTGGCGGTGTGACCACTTTGGTGGTCGGCTCGCCGTTGGACCCGGTCACCGTGACCGTCGTCGGCTCGACGGATGTGAGTGGCTGCCCCGATGTCGGTTCGAGCGAGAAGGTCGTGCTCGTCTCCGTCACCGGCCCGAGCACACCGCTGTTCCCCGTCAGCGTGATCGCCAGGCCGCCGATCGCGAGCAGCGCCGCAACGGCTGCCGCCCCGAACAGGATGGGCGGTCGTTTGTACCAGGGCAGGGGAGCCGGCTCGGGCTCGTACCGTGGTTCGCCGGCGGTAGCGAAGTCGATCGGCGGCCGGGCGTCGGTGGGCCCGGAATAGACGTCGGCGGTGTAGTCGCCGCCGGTGTAGGGCACCGGCTCACTGCCCGTCGCATCGTCCTGCGACCACGCCAGCGCACGGAACGTCGCCGACGGGGCGCCGTCGGCCGCCGACTCGCTGGCGGCGAGCCCCGCCGCCCCGGCCGCCCAGGCCGCGGGCGCGATTCCGGTTGCGGCATCGGCCGCCGTCGACAATCCGGTTGGTGCATCGGCGTCCAGGCTCTGGTCGGCCAGCAGTGCCGCTCCCGCGGCCATGTTGAGCTGCGAGTGCGGCGTCGTGATCACCGGGACACGGAACTGCTCGGAAAGCCGCTGGGTGATCAGCGGGATACCCGCGCCGCCACCGACGGTTGCCACCGCTGCGAGGTCGGCG
Source organism: Mycobacterium sp. (assembly GCF_032159565.1). Lineage (GTDB taxonomy): Bacteria > Actinomycetota > Actinomycetes > Mycobacteriales > Mycobacteriaceae > Mycobacterium. The sequence goes on from NZ_JAVHWR010000212.1 coordinate 2,978, forward strand.
GGGGCGATGTTGTTGCGCGCCAACGCTTCTTCGATAGCAGCGAGCAGACCGGCGAGCGGTCCGGCGATGAGGTTGTCGAGTTCGGTGCGCGTCAGCCGGACATCGGACCGGAAGCCGGGCAGGTCGACTGGCACTGCGGTGGCGGTCTCCGCCGAAAGGCGCTCCTTGGCCTGCCTGCACTCGTCGCGCAGACGGGTCAGCGAGCCGACAGCGGCGGTGCCTGCCGGGTCGGCGTTGTTGGCGTCGGCGACGCCGGCCAGGACGTGATTGAGGACCGCCTGATCGATCTCGTCGCCGGAGAAGTCGGCGTACCTGAGGGTCTCGCCGATGGGTGTGAGGGTTGCGGTCGCCTCCGCCAGCGTGATGCTCGTTGCGCTGCCGCCGAGATCGACGAGGGCGATGACGCCGGCAGGCAGTCCGGGTGCGGCCTGCAGCGCGGCGAGCGCGGCGATGGAGTCCGGTATCAGCGCGGCGGGCACGCCGCCAGGCGCCAGATTCGGCTTCTCCCGCAGGGCTCCGCGCAACGCACCGATCACCGCGGGTCCCCAGTGCGCCGGCACCGCGATGGCGACAGGCCGCCCGCCGCCGACCGTTCGGGCCATGCCGTCGAGGGCCTCGGCTAACACGCGTTCGCCGCGGTGTGAGCTGCCGTCCGAGGCGACCATCGGAACCGGGTCGCCGACCCGCTCCACGAAATTGGTCAGCACGACACCGGGCTGGTTGAGCGCCGGGTTCTCCGTGGGCACGCCGACCTCGGGCGCCCGGTCGGCGAACAACGTCAGCACTGCGCGGCGCATCACCGGCGGGCGGCCGACGCGCGCGGCGACGAGGATGGTCGCCCCGATGGACAACCCGAGAGCTTCAGCCATACTCGGCTCCCCCTCGCTCCGGCTCTCATGCACACTCTTCTGTGTTCGGCCGCCCATCACGATAGCGGCCGAGCCCAGCGCTATCCCCCTAATGCCGCAGAACCCCTAACGGCGAGTCCCCTAACGCCCCGGCTGCAGAGAAGGGTTTCGCACCGATCACGCCGCACTTCGGTCTGGATAGCATCGTGACTAACCGACGGGCGCCCGCCCGCAGCAATCGCGATGGGAAAGAAGGTGCGTCATGGCAAACCCGCTACTCGACTTCGTGATGTCGGTGGTGAGGGACCCTGACGCTGCCGCCCAGTATGCCGCCGATCCGGCCGGGGCCATCCACGCCGCCAATCTGACCGATGTGACCAGTGCCGACGTCAACGCGCTGATTCCCGTGGTGTCGGAATCGCTGTCGACGGCACTGCCGACCTCCGGCGCCGAATCACTCATCGGAGATGCGGCCGGCAACGTATGGAGCAGCGGGGCTGCGACCGCCGCGTTCGACGCGTTCGACGCTTTCGACGACCACGTGCCGGCCCCGGCCATCGACGACGGGCACAGCATCGCGTCGAACGTCATCGACGAACCCGCCGATTCGTTGCATGCGGGTGTCGATACCCTGCACGACGCCGGTGTCCCGATGGTGGCGGACGTCGAGGATCCGTCAGCGCAGCTCACGGGCGGAATCATCGACGACGCTCCGCTCGTCGGTGACGCCACCGACGCCGACTGGCATTCCGTCGTCGACGACGCGGCGCACCACCTGGACGCCGGCGACACCGGCTTCGACATCTTTGACTAGACCCACCAGCATCCCGAGGACGGCGCGGCCATCGACGGCCGCGCCGTTTTCGTCTGTCCAAGCACGGCTGAGCTGGGTGAATGCACCTACCCCCTATAACCCCCTAATCCCCTAATGGGGGGACCCCCAAGATCCCGGCATCGGGTCCCATGGGGAGGGGTGCCGACCCCGTTTCCGCGGGGTTGACGGGTCCATAACGTAGTCCCCAGATCGCCGGACAGCCCGGTGACGACCACAGAACAACTCACCGAAAGGCACTCAAGATGTCGAACCCCATCTCCTTCCTCTTCGACTGGCTCCTCGGCCTGACCCGCCCGGGTGCCGATCCCTCCGATGTCCGCGCCTTCGTCGCCAACCCGACGCAGGCGGCTTCGCAGGCGATGGGCACCGCAGTCACCCAGGCCCAGCTGACGCAGGCCGCATCCGCAGTTGTCGCTCCGGCCGCCATGGCCGGCGGGGGCAATGCGATCCAGGCGCTGCAGCACACGGTCGCCGACAACAACGGCCTGACCTTCGCCCCGCAGCGGGTGTTCGCCCCCGAGACGAACACCGACTTCGCCAGCCACAACGACATCGGCAGCCCGCGCGCCGGTGAGGACGTTCAGCAGGGTGTCGGCAACTTCGACCTGGATTTCGACTTCAGCCGCGACATCAACGCCTCGGACGGCTCGGTGGTCAACACCGGCACCGCCGGCAACATCGACAACACCAACGTCCATGGCAGCGGCAACGTCGTCGGCGACCACAACGACGGGAACAACACCGGCGACGTGCACGCCGGGCAGGGCTCCAACGTGCAGGCCGGCGGCAGGAACAACGACCTGCACGACAGCAGCCACGACGTGAACACCACGGCGGGCGGCGACGTCGCGACCAACACAGGCAGCGGCCAGAACACCCAGGTCGGTGACATCGACTCCAGCGGTGGCGGAGCCGCGGGCGGCCACGGTGGCCACGGCGGCGGCCTCATCAGCGTCGGCAGCGACGGCGGTGACGGTGGCGGTGCAGCCGGCGGTTCCGGCGGCGGCGTGATCATCGCCCCGGCGCAGAACTCCAGCAGCAACAACCAGTCTGCGGGCGACGACATCAACCACGTGAACGCGTCGGGTTCGCACGCCCCGGTGTCCGTCGGCACCGAGGACGACCACTCGGTCGGCAACGTCGGCGGTGACGTCACGCAGGTCGATCACGTGACCGGCAACGTGGACGCCAGCCACGACGACAACTCGGTGCACCACCAGACCGACGTCCACCAGGGCGTGGACGTCGACCTGTTCTGACAGGGAGCAACAACGCCCATAGCGCAGCTGGCGGGGATCGATTCCGGTCCCCGCCAGTTCGCACGTCTACCGTAGGGGCACCATGACGCAACCGAATGACCCGCGCAAAGTGACGGTCATCCTCGAGCTGATCGACCACACCAAGAAGATCGCCGAAGCCAACCAACGCGGAGATTTGGCGGAGCGGCTGGAGAGGGCACGGATCCGGATCTCCGACCCGCAGATCCGCGTGGTGATCGCCGGCCAGCTCAAGCAGGGCAAGAGCCAATTGCTCAACTCGCTGCTCAACGTGCCGGTCGCTCGCGTCGGCGACGACGAGACGACGGTGCTCGCCACGGTGGTGTCGTATTCCGAGCAGGTATCGGCCCAGTTGATCGTGGCAGCACCCGAGGGCGCGGAGCCCGCCGTGATTCCGATCCCGCCCGCGAGCCTCACAAGCGACCTTCGCCGCGCGCCGGAGGCCGGTGGCCGCGAGGTGCTGCGGGTGGAGGTCACCGCCAACAGCCCTCTGCTCAAGCACGGGTTGGCGTTCGTCGACACGCCAGGCGTCGGCGGCCACGGCCAACCGCACCTGTCGGCGACGCTCGGCCTGCTGCCGGACGCCGACGCCATGCTGATGATCACCGACACCAGCCAGGAGTTCACCGAGCCCGAGCTGACCTTCATCCGGCAGGCGCACGAAATCTGCCCGGTGGCAACCATTGTCGCGACGAAGACCGACCTCTATCCGCACTGGCGGCAGATCGTGGCGGCCAACCAGGCTCACCTGCAGCGCGCTGGTCTGTCCATACCGGTGATTCCCGCTTCGTCTCTGTTGCGCAGCCACGCCCTCACGCACAACGACAAAGAACTCAATGAGGAATCCAACTTCCCGGCCATCATCAAGTTTCTCAGCGAGCGTGTGCTGTCCAGGCAGAACGACCGCATTCGCGACCACGTTCTCGCCGAGATTCGTTCGGCGGCTGAGCATTTGACGTTGAAAGCGGACTCCGAGCGCTCGGCGCTCACCGACCCCGGTACCCGCGACCGGCTGAAGGACGAGCTGGAGCGGCGCAAGGAGGACGCCCAGGAGGCCCTGCAGCAGACCGCACTGTGGCAACAGGTCCTCAACGACGGCATCGCGGATCTGACGTCGGATGTCGATCACGATCTTCGCGCGCGCTTCCGCGCGATCACCCAGCACACCGAAAAGGTCATCGACGACGTCGACCCGACCAATCACTGGGCCGAGATCGGCACGGAACTGGAGGACGCCGTCGCCACCGCGGTCGGCGACAACTTCGTGTGGGCCTACCAGCGTGCCGAGGCGCTCGCCGAGGAAGTGGGCCGGACATTCGTCGAGGCCGGTCTGGATGCGGTGAAGATGCCGCAGATCGACGCCAGGGAGATGGGCGCAGGCTTCGGCGAGCTCAAGTCGCTGGCGCGGCTGGAGGCCAAGCCGATCAAGGCCGGACACAAGATAGTCACCGGTATGCGCGGGTCCTACGGCGGCGTGCTGATGTTCGGCATGCTGACCTCGTTCGCTGGATTGGGCATGTTCAACCCGCTGTCGCTGGGCGCCGGCCTCGTGCTGGGCCGCAAGGCGTACAAGGAGGACATGGAGAACCGGATGCTGCGCGTCCGCAACGAGGCGAAGATGAACATGCGCCGGTTCGTCGACGACGTCGCGTTCGTTGTCGGCAAGGAGTCACGCGACCGGCTCAAGGGGATCCAGCGCCAGATCCGCGATCACTACCGCGGCATTGCCAACCAGGCCACCCGCTCCCTCAACGAGTCGCTGCAGGCGACGCTGACGGCCGCAAAGCTGGAGGAGAACGAGCGCGACAGCCGGGTCGCCGAACTGGAACGGCAGCTCAACATCCTCGGCCAGGTGACCGACCACGCGACCAAGCTCGCGGTGGCCGCTCCGCAATCCGTGGCCGGCGGTTAGCCCGAGTACCCCATCAGCTTTGCTCAGGGCCGGTGCATAAGCTGGTTCACCGGATGAGCACGAGCGATCAGGTGCGCGCGATCCTGGGCGGCACCATTTCGGCCTACAGGGCCGATCCGGCGTACCTTCAGCGCCCCGACGTGCACAACGAGCTGGACCGCATCGGCCGCCGACTCAACCAGCCCATCCGGATAGCGCTGGCCGGGACGCTTAAGGCGGGCAAGTCCACTTTGGTGAATGCGCTTGTCGGCGAGGACATTGCGCCCACCGACGCCACCGAGGCCACCCGCATCGTGACCTGGTTTCGCAACGGCCCGACCCCGAAGGTGACCGCGAACCACCGCGGCGGCAGACGGTCCAACGTGCCGATCGCCCGCAACGGCGGTCTCACCTTCGACTTTGCCCGCCTGGACCCGCAGGACGTCGTCGACCTCGATGTCGAATGGCCCGCGGCAGAGCTGATCGACACCACGATCATCGACACCCCCGGCACCTCCTCGTTGTCGCGCGACGTCTCGCAGCGGACCCTGCAGCTGCTGGTTCCCGACGACGGCGTGCCGCGGGTCGACGCGGTCGTCTTCCTCCTGCGCACCCTCAATGCCGCCGATATCGCGCTGCTCAAGCAGATCGGCGAGCTGGTCGGGGGGTCGTCCGGGGCGCTGGGGGTCATCGGGGTGGCATCCCGTGCCGACGAGATCGGTGCGGGACGGATCGACGCGATGCTGTCGGCGGGGGAGGTGGCGAAGCGATTCACCTCGGAGATGGACAAGACCGGCATCTGCCAGGCCGTGGTCCCGGTGTCGGGGCTGCTGGCGCTGACCGCGCGCACCCTGCGGCAGAGCGAGTACGTGGCGCTGGAGAAGCTCGCCGGGGTGGACGCCGCCGAACTGGCCAAGGCGATGCTGTCGGCGGACCGGTTCGTGCGGGAGGACAGCCGGCTGCCGGTCGACGCGGCGACCCGCGCGGCGCTGCTCGACCGGTTCGGCATGTTCGGCCTTCGGATCTCCACGGCCGTCTTGCGGGCAGGGGTGACCGACTCGGTCGGTCTTGCCGACGAGCTGCTCGAGCGAAGCGGCCTCGTCGCGCTGCGCGACGTCATCGACCAGCAGTTCGCCCAGCGCTCGGACCTGCTGAAGGCCCATACGGCGCTGCTGTCGCTGCGCCAGTTCGTTCAGAACAACCCGATCTACGCCAGCCGCTACATCATCGCCGACATCGACCCGTTGCTCGCCGACACCCACGCCTTCGAGGAGCTGCGGCTCTTGAGTCAATTGCGCTCGCGCTCAACGACATTGAACGACGACGAGATGGTATCGCTGCGCCGCATCATCGGTGGCTCCGGCACCGACGTGGCCAGCAGGCTCGGCCTGCAACCCGGTGATCCGTACGACGGGCCGCGGGCCGCGTTCGCCGCCGCCCAGCGGTGGCGGCGCCGGGCGGACCATCCGCTCAACGACCCGTTCACCACCCGCGCATGCCGCGCGGCGGTGCGCAGCGCCGAGGCCATGGTCGCCGAATTCGCCGCCCGCGGCCGCTGAGCGGCCGAGACTTCCTGAGCCGCTGAGCCCTCGGCTATCCCCCGGGGATCGGGATCTGCGGGATCTGGGGCACCTGAGGAACCTGCGGGTTGCTCGACGGCGGCGACACCGTGACGGTGCTGGTGCTCGTGCTGACCGACGTACTGATCGACGTGCTGACGCTCGGCTCAGTCGATGTCGTCGTCTGGGTCGGTGCCGTCGTCTCGGTCGACGGCGGTGAGGTCGTCTCTGTGGCGGTCTGTGTCGGTGCGACCGCGGGGGCCGATCCCGATGGCGCCGACGTCGTCGTGGTGGAGGTCGTGGTATCGGTGCTGTCCGACGAATTCGACATCAGGCTCACCAGCAACCACACGATGAGGGCGATGAGAATCGCGACCAGCGCGCCGAAACCGACGAGCGCCGCGGGTCTGCGATACCAGGGCACCGGCGGTTCGGGCGGCTGGCCCGGCTGGCCCGGTTGCTCGTAGCCGCCGTAATCGCCGCCGCCGTAGTTGGCCGCGTACGCGGTCGGCTCGCCGTCCGAGTAGTAGTTGGGGTCGTCGGGAGGTCCGTATCGCGCCACGGGCCCGATATTAGGCGCTGGCCGGGATCAGCCCGCCTGCTGGGGCTGCAATGTGCGTGTCACGTTGAAGCGCGGCCGCCGCGACGTGGGGCCGCCGGGATTCCCGTCGTTCTCCCGCTGGCGCGGGCGCGGCGTGGACTCGGTGCTGCTGCTCGGGCTGCTGCTGCTACCGCTGGTGTTCGGCAAACCCGAGGTCGTCGGCGTGAGCGGGGGGTTGATCTCGGTGGTGGACACCGGCGCGGTGCTGGTGATGGTGACGGTCGTCGTGGTCGCAGGCGTGTCGGAGGCGGTCGCCGTAAACGACGGATCGACGAAGTCGGCAGGCGCACCGGGCCCGTCCTGCCCGGTGACGTACATGACCGCGGCGACGAGAATGCCGATGGCGGCGACGCCCGCGGCGCTGGCGCCGACCACCGCCCGCGTCGAGTTGTGCCACGGCTCGGCCGGCTCGTCGCCGCCGAACTCATCGACGAATTCGTCCTTGTCGAATTCGTCATCGAGGTCGGGACTCGCCACGGCCACCGATGTTAATCCCCCGACCTGCGGTAACGCCTACCTCAGCCGAGCTGGGATAGCACCTCGGAGGCGAACAGGTCGAGGTGATCGAGGTCGGACATGTCCAGAAGCTGCAGGTAGACCCGCTGCACGCCGGCTTCGGCGAAGGGTCCGAGCTTGTCGACGATCTCGTTCGGCGTGCCCACCAGCGGAGAGTTGTCGCGAAGCTCGTCCACGTCGCGGCCGATCGTCGCCGCGCGCGTGGCCACCTGGGCGTCGTCGCGGCCTGCACACACCACGAACGCCGCCGAGTACGTCAGCGAGTCCGGCGACCGCCCGGCCTCGGCGAGTGCCGCGCGCACCCGGTCGTAGGTGGTCCTGACCGTTTCCAGCGGCATGAATGCGGCGTTGAACTCGGCGGCGAACGCCGCCGCAAGGGCGGGCGTCCGCTTGGCGCCCGCACCGCCGATGATGATGGGCGGGTGGGGCCGCTGGACGGGCTTGGGCAGCGCAGGCGAATCGGTGACCGAGTGGTGCTTGCCGGTGTAGTCGAACGTCTCGCCGTCCGGTGTGGTCCACAGCCCGGTGATGATGTCCAGTTGTTCGCGCAGCCGCTCGAAGCGCTCGCCGAGCGGCGGGAACGGGATCGCGTAGGCCTTGTGTTCAGCCTCGAACCAGCCGGCGCCGAGGCCCAATTCGACGCGGCCGCCGCTCATCTCGTCGACCTGGGCGACCGAGATGGCCAGCGGGCCGGGATAGCGGAAGGTCGCCGAGGTGACCATGGTGCCGAGCCTGATCGAGGTCGTCTCGCGGGCGAGGGCTCCCAGCGTGACCCACGAGTCGGTGGGCCCGGGCAACCCGTCGCCGCTCATGGCCAGGTAGTGGTCGGATCGGAAGAACGCCGAGTAGCCGAGCGCCTCTGCGGCTTTGGCGACGGCGAGTTGGTCGGCGTAGGTGGCGCCCTGTTGGGGTTCGACGAATGCGCGGAAGTCCACGACACTCAGCGTAGGCGCAGCTGTGTCTAGAAGACTTCAACCTTCTCGACGCTGACGAACATGCCATGTTTGGTGGCCTGGTTGGTGAACCGGGTGCCGTCGCTGGTGGCCACGATCGTCCAGCCGACGGCGCTGTAGGTGCGGTAATCGATGGTGACGGCCGGGATGTCGCCGAGGTTGCCGACGATCCACTGCATGTCACCGCCCGCGGACAGGTTCACGCCGTTGGCCCGCACACCGTTCTGCAGCGGGGCATTGGTGAACGCGGCCTCGCAGCCGACCGACTTTTCGTCGAGCTGGCAGCGGGTCTGGCCGGATTTGGTTTCGATGAACACGTAGCCGGAGTCGTCCGGGGGCAGCACCTCTGCGGCCGGTGGAGTTATCGGCGTGCGAGGCATAGATGGTGCGGCCGTCGTGGGTGGCTTGGCGGTCGGCCTGGTTGTCGGGAAGCTGGGCTCGGTGGGCGATTTGGAACTCGTGACGGGCGTGCCCTCGGTGTCGGACTGGCAGCCCGCCGCAAACCCACTCAACACCAGCAATGTGCCGACGACAGCCAGCCGGACCCCGCTCGTTGCCGCAACGGCTGTCATCGAACCATCGCGGCGTAACCGTCCGCCAGCCCGCGCAGCTGTGCGGCCCCATCGCCGGCGAACGACGACCCGTGCATGACCGCCAGCGTGGTGGGGTTCAGCTGCGCGAGCTGCTCGAGGGTCGGGCCGAGGTTCGTCGTCAACCCGGTCGCGTGGAAAACCTCCTCGGCCTCCATTGCCGGTGCCACGCAATCGGACTCGGTCAGGGCAGGGCACTTGCCGGTATGGGTGAGCAAGTCACCGGAGAGCAGCGTTGCGGTGGTCGCGTCGAACCAGAGGCCGGCCTCCCAGTTGTGCGGAACGTGGGGGGTGGGGATGAAGCGCAATCGGTGCCCGCCGGTGTCGAGCGGCTCGTCGGTTGCCATCACCGGCTGCCGGTCGCACAGGTCGATGAGCGACACCATGCAGGCCAACGGGCCGTGGATGACCTCGGCGCTTGGTGCGGCGTCCAGCCACATGTTCACCGATCCGCACTCGTCGGCCTCGACATGGCCGAAGGAGATCCAGCGCAGCTTCTCCAGCGGAATGACCTTGGCGACGGCCGCAGATACCAGCGGAAACAGCTGCCGCTGGCCGCAGTGGAACAGGAACGGCTGGTCCCCGTTGAGCAGGAACTGGTTCATGGTGAAGCCGTGCTCGGTGATGTCCGGTATCCAGGTTGACAGCCTGAAGATGCCCGCCCCGATTTCATCGATCGTGGTGTCCATAGGTAGATCGTCCACCTGCCACCGGCAAACTACGGGAGATCGGGAACAAACGGCGCCGGCCTCCCGTTGGCCACTTTGACAGTTGAGTGGTCCAGGCTCAAGTCCGGCTTGACACGGAAGCGTCGTCAGTAGCAGGCTTGAGCGCGGTCCACTCAGACCCTAACAAAGCAATTCAGGAGGAAAACCATGGCTCGTGCGGTCGGAATCGACCTCGGGACCACCAACTCCGTCGTCGCGGTACTGGAGGGTGGCGACCCTGTCGTCGTCGCCAACTCCGAGGGCTCCCGCACCACCCCGTCGGTCGTGGCCTTCGCGCGCAACGGCGAGGTGCTGGTCGGTCAGCCCGCCAAGAACCAGGCGGTGACCAACGTCGACCGGACCATCCGTTCGGTCAAGCGTGAGATCGGCACCGACTGGAATGTGGAGATCGACGACAAGAAGTACACGCCGCAGGAAATCAGCGCGCGAATTCTTCAGAAGCTGAAGAGGGACGCTGAAGGCTATCTCGGCGAGGACATCACCGATGCGGTCATCACCGTCCCCGCCTACTTCAACGACGCCCAGCGCCAGGCGACCAAGGAGGCCGGCCAGATCGCCGGGCTCAACGTGCTGCGCATCGTCAACGAACCGACCGCGGCCGCACTGGCCTACGGTCTGGACAAGGGCCAGAAGGAACAGACCATCCTGGTCTTCGACCTCGGCGGCGGCACCTTCGACGTCTCGCTGCTGGAAATCGGCGAAGGCGTCGTGGAAGTCCGTGCCACCTCCGGTGACAACCACCTCGGTGGCGACGACTGGGACGACCGGATCGTCGAGTGGCTCGTCGACAAGTTCAAGGGCACCAGTGGCATCGACCTGACCAAGGACAAGATGGCCATGCAGCGGCTTCGTGAGGCCGCCGAGAAGGCGAAGATCGAGCTGTCCAGCTCGCAGAGCACCTCGATCAACCTGCCCTACATCACGGTCGACGCGGACAAGAACCCGCTCTTCCTCGACGAGCAGCTGACCCGTGCCGAGTTCCAGCGCATCACGCAGGATCTGCTGGATCGCACCCGGCAGCCGTTCCAGTCCGTCATCAAGGACGCCGGCATCTCGGTCTCCGAGATCGACCACGTGGTGCTCGTCGGTGGCTCCACCCGTATGCCTGCGGTCTCCGAACTGGTCAAGGAGATGACCGGTGGCAAGGAGCCCAACAAGGGCGTCAACCCGGACGAGGTCGTGGCCGTCGGCGCTGCGCTGCAGGCCGGCGTGCTCAAGGGCGAGGTGAAAGACGTTCTGCTGCTTGACGTCACACCGCTGAGTCTCGGCATCGAGACGAAGGGTGGCGTGATGACCAAGCTCATCGAACGCAACACCACGATCCCGACCAAGCGCTCGGAGACGTTCACCACGGCTGACGACAACCAGCCGTCGGTGCAGATCCAGGTCTATCAGGGTGAGCGCGAGATCGCTTCGCACAACAAGCTGCTCGGCAGCTTCGAGCTGACCGGCATCCCGCCGGCGCCGCGCGGCGTGCCGCAGATCGAGGTCACCTTCGACATCGACGCCAACGGCATCGTGCACGTCACCGCCAAGGACAAGGGCACCGGCAAGGAAAACACGATCAAGATCCAGGAAGGCTCCGGCCTGTCCAAGGAGGAGATCGACCGGATGATCAAGGATGCCGAGGCGCACGCCGACGAGGACCGTCAGCGTCGCGAAGAGGCCGACGTCCGCAACCAGGCCGAGTCGCTGGTCTACCAGACGGAGAAATTCGTCACCGAGCAGCGTGAAGGCTCGGGTGAAGGGGCTGGCGGCTCGAAGGTTCCCGAGGACACCTTGACCAAGGTCGATGCTGCGATCGCGGATGCGAAGACGGCGCTGAATGGAACCGACATCTCCGCGATCAAGTCCGCGATGGAGAAGCTGGGGCAGGAGTCCCAGGCTCTGGGCCAGGCGATCTATGAGGCCACGCAGGCCGAGCAGCCCGCAGGCGCGGACGCGCCCGGTGGTTCGTCGGGCGCATCTGATGATGACGTCGTCGACGCCGAGGTTGTCGAGGATGACCAGGAGAACAAGTGAGTTCCAACGATCCGCACGAGCCGGTGACCGTCACCGACAAACGGCGTGTCGATCCCGAGACCGGTGAGATTCGCCCGCGCACGCAAGGAGCGGAGAATCCCCAGCAGGCGACCGGCCCGGCCCCCAGTGGGCCGGCGCCGGCGCCGGCGCCGGAGGGCAGCGCCGACAAGGTCGCCGAACTGACCGCAGACCTGCAACGGGTGCAGGCCGACTTCGCCAACTACCGCAAGCGGGCCCTGCGCGACCAGCAGCTCACTGCTGAGCGCGCCAAGACCGGGGTCATTGCCCAGTTGCTGGGTGTGCTGGACGATCTCGATCGCGCCCGCAGTCACGGTGACCTGGAATCCGGTCCGCTGAAGTCGGTGGCCGACAAGCTGGCGGCCGCCCTCGAGGGACTGGGGCTTTCGGGCTTCGGCGCCGAGGGCGACGAGTTCGATCCCGCGCTGCACGAGGCCGTTCAGCACGAGGGCGAAGGCACTCATCCCATCGTCGGCACCGTGATGCGGCGCGGCTACAAGGTCGGCGAACAGGTGGTGCGCCACGCCATGGTAGGCGTGGTGGACACCGTGCCCGACACAGGTGAAACGGCTGACAACCCCGACGCTGCGCCCGGCCAGGACGCAGAATCAGTCGAGCAGGAAAACTAGACAGGTAAGGAGGTGACGCGAAATGGCCCAGCGTGAATGGGTCGAAAAGGATTTCTACTCCGAACTCGGCGTCTCCTCTGACGCCAGCGCCAAAGACATCAAAGGGGCCTACCGAAAGCTCGCTTCCGAGTTGCATCCGGACAAGAACCCGGATGGCGCCGATCGATTCAAGGCTGTCTCCGAGGCGTACAGCGTGTTGTCCGACGAGGCCAAGCGCAAGGAGTACGACGAAACCCGACGGCTGTTCGCCGGCGGTGGTTTCGGCCGCGGACGGTACAGCGGCAGCGGCAGCGGCAACTTCGGCGGATTCGGCGGCGACGGTGCCGATTTCAATTTGAACGACCTGTTCGACGCGGCGGGCCAGACCGGCGGCGCGAACATCGGCGACCTGTTCGGCGGACTGTTCGGGCGCGGCGCCCAGCAGCCGCGACCCAGCAGGCCGCGGCGCGGCAACGACCTGGAGACCGAGACCGAGCTGTCCTTCATGGAGGCCACCAGGGGGGTGGCCATGCCGCTGCGGCTGACCAGCCCGGCGCCATGCACGAATTGCCATGGCAGCGGGGCGCGTCCGGGCACCAGCCCGAAGGTGTGCCCGAACTGCAACGGCGCGGGCGTCATCAATCGGAACCAGGGCGCTTTCGGCTTCTCCGAGCCGTGCACCGAGTGCCGGGGCAGTGGCTCGATCATCGAGCACCCCTGCGACGAGTGCAAAGGCACCGGCGTGACGACCCGCACCCGCACCATCAACGTGCGGATCCCACCGGGTGTCGAGGACGGACAGCGAATCCGGCTCGCCGGACAGGGCGAGGCGGGGCTACGCGGTGCCCCATCCGGCGATCTGTACGTGACCGTACATGTGAAGCCGGACAAGGTGTTCGGTCGTGACGGCAACGATCTCACCGTCACGGTTCCGGTCAGCTTCACCGAACTCGCCCTTGGTACAACGCTTTCGGTGCCGACGCTGGAAGGCAAGGTCGGTGTGCGGGTGCCCAAGGGTACCTCGGACGGCCGCATCCTGCGGGTGCGCGGTCGAGGCGTGCCCAAGCGGTCCGGCGGACACGGCGACCTGTTGGTCACCGTGAAGGTCGCGGTGCCGCCCAACCTCGAAGGCGAGGCGTCCGAAGCGCTAGAGAACTACGCAAAGGCCGAGCGGGCCAGCGGATTCGATCCGCGGGCCGGATGGGCTGGTGCGTGATGGCCCCGAAGCGTTCCGACGACAGGGAGTCGGCCAGAACGTTTCTGATCTCAGTGGCCGCCGAACTCGCGGGTATGCACGCGCAGACCCTGCGCACGTATGACCGGCTCGGGCTGGTGAGCCCGCAACGCAGCTCGGGCGGCGGGCGTCGCTATTCGCAGCGTGACGTCGACCTGCTTCGCGAGGTGCAGCGGCTGTCCCAGGACGAGGGCGTCAATCTGGCAGGTATCAAGCGGATCATCGAGCTCACCAATCAGGTCCAGGCGCTGCAGTCGCGCCTGTCGGAGATGGCTGGGGAGCTGGACCAGTTGCGCGCCAAGCGGAGTCGCGACGTCGCCGTCGTGCCGAAGAGCACGGCGCTGGTGGTCTGGCAGCCCGGAGCCGCTCGGCGGCGACATCGAGCCGAGTGAGAAGCGCTAGGTCACCCTGATCGAGAAGCGGGCCGTCTCCGGCTTGCCTGCGGCCGCGTAGCGGTAGTTCCCGCGACTGAGAGCGTCCGTCGGGGCCGCCATCGGTTCGATGGCGATGAGTCCTTCGCCCGGCGGCGCGAACAACTGCGCTGCCGGGTAACCCTTTTCGAACTTCACCTCGATCCTGTGGTCGCCGCCTTGCACGGCGAAGACGGCGCCGTCGGGCACCTTGTCGAAGCCGTCGTCGTAGGCGATGTTCTTCAGCGGCTCGGTGGCCCCGTTCCAGTCCTCGGTATCGCCGGTCGGGATGCCCCAGTTGTCAACGGGCAGGCGCCGCATGTTCGGCGTGGTGAGAGTCCACTGGGCGCGCGGCACATCCGGAATCTGAAAGTACGGGTGATAGCCGAAACACAGCGGCACGGACGCCGCCGTCGTCGGCATCACGGTCGTCTCGATGGTGAGCGTGCGGTCGGCCAGCGTGATCTGCTGAGTCAGCACGTGCGGAAACGGGAACGACGCCAGCAGGCGCGGCCTGCCTCCGTAGTCGAGGACGGCCGTCAAGGCGTTCTCCGACTTGGCGGTGACCAGCCAGCCGGGATAGGCCGCCAGTACACCGTGGATGGGAACACCGTGTTCGTCGGCGCGAACGCCGCCGGTGCCGATGGTCAGCGAGACAACGGCGCCGTTGATGCCATACTTGCTGGCGCTCAGGCGATTCGCCCACGGATACAGGATCGGGATACCCATGGTCTTGCCGTTCGTCACGTAGGCGTCCAGCCCGCGGCGCTGGCCCAGGAACTCGACTCCGTCGTCGGCGAGCGAGGTGCAGATCATTCCCGCCACCGGTACGTAGGTCGCCGCCAGCGACGACGACGGGTCGCGAAGCGTTACGGACTCGAACTCACCCATGGTCGCGATCCTGCCACCAGCCACTTCAGCCGGCCAGCGGATCATGCTGAATGCGTTCGGCCGAAGCACCTTTGGCGATCAGCGCTTCTTTCGTGGCGGTCACCATGCCTGGCCCACCGCAGATCAGGATCTGCCGGTCGCCCCAGTTGCCGTACCTGGTCACCACCTCCGGCAGCTTGCCGGTCTGGCGCACATGGAGGCCGCGCGGCGGCTGCACGTCGGGGAAGTCGGCGGCCCACGGCGGGTCCTGCGAGAACTCCGAGACCGGGGACACCGAGAGCCAGGGATTGTTCGCGGCGATCTGCCACAGCGTCCGCAGGTCGTACAGCTCACAGGGATAGCGCGCGCCGAAGAACAGGTGCACCCTCGGGTTCACGCCCCACCGGGTGAGGTCCATGATGAGCGCCCGCAGCGGCGCAAGGCCGGTACTGCCCGCGACCATGAGCACATCGCCGCCATTCCTGTCGATCTGCATGCCGCCGTGCGGATTCGACAGCCGCCACCGATCACCGGGCTCGGTTTCGACGACGACCGTGGGACTGATCATTCCGCCTGTCACCGAGCGGATGTGGAACTCGACGGCGCCGCTGGGGTCCGTGGGCATGGCCGGGCTGAGATAGCGCCAGCGGCGAGGCCACTGCGGGACCTGCACAGTCACGTACTGGCCCGGGTGGTAGGCCAGCGGCCGGTCGAGCTGAAGGCGTACCACCGAGATGTCGCGGGACACCCTTTTCAGCTCGACGACGGTGCCGTCGCAGAACGGCGGTCCCTGCTCGGCGTCGGCGGCGCCACGCATCACCCCGGTGAACAGTTCGAGCGACGCGCGGGCGGTGTCGTCGAGCTTGTCGTCCCAGTTCTCGCTCAGACGACTGCGCAACGTCGTGTAGAGCGCCTCGTGCATGCTGAAGTACTGGCTCGCAAGCACGCCGTACTTGCGATGATCGCGGCCCAGCTGAGCCAGGAAGGCGACGGGCTCCTGGGCCCGCTGCTCGATGAGCTCGCCGAACAGCCATGTCAGTGCCTGGCTGAACACCTTGAACTGGGGGACCAGATCGGGCGGGAACAGGTCACGCACCGCCATGTCGATGGCGAACCATTTCGTGTAGAACTGGCGGATCAGTTCTTCGCCCCCGAGGCGTGGGTCGACCGCGTCGCGCAGCATCCGCAGCCCGTCACGGTCATCGAGTCCCACGCCGCTCGAGTCTAGGTGAGTCGAGCGGATGCGCGGCGCCGAGCACCAGGCCGCAGCTGCCCGGGCTATAGCCCGTGGATACCCTTGTACAGCACCAGAAGACCGATGACGACGAGGATGACAGCGACCAGTGTGGCGTGCTGCCGTTCCATCCAGTCCTTGAGCCGAGCGAGGGGTTGGTCGAGCCGGTCGCCCGCCACCGCGTAGGCGAGGACGGGAATCGCGACAGTCGACCCGGCGACCAGGACGAACCACGCCACGGCGACCCACGCGCCTGGTGCTCGCAGTCCTGCGGAACCGATCGCCAGACCCGCTGCGGCACACATGAACAGCACCTTCACGTTGACCACCGTCAACGCCGCGGCGGCGAGGGTCGCGCGTGGCGGAGTGAACTTGCTCATGCTGTTCATCCAGCCAGGGGTGTGCGCCGAGCGCTTGCGGGTGAACCAGCGGTAGAGACCGAAGACGATCAGCGCCGCACCGACGATGATGCGCACCCAAGAAGCCCAGGTCGGCGGCTTGTCACGCATGCCGCCGGCAAGGCTGGACAGCTCGAGGAAGATGGCCGTCAACGCCGTCAGCCCGAGCAGCCAGCCCGCGAGAAACGCCAAACCCGTCGGCCTCGGCCGTGGAGTGTGCAGCACCAGAACCGCCGGAATGATCGACAACGGCGACAGCGCGACGACCAGAGCCAGCGGGATGAGCTCGGTCAGCACGGTGAGAAGGTAGCAAGCCGGGCAGCCGACGTGGAGGCGAAATGTCGGTTTACGATTTGCCGCTGCCCGGTTTCGACGCCGAGGGCGATTCCGCTACCGATTTGCCGCCGGACGTCCTCCACGGCTGACATACTCGCGTTCCATGACGCGATTCACTTTTGCCGGGTGCGCGGCGGTGGTCACGCTCGTGGCCGCTCCTGCCGCCGTCGCAACCGTGCACCCGCAGGCTACCGCTCGAGCAGACAGCTGCTCCGACGCCGCCTCCAACATGCCGCTGACGATGGATTCCGGTCCCTGCGCAGACGTGCTCACGCAGGAGAGGCGGTGGTTGACGGCGATCACGGAGGGTGACCGGGCGACGGTGGAATCGATTCTGGCGCCGAGCTTCAAGCACATCAACGCCGACGGAAAGCTGCTCGACCGGGCACAGGAAACCACTGGTGTCGAGAAAGTGTCCTTCACGATGAACCCGTCGGAGCAGCTCGTCGACATCGCGGGCGACACCGCGGTCATTCACGGCGTGAACACACTCACCGACAACGGCAAGGTGCTGGCGCGCGAGCGATTCACCGACGTATTCGAGCTGCAGAGCGGCACCTGGATCGCGCTGTCCGCTCAGGAGACGACCCTCGGATAATGTGTTGCGGCTGATTTGCCGCGGACGTAAGTGTGGCTATGTAATGATTTTGCTGCATCCTTAACCACTTTCCTGAATGGGGGGCGCTATGCGCCGTCTTCGCGCCAAGCCGGTTCTCGTCGTCGCGCTGACCGTCGTCATCTCGATGACCGCGATGACGACGGCCTGCAGCAAGCAGGAGAGCGCGCCCGCGCCGCAGGCCGGCGTCAACGCCGGTGCTGACGGGAAGCCGGCCCCGTACCGGGAGCCCGTGAAGCTGTCCAGCGCGGACGGCGTCCTCGAGGTGCGGCTCTCGGCGCATCAGGGCACCGTCAACCTCGACACGGTGAAGGACCCGGTCAAGAACTTCACGGTGTTCGGCTACGAGCTGATCAAGGGCCGGAGCTCGAACGGTTCGACCAAAGCCGACAACAACTATCCCGCGCCGACCCTGCAAGTGAATCCGGGTGAACGCCTGATCGTCCACTTCGACAACGATCTTGCGGGTCTGACGATCGACGACTTCAACGATCCGTCCTACGTGCCCGCGGGTGGCGACATCCCGCTTTATCCGCCGGTGCTGCGGTCCGCGCCGCTGAACCTGCACACCCATGGTCTGCATGTGAGTCCGTCCGGCAATGCCGACAACGTGCTGTTGTCCATCCCGGCGGGCATGGGTAACACCTACGACTACGCGGTGCCCAAGAACATGCCGAGCGGGATGTACTGGTATCACAGCCATCGACACACCGTCACCGCCCAGCAGACGTACATGGGCCTGGCCGGGATGCTGGAGATCGGACGATCCGACGGCAATCTGCCTGTGGTGACGAAGAACAACATTCCCATCCGGAACATGGCCCTGCAGTACAACTTCGTGTTCGACCGGCGCAACGGTGGCCATCAGCTGAACAACCCGTACTGGGAACAATGGGTCAACACTCTCAAGCCGCCGGAGGGCAACCAGCTCGCCGACGGCACCTACCGGCCGAGCCTGGCGCCGGTGAACTTCAAGGACACCTCCAAGGGCGCCGAGTTCATCACCAACTGGTATGCGGGACCGCTGTCGGTCTCCAACCACCGCGGACAGAACCAGTTCATCCCGCAGAACCTGCAGACGTTCACGAGTCCGGCCAAGACGGTTCCTGCGAACCCGTCGCTGCCGGAGAACGAACGCGATGTCCAGTTCACGATCAATGGCCAGTTCCAACCGGAGCTCAAGCTCAAACCGGGACAGACAGAGATCTGGGTGTTCGCCAACATGAGCGACATCGCCTTCGTCCCGTTGCGATTCACCGAAACGGCGACGGGCAACCATCCGAAGTTCGCCGTCGTCGGGCAGGACGGCAACCCCTACACCCAGGTTCAGCGGCCCGTCGACGGTGAAGGCACCTATCTCGAGGTCCCGCCGGGGTCGCGCTACGCCATCGCCGTGACCATGCCGAAGACGGGTGACCTGGTCGTGGACATGCCGCCGGGTCAGAACGTCAAGGGAATCGACGAGCCCGGCGTGCTGTACACCAACAGCGGCACCGAGAACTCGCCTGCCGTACTGGGCCGAGTCACCATCGATCCCAAGTACATCGCAGCGCGCGACGGGTTCTTCACATTCCCGACGCAGACCCTGCTCAAAGTCACGCCCGACGAGGGGCAGGGGCAGACGACCGCATTCGAGCCGGGCCAGAACCTTGCGACCTACACCTCGTTCGTCGACACCTCGGTGATGAATCCCGATGTGACGCGCGGATTCGACATCGGCGGCGGATTCAACGACAAGCTCGCGAACAACAACGATCCAAAGGCCTTCACCTATCAGTTCCAGAACAACATCTTCCCGAACGTCCCGTTGATCCAGCCGCGGCTCAACTCCGTCGAGGAGTGGAAGTTCACCAACTACAACAACGACAGCCACCCGATCCACATCCACGTCAACGACTTTCAGGTGCAGCAAGTGGTGAGCCCGCTTCTCGGCACCACCACCGGCGTGCAACCCTTCGGTATCGACAACGCGAACGTTCCGCCGCCGGAGATCGATTCCAACGACGTCGCGACCGCGGTCTCATCGCTGACGCTGCGCTCGGACTTCATCGAGTACAAGGGGACCTATGTGGTTCACTGTCACCGGCTGAACCACGAGGACAACGGGTTGATGATGACCATCAACGTGATCCCCGAGGTGTCGACGTACGCAGTTGCGATGCCGGGCGGTAACGGCAAGCCTGCGACCGTTGCGGTGCGCGACGGAAACGGCGACAGGCCCGTCGCCTACGTCACTCCGTTCCCGTCGTTCGAGGGCACACCGAGTGTGGCGATGGCCGACGTCAACGGCGACATGATCCTCGACTTGATCGTGGGCACCGGGCCGGGTGCCGACTCTCAGGTGGTCGTGTACGACGGCAACGACACGGCCGAGGGACGGTTCACCACCGAGCTGACCCGTTTCTCGCCGTTCGACGCGGGATTCACCGGCGGGGTGAATGTCGCGGGCGCGGACATCGATGGGAACGCCTTGGCGGACAACATCATCGTGGGTTCCGGACCGGGTATCGAGTCACAGGTGAAGGTGTTCGCGTCGGCGCTGCCCGCCGACAAGGCCACGGCTCCCGACGTGTTCTCCACCTTCACGCCGTACGCCGGCTCGAAATCCGGCGTTTCGCTGGCCACCGGGATGGTGGAGCTCGGTTCCGGCCGCGAGAGCATCGTCACCGCGCCGGGACCCGGAGATGCGCCACAGGTCAAGACGTTCCGGTTCGACCTGTTCACACCGACAGCACGGGCCCAGGCCGGCGGGACGGCGACCGCGCATGGGAGCAAGGCGAATGAACCGAGGATGACCGCCAACTTCCTGGCCTACGACGAGGGCTACTCCGGCGGGGTATCCCTGTCGACCGGTTGGGTTGCCGGTGCCGAAGGCGGTGCCAAGAGCATTGTGACCGGCCAGCTCGGCGACCGCGGGACGGTGCGGGTGTGGTCGAACGGCTCACGGCTCGACGGCTTCCCGGCGATCTACACCGAGAGTCCCAACCATCACGACGCCGACATCACATACCGCCAGATCGCGTCGTTCGAGCCTTTCGCCGGAGGCTCGGGTGTGACCGTCGGGACCACGAGTACCACCGCAGGCGCCGATCTGTTGGTCAGCGGCAAGCTGCCGGGCGGCGCGCAGATGCAGAAGCTGGCGCTCGCCCGACCGGATCCCGCTGCGACGACGGTGGCGCCGAAGGTGGTTGCCACGTTGCCGGCGCTGCCCGGCGTGGTGGGGCCTGCGCCGTTGGGTGGCCAGTAGCAGCGCTATGGCAGGTGCCAGAACACCCTGGTGACGAGATAGAACACCACAGACCAGAATGCAAGGGCCGCAATGGAAATAGCTATGCCGCGCCGGTTGTTGTGTGACTCCGGCACATTCGCGGGGGGTCGCAGCCAGCGCTTCAGCAGCGGGTTGACGTAGTACGGCATCGTCACGAAGGTCATGGCGAAGCTGGAGAACAGGTTTCCGATCAACAGACCCAGCCACAGAGGCATGTGCAGCGGCGACACCGCGAGGGTGAGCAGGACGACCGTGGGATAGAGGCCCACCCATACCGCGACGGACGTCTTGATCTCGGAGGGCGGAGGCGCCTCGTTGCCGTGGTCGTCGAAAGCGAACCAACTGCCGAACGAGTTGTCGATGGTGCGGGACTTGAAGTCGGCGAATCGCTCACCCTCCGCCAACAGTTGCTTGCGCTCGTCGGAGACCAGCCACCTGTCCAGGTCGGCGGCGCTGTCGTAGCGGTAGAGGGCGGTCCACTCCTCCTGCAGCCCGGCGACCGGCCGGAACAACTCCGTGCCGCGGAAGCCGGGGAACTTGCTTTCCGCCAGGCGAAGTCGTTCCTGCCATGCGAGGAAGTCCTCGACGTCCTCCGGAGTCACGCGGTGGCTGACCGCCACCGTCACCAGCGGGTCTGCGGTACGTGCACCGCCTCCGAGAATCTGCTGGGTGCCCGGGCCGTCGAAGAGCTCCTGGCCTGCGGTGAGGCGCTCCTGACGCGAGGCGCTGTTGAGCCAGGCCATCACATGAGGGACGGAGTCGAAGCGGTAGACCACCACCCACTCCGGCTGTACCGGGGTCGGCGGATTGATCTCGGCGCCAATGAAACCAGGATACTTCGACGCCTCGCGGTTGGTGTCCTTCTGCCACTCCTCGAAGCGCAGTTCGGATCCGGCTCGCACCCTCTGCCCGATGATGATGGTGGCAGCGGTCGCGGTGGGATTCCTGATGTCCATCAGTTCGCTGGGATTTCGCGCACGTGAGGAGCAGAGAAGGCCAGAGCGTTGTCGACCAGCCTGCGGTAGATCCGCTCGGGGGTCAGCGGCAACTCACGGTAGCGAACGCCCGTGGCGTCCTGCAGCGCGTTGGCCAGCGCCGGGGCAACCGGGTTGACGTTCGACTCGGCAATTCCCTTGGCCCCCATCGGGCCCACCGAGTCGGCCGTCTCCACCACGAGCACCTCGGTGCGGGGAATGTCGGCGAACGTGGGAATGCGGTAATTGCGCAGGTTGGGGTTGATCATCACCCCGTTCTTGTCGACGTGGAAGTTCTCGGTCAGCGCGAAGCCGATGGCCTGGGCCACCCCGCCCTCGATCTGGCCCCGCACCTGCGCCGGGTTGATCACGACGCCCGCGTCGGCGGCATGAACACTGTAGAGGATGCGGATTTCGCCGGTGAACCGGTGCACCGCGATGCGGAAGCCGTGCGCGTTCGAGGTCACGCTCCGCGGAGATCCGTATGCCTTGCGGGACACCGAGAAGCGGATCCGTCGTTTCCCGGCGGCCGCCAGCAACTCGGCCAGCGGCAGCGCGACATCGCCGCACTGGACGGCGTCGTGCAGCAGCGTGCACGACGCCACCTCGACACCCGCGTGATTGGCGGCGAAGCGCAGGATGCTGTCGCGCAGGGCCGTCGAGGCCTTCTGCACGGCGTTGCCCGAGACGAACAGGCCCGCGCTGGCGAAAGCCCCGGTGTCGAAGCCGGTCCTGTCGGTGTCGGACTGCACAAGGTGCACCCGTGACGGCGTCGTGCCGAGCACGCCGGCCGCGATCTGAACATGTGCAGTGGAGGTACCCTCGCCGAACTCGACCGTGCCAACGGCGATCTCGTAGATACCGTCGTCCCGCAGCGACGCCCACGCCTCGGAGATGTGCTCGGTCGGTGGCGCGGTTTCGTGGATGGAGCTCGCGGTGCCCGTCCCGATCAGCCAGTCTTCGCCGAGCGCGTGACCGTTGGCGCTGCGCTGCAACGCCGCGTCGACCATGTCGATGCATGCGGTCAGCCCGTCCTCGGCGAACATGACGTCGTCGGGATGCTCGCCGATGGCCACCAGCGCATCGCCGGGACGGATCACGTTGCGCCTGCGCAGCTCCATCGGGTCGAGGTCCAGCGCGAGTGCCAGCTCTGTCATGGCGGATTCGACCGCGAACGCCGGCTGGGTCATGCCGTATCCGCGCAGCGCGCCGCTGGGCACCGTGTTGGTGTAGACCGAGTAGCCGTCGAATTTCTTGTTGGCACAGCGGTATTGCATGACCGCGGCTCCGCCCGCGAACAACGTCTCGCCGCCGTGGTTGCCGTAGGCGCCGGTGTTTGAGACGTTGCGGAAGTGCACGGCCGTCAGCGTGCCGTCGGCCTTGGCGCCCAGCCTGACGGTGATCTTCATGGGATGACGCGGTGAGGCGGTAGTGAACTCCTCTTCGCGCGTGTACTCCCAGCACACCGGCCGGCCGATGTCGATCGTCGCCAGCGAGACGAGGTCCTCGGAGATCACCTCCTGCTTGCCGCCGAACCCGCCGCCGACCCGCTTGCAGAACACCCGAAGCTGGTCGGGTCGCAGGTCGAACAGGTGCGACAGCTTGAGCTTGCAGATCGACGGGGACTGCGAGCTGGTCCGCACGTTGAGCCTGCCGTCCTCCATCCAGGCGATCGAGCCGTGCGTCTCGAGATGGGCGTGCTGAACACGTGGTGAGAAGTAGGTGCCCTGATGGATCACATCGGCCTCGGCGAAACCCGCTGCCGCATCACCGACCTCACCGTGCAGCTCGAGCAGGATGTTGTGTTCGGGATCCTGGATGAACGGGTCGTGGGTGCCGTGCAGCTGAGGCGCGCCGTCCTTCATCGCCTCCTCGGGATCGAAGACGGCGGGCAACACGTCGTAGGTGACCTCGACCCGGCGGCATCCCTCCTCGGCGGCGCCGACCGAGTCGGCGACAACGGCGACGACGCGCTGGCCGACGAACCGAACCACGTTGTCGAGGATCAAGGTGTCGTCGGGGTCGACGAGATGGTCGGTGTGGATCGCCGTGTTGAACCTCTTCGTGGGAACGTCTTGCCAGGTGTAGACGCGGTGCACACCGGGCACCGCAAGTGCTGCGGTCTTGTCGATCGACACGATGCGGGCGTGGGCATGTGGTGAGTGCAGCACCTTGAGGTGAAGCATGCCCGCCAAGTCGGTATCCATCGTGAACTCGGCTCGGCCGGTGACCACGTCGGTGGCCGCTGGAGCCCCGACGCTTGTGCCGACCGCTTGGCCCGGTGCGGCTTGCTCGATCTCGACGACGCCGTTGATCGCATCCTCGATCGCCCGGTATCCCGTGCAGCGGCACAGGTTTCCCTTCAGCGCGCGAGGCAGGTTCTGCTTCTGCTCGTCGGTGAACGTGGCCGAGGTCATGATCATGCCCGCGGTGCAGAAGCCGCATTGGAAGCCGGGCGCGTCGCGGAACTGCCGTTGCATCGGGTGCAGGTTCTCGGGTGTGCCGAGACCTTCGATCGTGGTGACCTCGCGTCCGTCGGCGCGAAAGGCGGGTGTGATGCAGCTGTGCACCGGGTCGCCGTCGACCCATACCGTGCAGGCACCGCAATCGCCTGCGTCGCAACCCTTTTTGACGCCATGCCAGCCCAGCGACCGGACGAATGTGCGAAGGCACTGGCCGGGCCCCGGCTCCTCGTCGAAAGCCTTGCCGTTGACGGTGTACGTCATGCCAGCTCCCCCCTGATTTCTTCGGCGAAGTGCCTGGCTAAATGACGCCGGTGGTCCGGTGTGCCGTTCGGGTCGTCGAACCACACGTCCTCGGGAATCGAATCGATGCGCTGTGCAAGCGTGTCCGCATCGGGTACGGAATCGAAGGCGAGCCGGACGGGTCGCGTCGTGCCCGCGGTGATGGTCAGCAGGAGGTCGTCAGTGTCCTGTGTCGCGATCAGGAAGACGGTGGACCGGCCGAGGCGCGTCAACGTGAAGCGCCTGTGGGCGTGGCGTTTTCGCAAAGCACCGGCCGGAATGTCGATCTTGCGCAGAAGCTCGCCGGGCCGCAGTGAGTTTTCGTGATTGCCGGTGACGAAGTCCGCTGCGTCGACGATGCGTTCGGACCCGTCCGTCGACTGCAGCGTGTAGGTGGCCTCGAGTGCGACGGTCATGGTGATCATCGGTCCCGCGGGCAGCGACATGCAGATGTTGCCGCCGACCGTGGCGGCGTTCCACACCTTGAACGATGCGAGGAAGGCCTCGCAACTGGTTCGGAACAACGGCGCCGCAGTCCAGTCGCTCGGTGCCGGAAATTCGTAGAGCCTGCGAATCGTGCACATCGCGCCGATCTCGAGGCCCGCGTCGGTGGCCGTCAGCCCGTCCCAGTCGAGCGGCACCAGGTCGATGAGGCGGCGTACGTCCGGTTGCTGATCGGAAAACAGCCAGGTCCCGCCCGCCAACCACGCATCGCCGTCGCGCCAGTCGCTGCCCGGCTGTCCGGAAGGTCGCCTGACGACCTCGGTGACGGTATTGATGTCCACGTCAATGACCCTTCGAGCGACGGGAGGCGGAATCTCGAGGCCGGCGCAGCCGACGTAGCTGACTCTAACCACTGGCGTCGGTGACCGTCGGTAATTGACACGAGATTCAGGCATTTGCCAGGGGCGATGTCGCAATTACGCGCGACAAGCTAAAGTTGAGCGGAACAGACTCAACCTTGACGGCGTTGAGGCTAACGACAAGCATTTTCTCATCCCTTTGAGGACGGAACGGAGGTAGTCGTGGATTCTTTCAACCCGACGACCAAGACCCAGGCTGCGCTCACCGCGGCGCTGCAGGCGGCGACCACCGCAGGCAACCCGCAGATCATGCCGGCCCACCTGTTGATGGCACTGCTCACCCAGAACGATGGCATTGCCGCCCCCCTGCTGGAGGCCGTCGGCGTCGAACCCGCGACTGTTCGCACCGAGACGCAACGGCTTCTCGACCGGCTGCCCAGCGCCAGCGGCGCCAACTCGCAGCCGCAGCTGTCCCGTGAATCCATCGCAGCGATCACCACAGCACAGAATCTGGCCACCGAGATGGACGACGAGTACGTCTCGACCGAGCACCTGATGGTCGGCCTGGCCACCGGCGACTCGGATGTCGCCAAACTACTCACCGGCCACGGCGCGTCGCCGCAGGCGCTGCGTGAGGCGTTCGTCAAGGTGCGCGGTAGCGCGCGCGTCACCACCCCGGACCCGGAGGGCAGCTACCAGGCGCTGGAGAAGTACTCCACCGACCTCACCGAGCGCGCCCGCGAGGGCAAGCTCGACCCGGTCATCGGCCGCGACAACGAGATTCGCCGCGTCGTGCAGGTGCTGTCGCGTCGCACGAAGAACAACCCGGTGCTGATCGGCGAGCCCGGTGTCGGCAAGACCGCGATCGTGGAGGGACTCGCTCAGCGCATCGTCGCGGGCGACGTTCCCGAGAGCCTGCGCGACAAGACGGTCGTCTCGCTCGACCTCGGTTCGATGGTCGCGGGGTCGAAGTACCGCGGCGAGTTCGAGGAGCGGCTGAAGGCCGTGCTCGACGACATCAAGAACTCGGCGGGCCAGATCATCACGTTCATCGACGAGTTGCACACCATCGTCGGCGCAGGCGCGACCGGCGACTCCTCGATGGACGCAGGCAACATGATCAAGCCGATGCTCGCCCGCGGCGAGCTGCGCCTGGTCGGCGCGACCACGCTCGACGAGTACCGCAAATACATCGAGAAGGACGCCGCACTCGAGCGCCGCTTCCAGCAGGTGTTCGTCGGCGAGCCCTCGGTGGAGGACACGGTCGGCATCCTGCGCGGGCTCAAGGACCGCTACGAGGTGCACCACGGCGTGCGGATCACCGACTCCGCGCTCGTCTCGGCGGCCACGCTGTCCGACCGCTACATCACCTCACGGTTCCTGCCTGACAAGGCCATCGACCTCGTCGACGAGGCCGCATCGCGGCTGCGGATGGAGATCGACTCGCGGCCCGTCGAGGTCGACGAGGTCGAGCGCCTGGTGCGCCGCCTCGAGATCGAGGAGATGGCGCTCGCCAAAGAGACAGATGCAGCATCCGTCGACAGGCTGGAAAAGCTGCGCGCCGAACTGGCCGATCGCAAGGACGAGCTGACAGTGCTGGTTACCCGATGGCAGAACGAGAAGAACGCCATCGACGTGGTCCGCGAGCTCAGGGAACAGCTCGAGCAGCTGCGCGGCGAGGCCGATCGCGCCGAGCGCGACGGAAACCTGGAGAAGGCGGCCGAGCTGCGCTACGGCCGTATCCCCGAGGTCGAGAAGAAGCTCGACGCGGCGCTGCCTCAGGCGGAGGCGCGCGAGGACGTCATGCTCAAGGAAGAGGTCGGGCCCGACGACATCGCCGACGTGGTGTCGGCGTGGACCGGCATCCCGGCCGGGCGCATGCTCGAGGGCGAGACGGCCAAGCTGCTGCGGATGGAAGACGAGCTCGGCAGGCGCGTCGTCGGTCAGAAGAGGGCCGTACAGGCGGTGTCCGATGCGGTGCGCCGCAGCCGGGCAGGCGTCGCCGACCCGAACCGGCCGACGGGCTCGTTCATGTTCCTCGGCCCGACCGGCGTCGGCAAGACCGAGCTGGCAAAAGCGTTGGCGGAGTTCCTCTTCGACGACGAACGCGCGATGGTCCGCATCGACATG
>NZ_JAVHWR010000222.1:0-22510 GCF_032159565.1 Mycobacterium sp.
ATCGGCAGCGGCATCAGCTCGGGAGTGTCCTGGATGGCGTAGCCGAACATCAGGCCCTGGTCGCCTGCGCCCTGGGCGTCCAACGGGTCACCTGCGCCCTCGACGCGGGCCTCATGGGCCGTATCGACGCCCTGGGCGATATCGGGCGACTGCGCGCCGATGCCGATATTCACGCCCGCGGTGGCGCCGTCGAAACCCTTGTCCGAGGAGTCGTAGCCGATCTCGAGGATGCGCGCGCGCACCGTATTGGTGATGTCGGCGAACGCTTCCTTCGCGGTCGTAGTGACTTCGCCGACGACGTGCACCTGGCCGGTGGTGACCAGCGTTTCGACTGCGACCCGCGACTTGGGGTCGTCGGCCAGCAGCGCGTCGAGCACCGAGTCGCTGATCGCGTCGCAGATCTTGTCGGGGTGCCCTTCGGTCACCGACTCACTGGTGAACAGCCGACCTTCACTCACGGCGTCATTCCTCTCGCTGCAGCTTTCCCATAAGAAACTTAGTTGATCAAATTATATGTGCGCCCTGTTGCACCCAAGCGTGCGCCCCCATGGCACGCAACCGTTAAGCGCAAGCCGAGTGTGCCTCTGCTCACCCGCCGCCGTTATGCAGGAACGCGACAATCGCGTCCACGATACGGCTGGCCATCAGAGTTTTCGAACCGTGCTCCAGCGCCACCTCGGTGCCGTCCGATGCGAGCAACCATCCATCGTTGCTGTCTACCTCGAAAGCGCGATTCTCGCCGACGGCGTTGACGACGAGCAAATCGCAGCCTTTGCGCGCCAGCTTGGCGCGGGCGTGAAACAGTACGTCGCCGTTCGCGTCGCCGGTCTCGGCGGCGAATCCGACGATCGCGCGCATGTTGGGCAGCTGGCCGTCGGTTCGCGCCCGCACCGCGCCGGCCAGCACGTCGTCTGTGCGGGTGAGTTCGATCGCGCTGGGCTCGGACGCGCCCTTCTTGATCTTGTTGGTCTCGAAGTGCGCGGGCCGGAAGTCGGCGACGGCGGCGGCCATCACGAGAACGTGCGCGTCGGGTGCGTGCTTGGACACCGCGTCCTTGAGTTGAGCCGCCGACCCGATGTGGACCACGTCGACACCCGCCGGCTCGATGAGCCCGGCGGTGTTGCCAGCGATCAGCGTGACTTCGGCGCCGCGCTGCGCCGCGACGCGGGCCATCGCGTAGCCCTGCTTTCCCGAGGACCGGTTGCCGATGAAACGCACGGGGTCGAGCGGTTCGCGGGTCCCGCCCGCCGAGACGAGCACCTTGACGCCTGCGAGGTCGTAGGGCAGCGAGTCGGCGCGCTCAAGAAGCAGCTGGGCCAGCGTGGTGATCTCTTCGGCCTCGGGCAGCCGACCGGCGCCGCTGTCGGCGCCGGTGAGCCGGCCGGACGCGGGCTCGACCACGACGGCTCCGCGGCGGCGCAGCGTCGCCACGTTATCGATGGTGGCCGGGTGAAACCACATCTCGGTGTGCATCGCGGGTGCGTACAACACCGGACATCGGGCAGTCAGCAGAGTGGCGGTCAGCAGATCGTCGGCCCGGCCCGCAACGGCTCGGGCGAGCAGGTCGGCGGTGGCGGGCGCGACGACGACGAGGTCCGCTTCCTGCCCGATCCGGACGTGCGGGACCTCGTGGACGTCATCCCAGACGCCTGTGTGCACGGGATGACCGGAGAGCGCCTCGAAGGTTGCCGCGCCGACGAACCGCAGCGCGGACTCGGTCGGAATGACGCGGACGAAGTGGCCGGCCTCGGTGAGCTGGCGGACCACCGTGCACGCCTTGTAGGCGGCGATGCCGCCTGATACGCCGACGATGATCCGCTTGCGGTCCACCTTCGAACGCCTGGCTACTCGCCCTCGGTGTGCTCGAGCAGGTCCTCGTGGATCTCGCGCAGCGCGATCGACAGCGGCTTCTCCTGCAGGCCGGGCTCGACCAGCGGGCCGACATACTCGAGGATGCCGTCGCCGAGCTGGTTGTAGTAGTCGTTGATCTGCCGTGCGCGCTTGGCGGCGTAGATCACCAGCGCGTACTTGCTCGACGCGCGATCGAGCAGGTCATCGATGGGCGGGTTGGTGATGCCCAGCGGTGTGTCGTAGCCGCTGTGGGCCGTATGGAGGTCCTCGACGGCGGCCAACGGCGCGTCGGCGTGCGGGGTGCTCACTAAAAAATTCTCCTGGCGTTTGGTGAAGTGCTCACGTGCTTGCGGGCCGCATCGCGCCGTTGCCGGCGCCTGGTTTATCTGGGGTCCACCAGCAAGGATACCAATTCCGCGCAGGCAGCCTCCAATTGACTGTTCACGACGACGCGGTCGAAGTGCTCCTTGGCGGCCAGTTCGGCGCGTGCCGTGGCCAGCCTGCGGTCCATGACTTCGCGGGTTTCGGTGCCCCGGCCGGTGAGTCGGCTCTGCAGCACCTCCCAACTGGGCGGCGCGAGGAACACCGTGAGGGCCTCGGGCATCGCGTGCTTGACGGCCCGCGCACCGGCGAGATCGACTTCGATGAGCACCGGACGACCAGCAGAGGTCGCGTCTCGGATCGGTTGGGCGGGTGTCCCTGACCGGTGCAGCCCGCCATGGATCTCGGCCCACTCGAGCAGCGCGCCGTCATCGATCAACTGCTGGAACCGCTCGGACGTGACAAACGAGTAGTCGACACCGTCGACCTCACCAGGGCGCGGGTCCCTGGTGGTCACGGAAACGCTGAAATGCAGATCGGGAATCCGTTCGCGCAGGCACCCCACGATCGTCGATTTCCCGACGGCAGACGGACCGGACAGCACCACGACCGGGGCCTTGTGCGTGTCCGGTCCTCCGCCTTCGCTCACCGACCTCCCTTACGAGAAGTCGAACTTTTCCAGCAGCGCCTTCCGCTGACGATCACCCAGGCCACGCAGCCTGCGGGTCGGGGCGATCTCGAGCTCGGTCATGATTTCCTGCGCCTTGACCTTGCCAACCTTCGGCAGGGCCTCCAGAAGCGCAGAAACCTTCATCTTGCCCAAGACCTCGTCGCTCTCGGCATCCTTCAGCACTTGCTTGAGGTTGGTGCCGCCGCGCTTGAGCCGATCCTTGAGTTCGGCACGTGCTCGACGTGCGGCAGCAGCCTTCTCCAACGCTGCCGCGCGCTGTTCGTCGGTCAACTGGGGAAGGGCCACGGGTTCCTCCGTCTCGTCACCATCATTGTTTCCTGTCTTGACTGGTCACAACACCAGCCAGCAGCGACGACCGTACCCACGCAACCTGACGAAAGCGAACCCCACCCCCGGGTTCTGCCGTCAAAAGCCCAGCATGTCCGCCGCCGCCATCAGCGGCCGCCGAAACGGGTGGGAGCACAGTGATTGCCGGGATTCACGCAGAAATGCCTGCATACGCCGGGTTTTTAGGCCACTTCCGGGTGAAAACACGCCCGCCGGACGGCTGGCCGAGGGCTCAGCGTGTCCTGTGAACCTTCAAAAAAAGAAAATTTTGCCTGGTCACCGAGTTTCGGGCGTGTCGGGACGGGTTTGCGTCGGTGTCCGGGCACCTGAGCGGGCCGACAACGACATTGCGTAGTAGGACGGTTTTCGGCCTGGCTCCATGCGGTGTTCCAGGGCTTCCGGGGGTAGGTGCGGTCGTCGCGCTGCTACTCGGCGCCTGACGACGAGCGTCACCGGTCAGGCAAGGGGCATGTGCCTACGGCGCACGCATGCCGAGCGAGCACGGAGCGTCGGGTCGGGTGAATCGGCATCGAAGTGACCAATGATGGCCGACGTTCATTTGGCTGCCAGCGGTCTCGCGCTTCTCGCTGTGGTCGCCTCGGCGTCCCCGGCTTCCGTGTCGCGCAAATCACACCCGGGCCGCGGACACGGCGGAACTGCATCGTAATCTCGTTGACCAGGAGCGGTTTTCGAACCGTTATCGGCTCCACAGCGCGCGCCTAATCGCCGCACAGTCGATGCCCAACTCACCTACCTAGCGTCGTGCAGGTGAGGCGAACACGCGCCCACAGACGACAACTGGAGTGAAAACAGATGACCTTCAAACGGGCCGCTTACGCATCCACGCTCGCCGCAGGAGTAGGTCTCGCCGGGCTATTCGGCGTCGGACTCGGCACCGCGTCGGCGCAGCCGGGTCAGCCCTGCAACGCACCGGGCGCGCCTGCCTGCCAGGACCAGCATTGGAACGACAACCGCCCCGGCGACCACAACGACCGCGGGCCGGCGCCGGTGGACTGGCAGCACCGCGGTATCGACCAGGCGCGAGGCGACCACCAGCCGTTCAACTGGAACGGCCAGCAGGTCACCCCCATGCGCGCAGGAAACGGCCCAGGCTGGGGCTTCTGGTTCCTCGGTACCTGGATTCCGCTGTAAGGCAGCAAAAAACGGCGAGGTCGGCGGGACACGGTGTGGTGTCCCGCCGCCCCCGTATCAGCGTTTGATCTCCACCAGCACGACCCAGGCGTTTGCCACGGGTTACGGTTCGTCTCCATCACAGCAGGTATGCGACTGCATCGCGATACCTCTCTGCTGCGTCGCGCAGCTTCCCGACGTCGGGACCGGCGCGCAGCACCTCCCGCGACACCGCGGGCAGCAGCTGACCGGGCTGTGCGCCCGCAAATCCGGCCAGGGCGTCTGGCTTTCCGCCCTGCGCACCGACACCGGGGACGAGCACCGGTCCGTTGAGTCGACTCACATCGGGCGGGTCGCTGAGGGTGGCTCCGACCACCACACCGACCGAGCCGGGCACGTCGTCGCGGTTGCGCCCGGCGGCGGCGTCGATCACTGCCTGGGCGACGGTGATGTCGCCCTGCGTTGCGTTCTGCACGGACGCACCCTCGGGATTGGATGTCGCGGCCAGCACGAAGACACCTCTGCCGTTCGAGGCGGCCAGATCGAGTAGCGGGTCGAGGGAACCGAACCCGAGATACGGCGACGCGGTGACGGCGTCGGCGGCCAAGGGCGAATGGCCCGCCCACGCCTCGGCGTAAGCGGCCATGGTCGAGCCGATGTCGCCGCGCTTCGCGTCGGCCAGCACGAGGACGCCTTCGGCGCGCAACGCGGCGATCGTGCGCTCCAGCACCGCGAAACCGGCGGATCCATGGGCTTCGAAGAACGCCACCTGCGGCTTCACGATCGCGAAGCCGGAGAAGGCCGCAACGCAGGCGTCACTGAATCGGCTGAGACCGTTGCTGTCGACCGTCAGACCCCATGCGCGAAGAAGCTCTGGATGCGGATCGATGCCGGGGCACAGCGGGCCTCTGGACGCGACGGCGCCGGACAGCCGCGCGCCGAATCGGCCCACCGCTATCGCTCCAGCGCGCTGTGCAGCTCCTGCAGTGACATGACGCCGATGTCGCCGCGAATACCGGACTCGATGCCCTGCACGGCAGCCGAGGCGCCCTGCACCGTCGTCACGCATGGAATGTTCATCGCCACTGCCGCCGAACGGATCTCGTAGCCGTCGATGCGCGGTCCGGAGTTGCCGTAGGGCGTGTTGATCACCATGTCGACGTCGCCGGCCTTGATGGCATCGACCGCGGACACAGCAGGCCTGCCGTCACCGGGTGCTTCGAAGTGCTTACGAACCTCGTCGCACGGGATCCCGTTGCGCCTCAGCATCTCAGCGGTCCCGCCGGTTGCCAGCACGCGGAATCCGAGGTCGGCGAGCCGCTTGACGGGAAACACCAGCGAACGCTTGTCCCGGTTGGCGACCGACACGAACACGGTGCCCTGCACGGGCAGCGAACCGTAGGCGGCGGTCTGGCTCTTGGCGAAGGCGCTGCCGAAGTCGCGGTCGATCCCCATCACTTCGCCGGTCGACTTCATCTCGGGCCCGAGTAGCGAATCGATGTTGGAGCCATCGGCCCTGCGGAAGCGGTGGAACGGAAGCACGGCCTCCTTCACCGCCACCGGGGCGTTGCGCGGTGTGGTTGCGCCGTCGCCGTTCGAGACGAGGATGCCCTCTTCCCGCAATTGGGCGATGCTGGCGCCCAACATGATTCGGGCGCACGCCTTGGCAAGCGGCACAGCGGTGGCCTTCGAGACGAACGGCACGGTGCGACTGGCCCGCGGATTGGCCTCCAGCACGTAGAGGACGTCGTCCTTCAATGCGTACTGCACGTTGAGCAGGCCGACGACGCCGATGCCGTGGGCGATGGCCTCGGTGGCCTTTCGCACCGACTCGATATCGCTGCGGCCCAACGTGACAGGCGGCAGCGCGCACGCCGAGTCGCCGGAGTGAATACCGGCTTCCTCGATGTGCTCCATGACCCCGCCGATGTACACCTCGGTGCCGTCGCACAGCGCGTCGACGTCGATCTCGATGGCATCCTCGAGGAACCGGTCGACGAGCACAGGATGCTCGGGCGAGAGTTCGGTGGCGCGGGTGATGTAGCCCTGCAGGGTCTCCTCGTCGTACACGATCTCCATGCCCCGCCCGCCCAGCACGTACGACGGCCGCACCAGCACCGGATAGCCGATGTCGGCGGCGATGCGGCGAGCCTGCTCGAAGCTGGTGGCGGTGCCGAACCGTGGTGCGGGCAGCCCGGCGGTGTTGAGCACCTCGCCGAAAGCGCCGCGGTCCTCCGCGAGGTCGATGGCCTTCGGGCTGGTGCCGACGATCGGCACGCCGGCCTTCTCCAACCTTTCGGCCAAGCCGAGCGGGGTCTGCCCACCGAGCTGCACGATGACGCCGACGACACCGGGACCGCCTGCGCCAGAAGCAGATTCGGCGTAGTACACCTCCAGGACGTCCTCGAAGGTCAGCGGTTCGAAATACAACCGGTCAGCGGTGTCGTAGTCCGTCGACACCGTCTCCGGGTTGCAGTTGACCATCACGGTCTCGAATCCGGCCTCCGATAGCGTTGTCGCGGCGTGCACACAGCTGTAGTCGAATTCGATGCCCTGGCCGATGCGATTCGGTCCGGATCCCAGGATGAGCACCTTCGGTTTCTCGGCCTGCGGGGCCACCTCGGTCTCGGCTGCCGGGTCGAGTTCGTAGCTGCTGTAGTGGTACGGCGTCTTGGCCTCGAACTCGGCTGCGCAGGTGTCGACGGTCTTGTACACCGGGTGGATGCCGAGCCGTTGGCGCAGTGCCCGGACACCGACCTCGCCTGCGAGTTCCGGTCGCAGGGCCGCGATTTGACGATCGGACAGGCCGCTGTGCTTGCCGCGCCTCAGCAGCTCTTCGTCGAGCACCGGGGCGTCGAGCAGTTCGGCGCGCAGCGACACCAGACCGTAGATCTGATCGACGAACCAGGGGTCGACACCGGAGGCGGCCGCGACCTCCTCCACGCTCGCGCCGAGCCGCAATGCGTACTCGATGTCGTACAGGCGACCGTCGGTCGGGGTCTTCAGCTGGTCCAGCAGCTGCTGCACGGTCACGTCGGGATCGGGGCCGGTCCAGAAGCCCGCACGGCCCGTCTCCAGCGACCGCATCACCTTGCCGAGCGCCTCGATGAAGTTGCGGCCCAGCGACATCGCCTCGCCGACGGACTTCATCGTCGTGGTCAGCGTCGGGTCGGCGCCGGGGAACTTCTCGAACGCGAACCGTGGCGCCTTGACCACGACGTAGTCGAGCGTCGGCTCGAAGCAGGCCGGGGTTTCCTTGGTGATGTCGTTGATGATCTCGTCGAGCGTGTAGCCGATCGCCAGCTTGGCCGCGATCTTGGCGATCGGGAACCCGGTCGCCTTGGATGCCAGCGCCGATGACCGTGACACCCGCGGGTTCATCTCGATCACGACCAGCCTGCCGTCGGCGGGGTCGACCGCGAATTGGATGTTGCAGCCACCGGTGTCGACGCCCACCTCGCGCAGGACGGCGATGCCGAGGTCACGCATCCGCTGGTATTCACGGTCGGTGAGCGTCATGGCGGGAGCCACCGTGACCGAGTCGCCGGTGTGCACGCCCATCGGGTCGAAGTTCTCGATCGAGCACACCACCACGACGTTGTCGTGGCTGTCGCGCATGAGCTCGAGCTCGAATTCCTTCCAGCCGTAGATCGATTCCTCGATCAGCACGTTCGCCGATGGCGATGCGGCGAGGCCGTCACCCGCCATCCGGTCGACGTCTTCGGCGGAGTACGCCATGCCCGAGCCGAGGCCGCCCATGGTGAACGACGGGCGGACCACAACCGGTAGGCCGAGTTCTTCGACGGTCTCGCGCACCTCGTCCATCGTGAAACAGACCCTC
Source organism: Mycobacterium sp. (assembly GCF_032159565.1). GTDB lineage: Bacteria > Actinomycetota > Actinomycetes > Mycobacteriales > Mycobacteriaceae > Mycobacterium. The sequence continues at coordinate 8,163 of NZ_JAVHWR010000222.1, forward strand.
GAGCGCGCCGATTCGCCGCCGACCTTGGCGACGATGTCCTTGAACCGCTGCCGGTCCTCACCGCGCTGGATCGCTTCGAAGTCGGCGCCGATCAGTTCGACGCCGTAACGGTCGAGCACGCCGTTCTCGTACAGCGCGACCGCGGTGTTCAATGCGGTCTGGCCGCCGAGAGTCGCCAGCAGTGCATCGATCTTGTTGCCGCGCTCGGCCTGCTGTGCGATGACCCGCTCGACGAAGGCCGGGGTGATCGGCTCGATGTAGGTGTGGTCGGCGTATTCGGGATCGGTCATGATCGTCGCCGGGTTGGAGTTGACCAGGCTGACCTGCAGACCCTCGGCGCGAAGCACGCGGCAGGCCTGCGTGCCGGAATAGTCGAACTCGCAGGCCTGTCCGATGATGATCGGCCCGGAGCCGATCACCAGGATGTGGTTGAGATCAGTCCGCCTCGGCACTACGCGGCCCGCCCTTCACCGCGAGCGTGCGCGTCTGCACACGACACGCCGACGAATTTCAAGCCTTTGCGCACGCTCGCGCCCAAGTGAGCGTGCGCGAAAAACCCGTGGTTCGGCGACTGTGCGGTTACTGACGCGACATGCCGGGTGACGGTATGAATTGGCACAGTCGTGTTGAGTGTCCACGTACGACGAGCGTGCGCGTTTGCAGAAATAACGCGGCGTGGCGTGGCGCAGACACGCACCGTCGCGGTGAGTGGTGAAATGACTGGCATCGCTAGCTTTCCTCCGACATCAGGTCGATGAACTGGTCGAAGAGGTAGTTGGCGTCGTGCGGTCCTGCCGCCGCCTCGGGGTGATACTGCACCGAGAACGCGCGTCCGTCGACGAGCCTGATGCCCTCGACTACCCCGTCGTTGGCGCAGGTATGGCTCACTTCTGCGGCGCCGAACGGCGTGTCGAACTTCTCCCCCGCTTCGCCCTCGAGCGCGAACCCGTGATTCTGCGCGGTGACAGCGACCCGGCCGGTGATGTGGTCGATGACCGGAACGTTGATGCCGCGATGACCGAACACCATCTTGTAGGTCGGACGGCCGAGTGCGCGCCCGAGAATCTGGTTGCCGAAACAGATGCCGAACAACGGGATTCCGGCGCCCAGCACCTCGCGGGTGACACCGACGACGTGGTCGGCGGTCGCGGGGTCTCCCGGCCCGTTGGACAGGAACACACCGTCGGGCTTGAGGTCGGCGATCTGCTCGAAGGTCGTTGAGGACGGCAGCACATGGCTGCGGATGCCGCGCCGGGCGAAGTTTCGCGGCGTGTTGGTTTTGATGCCGAGATCGATCGCGGCGACGGTGAACCGCTGCGGCCCGTCGGTTTCGACGACGTAACCGCCGTCGGTGCTGACTTGGCCCGCCAGGTCGGCGCCGAGCATCGACGGCTGGCTGCGGACCCGATCCAGCAGCTCGTCCATGGACGCGTCACCCGAGCCTGATGTCGCCGCCAATGCGGGCCCGGAGAACACCCCGGCCTTCATCGAACCGAAGCTGCGCAGGTGCCGGACCACCGCGCGGGTATCGATGCCCGCGATGCCGACGATGCCCTGCCTGACGAGTTCGTCGTCGAGGGTTCCGGTGGCCCGCCAGCTGGAAGCGCGGGGCGACGGGTCCCGTACCGCGTAGCCGGCGACCCAGATCTTGTCGCCGCGGCTCTCCGCGTCCTCGTGGTTCCAGCCGGTGTTGCCGATCTGCGGCGCGGTGGCGATGACGATCTGGCGGTGATAGCTGGGGTCGGTCAGCGTCTCCTGGTAGCCCGACATACCGGTGGAGAACACCGCCTCGCCGAGCGTCTGGCCCAGCGCCCCAAACGATGTGCCGGTGAAGATCCTGCCGTCGTCGAGGACCAACAGTGCCTTCTGCTCCTGCCGACCAGCGCTCGTCGGCGCTCGACTCATGCCGCCTCCTCCCCCAGCCATTGGGCGTACTGCGTGCGGTCGTTGCCGCGGAACCCGGTGTCGATCTCCGTGCCCGACGGTAGCCGCCACCTGATGGCCAGGATGCCGTGGTGGGTGAGGGCCTTGCCCGCGATGCCGCGCTCGGCGCGGATGGCGGTGATCGACTCGTCGGGTATCCAGATCGGACGACCGCCGCTGCGCTGCAGCATGATGCCCTCGGGATAGCGGGTCAGCACGGCTTTCGTGCGGTAACCGAGGTCGCCGACCGCGATGCGATCCTGCCAGCTCGGCGCGAGCGTGCTGCCGACATAGAGGCCCTTGGTCGCCGGGACGATCGCCGGTCCGACCGTGTCCGGCATCGCAGGCAGCGCCCCGATCAGCTCGACCTGGCGCTCGGCTCGGTGCCGCCACCCGCGCATCATGGCCTGGACGGCGAACCCGATCGCCACCGCGAGCACGGCGGCGACGATCAGCGAACCAACGAGCGTGCCGGTACTCATGCTGGCGATTTTCCATCTCGCGCGGTGACCTTGCCACGCAGGAGCGTCAACGTCACCGAGCCGGGCAGCGTCATCGTTTCGTATGGGGTGTTGTCCGATCGGCTGGCCAACTCCTTGCCGGCGACGGTCCACGTCGCATCGGGGTCCACGACGGTGAGGTTGGCGGGCTCGCCGACCTCGAGCGGCCTGCCGTGGTCGGGCAACCCGACGATGCGGGCCGGGTTCTCGCTCATCACCCGGGCGACGTCGCGCCAGGTGAAAAGCCCGGGTTGCACCATCGTCTCGACGACTACCGACAGCGCCGTCTGCAGGCCCAGCATGCCGGGCCGGGCATTGGCGAACTCGCACATCTTCTCGTGCTCGGCGTGCGGTGCGTGGTCGGTGGCCACGCAGTCAATGACGCCGTCGACGAGCGCCTGCCGTAGAGCCTCGGCGTCGCTGGACTCGCGCAGCGGCGGGTTGACGCGGTTGCGCCCGTCGTAGGTGGCCAGCCGGTTGTCGTCGAGCAACAGATGGTGGGGCGTCACCTCGGCGGTGATCGAGATGCCTTGCTCCTTGGCCCATCTGATGATCTCGACGGTGCCCGCAGTCGAAGCGTGACAGATGTGCACCCGAGCCCCGGCATCGCGCGCGAGCAGCGCGTCGCGCGCCACGATCGACTCCTCGGCGGCGCGCGGCCAGCCGGCCAGGCCGAGACGGGCGGCGTTCGGGCCTTCGTGGGCTACGGCGCCGACGGTGAGCCGCGGCTCCTCGGCGTGCTGGGCGATCAGCACACCCAGACCCGTGGCGTACTCGAGGGCACGTCGCATCACCAGCGGATCGTGGACGCAGATGCCGTCGTCGGAGAACATCCGGACCTGTCCCGCACCGGCGGCCATTAATCCCATTTCGGTCAACTGCGCTCCGGCCAGGCCCATGGTGACCGCACCGACCGGATGCACATCGACGAGCCCGACCTGCTGGCCGCGATACCAGACGTGGTCGGTCACCACGGGGCTATCGGCCACCGGGTTGGTGTTCGCCATTGCGAAGACCGCGGTGTAACCACCCAGAGCGGCTGCCGCCGAGCCGGTCTCGATGTCTTCGGCGTACTCACGTCCCGGCTCGCGCAGGTGCGTGTGCAGATCGACCAAGCCGGGCAGCAGGATCTGGCCGGTGGCGTCGACGACGTCGGCATCGTCGGGGATCGACAGGTCCGCGCCGATGCCGACGATCTGGCCGTCGTCGACCAGGACGTCGGCCCGATCGCCCTCGCCGTAGAGCTGTACACCGCGAATGAGAACGCTCATGCGCTGATCGCCTCCACATCGGCGCCGACCATCAGGTGGAACAGCACCGCCATCCTGATATGCACGCCGTTGGAAACCTGTTGCAGCACAGCCGATTGCGTGGAATCAGCCACCGACGACGAGATTTCCATGCCGCGCAGCATGGGTCCGGGATGCAGCACCACCGCGTTGCCCGGCAGCATCGCCTGCCGTTTCTCCGACAGCCCGTAGAGCGTCGAGTACTCCCGCGCGGACGGGAAGAACCCGCCCGTCATCCGCTCGGCCTGCACCCGCAGCATCAGTACCGCGTCGGCGAGCGGCAACTCGGCGTCGAGGTCGTGCGACACGGTCACGGGCCAGCCGGACACCCCGACGGGCAGGAGGGTCGGCGGCGCCACCAGGACCACCTCGGCGCCGAGGGTGTGCAGCAGTAGGACGTTGGACCGGGCCACTCGGCTGTGCAGGACGTCGCCGACGATGACGACCCGCTTGCCCTCGATGCCGCCGAGCCGTTGGCGGACGGTGAGCGCGTCGAGCAGCGCCTGCGTCGGATGCTCGTGGGTGCCGTCGCCCGCATTGATCACCGACGGGCCACCGTCTTCGGTGGCCGTCCACTCGGCCAGTTGCTGCGCAGCCCCCGACGCGGGGTGGCGGATGATCAGGGCGTCGGCCCCGGCCGCGCGCAACGTCAGCGCCGTATCGCGAAGCGACTCCCCCTTGGCCACCGACGAGCCGGACGAGCTGACGTTGATGACGTCGGCACTCATCCACTTGCCCGCCACCTCGAACGACACCCGGGTGCGGGTCGAGTTCTCGTAGAACATCGTGATCACGGTGCGTCCGCGCAGGGTCGGCAGCTTCTTGACTTCGCGGCCGAGCAGCGAATCGCGGAATCGGTCGGCGTCGTCGAGGATCGCGGTGGCCTCGTCGCGCGTCAGGTCGGCTGCAGACAACAGGTGCCGTGGGCTCATCGGACGGGACCTCCGTAAGATGCGATCCGCACGCCGTCATGCCCGTCGTGCTCCGTCAGCCGCACTTTGATGTTGTCGCTGCGCGAGGTCGGCACGTTCTTGCCGACGTAATCGGCACGCAGCGGCAACTCCCGGTGGCCACGATCGACGAAGACGGCGAGCTGCACCGCGCGCGGGCGTCCGACATCGCGGAGCGCATCGAGCGCCGCGCGCACTGTGCGGCCGGAATACAAAACGTCGTCGACCAGGACCACCACCGTGTCGTCGATGCCCTCGTCGGGTATGGACGTGTCTTCCAGTGGCCGCGGCGGTTTGATGTTGAGGTCGTCGCGGTAGAGCGTGATGTCGAGTCCGCCGTGCGGGACGTCGACGCCGGCGAACTCACGGATCTTGTCGGCCAGCCTGGCCGCCAGCGCGACGCCGCGAGTCGGTATCCCGAGAAGGACGACGCGCGGAGCATCGGGACCGTCAAGCTCGGTCTTCTCGATGATCTCGTGGGCGATGCGGGAAATGGTCCGGCTGACATCCGCCGCGGTCATCAGTTCCCGGTCGGTGTCAGCAGAGTCGGTAGCGCCCAAGTGCCCCTGACCTCCTTCTCCGCCTCTCTGGACGGATCGTTAAAGGACGTCGAACTGCCGGGCAGCTTAGCACCTGTGAACGGAGCGGCAGTCAGCGACACCGACGGCCCGCAGTAACCTGGCGCCGGTGAATCTCGACAGCAACCGTGCATCCATAAACGAGGCGATCGATGCGGGCCTGCTCGCCGGGGCGGTCACGATGATATGGCAGGCCGGCGAGGTACTGCAGGTAGGCGAGCTCGGCTACCGCGACGTCGAGGCTCGCCTGCCGATGCAGCGCGACACCATGTTCCGTATCGCCTCGATGACGAAGCCGGTCACAGTAGCCGCGGCGATGACGCTTGTCGACGAAGGCAGGCTGGCCGTGACCGATCCTGTGACGAAGTGGCTGCCGGAATTGTCGGAGCTACGCGTGATGACGGATGTCCACGGCTCGCTGGACGACACCGTTCCCGCCGAGCGGCCGATCACGATCGACGATCTGATGACCCATCGGAGCGGTTTCGCGTATGTGTTCTCGGTACGCGGTGCGCTCGCGCGCGCGTACGGAAAGCTGTCGCATCGCCAGGACCAGGACGGCTGGCTGGCGGATCTGGCCAGACTTCCACTGGCCCATCAGCCGGGCGCCCGGTTGACCTACAGCGTCTCGACCGATGTGCTCGGCGTCGCGTTGTCTCGGATCGAAGGCAAACCGCTGGCCGACGTGTTGTCCGAGCGCATCCTCGGTCCGGTCGGCATGCCCGACACCGGATTCAGCGTCGGCCCGAAGGGCCGGCAGCGTGCGGCGACGATGTATCAACTGGGCGCAGACGACACACTGCACCATGACTCGATGGGTCCCGCACCGATCACGGATCCGCCGTTGTGCAGCGGCGGGGCCGGCCTGTGGTCGACGGCCGACGACTACCTGCGGTTCGTGCGGATGCTTCTCGGCTTCGGGACGCTCAACGGGACTCGGGTGTTGTCCGAAGAGTCCGTGCGATTGATGCGCACGGACCGGCTGACCGAGGAGCAGAGGCGGTTTCCCTTTCTGGGGATGCCCTATTGGATCGGTCGCGGGTTCGGCTTGAACTTGTCGGTCGTCACCGATCCGGCGAAGTCGCGGCAGTTGTTCGGCCCCGGCGGCAAGGGCAGCTTCACGTGGCCGGGTGCATACGGCACATGGTGGCTGGCCGATCCGTCGGCGGAGCTCATCCTGATCTACTTGATTCAGAACCAGCCGGACATGTCGGCTGATGCCGGGTCGGCGGTCGCCGGTAACACGTCGCTCGCCAAATTGCAGGGCGTGCAACCGAAATTCGTGCGCCGCACATACCAGGCGCTCGGTATCTGATTTGTAGCGCGCTACTCCACCTTTGCCGCAGCGACCCACACCAACACGTGACCTGTGACGCGCGACGCGACCCCTACTCTGGTGCCGTGGCACAACCGACAGTGGTGATCAGCGGCGCAGGTATCGCCGGACCCGCACTGGCCCGATGGCTCACCAAGAACGGCTACCGCGTGATCGTCGTCGAGGTCGCGCACGGCATTCGTCCCGGCGGCCAAACCGTCGACCTACGCGGCGCCGGTGGCGAGGTCGTCGAGCGCATGGGCCTCACGCCGGAGATGCGACACCGCGCCCTCGAACAGCACGGCGTTGCCTGGGTGGCGTCCGACGGCAGCCGCCGCGCCGAGATGCCGGTCACCGCCTTCGACGGCAACGGGCTGGTGTCCAAGCTGGAGATCCTTCGCGGCGACCTCGTCGACGTGCTGTACCAGGCCACGAAGGACTCCGTCGAATATCGCTTCAACACACGTATTTCGGCGCTCGAGCGAGACGACGACGGCGTCGACGTCACCCTCGCGGACGGCACTTCGCTGCGCGCCGATCTCGTAGTCGGCGCCGACGGCCCGCATTCCGCCGTGCGCGGCTTGGCGTTCGGGCCTGAGGACCAGTTCGTCGAGCCGCTCGGCGGTTACAACGCATGGTTCACCGCGCCCGACCACGTCGGGTTGGCCGGCTGGTACCTCATGTACCTGGCGCCGGGCGGTCTCAACGCATCCATGCGGCCCACCCATGACCCCGCAACGGCCAAGGCAGGTCTGGCTTTTGCCTCGGAGCCGATCGTCTACGACCGTCATGATCTCGACGAGCAACGTCAGCTCCTCGTCGAACGGTTCGCCGGCGCCGGGTGGCAGTGCGATGCCCTGCTTGCCGCCGCACAGCAGGCCGACGACTTCTACTTCGACTCTTTCCTTCAGGTGAAGATGCCGACCTGGACATCGGGCCGCGTCACCCTCGTCGGCGATGCCGGGTACTGCGCCTCACCGCTCAGCGGCATGGGCACCAGCCTGGCACTGGTCGGCGCATACCTCCTGGCCGGTGAACTCGGGCCAGCGGAATCGTCTGACGCGCAGCGGATTCAAGAAGCGTTACAGCGGTATGACAGCAAGATGCGCCCCTACGTCGACAAGTGCCAGGACATCCCCAACCGCGTCGACCGCTACGCACCCGACTCGCCCTCGGATATCGCGACGAACATCGCGGTGATGAAGTGGATGCAGCGCTGGCCGTTCCGGCCGATTGCAAGCAGAATCTGGTTCACCGCCGCAGATTCGATCGACCTGCCGACCTACCAGACGGTGTGAACTACACACCTTGGCGACGTTTTGGGGGCCGTGGCACGGCGCCCAGCCTGTGGTGCGGCCACCCGGCAAGAGTAGAAGACGCGGCCGATCTGGTCAGGGATTGTCTGAACCGCCCCGAATGGCAGCCGAGGCCGCCCGAATCTGCGGCGTCACCAACATCACCTGGCCCAGCACGCCGTTGACGAACCCGGGCGATTCGTCGGTGGACAGATGCTTGGCCAGTTCGACGGCCTCGTCGACGGCCACCGGTTCGGGCACATCCTCGGCGTGCAGCAGTTCCCAGACCGCGACCCGCAGGATCGCCCGATCGACGGCGGGCAGGCGGTCAAGCGTCCAGCCCTGCAGGTGCGCCGAGATGAGATCGTCGATGTGCGCGGAATGCTGCGTGACACCCTGAGCCACCGTCACCGTGTACGGGTTCAGCGCCGCCACGTCGGATTGGTTCTGCGCCAACGACTCCCGCGCTTGCGCGGCCTCTGCGGGCGTGATGCTGCGGGCCTCCGCCTCGAAGAGCAGGTCCACCGCCCGCTTACGGGCCTGGTGCCTACCCCTGTCGCGCTTGGGTCTGGTCAATTCACCCGGCCCAGGTAACTGCCGTCGCGCGAGTCGACCTTGAGCTTGTCACCGGTGTTGATGAACAGCGGCACCTGAATCTCGGCCCCGGTCTCCACAGTCGCCGGCTTCGTGCCCGCACTGGACCGGTCGCCCTGCAGGCCGGGGTCGGTGTGGGTGACCTCGAGTTCGACGGTCACCGGCAACTCGATGTAGAGCGCCGTCCCGTTGTGGAACGCCACCTGCACCGGCAGGCTCTCGAGCAGGAAGCGCGCGTCGTCACCGACCAACGACTCCGGCAGATGGTGTTGCTCGTAGTCCCGGCTGTCCATGAACACGAATTCCGAGCCGTCGCGGTAGAGGTATGTGGTGTCGCGGCGGTCCACCGTCGCCGTTTCGACCTTGACCCCCGCGTTGAACGTCTTGTCGACGACCTTGCCCGACAGCACGTTCTTCAGCTTGGTGCGCACGAACGCGGGGCCCTTGCCCGGTTTGACGTGTTGGAACTCGACGATGGACCACAGCTGGCCATCAATGTTCAGAACGACACCGTTCTTGAAGTCGGCGGTCGATGCCACGCGGTACTACTCCTCGTCTCTCAATCGAGAATGGCCAGTTCCCTGGGGAACTGGGTAAGCACGTCTGATGTCTGATGTCGCAGGCCAAGCGGCTCCCCGGCCGCCTCGCATACGACCAGGGTGTCCTCGATGCGGACACCGCCGCGATCGGGCAAGTAGACACCGGGTTCCACGGTCACCGTGGAGCCAGCAAGCAGTGTACCGGCGGCCGAGGCGTTGATTCCCGGTGCTTCGTGGATTTCGAGGCCGACGCCGTGCCCGAGACCATGGGTGAAGTTCTCGGCATATCCCGCGTCGGCGATCACCTGCCGCGACGCGCGGTCCACGTCGCGCAGCGCCACACCCGGCCGCACCGCTTCCCGTCCGGCCCGCTGGGCGTCGGCGACCAGGTCATAGAGGTCGAGCTGCCATTGCGCGGCGGGCTCAAGCACGAAGGTGCGCGTCATATCCGAGTGGTATCCGCACACCAGCGCGCCGAAGTCGATCTTGACGAAATCACCCGCCGCGAGGACCGCATCGGTCGGCCTGTGGTGCGGGATCGCCGAGTTCGCACCGGCCGCAACGATCGTCTCGAATGACACCCCGTCTGCGCCGTGATCCAGCATCAACGATTCCAGGTCGCGGCCCACCTCGCGCTCGGTGCGGCCGGCGCGCAGCCCTCCCCGTCCGACGAGATCGGCAAGCGCGGCATCGGCCGCCTCGCAGGCCAGCCGCAACAGCGCGATCTCGCCTGCGTCCTTTATCTCCCGCAGCGCCTCGACCGTGCCCGGTGCACGGACCAACTCCGTGTCGCGGGCTTGCTTCGTCAGCGCGTCGAACCCTTCGACCGTGACGACGTGACTCTCGAAGCCCAACCGGCGCACCCCGTCCGCCGCAGCCCGTCCGGCCAGATACGGCCCGCATGCACGCTCGATCACGATTTCGGCGTCCGGCGCCTGCTGGCTCGCCTGGGTGCGATAGCGCCCATCGGTGGCCAACACCGGAGTGTCGTCGTCCGCGCGAATAAGCAACGCCACGTTGGAACCGGTGAAACCGGACAGGTAACGCACGTTGACCAGGCGCGTTACCAGCATCGCGGCCAGTCCGTCGGACTCAAGCCGCTTCCTTAACCGGTCTCGGCGCTGCGATATAGTCACAGGTCTTGACGCTACTCGCTAAGGTGATGCCCCATGAGTAAGTGGTTGCTGCGCGGACTGGTGTTCGCGGCCCTGATGGTTTTCATCCGACTGGTGCAGGGCGCGGCGATCAACGCCTGGGAGACCAAGGCGGGACTGATCAGCATCACCCTCGTCGTCATTTTCACGATCATCGTGTTCGTCTGGGGTTTCCTCGACGGCCGCTCGGACGCACGGGCCAACCCCGATCCCGACCGTCGCCAAGACCTGGCGATGACGTGGCTGCTGGCCGGCCTGTTCGCGGGACTCGTCAGCGGCGCGGTCGCGTGGCTGATCTCGCTGTTCTACAAGGGCCTCTATGTGGGTGGGCTGATCAACGAGCTCACCACCTTCGCAGCGTTCACCGCACTGCTGACCTTCCTCGCGGCGATCGCCGGCGTCGCGATCGGCCATTGGGTCGTCGACCGGCACGCCGAAGACGAACCGCGTCAGCGGCATGGCTCCGGCGCCGGCGATGACGAGCGCGCGGACACCGACGTGTTCGCCGCCGTGCGGCATCCGGACGCGCCCGCCGACGAGACGCCGACCGAGCAGCATCGCCAGGAACAGACCTAAGCCCACACGTCACACCGCGGCCGCGCCCGAAAGGCGTGGAGCGCTAGTCGCGCGAGGCGAGGTAGCGCAGCGCGAGCAGGTAGCCTTGCGCGCCGAGTCCGACGATGACGCCGGTGGCGATCGCGCTGAGGTACGAGTGGTGCCTGAACTCTTCTCTCGCATGCACATTGGAGATGTGCACTTCGATCAGCGGGGCGCGCAGTTCGGCGCACGCATCCCTCAAGGCGATCGAGGTGTGCGTCAGCGCGCCTGCGTTCAAAACGACCGGCTCGCCGGCGTCGGCGGCAAGGTGGATCCAGTTCAACAGTTCGGCTTCGCTGTCCGATTGCCGCACAACCGCTTTGAGCCCGAGCTCGGCGGCCTCACGCTCGATCATCGCGACGAGATCGTCGTGCGTCGTGCTGCCGTAGACCTGCGTCTCACGCCGGCCTAGTCGGCCCAGGTTCGGGCCGTTGATGACATTCACCGTCGTCATGCCTGTGCCACCTCCGCGTACGCCGCCGCGAGCAATGAAGGATCCGGACCTTCCAGCCGTCCCGGCTTCGCCAGCCCGTCGAGGACGACGAAGCGCAATATTCCCGAGCGAGTCTTCTTGTCACCGGCCATGTATTCGATCAACTGTGGCAGCGCGTCGGCGTCATAGTTGACCGGAAGGCCGAGCGACTTCAACACGGCGCGGTGCCGCTCGGCGGTGTCGTCGTCGAGTCGACCGGCCAGCCTGCCCAGTTCAGCGGCGAACACCAAGCCCACCGACACGGCGGCGCCGTGGCGCCACTGGTAGCGCTCGCGGCGCTCGATGGCGTGGGCCAAAGTGTGGCCGTAGTTCAGGATCTCGCGCAACTGCGATTCCTTCTCGTCGGCGGCGACCACTTCCGCCTTGACCGTCACGGCGCGGCGGATCAGTTCCGGCAGGACCTGACCCGTCGGATCCAGTGCGGCCTCGGGATCGGCTTCGATGAGATCGAGGATCACCGGGTCGGCGATGAAACCTGCCTTCACGATCTCCGCCATGCCTGCGACGATCTCGTTGCGCGGCAACGTCTCCAATGTCGCCAGGTCGACGAGCACCGCGGCGGGCTGGTGGAATGCCCCGACGAGGTTCTTCCCCGCATCGGTGTTGATGCCGGTTTTCCCGCCGACCGCGGCGTCCACCATGCCGAGCAACGTCGTCGGCACATGCACGATATCGATTCCACGCAGCCAGGTGGCGGCGGCGAATCCCGCGACATCGGTCGCCGCTCCCCCGCCGAGGCTGACGACGGCATCCTTGCGGCCGACGCCGATGCGGCCGAGCACTTCCCAGATGAAGCCCAGAACGGGCAGTTCCTTGCCCGCTTCGGCGTCGGGGATCTCGACGCGATGTGCGTCGACTCCCTTGTCGGACAGATGGTTACGGATCGCCTCTGCCGTCTGCGCCAGCGTCGGCTGGTGCAGAATCGCGACCTTGTGCCTGCCTTCGAGGACGCCGCCCAACTCCCCCATCAAGCCGGTACCGATGACCACCGGATACGGCGGGTCGGTTTTCACCTCGACGGTGACGGGCGCGGTCAGGTCAGTCATGGCGGGCCTCGGCGCGGCGCGCCAACTCGGCCGGACTGGCGGGCGTGGTGGCCTCCGATGCGCTCGGCGTCAGCGATACCGGGGTGCGACGCCACGACGGACGGCGGCGCCGTCGCGGCTTGGTTTTGGGCGGCGCGTCGTCCGCTTGCGGATTCTCCAGTCGTGACGCGATGTAGCGCACCACTGCGCCGGGATTGCGTCGGTTGGTGTTGACGCGGATCGTCGCCGATTTGCGGTACAGCGGAACACGCTGGGACATCAATGCACGAAACTTCTCTGCCCGATCGTCACCGGCCAGCAACGGCCGCACGGTGGTACCGCCTGTGCGGCGAACCCCTTCGGCCGCGCTGATCTCGAGGTAGACCACGGTGTGACCGGAAAGCGCCTCGCGCACACCGGGACTGGTGATGGCGCCGCCGCCCAGCGAAAGCACGCCTTCGTGTGATCCCAGTGCCTCGCGGACGACTTCTTCCTCGATGCGCCGGAACTCTTGTTCGCCGTCGTTGGCGAAGATGTCGGGAATGGCGCGGCCGGTCGTCTGCTCGATCGCCGCGTCGGTGTCCAATAATTCGACGCCGAGCGACTTGGCCAACCGGCGACCGATCGTGGACTTGCCCGAACCGGGCAGCCCGATCAGTACCGCCTTGGGTGCCATCAGCCCGACGCCTGAGAGCGTTGAGCAGGTTCGCGCGGCGCATCCTGCTGTCCTGCTCCTCGCGAGCGCACGGAGCGCAGATACGTTTCGAGGTTGGCTCGGGTCTCGGCCAGCGAGTCGCCACCGAACTTCTCCAGCGCCGCGCGGGCAAGCACCAGCGCCACCATGGTCTCGACCACGACGCCGGCGGCAGGCACGGCACACACGTCGGAGCGCTGGTGAATCGCGACGGCCTCGTCGCCCGTGGCCATGTCGACGGTGGACAGGGCCCGCGGCACCGTCGAGATCGGCTTCATCGCGGCCCGCACCCGCAAGGCCTGGCCGTTGGTCATGCCGCCCTCCAGACCGCCCGCACGGTTCGTCGAGCGCATCACACCGCCCGGCCCCGGATACATCTCGTCGTGAGCGACGCTGCCGCGGCGACGCGCGGTTTCGAAGCCGTCGCCGATCTCCACACCCTTGATCGCCTGAATACCCATGACCGCGCCGGCCAACTGGCTGTCGAGGCGGTTGTCACCGCTGGTGAAAGAGCCGAGCCCGATCGGCAGGCCGTTCGCGACGACCTCGACCACGCCGCCCAGCGTGTCGCCGTCCGCCTTGGCGGCTTCGATCTCGGCGATCATCCTGGCCTCGGCGTCCTTGTCGAATGCGCGCACCGGGCTTGCGTCGATGGCGGCCAGGTCGGCGGCCTGCGGGGGCGGGCCGTCGTAGGGGGCGGACGCGCCGATGGAGATGACGTGTGAAAGCACCTCGACGCCGAGCGCCTGCCGAAGGAATGCCCGAGCGATGGTGCCCGCTGCGACGCGGGCCGCCGTTTCGCGGGCACTGGCGCGCTCCAGCACCGGGCGGGCGTCGTCGAAGCCGTACTTGAGCATGCCTGCGTAGTCGGCGTGGCCGGGCCGCGGGCGGGTGAGCGGCTCGTTGCGGGCGATGTCCTTCAGCTCCGCGGGGTCCACGGGATCGGCGGACATCACGGTTTCCCACTTCGGCCATTCGGTGTTGCCGATTTCGATGGCCACCGGCGAACCGAGCGTGCGTCCGTGGCGCACCCCACCGACCAGCGTGAGCTCGTCGACCTCGAACCGCTGGCGTGGACCGCGCCCGTAGCCGAGCCGGCGGCGGGCCATCTCGGCTTGGATGTCCTCGACCGTGATCTCGAGCCCGGCGGGCAGTCCCTCGAGGATGACGACGAGCGCCTGTCCGTGGGACTCGCCGGCCGTGAGGAAGCGCAACATCGCGCGTGAGGCTACTGGTGGCCGAGCTGGCGAAGGGCCGCCGCGCGCATCACGGCCGGGTCAGGCCGCACGCCGAGCCACAGCTCCTGCTGCAACGCCGCCTGGTGCACGAGCATGCCGAGCCCGTCGACGGTGCGGGCTCCGACGTGCGCCGCGGCGCGGAGCAGCGGTGTCTCGAGAGGGTG
>NZ_JAVHWR010000017.1:0-36687 GCF_032159565.1 Mycobacterium sp.
AAGAGGGCGACGCGACCAAGAAGACGGGCACCACCGTCAGGTACTGGGCGGATCCCAACATCTTCGAGACCACCAACTATGACTTCGAGACCGTGGCCCGCCGGCTACAGGAGATGGCTTTCCTCAATAAGGGTCTGACCATCACACTCGCCGACGAACGGGTGACCCCCGAGGAAGTCGTCGACGAGGTGGTCAGCGATACCGCCGATGCACCCAAGTCGGCGGATGAGAAGGCGGCTGAGGCTAAGGCGCCGCAGAAGACCAAGAACCGCACTTTCCACTACGCCGGTGGGCTGGTGGACTACGTCAAGCACATCAACCGGACAAAATCGGCGATCCACCAGAGCATCGTCGACTTCAGCGGCAAGGGCGTAGGCCACGAGGTCGAGGTGGCGATGCAGTGGAACGCCGGCTACTCGGAATCCGTGCATACCTTCGCCAACACCATCAACACCCATGAGGGCGGCACCCACGAAGAGGGCTTCCGCGCTGCGCTGACCAGCGTGGTCAACAAGTACGCCAAGGACAAGAAGCTGCTCAAGGACAAAGATCCGAACCTCACGGGTGACGACATTCGCGAGGGCTTGGCCGCCGTCATCTCGGTCAAGGTTTCCGAGCCGCAGTTCGAGGGCCAGACCAAGACCAAACTAGGCAACACCGAGGTGAAGTCCTTCGTCCAGAAAATCTGTAACGAGCAGCTGGGACACTGGTTCGAAGCCAATCCGGCAGAGGCGAAAACCGTTCTGAACAAGGCTGTTTCGTCGGCGCAAGCGCGCATCGCCGCCCGCAAGGCCCGCGAGTTGGTGCGCCGTAAGAGCGCCACCGACATCGGTGGGTTGCCCGGCAAGCTGGCTGACTGCCGCTCAACCGATCCGCGTAAGTCCGAGCTGTACGTGGTGGAGGGCGACTCCGCGGGCGGCTCGGCCAAGAGCGGCCGCGACTCGATGTTCCAGGCGATTCTTCCGTTGCGCGGCAAGATCATCAATGTCGAGAAGGCCCGCATCGACCGCGTGCTCAAGAACACCGAAGTCCAGGCGATCATCACCGCGCTGGGCACGGGCATCCACGACGAGTTCGACCTCGCCAAGCTGCGGTACCACAAGATCGTGCTGATGGCCGACGCCGACGTCGACGGCCAGCACATCTCGACGCTGCTGTTGACGCTGTTGTTCCGGTTCATGAAGCCACTGGTCGAAAACGGGCACATCTTCCTGGCGCAGCCACCGCTTTACAAGCTGAAATGGCAGCGCACCGAACCGGAGTTCGCCTACTCCGATCGCGAGCGCGACGGGCTGCTCGAGGCTGGACAGAAGGCGGGCAAGAGGATCAACAAGGACGACGGCATCCAGCGGTACAAGGGTCTGGGCGAGATGAACGCCAAGGAGCTGTGGGAGACCACGATGGATCCGTCGGTGCGGGTGCTTCGCCAAGTCACCCTCGACGACGCGGCGGCCGCCGACGAGCTGTTCTCGATCCTGATGGGCGAGGACGTCGAGGCTCGGCGCAGCTTCATCACCCGTAATGCCAAAGACGTTCGCTTCCTTGACGTTTAACAATTAATAGGACTGAAATCAATGACTGACACCACGTTGCCGCCCGGCGACGAAGCAGGAGACCGCATCGAGCCGGTCGACATTCAGCAGGAGATGCAGCGCAGCTACATCGACTACGCGATGAGCGTGATCGTCGGCCGCGCGCTGCCGGAGGTGCGCGACGGGCTCAAGCCCGTACACCGCCGGGTGCTCTACGCGATGTTCGACTCGGGTTTCCGGCCGGACCGCAGCCACGCGAAATCCGCACGCTCCGTTGCCGAAACGATGGGTAACTACCACCCGCACGGCGACTCGTCGATCTACGACACCCTGGTCCGGATGGCCCAGCCGTGGTCGCTGCGCTACCCATTGGTCGACGGGCAGGGCAACTTCGGCTCGCCGGGCAACGACCCGCCGGCCGCCATGAGATACACCGAGGCGCGTCTCACGCCGTTGGCAATGGAGATGCTGCGCGAAATCGACGAGGAAACAGTCGATTTCATCCCGAACTATGACGGGCGCGTGCAGGAGCCGACGGTCCTGCCCAGCCGCTTCCCGAACCTGCTGGCCAACGGCTCCGGCGGGATCGCGGTCGGTATGGCGACCAACATGCCTCCGCACAATCTCCGCGAGCTCGCGGAGGCGGTGTACTGGTGCCTGGAGAACCATGATGCCGACGAGGAAGCGACGCTGGCCGCCGTCACCCAGTGCGTCAAGGGCCCCGACTTCCCCACCAAGGGATTGATCGTCGGCTCGCAGGGGATCCACGACACCTACGCCACGGGCCGCGGGTCGATCAGGATGCGCGGTGTCTGCGAGATCGAAGAGGACAGCCGCGGGCGCACCGGCATCGTCATCACCGAACTGCCGTACCAGGTCAACCACGACAACTTCATCACCTCGATCGCCGAGCAGGTGCGCGACGGCAAGCTGACCGGCATCTCGAACATCGAGGATCAGAGCAGCGACCGCGTCGGCCTGCGCATCGTCGTGGAGCTCAAGCGCGACGCGGTGGCCAAAGTGGTGCTGAATAACCTTTACAAGCACACCCAGCTGCAGACCAGCTTCGGCGCCAACATGCTGTCCATCGTCGACGGCGTTCCGCGCACCCTGCGGCTCGACCAGCTAATCCGGCACTACGTCAACCACCAACTCGATGTCATCGTGCGGCGCACCACCTACCGGCTGCGCAAGGCGAACGAACGCGCCCACATTCTGCGCGGGCTGGTCAAGGCGCTTGACGCGCTCGACGAGGTCATCGCCCTGATCCGGGCGTCGGAAACAGTCGATGTCGCGCGCCAGGGCCTGATCGAATTGCTGGACATCGACGACATCCAGGCCCAAGCAATCCTGGACATGCAGCTGCGCCGGCTGGCCGCTCTGGAACGCCAGCGCATCGTCGACGACCTGGCCAAGATCGAGGCCGAGATCGCCGATCTGGAAGACATCCTGGCCAAGCCGGAGCGCCAGCGCGCCATCGTGCACGACGAATTGGCCGAAATCGTCGAGAAGTACGGCGACGACCGGCTCACCAGGATCGTCCCCGCCGACGGCGAGGTCAGCGACGAAGACCTGATCGCCCGCGAGGACGTCGTCGTCACGATCACCGAGACCGGCTACGCCAAGCGCACCAAGACCGACCTGTACCGCAGTCAGAAGCGCGGCGGCAAGGGCGTGCAGGGCGCGGGCCTGAAGCAGGACGACATCGTCAACCACTTCTTCGTCTGCTCGACCCACGACTGGATTCTGTTCTTCACCACACAGGGCCGGGTGTACCGGGCCAAGGCCTACGAACTGCCAGAGGCGTCGCGCACGGCACGCGGCCAGCACGTCGCCAACCTGCTGGCGTTCCAGCCCGAGGAGCGGATCGCCCAGGTCATCCAGATCAAGGGCTACGAGGACGCGCAGTACCTGGTGCTGGCGACTCGCAACGGCCTGGTGAAGAAGTCGAGACTCACCGACTTCGACTCGAACCGTTCGGGCGGCATCGTCGCGGTGAACCTGCGCGACGGCGATGAGCTGGTGGGCGCCGTGCTGTGCTCGGCCGAGGACGACCTGCTGCTGGTGTCGGCCAAGGGTCAGTCGATCCGCTTCTCAGCAACCGATGAGGCGCTGCGGCCGATGGGCCGGGCCACCTCTGGTGTGCAGGGGATGCGGTTCAACACCGACGACGCGCTGCTGTCGCTGAACGTCGTGCAGCCGGACACATTCCTGCTGGTCGCTACCGCCGGCGGGTATGCCAAACGCACCGCGATCGACGAGTACCCGGTTCAGGGCCGCGGCGGCAAAGGGGTGCTGACCATCCAGTTCGACAAGCGACGTGGCAGTCTTGTTGGAGCGCTGGTGGTCGATGACGAAACCGAGCTCTACGCCATCACGTCGGGCGGGGGCGTCATCCGAACAACTGCGCGCCAGGTTCGCAAGGCCGGACGGCAGACCAAGGGCGTTCGGTTGATGAACCTGGGCGAGGGCGCGACACTGATTGCGATCGCTCGCAACGCAGAGGAAAGCGACATCGAGACCGAAGCCGCTGAGTAGGGCCCGGCGACGTGACCGACGGTAAGGAGCCGGAGTGACTTCACCGAACGACGCGGGCCATCCGCGCTCGGGAGACGGTAGCGGCAACGGTTCCATTCCCGACGACTCCGAGACCGGCTCACTGGGCAACGCAATCAGCCGCGACGTGCCACCGTGGCAACGCGGCCCCGCCGCACGGCCCGCGCAGAAGCCGCCGGTCCGCACGCCGCGTGAGCCGGCCCGCCCGGAACCGCCACGGGGTGGCCAGCCCGGCCACCCCCCGGGAGCAGACGCCCGCCTCAACCGGTTCATCTCCGGTGGGTCGGCGCCGCCAGAGACGGTGGAGCAACCACACCCGCGAAGCGAACCGGCCCGCAGCGAGCCGGTGATCGGCGAGGCGTACGCAAGTGAGCTGCCGGACCTGTCCGGCTCACCGCGACCGACACAGCGCAAGCCCCCACCCGAGCGCAGCGAGCCCCCGCCGCGGCCCGCGACTCCCGGCCGCGTCCAGGTGGCAGGCCGCACGCATACGGGGCCGGTGCGGGCCAGCATGCAGATCCGCCGGATCGACCCGTGGAGCGCGCTGAAGGTCTCGCTGGTGTTGTCGGTCGCGTTGTTCTTCGTCTGGATGATCGCGGTCGCGTTCCTGTACCTGGTGCTCGGCGGCATGGGCGTGTGGAGCAAGCTCAACAGCAATGTCGGCGACCTGCTCACCAGCGCAAGCGGCCAGGCCGGCGGCGAACTGGTGTCCAGCGGGACGATCTTCGGCGGTGCGGCGCTGATCGGCCTGGTGAACATCGTGCTGCTGACGGCGATGGCCACCGTCGGGGTGTTCATCTACAACCTGACCACCGACCTGGTCGGCGGTATCGAGGTGACGTTGGCCGACCGCGACTGATTCCGGTTTGGGTCGGGGGTCGCAGTTACGGTAATCTCACCGCTCGGCCATGTGCGTTTACGGGCCTATAGCTCAGGCGGTTAGAGCGCTTCGCTGATAACGAAGAGGTCGGAGGTTCGAGTCCTCCTAGGCCCACGGAAAGGGTCACCATGAGACTGGTGTTACTGGTCGCGGCGGTGGCGTTGGCGGTTTTCGTGGTGCGGTCGCGACACGGCGTGGAGGTGTGGCACGCAGCTGCCGATCAACCTTCCTGAAACGGGGCCTTAGCTCAGTTGGTAGAGCGCTGCCTTTGCAAGGCAGAAGTCAGGGGTTCGAATCCCCTAGGCTCCACAATTTTCTTCGACTTCGCGATCACCCACCGAAATCTGCGGGAGGGCCGTGATTTGGACGACAAATCGACGACCACTACGCAGAAGTCGCGACGGCTTCGGGTACGCGACCCTACGGCTTCGGTGTCACCTCTACGCTGGGTGGCCGCGGCGACGGCTCGGGCTGCATCGACCTGCGGACAATCGAAAACGTCACTCCCCCAATGGCAATCAGCGCCACGCCCGCGGCTGCAAGTACCAAGGGCCGGGGGCGCCGCTTGGGCTTGCGTGCGTCGGCGATGATCTGCGGAAGATTGGCGAGGACCTCCTGCGCCGCGGCGATTTCACCGGCGATGGTCTCCTGCGCCTCTTCGATCTCCTTGGCCAGCCTGCTCTTCTCGAAGCGCTGACGCAGGCCCCCCGCCGCGGAGTGTGCCCCCTGCCAGCTCAGTCCGACGGTGCCTCGCGTCAGGTCGACCGGACCCAGCGCGGTGTAGCGCAGGCCGCGCGACAATCGCTGTCCGGGGGTCAGCCGGGCATCCGTGTTGAACGTCATCTCCCACCTCTCTCGCGGCCCTGTTGCAATCGATACCAGCCTGCCATCAACTGCAACACAACGGTGCCCGGTTCGGCGTCAACCGCGCGTGGCAGACTGACTTCTCGTGACGAGCCCTATTCAGACAGCGACCGCGACCCTGCACACCAATCGTGGTGACATCAAGATCGCACTGTTCGGAAACCACGCGCCCAAAACCGTCGCCAACTTCGTTGGTCTGTCGGAGGGCAGCAAGGACTACGGCACCGAGAATGCCGCAGGCGGCACCTCCGGCCCGTTCTACGACGGCGCGGTGTTCCACCGGGTGATCGACGGCTTCATGATCCAGGGTGGCGACCCGACCGGAACCGGCCGCGGCGGCCCGGGCTACCAGTTCGACGACGAGTTCCACCCGGAGCTCCAGTTCGACAAGCCGTACCTGCTGGCGATGGCGAACGCGGGACCGGGCACCAACGGCTCGCAGTTCTTCATCACCGTCGGCAAGACCCCGCACCTGAACCGCAAGCACACCATCTTCGGTGAAGTCGTCGATCAGGAGTCGCAGAAGGTCGTCGACGCCATCGCGTCCACGACGGTGGACCGCAGCGACCGGCCGACCGAGCCGGTGGTGATCGAGTCGATCACCGTCTCCTGACGGTCTCCTAGCGGTCGACTAGCGGCCGGCCAGTCCCGCCGCTGTCAGGGCGTCGAGCACGTCGAGTGGGTCGGCGCCCAGATCCCACCTGGTGAGGACGAATAACCGGTCGTCGGTGGTGTCGATCTCGAGCAACCGGACTTTTCGGGCGATGCGCCGGAATTCAGTGATCCGGATGATCTTGATGTCGCTCTTAGCAAGCCGGTGCGTATGCAGCGGCCCGTGAATCAATAGACCGCCGTCGCTGATAGCCAGCTTTGGTCGCGCGCGCCAGGAAAGGGTTGCAAACAAAAGGAGTCCGGCAGCGGCAATGATCGCGAGTATGCGGCCGGGGGTGTCTGTGACTAGGGTCACAGCGCCGATAGCCATCACCAGACCGATCCCGGCGCACGCCGCGATGCCCGCGGCCGGCGGGCTCCAATTAGTTTGCTGCACGGCCAATCCACACCCTTTTACCCCGGTTTTTGGGGTTATCCACAAGTGCTATCCCCAATGGGGATGAATCACAACGATGTGATTGGGTGACCATCAGGTTGCGGAACGGGTAACGCGCCAAGTCCAAGATGAATTCATTGGGACTGATGCGACTGTCACCGCCAACGCATAGTTAGCAACAATCCGGTAATCATGAAAGCAAAGGCGATCGCGTAGTTCCACGGGCCGAGATCCGCCAGAAATGGAATTGACGTCGACGCCAGCTGGAACACCAGGAGCCAGGCAAGGCCGATGACCATCAAGCCGAGGAACAGCACCACGAACCAGACGCTCGACGGACCGGCTTTCACCTTGACCGGTGTGCGGCTCACCGAGTTGGCGGTGAAATCGTTCTTCTTGCGGACCTTGGACTTGGGCATCGGTACCTTCACAAAACAGTCGGCGCCATTGGTGCGACGATGAAGCGGATCTGCCTAAGAGGTTAACGTAGGCGGGCCTCAGGCAGAGAATTCGACGGGAGCAGCCGATGGCAGAGTCGGAACGGCCGGCGTGGCGCTTCGGCGTGCCGTTGGTCTGCCTCCTGGCCGGGCTGCTGCTGGCAGCCACCCACGGCGTCTCCGGCGGAGACGAAATCAGGCGCAGCGACGCGCCCCGCCTCGTCGACCTGGTTCGGGAAGCTCAGCAGTCGGTCGACCGGCTCAGCGCCCAGCGCGACGGCCTCGTCACCGAGATCGACACGCATCACGGCGGATCGCCAGGCGCGGACGCCGCGCTGGCCGCAATTCAGAAGCGCAATGCCGTTCTGGCCGGCGACGCGGGCCTCGATCCGATCCGCGGCCCCGGTCTCGTGGTCACGCTCACCGACGCCCAGCGCGACGCCAACGGCCGCTTCCCGCGCGACGCCTCTCCCGACGACCTGGTTGTGCATCAGCAGGACATTGAAGCCGTGCTCAACGCGCTCTGGAATGGCGGCGCCGAGGGCATCCAGATGCAGGATCAGCGAATCATCGGAACGTCCGCGCCGCGATGCGTCGGCAACACTCTTCTGCTCAACGGCCGCACCTACAGCCCGCCGTACGTCATCACCGCGGTCGGAGACGCCGTCGCGATGCAGGCGGCACTCGCCGCGGCGCCGTCGGTGACGCTCTACAACCAGTACGTTGTGCGCTTCGGGCTGGGCTATTCAGAGGAGCCGCGGGCTTCGGTGGATCTGGTCGGGCACAGCGAGCCCGTGCGTATGCGCTTCGCCAAGCCCGCCGGGCCCATCGGCTACTGAGGGACCGCGCGACCCATATACGGGGTTTCGCGGATGTTTTCCCCGAGTTCCCTTCGCATGCTGACTAGCATGAGCGCACCCGAAGCATGGAGCGACCTCGCGGACGGGAGGAGCACAATGGCCTCCGCCGTGAGCGAGCTGCCGACCGGAACCGTGACGCTGCTGCTGGCCGACGTCGAGGGTTCGACGCGGTTGTGGGAGACCCAGCCCGACGAGATGACCGCCGCGCTGGTAGGACTCAACAGCGCTGTCGATGACCTCGTGGCGCTCCATGGCGGTGTGCGGCCGGTCGAGCAGGGTGAGGGCGACAGCTTCGTGGTCGCCTTCGCGCGTGCCAGCGATGCGGCGGCGTGTGCGCTCGAATTGCAGCGGGCGCCGCTGGCGCCGATCCGGCTGCGCATCGGCGTGCACACCGGTCAGATCCAGCTGCGCGATGAGGGCAACTACGCGGGGCCGACGATCAACCGCACGGCCCGCCTGCGCGATCTCGGGCACGGCGGCCAGACCCTGCTGTCGGGTGCCACCGAACCGCTGGTGGTCGACTGGCTGCCCGCAGACGCCTGGCTGACGGAGCTGGGTACGCATCCGCTGCGCGACCTGCCGCGACCCGAGCGCGTCGTGCAGCTGTGCCACCCCGACACCTGCAACGACTTCCCGCCGCTGCGGACATCGACAACCGTCGACGCGCGCAACCTGCCGGTGCGGCTCACCAGCTTCATCGGCCGCGGTGTGCAGATGGACGACGTGCGCCGGCTGCTGGGCGACAACCGGCTGGTGAACCTCACCGGCGCAGGCGGGGCGGGGAAGACACGCCTTGCCGTCGAGATAGCCGCCCGCTTCGACGGCGACTTCCCCGACGGGGTGCACTACGTCGATCTGGCACCCGTCACGCACCCCGAGGTCGTGCCGGTCGCGGTGGCGCGAGCGCTAGGCCTGCCCGATCAGCCCGGCCGGTCGGCGGTGGACAGCGTGATTCGGTCCGTCGGTGAGCGACGGATGTTGATGGTCATGGACAACTGCGAACACCTGTTGGAGCGCGCCGCGTTGTTGTCGAACGAACTCTTGGGTGCCTGCCCGTCATTGCGACTGCTCGCGACGAGCCGCGAACCTCTCGGGGTCCCGGGTGAGGTGACTTTTCTCGTGCCGTCGCTGTCGATCGGCGACGAGGCGATCGATCTGTTCACCGACCGCGCCCGCCGTATCCGGCCCGATTTCGCTGTCACCGAGAACAATTCGTCGAAAGTGGAGGAAATCTGCCGGCGCCTCGACGGCATGCCGTTGGCGATCGAGCTCGCGGCTGCCCGGGTGCGGGCGTTGTCGTTGGACGACATCCTGGGCAGCCTGCACGACCGCTTCCGGCTACTGACGGGCGGGGCGCGGACGGCGGTGCGCAGGCAACAGACCTTGCGGGCATCGGTGGACTGGTCGCACGCCTTGCTGACCGAATCGGAGCGGGTGTTGTTCCGCCGATTGGCGGTATTCCTGGGCGGCTTCGACCTGGACGCCGCGCAGGCGGTCGCGGGGACAACCGACGTGGAGCGCTATCAGGTGCTCGACCAACTGACACTGCTCGTCGACAAGTCGCTCGTCGTCGCCGAAAACACCAGCGGCCGAACGCGATACCGGCTCCTGGAAACGATGCGGCAGTACGCACAGGAGAAGCTCGGCGAGTCAGGGGAGTCCGATGATGTGCGGGCCCGGCATCGCGATCACTATCTGGCGATTGCCGAGGTTCTCAATATTCCCGCCAGGTCTGATTACCTCGAGCATCTAGAGCAGGCCGACACCGAGATCGACAATCTCCGAGCAGCTTTCAGCTGGAGTCTGGAGACCGGTGACACCGAGACAGCATTGCGCCTCGCGTCGTCGCTGTTTCCGGTGTGGCAGGACGGCGGCCGAAATGGGGAAGGCCTGGCTTGGCTGGAAGCGGCTCTTGGGCAGGAAGCTCGGACTTCACCGGTCGATCCCGCCGTGCATGCCCGCTCGCTGATGGACCGGGTAATGCTGGTTGCGTGGACCCTTCGGACAGAGAGCCCCGAGGAGTCCGCAACGGCATTGGCCCTGGCGCGCGAGGTCGGTGATCCAGCCCTGTTGATCCGGGGATTGATCGCGCAAGGGCTCAGCACTTATTTCGACGAAGAGGTGTCGGGAGCATGCTTTGCCGAGGCCGCCGAACTTGCTCAGGGGCTGGATGATCCGTGGATTTGGAGCCAGATTTACGTCGAGCAGGCCCGCGGCGCGGTCGGTGCCGGCGACCCAGTCGCAGTCGAAGATGCAGCCGCGAAGGGTCTAGCGGTATCCATCGCGATCAATAATCGCGCGACGACGCGGGTTTTTTACTGGGCCCAAGGCTGGGCACGCGCATGGCAAGGCGACCTGCGCGGTGCTCTGGTCAAGATCGATAGCGCTACCGAGGACGCCGGCGATGCACGCAACACGATGTTGCAGCTGTACGCGCTGTTGGTCCAGGGATTCACGCGTGCCTATCTGGGTGACAGCGCCGGCGCGCACGCTACGGCAGATGCGGCCCTTGCCGCCGCCGCGGACTTGATGGAGTTTTTCGAAGGCCTGGGTTATGCGACGGTGGCGGTCGCTTACCAGGCGGCTGGTGATGATGAGGCAGCCAGCCAGGCGTATGCCTTGGCGCGGCAACGTTCAGGCCTCAACCGGATGATGGGCGGCTTGTTTGCGTTCGCGGCCCTGGCGCCACTCGCGTGCGGAGACCTTTCTACCGCGCGGAAGTGGGCCGACGAAACTGTGGAGATCACCGGCAGTTGCTACCGGTCGATGGCGTTGATGACGCGTGCTGAAGTGATGCTCGCCCAAGGGGAGACGGACGGCGCCGAACAGGATGCGCAAGCGGCGCTTGCGGCCGCGCCGGCGACCGGCACGAAGCTTCGGATGACTCCTGCACTCGAATGTCTGGCGAAGCTGGCCGCTGCCACGGGCAGCCACCGCGAAGCAGCTCGACTGTTCGCGGCGGCGCAGTCGATGCGGCAGCGCACCGGTGAGGTTCGGTTCCCGAACTTCGATGCCGGATACCAGATCAGCATTGATGAACTACGAGCCGCCATGGGCGCCGACGACTTCGACGCCGCCTGGGCCGAAGGTGCCGCACTCTCCACCGACGAGGCGATCGCCTACGCACAGCGCGGGCGAGGCGAGCGCAGGCGGCCGTCGACCGGCTGGGGATCGCTGACGCCCACCGAACAGGACGTGGTCCGGTTGGTCAGCGAGGGGCTGCCCAACAAGGACGTCGCGTCGCGGCTGTTCATCTCACCGCGGACCGTGGAGACCCACCTCACCCACGTGTACGCCAAGCTCGGCCTGGCCTCGCGCGTCCAACTCGCCCAGGAAGCCGCACGGCACACCTAGTAACCTGGGCTGATGCAGGTCTTGGTCGTCGACAACTACGACAGCTTCGTTTTCAACCTGGTCCAGTATCTGGGCCAGCTCGGTGTGGACGCGCAGGTATGGCGTAACGACGACGACCGCCTCGACACCGAGGCCGACATCGCCGCGGCCGCCACGGAGTTCGACGGTGTGCTCCTCAGCCCCGGACCCGGTACGCCCGAACGCGCCGGCGCATCCATTCCGCTCGTCAAGGCCTGCGCTGCGGCCAAGACGCCGCTGCTCGGCGTGTGCCTGGGCCACCAGGCGATCGGGGTGGCGTTCGGCGGCACCGTGGACCGGGCGCCGGAGCTGCTGCACGGAAAGACGAGCGCGGTATCCCATGCGAATGTCGGTGTTTTGCAGGGCCTTCCGAATCCCTTCACGGCGACGCGGTATCACTCGCTGACCATTCTGCCGGACACCGTGCCCGCCGACCTCGAGGTCACCGCCCGCACCGAGGGCGGGGTCATCATGGGTGTGCGGCACGTAGAACTGCCCATCCACGGAGTTCAGTTCCACCCCGAGTCGATTCTCACCGAGGGCGGGCACCGAATGCTGGCCAACTGGCTGGCCTACTGCGGAGACGCTCCGGACGAGACCCTGGTGCGCACTCTGGAGGACGAGGTCGCCAACACGGTGCGCGCGGCTACGCAGCGAAGCTCAGCGTAATCGTCGCGCTGAAATTCACCGTGCTGCCCGGCGACGGACTCTGAGTAACCACTGCGTTGGTTCGTTGGCCGCTGTCGCGCGCATCGGCGCCCCTGTCGAGCCCGCCGGTCCAGCCCAGCGCGCGCAGTCGCGGCTCGGCGTCGGTCCAGAACTGGCCCCGAAGGTCGGGCATCGTGAACTGGTTGCACTGCGATTTCTGCATCTGAATCGCCGTGTCGACCGGAACCTGTTGGCCCGCAGGCGGGTCAGTGCCGATAATCTGTCCGCACGGCGCCGTGTTGTCGACGGGAACCGGGACGAGGTTGGTGAACCCCGACGCAGTCAGGATCTGCCGAGCCGAATCCTCGGTCTGGTTCTTGACGTCGGGCACCGACCTGGCTTCGGGTCCGGAACCGACGACGATGGTGATCTCGTTGGTGATGGCCGAAGTCTGATTCGCCGACGGGATGGTGCCGACCACCTTGTCCTTCTGCTCGGGTGTGGACGCTGACGGAGCCTGCTTGAATTTCCCGAAGCCGGCGTCCTTGAGTTTCTGGACACACTGGGCGGCCGTCAGGTTCGAGCAGTCCGGGACTTCACGCTGTTCCGGACCGGTGGACACGTTGAGGGTGATCTCGTCGCCCGCGCCGATAGACGAACCAGCGCCCGGGTCGGTACTGATAACCCGGTTCGGCAGGACTCTGGAGTCGGGCTGCCGGTTGGTCCGGGTCTTGAAGCCGGCGTTCTGCAGCACGACGGTCGCGTCGTTCTCCAGTTGCCCGCCGACGTCGGGTACCTGCACGTCGCGGGTGTTGCCGCCGATCATGTTGATCGCGATCGTCACCACCACCGTGAGCACAGCGAGAGCCGCGACCGCGATGAGCCACCGACCGACCGACTGACTTCGCTCGCGTCCGACGTAGGCGGGTTGATGGGCCGGAAGCTGCTCGGTCATCGGCGTCTGATGCATCGGGCCCGTGGATGCCAACAGCGAGCTGCGTTCGGCGTCGGTGAACACCTTGGGCGCGTCGGGCGCCTCGCCGCTGTGTACCCGGATCAGATCGGACCGCATTTCCGCAGCGGTCTGGTAGCGGTTGTCCGGGTTCTTGGCCAACGCCTTGAGCACCACGGCGTCCAGCTCCGGCGCGATGCCCGGATGGCGCTGCGACGGCGGAACAGGATCCTCGCGCACGTGCTGATAGGCGACCGCGACGGGCGAGTCACCGCTGAAAGGCGGTTCGCCGGTGAGGACCTCGTACAGCACGCAGCCCAGCGAGTAGACGTCGGACCGGGCGTCGACCTTCTCTCCGCGGGCTTGCTCGGGTGACAGATACTGCGCGGTGCCGATGACCGCGGCGGTCTGCGTGACGCTGTTGGCGTCCGCGAGTGCCCGGGCGATGCCGAAATCCATCACCTTCACCGCGCCGGCCTTACTGATCATGATGTTGGCCGGTTTGACGTCGCGGTGGATGATGCCGTGTTGATGGCTGAAGTTCAGGGCCTGGCACGCGTCGGCGATGACTTCGATGGCCCGTTGCGACTCCATCGGGCCGTCGGTGTGCACGATGTCGCGCAGCGTGATGCCGTCGACGTATTCCATCACGATGTAGGGCAGCGGGCCGTTCGGGGTCTCGGCCTCGCCGGTGTCGTACACCGCGACGATCGCCGGGTGGTTCAGCGCGGCGGCGTTCTGCGCTTCGCGGCGAAACCGGAGATAAAAGCTCGGGTCGCGGGCCAGGTCGGCGCGCAGCACTTTGACCGCCACGTCTCGATGCAGGCGCACATCGCGCGCGAGATGCACTTCGGACATGCCGCCGAAGCCAAGGATGTCGCCGAGTTCGTAGCGGTCGGACAGGTGCTGCGGGGTGGTCATTCCAATGTCTGTTCTAGATCCGAGGACGCCGCCCGCAGCAGTGCGGACGGCGCGATCGCGTTGGGTCGGTATGCCCCGATTTGCTCTCCACGATGACCGATGGACCCGTCATCGGTCCAGCCCGGCACCGTGACCAGCGGCGGAGCGCCCTGCGGAGTGGTCTGGGTAATGGTATCGGTGACCGTCGGCGGCGGCGATTGCTGGTCCTTCTTGTCCTGGGCGTTCAGCACGATGAGGATCGCGATGGCGATGGCCAGCGCTCCGAGCACACCCGCGGCCCACAGCAGCGCCCGCTGCCCGGACGAGAACGTTCGTCGCGGTGGGGGAGGACGGTGCCCGCCGGTCGCGGGCCGGGCGCGCGCCGCGGCGGCCGGGCCCCGCGTGGTCATGGCGGCGCTGGGCGGAGCGGATCCCACGGCAGCCGGTGCGGCACGGCCGATCGTCGGCGCCGCATTCGGCCGCGGCGGACGTCGCCCAGCCCGCACGGCGGCCACCGCGTCGGCGAACGGGCCGCCGGAGCGGTACCGCATGCCCGGGTTCTTCACCAGGGTGATCTCGATCAGCTCCCGCACATTGGGTGGCAGATCGGCGGGCAGCGGTGCAGGCGTCTCCTTGATGTGCTTCATCGCGACCGTCAGGGCGCCGTCGCCGGTGAACGGACGCTTACCCGAAACAGCTTCGTAGCCAACGACTCCCAGCGCGTAGACATCGCTGGCCGCGGTCGCGTCGTGACCCAGCGCCTGCTCGGGCGCGATGTACTGGGCGGTGCCCATCACCATGCCGGTCTGGGTGACGGGTGCGGCGTCGACGGCCTTCGCGATGCCGAAGTCGGTGAGCTTCACCTGGCCGGTCGGCGTGATCAGGATGTTGCCCGGCTTGACGTCGCGGTGCACCAACCCGGCGGTGTGGGCGACCTGCAGCGCCCGACCGGTCTGCTCGAGCATGTCCAGCGAGTGCCGCAACGAGAGCCTGCCGGTGCGCTTGAGCACCGAGTTCAGCGGTTCGCCGTTGATCAGCTCCATCACCAGATATGCGGTGCGGCCCTCGCCGTCCATGTCGGTTTCGCCGTAGTCGTAGACGCTGGCGATGCCCGGATGGTTGAGCATCGCGACGGTGCGCGCCTCGGCGCGGAACCGCTCGACGAACTCGGGATCGGACGAGAACTCGGCCTTGAGCACCTTCACCGCGACCCGGCGGCCAAGCCGCGAATCGACGGCTTCCCAGACTTGGCCCATGCCGCCGGTGGCGATCAGCCGCTGCAGGCGGTAACGGCCCGACAGTGTCACTCCGACGCGGGGGCTCATTGCTCGCCTCCCGCTCGTCCCCTGCCCTTTGGGCGTGGGCCCACCGGTCCTCGCGCGTGCCGCGCTGCGATCCTCACTCGCGCTCGGCTTCGGGGGCTCATGAGCCCTCCCGCAATGCTGCGGCGATCGTGGCCCTGCCGATGGGCGCGGCCAGCGCGCCGCCGGTGGCCGAAAGCCGGTTGCCGCCGTTCTCCACCAGCACGGCTACCGCTACTTTCGGTGCGCGGGCAGGCGCAAACGCGATGTACCACGCGTGCGGCGGGGTGTTGCGCGGGTCGGTCCCGTGCTCCGCGGTGCCTGTCTTCGATGCGATCTGCACGCCGGCGATGGCTCCCTTCTGCTGCGTCACCTGCTCGGCGTCGACCATCAAGTCAGTAAGTGTATCGGCGACCTGCCCCGACACTGCACGGCGTTGTTCGTGCGGCGATGTCGTCTCGATGTTCGACAGGTCGGGCCCCTTGAGGCTGTCGACCAGGTACGGCTGCATCGTTATCCCCTTGTTCGCGATGGTGGCGGCCACCAACGCGTTCTGCAGCGGTGTGAGCGCGACGTCCTTCTGCCCGATGCTCGACATTCCCAGGGCGGCGGCATCGCTGATCGGGCCCACGGTGGACTCGGCGACCTGGAGCGGG
This sequence comes from Mycobacterium sp., assembly GCF_032159565.1. Taxonomy (GTDB): domain Bacteria; phylum Actinomycetota; class Actinomycetes; order Mycobacteriales; family Mycobacteriaceae; genus Mycobacterium. The sequence goes on from NZ_JAVHWR010000017.1 coordinate 16,007, forward strand.
ATCGGCGCGGGACTCTCGTCCAGGCCGAAAGCCTGCGCGGTGTTCTTCAGCGCGTCGGCGCCGGTGTCGATGCCGAGTTGAACGAATGCGGTGTTGCACGATTTGGCGAACGCCTCGCGGAGCGAGGCGGTTGGGCCGCCACCGCACGCCGCGCCTCCGAAGTTCTCCAGCGTTGCGGTGCTGTCCGGCAACGGGATCCGAGCAGCGGACGGCAACTGACTGTTCGGTGTCGCGCCGCTCTGCAGTGCAGCGGCCGTGGTGATGACCTTGAATGTGGACCCCGGCGGGTACGTCTCTGAGATGGCCCGATTCAGCAGGGGGTTACCGGGGTTGTCCCTCAGCTGCTGCCAGGCGTCGGACTGCGCGTTGACGTCGTGGCTGGCCAGCAGGTTGGGGTCGTAGGAAGGAGCCGACACCATCGCCAGGATCTTTCCGGTCGACGGTTCCAGTGCCACCACCGCGCCGGTGCACGGGCCGCTGCAGCCGTCCTGCATCGCATCCCACGCCGCTTGCTGCACTTGAGGTTTGATGGTGGTCGCCACGTTGCCGCCGCGCGGGTCGCGACCGGTGAAGAAGTCGGCGAGCCGGCGACCGAACAGCCGTTCGTCGGAGCCGTTGAGGATGGTGTCCTCAGCGCGTTCCAGGCCGTTGCTCGAGAACCGCAGCGAGTAGAAGCCGGTGACGGGCGCATAGGTGAAGGGGTTCGGATAGACCCGCAGGAACCGGAACCGGCCGTCCGTCGACACCGAGTAGGCCAGCAGCTGACCGCCCGCCGAGATCTGGCCGCGCTGGCGCGAGTACTCGTCGAGCAGCACGCGCTGGTTGCGCGGATCGGCGCGAAGGCCGTCGGCCGTGAAGACCTGTGTGAGCGTGGCGTTGGCCAGCAGCAGCACGATCAACACCATGATCATGACCGAGATCCGGCGCAGCGAGGTGTTCATACGCGCTCGATCACCTCGGTGCCGGCCGACGCGATCGGCGACTTGTTCGGCGGCCGGGTGACGATCGGGCGGCGCGCGGCATGCGAGATGCGGATCAGGATCGCCAACAGCACGTAGTTGGCCAGCAGCGACGAACCGCCGTAGGACATCCACGGCGTGGTGAGACCCGTCAACGGGATCAGCTTGGTCACGCCGCCGACGACGATGAACAGCTGGATCGCCAGGGTGGACGCCAAACCGGCGGCGAGCAGCTTGCCGAAGCTGTCGCGCACCGCGATCGCAGTGCGCAGGCCGCGGACGATGACGATCGTGTACAGCATCAGCACACCGGCGAGCCCGACGAGCCCGAGCTCCTCACCAACCGCGGCGATGATGAAGTCCGTCGACGCCGCGGGCACAACGCCGGGCTGACCGTTGCCAAGGCCGGTGCCGAAGATCCCGCCGGTGGCAAAGCTGAACAGTGACTGCACCATCTGGTAGCCCGCGCCGTCGGGATCGGCGAAGGGGTCCAACCAGTTCTGCACCCGGGTCTGCACGTGGGCGAAAATGTAATACGCCGCAACGCTTCCCGCCGCGAACAGGGCGAGGCCGATGACGACCCAGCTGAACCGCTCGGTGGCGACATACACCAGCACCAAGAACGACGCGTAGAGCAGAAGCGAGGTGCCGAGGTCCTTCTCGAAGATCATCACACCGACCGAGAGGATCCACGCCGCAAGCAGTGGCGCCAGGTCGCGAGGCCGGGGCAGGTCCATGCCGAGCACATGCTTACCGGCACTGGTGAACACGCTGCGCTTGGACACCAGCACGGCGGCGAAAAAGATCAGCAGCAGGATCTTGGAGAACTCGGCGGGCTGAATCGAGAAGCCGGGCAGCGCAATCCAGATCTTGGCGCCGTTCTGCTCCGACATCGACGCAGGCAGTACGGCGGGAATCGCCAGCAGTATGAGACCTGCGACACCGCAGACGTAGCCGTAGCGCGCCAGGACGCGATGGTCACGCAGGAAGACCACCACCAAGGAGAACGCGATGACGCCGACCAGCGTCCACAGCATCTGCTGGTTGGCGCTCGGCCCGCGCACCCCGCCGGAGGTGACGTCCCCGGCGGCGAGGTCCAAGCGGTGAATCATCACCAGCCCCAACCCGTTCAGCAGCGCGACCACCGGCAGCAGAAGCGGGTCGGCGTAGGGCGCGAAACGCCGGATCGTCAGGTGCGCGCCGGCGAACAGCGCTATGTAGGCCAGCGTGTAGGAGGCCAGGTCCCAGCTCAAGCCCTGCTCCTGGTTGGCCTCGACGATGAGGAGGGCCACGGTGGTGATGACGGTCGCGAACCCCAGCAGCAACAGCTCGGCATTGCGTCGGTTGGGCAGCGGCGGCAATACGGTGACGGGCGGCTGGGGTTGTGTCGTCATGACACGGTCCGGCAGGTCTTGCCCGGCTCGGAGGGCGGCGGCGGCAGCGCGGTGGCCGTCGGCGTCGGTGACGGGGGAGCGGTGACGGGCATCGGCGTCTCGGGAGCCGGACCGGGCAGCGGTCCGCGCGTCGGGCCGGCCGCGGGGCTGTTGGGATCGGTGGGCGTTTCGGGTGCGGGCGTCTCCGACGGGCCGGGCGGGGGAGGTGGCGGCGTGACGGTCGGAGTCGGCGGGGGCGGGGTGCGCGTGGGGCAGGTCGGCAGGACCGAGCTGCGGGCGAGCTCCTCGATCTGACCGATGGCGTTGTCGAGGCTGCCCGACGGCAGGCCGGCGATGATCTGAGCGCGTTCCGACGGCCGCATGTCGTTGACGTTGAGCATCCGGCAGTTCAGGTTGTTGCGGGATTGCCCGGGGCTGATGAGCGACAGGTCATTCCGTTCGTTCAGGCAACCGAGGAGATACGGCTCCTGCAACTGATAGCCGAGAAAGGAACCCTGAACACCGCGCATGATCGACACCGTGCCGTCGTGCTGCGTGACGTAGTAGTTGCTGCGGAGGATTTCCCTGCCGACGTAGAGCCCGGCCAGCAAGATCAGGACCAGCACCGCCACCGCGATGACGATCTTGCGTCGCGAACGCGGCGGGCGCGGGATCTCTTCGGGTTGCGGCACAACGCGCTTGGCCTCGTTGCGCCGCGGGTTGAAAGCCGACGCGCGCCCCGCCGCGGTGTCGGGTGGAGCGGCTTGATCGTCGTCCCCGGACACCGCGCCGGCGAGGATCGGTTGGGTTTGCCCGTAGTCGTAGTCGATGACGTCGGCGACGACCACCGTGACGTTGTCCGGACCGCCACCGCGCAGCGCGAGTTCGATGAGCCTGTCAGCACTTTCGGCCACATCCTCGAGCTGCAAGGCGTCGAGGATCGTGTCATGGCTGACGGGATCGGACAGCCCGTCGGAGCACAACAGGTAGCGGTCGCCGGCACGGGCCTCCCGCATGATCAGCGTGGGCTCGACCTCGTGTCCGGTGAGCGCCCGCATGATCAGCGAGCGCTGGGGGTGGCTGTGCGCCTCCTCGGCGGTGATGCGGCCCTCGTCGACCAGTGTCTGAACGAAGGTGTCGTCTTTGGTGATCTGTGCGAGTTCCCCGTCGCGCAACATGTAGCCGCGGGAGTCACCGATGTGCACGAGCCCAAGCCTGTTGCCGTCGAACAGGATTGCGGTGAGCGTGGTGCCCATGCCCTCGAGTTCGGGGTCGGCCTCGACGTGCGCCGCGATGGCCGAGTTGCCATCCCTGACCGCGGAATCGAGCTTGGAGAGCAGATCGCCACCCGGCTCGTCGTCGTCGAGATGCGCCAACGCGGCGATCACCAGTTGGGACGCCACCTCGCCTGCGGCGTGACCGCCCATGCCGTCTGCCAGTGCCAGCAGGCGCGCGCCGGCGTACACGGAGTCCTCGTTGTTGGCTCGGACCAGGCCGCGGTCGCTGCGCGCGGCGTATCGAAGCACTAGCGCCATCGTGCTCCTCGCGTTTGCGGCGTCACGGGCGCAGCTCGATTGCCGTTTTGCCGATTCGAACCGGCGTGCCTAATGGAACCCGTACCGCCGTAGTCACCTTCGCCCTGTCGAGGTATGTGCCGTTGGTCGATCCTAGGTCTTCCACATACCATTCCGAACCCCGCTGCGACAGCCGGGCGTGCCGAGTGGACGCGTAATCGTCGGTAAGCACCAGGGTCGAGTCGTCGGCGCGACCGATCAGCACCGGCTGGGTGCCCAAAGTGATTCGGGTACCGGCCAACGCGCCGTCGGTCACTACCAGTGTTCGGGCGATGCGGCGTTTCTGTCGCGACGGCAGCAGCGAACCGCGCAGCGCCAGCCCGCGCCGCACCATGACCGCTCCGGTCGGCGCGTAGATGTCGGTGCGCAGAATTCGCAACACCGACCAGATGAAGAGCCAGAGAAGGAGAAGGAATCCGACGCGCGTCAGCTGCAGCACTAATCCCTGCATCCGACGTCCTCTCCGTCCCCACCCTTCGGCAACGTCACGATACTTGGACGGCCATCAGCGTGAGTAAGAAGCAGACAGCTTGTACCCGTGCTGTGACCGGCGGCCGAGACCCTCAGTGGACGCGGACGATGATCTCGGAGTGTCCCAGGCGGATCACGTCGCCGTCGGCCAACTGCCACTCCTGCACCGGCGCGTTGTTCACGGTGGTGCCGTTGGTGGAGTTGAGGTCGGCCAGCAGCGCGACCTGGCCGTCCCAGCGGATCTCCAGATGCCGACGGGACACCCCGGTGTCGGGGAGCCGGAACTGGGCGTCCTGGCCGCGACCGATCACGTTGGCGCCTTCGCGCAACTGATAGGTGCGGCCGCTGCCGTCATCGAGCTGAAGGGTGATGGTGGCGCCGCCTGCCGGGTAGTCGGGCTGGCCGTAGCCGCCGCCGTAGCCGCCGCCCGGTACGCCTGCGGGAGTGCCGTAGTCATATCCAGCGGCTGCGGGCTCGGCGTAACCCTGATCGGGGTAGCCGCCGCCGGCCGGCTGACCGTACTCCTGGCGGCCGTATTCGGGCTGGCCGTACTCCTGACGGCCGTACTGCTGGCCGCCGTAGCTCTGATCCTGGTAACCGCCGCCCTGATCCGGATAGCCGCCCTGGTCGGGGTACGCCGCGGGCGGACGGCCGTAGTCGTCCTGACGTGGCGGGGCGGGCTGGCGGCCGTAGTCGCCGCCGCCGTAGTCACCGCCGTAACCGGGTTGACCACCGGGCGGTGGGTAGCCGCCGGGTGGTCCCGGGCGGTAGCCCCCCTGATCGGGGTAGTTGCCGCCCTGCTCCGGGTAGCCGGCGCCACCCTGCGGCGGCGGGCCGTAGCCGGCGGCCGGCGGACGCTGGTCGTACTGTTGCGGTGGGTAGCCGCCCTGCTCCGGGTAGCCACCGGGCTGATCCGGGTGGCCACCACCGGGCTGCTCTGGGTAGCCGCCCTGCTCGGGATAACCCGGGCGCTGGCCGTAGCCGGGGTCCGCCGGTGGCGGATATCCCCGCTGGTCGGGCGGGTACTGGCCGCGGGGATCCTGGCCGCCTTCGCGGTCCTCCGGGCGCCCGTAGCGCTCGTCGTAATACTCGTCGGGCCGCCCCTGTCCCTGGCCACGGTAATTCGGGTTGTCGGTCATCGGTTGTACTCCTGGTTCTGCGGTGTACGCGCGGTCTGGTTGTGCTGGGGCGGGTTCGCCAGTGGTGGAGTCGGGGTTGACCACACCACGAAGGCGAAATTGTCCGGTATGCAGGTTCGCTGACTGCTCGAATCTAACGACCACATCACCATACGTTTGCCACCCCTGCTCATGGATGTAACCCTCCAAGTGCCGGGCGAAAGTGGCTGAAGTGATGTCCGGGTCAGCGCTGACCTTCTGGTAGTCGGGCACGCTGAGGGTAATGACGTACTCGTTGGGCGCCAAGATCCTGCCGCCCGCCAATTCCCGTGCGCCGGCCTCGGCTTCCCGGTGAAGCATGGCCTCGACCTCTTGAGGCACGATCGATCCGCCGAAGACCCGCGCGAAGGCATCGCCCACGGTCGCCTCAAGCTTGCGCTCGATGCGGTCAACGAGACCCATCTAATCGCCCGCCTAACTCGCCGTAGTCCGTCATTTCCCGATCAGATGCTCGGTCACCCGCGTGTCGTGTAACCACACCTGTCACATTGCATGGTATCGGGCCAGTACACCGATGCGGGACCAACAGAACTCTGAGAATCGTTCAGGTGCTGGTGGCGGCGCTCTGCGCCTGATCGGTACGGTTGGGGATCGGGTCGGCCGCAGTGATAGGCTGCCCCGTTGTTGGGGCGAGTGGCGGAATGGCAGACGCGCTGGCTTCAGGTGCCAGTGTCCTTCGGGACGTGGGGGTTCAAGTCCCCCTTCGCCCACAATTGTGATGAGTCGAGTCATGGGTTACACGTGAGTCGCGTCATCGGTTACAGATGCCCGGGCCATCGGCCCGGGCTTTTCTGTTGGTTGCGCCGATAGAGGCGGCGCGAGAGTTCCTATGCGCGCCCCATCCGTTCTGAACTGGGCTACCACCAGCAAATTGACGTAGCGAACTACTCGTGTCAAGGCTGAGTCCTCCGACCAAACTTGCAATTCATCAGGAGCAAAACCCTGCACGCATCGGTTTGGCGGAGGTCATCATGAGCGGCGCAACACGTACCGTGGCATTCCTTCTCTTCACGCTGGCGCTGATGATCGGCTCGGCGGCCTCGCCCGCACCTTCGAACGCGTCACCCGATGGCGGCGTCGTAGGGGGATATGCTCTCCTCCCACCTAGAATTCTGCATTGGCCACAACCTCCTGTCGGCGACGACATCCATCTGCCGAATTCACTGCGGGAGACCTCCGGCCCTGCATCCCCTCTCGAAACCATCACCATGGTCCGGCTTTTCGGGACAGCCGCGGTCAGTGCTCAAGAGCGGGCGGTGGCGACGGCCGCCTGTGAGGCAATGAATCTCGCGTTCCTCGGTGCCGGGCAACGCGACTTCTTGAAGGAAGCAATCTACTCGAACGTCGATGAGGGGGAGTTCAATGCCGGGCCGTTCGCGGAGGCGGGAATCAACTCCGCCATCGGCCGGGCAGCGAGCGCCATCTCCGCTGCCCGATACGGCGACGGACTTCTCAAGTTCTACCTCGGGACGTGTTACCAGCCGAAGCTCGGCTGACGAGGCGGCTATGGCGGCAACCCACCGTCAATGCCGCAGCCGGGCGCGACGGCCGTAGCTCACCTTTGCGGTCGAATTACCCTGTCTCATAACGGAAAACGTACGACGCGGCGGTGATCGCCTTGTCGTCGTTGCCTTCGTCATACAGGACGGCACGCGCGGCGACGGTGCCGTCGGCGCCGACGATCGGCTGCGCCTCGACGCGGAAGGGCCCGATCTTGCCGCGGGCAAGAAACATCACGTGCGACGACGTGCCCTGAAGTCGGTTGGTGCCTGCCGCGCCGCACGCCACGTCGAAGGCGGCTGTCTCGAGGATGACGAACTGGGGGCCGATGTGCAGCGCGGCGTCGGGTGACGCCACCTCGGCGGACAGCTTCGGCAGCACCCAGTGCCCGTCGGGCCGGCACGCTCCGCCGAACGCCTGCCACAACGGCGGCAGGTCGGGGGAGTCGACGATCTCGAGCGGGACGTGCTCCATCTTCTGAAGGCCGTCCGGCGGAACGCCGATGCTGACGCCCTGCCCTTCGGTCAGCGCGAGCACCCGGTCGGGGTTGTCGGCGTCGACGATGGTCGAGCGACTGTAGGCCATCTGCCGTCCCTGCTTGAGCACCTCGGTCTTGACCTCGAAGCGTTCGATGTCTTGGCCCGGGTCGAGGATCTGGCCGGACCAGATGACGGGATTCGGCACGGCCTCGAGGTCGGAGACGCCTCCGCTGTCGGGTGACGCGATACCGAGCACCGCGAGCAGTAGTCCGCCGGACGGGTTGCGCATGTCGCGGCGCACCGTGACGGTGTCGTCGGCAGCGCCGTTGTCCATCGAGGCGTGGAAGCGGCCGATGTAGCGATAGCTCAGCAGGCCGCCCCAGCGCCTGCGGAGTTCCGCCGCATACGCCTCGGGGTCGTTCGTCAGCTCCCGGATGTCACGAAGAATTTTCGGTGCTCCTCACGTGTGCGTTACCCGCTCAGCACACCGCGCAGAACGAGATCGGTCAACTCCTTGGCCGCCCGGTCGGTGTTGGCGACGTGTCGCACGCACACCGCGTACCAGGCGCCGCCTGCGATCATGTCCATCAACGTGTCGGCGCTGATACCGCGTCGGGCCACGCCCGCATCTGCCGCGGCATGGACCTTGGCGGCCAGTTGGCTGCGGGCGGCGGCCTCCAGCCGGTCGCTGATCACTCGACGCATCCGCCGGTCAGAGCGCAGATCAACCATCAAACCCGGAATCGCTTCGCGCACAGCGGGATCGCGGTACATGGCAACAGCTCCCGTGCATAGCCGGGCGATCTCGCCGGCGAAGTCGTCCTCCGGCGGTTCGGGGCCGAGGTCGGGGAACACGGCCTCGTGCACGAGTTGCGCCTTCGATGTCCAACGGCGATATACGGCCGGCCTGCTCACCCCGGCGGTGACGGCGATCAGGTCGATGGTCGTCGCCGAGTAGCCGCGCTCGACCAGCAGCGTCCGCGTCGCGGCCAAAACGGCCTCATCGATGGCCGGGTCGCGGCGCGAGCCCTGCCGACGATGCCGTGTCGTGCCCACGATGTCCTTCCCGGGATGCGGATTTGTCGATACAGTCTGTCACAGCAACCGCGGGTGCAGGACGAGGAGGCATTGATGACGGCAGGACTCTCAAAGCCCGTGGCCGCGACCGGAGAAGACGGCAGGCATCTCTACACCTGCCCATTGTGTGAAGCGATGTGCGGCTTGGAGATTCAGGTCGAGGACGGCAGGGTCGCGAGCATTCGCGGCAACCGGGACGACACCTGGAGCCGAGGGCACATCTGCCCCAAGGGCGCGACACTGGGCGCCCTGCACGAGGACCCCGACCGCGTCCGGCATCCGATGATCAAGGTCGACGGCCAGTGGCGGGAGGTCAGCTGGGACGCCGCCTTCCGGCGCTGCACCGAACTGCTCGCCCCGGTCATCGAGAGCCACGGCATCGGTGCGGTGACCTGCTACACCGGTAACCCGCTCGCGCATTCCTTCTCCCTCGGCCGCTACACCGGCGTGCTGCTCGGCATGTCCGGAATCCCGCTGAGCTATTCACCCGGCACCGTCGACCAGTGGCCCAAGAACCTTTCGTCGCACCTGATGTACGGCGGTTGGTGGACCTTCCCGGTGCCCGACGTCGAACGCACGGACCTGCTCGTCGTGATGGGCGCCAACCCGGCCGCATCGCAGGGATCACTGCTCGCCGCACCCGACGTAATGGGCATCATCGACGGAATCCGCAAGCGCGGCAAGGTCATTGTGATCGATCCCGTTCGCACCGCGACCGCTGTGCGCGCCGACGAATGGCTACCGATCACGCCGGGCACCGACGCGGCGTTGCTGCTGGCCGTCGCCCACACGATGTTCGCGGAAGATCTCGTCAACCTTGGTGGACTGGCGCCGCACATCGACGGGCTGGACCGGATGCGGGAGGTGGCCGCGCAGTGGTCACCCGACCGGGTCGCGGCGGTCACCAACATCGACGCCGAACGCATCCGCGAACTGGCCCGGGAACTCGCAGGCACCCGATGCGCGGTCGTCTACGGCCGGATCGGCACGTGCAACCAGGAATTCGGCAGCCTCGCGAGTTGGCTCGTCGACGTCGTGAACATCCTGTCCGGCCATTTCGATGTCGAGGGCGGCGCCATGTTCCCGCGGGCCGCCGCATGGTCGGTCACCGTGCAGCCGATTCCGGGACTCGAGGACGGCGCGCCGGAGTTCGGCCGGTTCCGGACCCGCGTCCGCGGCGCCAAGGAAGTGCTGGGCCAGGTACCTGTGTCCTGTCTGACCGAGGAGATCGCCACCCCCGGCGAAGGCCAGATCAAAGCGCTGATCACGGTCGCGGGAAATCCGGTGCTGTCCACGCCCGCGGGCCACAAGCTCGACGAGGTGCTGCCGACGCTCGACGCGATGATCGCCGTCGACTTGTGGCTCAACGAAACCACCCGGCACGCCGACGTGATCCTGCCCGGCTCGTCGCCGCTGGAGCAACCGCACCATGACGACCTGATTCTCAACTTCGCGATCAACAGCATCGCCAACTACTCCGCACCGGTGTTCGCCCGACCCGACCCGGACGCGCCGGAGGAGTGGGAGATCCTGATCCGGCTGACGGGCCTGTGCACCGGCACGCCCGCCGAGGCCGTCGACGTCGCGGCGATCGACGACGGCTTCTTCGACTACATGGCATTCACCAAGGGCCTCGACGGCGCCGATATCCGAAAGCGCTACGAGCACGGCGGGCCCGAGCGGATCCTCGATCTCACGCTGCGCACCGGCCCGTTCGGTGACCGGTACGGCGAGAACCCCGAGGGGGTGACGCTCGACAAGCTCAAGGCGCAACCCAACGGCATCAACTTCGGCCCAATGATCCCGCAGGTGCCGGAGGTGCTCGGAACCTCCGACGGCAAGATCCGGCTGGCGCCGCAGTACCTACTCGACGACCTGCCCCGGCTGGCCGCGCGTCTGCAGCGCGCGCCCGACGAGCTTGTCCTTGTGAGCAGGCGCCATCTGCGGTCCAACAACTCCTGGCTGCACAACGTGGGACCGCTGATGAAGGGCGCGGACTTTGCGCACGCGAGGAGCATGAGCAACAGATGCACGCTGCTCATGCATGACGACGATGCGAAGCGTCGGGAGGTGCGAACCGGCGATCTGGTCGCGGTCACGTCGTCGGGCGGCCGCATCGAGGTGCCGGTCGAGGTGACCGACGCGATCATGCGGGGCGTGGTGTCGATGCCGCACGGCTGGGGCCACGGCAAGGAGGGCACCCGAATGGCCATCGCGAACGGATCGCCCGGCGTGAACACCAACGTGCTGTCGCCGCCGACGTTCATCGACGAGCCATCGGGCAACGGGGCGCTGAACGGCATCCCGGTGACGGTGACCCGGGTGCGGACCTGAAATTATCGACGACGTGGGCAACAACGAGCGGGCAAAGATCGTCATGTCGGACGAGGAGATCGCTGAATTCATCGAGCGCAGCCGCACGGCCACGATGGCCACGGTGCTGCCGGACGGGCGACCGCACCTGGTCGCGATGTGGTACGGCGTCATCGACGGCGAGGTCTGGTTCGAGACCAAGGCCAAGTCGCAGAAGGCGGTGAACCTGCGCCGCGACCCGACCATCACGGTGATGATCGAGGATGGGCAGAGCTACGACACCTTGCGCGGAGTCTCGATCGATGGCCGCGCCGAGATCGTCGACGACCCGGAGACGAATCTGCGCGTGGGCATAAGCGTGTGGGAGCGTTACACCGGCCCCTACACCGACGACATGCGCCCTTTCGTCGACCAGATGATGCGCAATCGGATCTGCGTGCGTGTGGTCCCCGGCCGGATCCGCAGCTGGGATCACCGCAAGCTCGGGATGGACCCGATGCCGATCGGCGGCAGCACCGCACAGTACCTAGGGTCGTGACATGGACGCAGACAAGAAGCCCAAGCAGCTGAACGCGCCGTTCGTCAAGACCGCGATGAGGTATTCGAGCCGGGCGGCCGCCTGGTTGTACCGCAAGTCGGGCGGCAGGATCGGCGGCACCTGGCGGGTGGGCGCGGGGTTCAAGAAGCCCGTGCCGAGGCTGTTGCTCGAGCACCGGGGCCGCAAGTCCGGGAAGCTGTTCGCGTCGCCGCTGGTGTACATGACCGAGGGCGACAACGTGATCGTCGTGGCGTCGATGGGCGGTCGTGACGATAATCCGCAGTGGTACCACAACCTGGTCGCCGACCCCGACGTGCACATCGAGATCGGTCGCGACCGACGCGCGGTGCACGCCGTTCTGGCCGGCCCCGAGGAGAAGCAGCAGCTCTGGCCGAAGCTCGTCGAGGCTAACGCCGACTTCGATGCATACAAGGCGTGGACCGACCGGGACATCCCGGTCTTCATCCTCAAACCGCGCTAGCCGCGCTAGCCGCGCGAAGGGGGCCGAAAGCCCGGGTTCGCGAGGCCCGTCGCCACCCCGCTGCCGATAGGGCCGAGATGGTCGAAGATCGCGGCCGTCCCGGTGGCGACTCCGGCGTGGCTGTAGTGGGTGAGTGCGGCGAGGCCGATGTACTCACCCTCCGGTAGCCGGCTCAGCGTCAGCGTGTAGTCGGCATTGATGAAGTTCAATCCGCTTGCGCTGGAATGGGTTAGAGAGCTCGTCACGTCACCGGCCATCGCGGCACGGACGAAAGCTGTGAGAGCTTCGCCGTCGACCAACGGCTTGACCTCGCGCACCCACGCGTACTTCTGACCGCCGTGCCGCCACTCGGACAGATCCATGCTGGGGGCGGCCATATCCGAATTCGCGCCATAGGCCCACAGTTCCATGGTGAAGTCGCCTGACGTATCCGCGGGTTTGGCGGGCGGCGGCGGCATGTCGATCGGCAACGCCCACACCGGCTCGTCCGGTTGGCTGGTACGCCGCAGGAACAGTGCACTGGCCCTGGCGACGACGGTGCCGTTCTGCCGCATCGACGCGTCCATCAACCGAAGCCGCCTGCCGTCGCGTTCGACGGTGGTGTCCACTCGAACCGGATCGGCGAGCGCGACGGGCCGCAACAGGTCGACGGTCAACCGGGCGGGCTGAAACTCGGGGTCGCCTCCGGCGCGTTCGATCGCCCGCCCCAACAGCCCGCCGATGAACGTGCCGCTGATCGTCGAGCCCCATGGACCTCGCGCGATCGGCCTTGGCACCAGGTCGTCCCCGTCGACGGCGAAGAACGCCTGGTCATGAATGGTCATCGTGACAGACGATAGCTGGCCTAATTGTCAGCGCTAGTCGACAACAATGTCCTGGTACTCGTCGTGCTTCTCGACGTAGGCCACCACCGTCGGGCACTTGGGAACGATGCGCTTGCCCGCATGGCGCGTCTCCTTCAGCGCCTCGGCGATGAGAAGCGTTGCCAGGCCGCGTCCTTCGTAGTCCTTGTCGACCTCGGTATGGGTGAAGATGCGTCGCTCGCCGCGGTCGAGGAACTCGACCCTGCCGACTTCCTTGCCGTCGACGGCGATGGTGTAGCGATCCCTTTCGGCGGTGACGGTGGCGGGGGCGCCGGTCTTGTCTTCAGTCATGCAATTCCTTCGGGTTCGGGTTCGGGTTCGGCCGTGGCCGCAGGGTGGCGTTCGGTAGCGCGGGTGCGGGCAAGCGTGAAACGGTGCCGCGGTATCCGTCGACGGCGCCGAACCGGTCGTCGTGGGCTTGCCACATCCGCCGGTAGGCGGCGATGTCGTCGTGGCTGCGGCCGACGAAGTTCCACCACATCACCAGCTGCTCCTCGAACGGCGGTCCACCCAGCAGCACCACCCGCGCCGGGCTGTCGCCCGGGTTGTGCAACGTCAGCACGTCGCTACCGGCGCCCTGGAATGCGAGGTCGGCGACGTCGAGCGGCATGGCGGCCGACTGGAGCCGGCCCTGGTCGAGCAGCACACCGTGTTCGAACGCCGGGTCGATGTCGAGCTCGACCCGGGCGCACGGTTCGAGATCCACCTGCGCGCCGAGTAGCGGCGTGAACGTGTGCACGGGTGATCGGCTACCCGCGAGAGCGCCGAGGAACACCCGCAAGACGGCGCCGGGCACGAACACCGATTCGGGTGCGTAGTGGGCGAAGTCGCGGCCCGTGTCGCGATCGGAGTCGGGCAGCGCGACCCACAACTGAACCCCGTGCAGGACCGTCGTGGCCGCGGTAGAGACCTCGGAATGACAGATGCCCGCGCCCGCGGTCATCAAGTTCAGCTCGCCGGGGCGGACGAATGCGTGCACTCCCGCACTGTCGCGGTGCTCGACCTCGCCCTCGAACAGCCAGCTGACGGTCTGCAGGCCGGTGTGCGGATGCGGCGGCACGTCCATGCCGACGCCATCGCGCACATCGTGGGGCCCGTAGTGGTCGGCGAAACACCACGCCCCGACCAGCGAGCGCTCCCGCTGCGGCAACGTGCGGCGAACGCGGATGGCCCGCGGGCCGCCCAGCGGCACTTCCCGCGGATGCAGCACACCGGTGAATGCCGATGCCGCGCAGACCACTTCGGCAGGCGAGGCGTCGGTGTTGCTCACCTGGCCACAGTATCGCTACCCCGTCATCGCCGAGCGGATGACGTCGAGGTCGTCGTCGTCGATCCGGAAGGCCCCGAAGCGGAACTTGTACCCCCAGCGACTCTTGTCCTCGATGAAGCCGAGCCGCTCGATCAGGGGCCTGATGGGCGTCTCGGTGCAGGACAAGAAGTCGACGTTGCGCCGCCACGGATGCAGGTCGTCGGTCATCTCCACTTGATAGGGCTCGTCGTCGGCGACCTGTCCAATGGCGGTGAACGCCTGCAGCGGGTCACCGCCGGGGTAGGCGGTCCGAGGCGAGTAGAAGACGATCCAGTCGCCTCGCGCCATCTTGCGCAGCATGTTCGGCTTCCCGTGGTTCGCCTGTGTGAATCGGCCGCGGACACCACGTTCGACGTGGTCGCGGCTGACGGTGTTGATCCAGTTCGTCATGCCCGCACGCTAAGTCGCGGGTCCGACACCCGCGAGGGCTCGATCAACAGCCTGTGGACAACCCTGCGGCTAGAACGGGCTGCTGTTGGACTGCCAGCGAGCCTCGTCCGGGCGGGGGCCGTATTTGGCGATGTAGGCGTCGTGCAGGTGGGCGTTCTTCTTACGGTTGATCTCGTCCACGAGATTCGGGTCAAGACCGTGCTGTGCCAGCCGGTGGCGGCGCCACACCTTGTTCAGCGCCAGCGTGATCAACAGGGACCAGATGTAGATCGGCGCCGTCATTTCCAGGTGGACGTACAACGACGCAGGAAGCAGCCAGAACGGTGCCAGCACGAGAAGCGGCGGGATCGCGTAGCGGATCATGTGCCTGCGCACGGCCCCCGGACCAGCGAGATCGTGACGTACCCAGTCGCGGTACTCGCCGGGAAGCCGCCGGCCGAACACATAGCCGAGAAATTGGGCCGGTTTGGGTCGGTTCATGAGCGTTCTCCTTCGAGGGCGCCTGCGGCGAGCGCGGCGCCGTTGATTCGGGTCAGCATCGTGTGCAGATGCTCGAGTTCGTCGAGCCCGACACCCAGCCGCTCGATGACAGCGGGCGGGATCTTGAGGGCCTTTCGCCGAAGCTGGATACCCGCTTTGGTGAGTTCGACGTCGGTGGCCCGCTCGTCGGTGGCAGACCGCGTCCTGGTGACGAGGCCGAGCGCCTCGAGGCGTTTGAGCATCGGCGACAAAGTGGCCGAATCCAGCTGTAGCGACGACGCGATCTCCTTGACGGACAGCGCCCGCCCGGTCCTGTCGGCGCGGTGGTGGTCCCACAGCGCAAGCATCACCAAATACTGCGGGTGGGTCAGACCGAGCGGCTCCAACAGCGGCCTGTACACCGCGAGCACTGCGCGGTTGGTGATGGCCAGCGCAAAGCAGACCTGGCGTTCGAGCGCCAGCGGGTCGAGCCGTTCGTCGAGCACGGTCATGCCTCGATCGTACGCTAATAGTTAGTGTGCGATCTAAATGGTGACGAGGCTAACCATCGTCAGGGCAGGCTCAGGCCGCGGGCTAGCGTTACCGCATGAGCGACGGTGCGATCCGTGACGACCACGCCGAGCTGCTTCGTCGGCGGGCACTCACCGAGGACGCGGCCCGGCCGGACGCCGTCGACAAGCGGCACGCATACGGCCGCACCGCGCGGGAGAACATCGACGACCTCGTCGATCCAGGTTCGTTCGTCGAGTACGGCCGGTTCGCCATCGCGGCACAGAAATTCCGCCGCGACCTCGACGACCTGATCGCACGCACGCCCGCAGACGGGCTGGTGGCAGGCACTGCGCGCATCAACGGCGAGCTCGTCGGCGACGAACGCAGCGCATGCGCGGTGCTGTCCTACGACTACACGGTGCTCGCCGGGACGCAGGGCTATCTGGGGCACCGCAAGAAGGATCGATTGTTCGAGTTGATCGACCGGATGCGCTTGCCGACCGTCTTCTTCGCCGAGGGCGGCGGCGGCAGGCCGGGCGACACCGACTACCCGACGGTGTCCTCGCTCGAGACGCGCGCGTTCAAGCTCTGGGCTCAGCTGTCGGGTGTGGTGCCGCGGATCGCGATCGTGAAGGGGCGCTGCTTCGCGGGCAATGCGGTCATCGCGGGCGCCTCCGACCTCATCGTCGCCACCCGTGACGCATCGATCGGCATGGGCGGCCCGGCCATGATCGCCGGAGGCGGCCTCGGTGACGTGCACCCGGACGAGGTCGGACCCATCTCGGTGCAGGAGCCCAACGGCGTCGTCGACGTGGTCGTCGCCGACGAAGCGGAAGCGGTCGCCGTCACGAAGACGCTCATCGGGTACTTCCAGGGGCCGATCGCACCCGCAGGCAGCGGCGACCAAACCGCCTTGCGCACAATGATTCCGGAGCGCGAGCGGCGCGCCTATGACGTCGGCCCGGTGATCACGACGCTGGCCGACGAGGGGTCGGTCACGTTTCTGCGGCCGCGGTTCTCCCGTGAGATGGTGACCGCGTTCGCACGCATCGGCGGCAGGGCGGTCGGGGTGATCGCCAACGACACGCGCTACATGGCTGGGGCGATCACCGCAGCCGCAGCCGACAAGGCGGCCCGCTTCCTGCAGCTGTGCGACTGTTTCGGGATTCCGGTGGTGTCGCTCATCGACTGTCCGGGGTACATGGTCGGTCCGGCCGCCGAGGCGGAAGCGTTGGTGCGCCGCGCGTCGCGGATGCTCGTCGCCGGAGCCGCGATGCGGGTTCCCTTGGTCGCTGTCGTGCTGCGCCGCGGTTACGGGCTTGGCGCACAGGCGATGACGGGCGGCAGCCTGCACGAGCCGGTGCTCACCGTGGCGTGGCCCGGCGCGCATCTCGGCCCCATGGGGCTGGAGGGTGCGGTCCGGCTGGGCCTGCGCAAGGAGTTGGATGCGATCGCCGACGACGGGGAGCGGGAGGAGCGGGTAAGGCAGGCGACGGCTGCCGCACAGCAGCATGCCAGAGCGCTCAACGCCGCTCAGCTCTTCGAGATCGACGACGTCATCGACCCGGCCGACACCCGGCGGATCATCGCAGAGACGCTGACGGCAGCGACTGCTCATGCCGAACCTGGGCCGCCGCGGCGGTTCGTCGATACCTGGTGATAAGTGGGGACGGTGCCGCCATAGCGCCTCACGGCAAGTGGTCGCTCGAAGCGACGGTTCTGGGGTGGTACCCGGGGCATGTTCGGCACCGTCGCAGGGTTTAACGGGCGCCGGGCACGAACTATTCCACCGAACTATTCCACCGCGAGCGTGCGTAGTTGTACGGGCTCGCGCGGCGTGTCGGGCGCAGACACGCACGCTCGCGCAGTTAAGTGATCGCCAGTGCGGCGGCGATGGCGCGCCGCATGTCGTCGTCGTTGACGACCAGGTCATCGTCGGCGGCCTGGGCGAGGAGTTGGGGCGGGGTGCTGCTGAGCCGACGGGCGCGCTCGTGCTTGCAGTGCACGATGACCTTGCGCGCGAACCTGCCGTTGCCCGCGGTGTCCAGCGCCGTGCCCTGCTCGATGGGGGTGTCGCGCAACCGGGCGGCCTCGTCGTGCAGCAGTGGCCAGGCCGTGTCGGCGATGGCGATCTTCTCCTTGCCCGCGATCAGCCGGCCGATCTGCACGATCTCGTCGGGCGTATAGCTGGTGAACGACAAGGTCAGATGGAAGCGCGAGGCCAGACCCGGGTTGGCCTGCATGAACCGCCGCATCTCCTTCGGGTAGCCGGCGACGATCACCACCAGCCGGTCGCGGAAGTCCTCCATGTACTTCAGCAGCGTGTTGATCGCGTCCTTGCCGAACGAGTGGCCTTCGTGTTCTGGCGCCAACCGGTATGCCTCATCGATGAAAAGCACACCGCCGAGGGCGGATTCACACACTTCCTTCATCCGGGCCGCGGTCTGTGAGATGTATCCGACGACGAGGTCCTCCTCGGTGACCTCGACGACGGTGGGGTGCTCGATCTTGCCGAGCCCGAACAGAAACTCAGCGGCGATCCGGGCGAACGACGTCTTCGCAGTGCCGGGCGGTCCTTCCAGAACCATGTGGTTCTCGTTTGTCACCGACGTCTCCTCGCCCCTGGCGGCGAGGATCTGATCGATCTGGATCTCGGTGCGCCACACCGTGATCTGTTCCTTCGGGCCGCTCAGGCCGATCAGCTCGTCGAGCTTCCGCTGGGCGCCTGCGAGTACCGTGTCCTTCTGTTCCTCCAGCGCCTCGGCCGCACGCTGCGCCTTGGACGTCTCGGTGCCGGGATCCCACGGATCGGTGCGGGTGGCGATGGTCTCCGAGTCGGTGACAATCAGCCGGTAGCCGGGGTTCGCCAAAGCTTCGGACGCGGCGTCGAGGAGCACGCCGTTGTTGGTCGCCTGCTCGAAGGACGCCCGCGCGGCATCCTCCTGGCCCAGTTCGCGCTGGCACCAACCCCTGGTCAGCGCGGCGTCGGCCGCGATGTACTGGTTCTTCGTCGCAACGGTGTGCACGCGATCCAGCGCGGTCTGGAACTGACCGATGCTGGCGGCGGCCGCCGCGGCCAGGGTGTCGACGGCGGCGGTCAGGTCCTCGACCACGTGGGTGGCGTGTGCCGGGGGTGATTTGACGGTGATTTTCAGGACGTCGGGCCAGCGCTGCGCCAGGTGATAAGCGGTGGCGCCGACGAACTGGGCCCATTGGGCCGCCAAGGCGTCTCCGGAGACGACCGGGTCCTCGAGCACGTCGATCGCATCGGCGAACCGCCGGTCGGCGATCAGCGCCGTGGCATAGGCCAGCGCGATCGTCGAGCGTGACCAGACCGGCATCGTGACGTACAGCGGCGCGTCCAGGCGGGCATGCAGATCGCCGTCGACCAACCCGATCCGCCGGGTCTCCCGGTACAGCGACCGCGAATTGCGATGCGCCGCCTCCAGAACGTCGAGGGCGTGATCGCCGCACGCGATGCGTCCGAGCCAGGCGTCGGACATCGTCGGCTGCGCGCCGGTGATCGCGACGAAGCCGGTCAATGCGCCACGCGTGTCGCCGGCCTTGAAGCGCTCGATCGAGGTGTCGAAGGAGCGGCGCTGATCGGTTGCTGCGGTCAATTGGTGCTCCTCACGTCCGCGCAAGTCATTGAAACGCGCATTCTCCTATGCGGTTTGGCCGGCGGCGCCCAGGAAGGGCTGCTCGGCCTTGAACGTAGCGATCTGTACGTCGGTGGTGAACGCCGACGTGGCAATGCGGACCACCGACGCCGATATCTGGGTGAACGACAGATCCGGTGTCGGCGCACTGCGGTCGGCGTAAGCCTTGCTCCTCGCGTCCGCGGCCTCACCGATTGTGATCACCGACGATGCCAACCCGGCGGGCGGTGGTCCGCCGGGCCGGTCGCTGACGATGATCGACGGTACGAACTCCGGGGGATGCCTGCGGTCGACTACCGCGATCAACGGCTGCTCGAGTTGGCGCCAGCGGGCGGGTTTGTCGGTGTAGATCGCGATGCGCTCGCCGACGGCCGCCGCCCGCACCAGCAATTGGCAGGCGTAGGGCATGCCGGTGTGCAGCGCGATACGGGTGGCCTGGTCCGGGTCGGTCAACGACAACAGCAGCAGGTCGCCGCGTTGGGTGGTGCCGACGAGTACGCCCGAGGAGCCGATCGGCAGTTCGAGCGGCGAGGCGTCCAGCGGCCGGGCCGGCATGGCGTCGAAGCGGCGTGGCAACGGGGCCGACCGGGTCGCCGCGGGACCCTGATGGCCGGGCAGCGGGTTGAGGTAGAGGGTTGGCGGCCTGGTCGGTGCCTGCGGGTCGTTGACGCGCACCAGGGCGGACACCCAGGCGCGACCCTCTGGCGCCATTCCGCCCCGCGCGTGCG
The DNA here is from genome assembly GCF_032159565.1 of Mycobacterium sp. Taxonomy (GTDB): domain Bacteria; phylum Actinomycetota; class Actinomycetes; order Mycobacteriales; family Mycobacteriaceae; genus Mycobacterium. The sequence continues at coordinate 35,871 of NZ_JAVHWR010000017.1, forward strand.
CGGTCGGCCCGCGCTTCTTGGTCAACGAAATCGTCTGCACCACAGAGTCTGAACGCAACGCCCACATCTGGTTGAGCGTGTTGGTGGTGATGTCCTCGGGTGAGAAGTAGTAGGAGGTCAGGTATCCGGGATGGGCCTCGATCGACTTCCACGTCTCGGTCGGCGCCACCGGAGTCGGGATGCGGGGACCGACGGGCGCGTTGTCGGGTTCGGCTTCGGCAGGCACCACGGCCAGGCTTGCCCCAAGATCGCCCAGGTTCGCGTCGAGGTCCTTGGCGGTCAAGGGCTTGGCCCGCACACCGCGCTGCAGCAGCGCGTTGACGATGCGTTCGGTGGCCGCCGCCGCCGCCGCGCCGACCGTGGAGCGGTAGGCCAGCCCCGCCACCGAATCAGCGATGTCGAGGCGCACGAGCAGATACGTCCTGCGCTGCCCCGCAGCCGGTCGGTCAGCCAGCAGGGTGGAGTACAGCGGCGGATAGCCGGTGCCGCGGCGGACACGCAGGCCGCTGGAAACCACATCGATGCCCGACAGCCGGATGCCGCCGGGTTGATCGAGAAGGTCGGTCAACGCCTCCAGCGGCAACCTGTTCGGGGTCAGAGCCGTGGCCGACCCGGTCAGCAGCGTCGGCGAATACGCCTGGCCGGTCACCTCGATCATCGTGATCGCTTCGCCGTCGAACCTTTCCGGCACGCGCACGCCGTAGAGCGAGGCGCCGTGCGGGATGTCGACGGCAGGGGCGGGCGATTCGCGGCGGCGCCGCCGACGCCGCCAGCGAATACGGTCGAAAAACCATCGAACGGCGTTGCGGCGGTACAC
>NZ_JAVHWR010000020.1:0-19512 GCF_032159565.1 Mycobacterium sp.
CACCGTGTCTGGTGGATAGTCTCCGTTGACCCGAATCATGCGGACGTTGCTTGTCCTTGCGGCCAGCGCCGCGTTGGAGCGTGCCGAACGCTCGACGAACCTCGTGATCAGTGCCGCTTCGTCGGACACGCCGCGGTAGAAGTCTCGATCCATGCGTAGCCGCCGCGTCAGGGGTCGGCTCGTCGGTGACAAGCCAGCAGGCGGCTACGTCGGGCAGGTCCGCGCCGAAGGAAGAGGGCAGACTGAATTGCCCAGCACTCGATCACCGCCGGCGAGCCGCAGCAGGACCAGGCTCGCGCAATCGATTCGATGGCGGGCCAGATTGCCCGCTGCGCATCCAAGGGGTGGCTGCACATCGTCTCTGCGGTGTTCTGGATGTAGTACTCGCGTAGTCGATTTCGGTCATCGCGTGGATTTCGGTTGCTACGCCACCGTGGTCACGGCGCGCACGGCGGCGACAAGATCGTCGACCTACCGCCTCCGGCCCAGACCGGGCAAGCCGCCGCTCACTGTGCGAATCGACCCGCAACTTGACGGCGTGCGCGTGCGACGTGGCAGCTTCCATGTGCTCGGGTGATCCGAGGCGCTGCGGTTCTTCAAACGATGTCCATTCTGAGCTGGCGCGGCGTTCGGCGGCTTGTGAAGAATGGACCGGTCTGCGCTCGAGATCAGCCTTCCGATTGGTAGCGCGAGCGCGAGCGTGAACTCAGACATCTCCATTTCGATTCTCCCATCGAGGGGTTGCACGCGTTTCGCGGCGACACACCGTTGCTCGTCGGAGTCTGCGGAACCCGCCAGTTCGTCGCCGACGCCCCGCGACGACCGGACACCAGCCGGTAGTCGATGATCGAGTGGAGCGAGATCGCCAAACGCAGCTGAGTCATTTACGTGTTTAAAAGCAATCGAGAATCCCAATCGCGGGCAACCGCCGCTGTGGGCCCTGCTGAACTATCCTGGTCGCCCGTCCGTGTCATTGGTGGGCGCATCCGCAGTTAGGTACTCAGCCGCGGCGGTTACCCACACTCGCCGCAGGCGAGACCATCACATCCGTTCATCGTGAGGACTTTGGGCATGAAACGACACCTTCAGCTCGCTGGTTGTGCAGTCGGGGTGCTGCTCGCCAGCGCATGTGGCTCGGGCGCAAGCGGAAACCAGAAGTCGCCAACGCCGGACGCCAGCGCAACCGCCTCGGCGAGCGACCCCGCGGTGAACCCGGCCGGACCCGCCGGCATTTCGACCGCACAGAACTCCTTAGGCACGATCCTGACCGATATGCACGGTCGCGCGGTGTATTTGTTCGAAGCCGACAAGGGTCCCACCTCGACCTGCACCGGCGAATGCGCGCAGGCGTGGCCGCCGCTGACCACCACCGGCACCCCCGTGGCCGGCGCCGGGGTCACCACAGCGCTGTTAGCGACGAGTCCCCGACCCGACGGCACGACGCAACTCACCTACAACGGCCACCCGCTGTACTACTACGACGATGACCACGGCCCTGGAACCACCGCAGGCCAAGGCGAAAGCAGCTACGGAGCGAACTGGTACCTGCTCACTCCGGCTGGACTCAAGATCGATCAGGACTAATCAGCAGGAGCGGACCTGACCGGGGTTCGCACCGCTGCACCCGCGGGCGGGCTTTGGTCATGAAGATCGAGTGTCGACATCACAACTGCACCGAACGGGTACTCCAACGCGTACGGACGTTGGTCCGCCCGGTAACTGTTGGGTCGTCGGCGTGATCAAGCGGTTCGTCAAGGGTCGGGCGCTCCACCCCAACAAGGTTGGCGTCGAAGAAGTTCGCGCCGATGCATATGACGGCATTCGACTCGAATGCGCGGTTGTCGGCGGGTGTGTCCGAGTGGTTGTCTCGGACGACGGGCCGGTAGTACCAGGCCGACCGCCAACGGGTGTTCGGCCGCGTCCGGCTGGGTACCCCACGCGATCGAGTCGCAGGTGGCGCGGGCCTGGGCTTGTCGATCGTCACACAGATCGTCGAGGCCCACGACAGCATCGTCAGTGTTGACGATTCCCCCAGTGGGGGAGCGTGTTTCGTTGTCGAGCTACCGCTAGCCGCCGACGAACCGGTAGCGACACCACGAACGGTTTCGATGTTGTGGCCGGCTAGATCGATCTTGCGCCGCAAGTATCTGACGTATACCTCGACGATGTTCTCGTCGCCGTCATAATCGGTATCCCACACCGCTCTCACGATTTCCCCTTGCTGACCACTTTGTCGCGGGAGTCGTGCTACACAAGGTTTCCCGGACGATCATCGGTGACTACGTCTTGACGCCTCCTCTGAGCACCAGGGCCGTGGCATCAGCCGTTTGTTCCTGGCGGCCCTGGAAAATCGGTGGTCTCCTGCGGAAAGGCTCGATGCAATGTGGGATGGACACTGCTTGGCGGGGCCGATGTTCTCGGGGGGCGGGTGGGGCGCGGTTCCGCCGGCTTCGCTGGCGGCGGTGGTGCGCTAGGTGCCACGGTGGTGATGATCGCTGGCGGCGTGCTCGCCGGAATGCGTGAGGGCGCCTGCGTAGGCGCTGGCGCGGTTGGCGGAGGCGGGAGCACGGGTGCCGCGGTGGTGGTGGTGATCGGAATGACGGGAACGACGACGCCGGTAAGGTCGGCTGGCCCGCGGGCCACCACGAGAACCGCGGACACAATGATGCCCACTGCTGACATCCCTACGGCGGTGAGTGCGATCGCCTCAGCCAGCACTGAGCTGATGGGTCTGGGGGCCCGACCCGACGAGAGAGCTTGCTGTGCACGATGCGGAGTCGTTTGTCCCCACACCGCGCTTAGCCCACCGGGAATCACCGATTCCGGTTCAGCTCGCATATCGGGGTTCAGAACTTCTCGACGGCGATTGCTTGATCGCGCTCGGAGGGACCGCTGACTTGCACGGTCAGGATCAGTCCGACGCCGCGGGCGTAATACTTGTTCTCGACCCCGCCGGTGGAATCGAGCAGGTCGGCGTCCTTGGTGACCAGCAGATCCTTGGCCGGTCCGGTGAGTGGGGTGGACTCGGTGCCGGTGAGGCTGACTACCTCGCCGGTGTCCTCGGCGACTCCTTTGGCGTACTCCTGACGGTACTGATCACCCACGTGGGGGTTCCCCGGCATGACGATGCCGGGCTGTGCCCCAGCGACGCCCGCCTCGAAAGATCCCTTCGTCTCGGCGGTGCCGTCGGTGAACTCTGTGGTGGCTTCGCCGAAATACCAGACGGTGCCGTCGCGGTCCTGGGCGTACCAGTCGAAGGTGTCCTCAGCGGGCTTGCCGTCCAGGGTGACCGTGTCATGCACGACGACGGTGTCCACCCCCACGATCTTCTTCGTGTCGCGGGTGACCTCGGTGGTCGTGCGCTGCAGCCCATCGGGTGTGTGTGCGTCGTAGATTGTGCGGGTGCCCGGGGTGAGCGGCAAATATGGGTTGGTGATCGTGGCCGAGAACGCTGACGGGTCGATCGTCGGCGCGTAGGGGTCGGTGATCTTTATTGGGCCACCGCTCGCGGTGGGGGATGCCAGCGACGAGGCCGTCAGCGGCGCGGCAGAAGTGCCCGGAGCCGGTGTGGGGGCACCTCCTCCGCAGGCCGCTGTGAAACTACACACCAACACCGCTAGCACCACGGTTAGACGCGCAGACGCGTGCCGGATGATCTGGGTCATCGGGGACTCCTCTAGGCCGCAGACACGGACCTCCGTACGGACCATACGCGGTCGCTGCTGACCCCCCGCTGAAAGTGGACCCCCGCTGAATGTGCGTCAGATTGCTGCCCGCCGATCCCGACATTCCTGCGACTGTTGCGACGATTAACAGGCGATATCCTCCAGACCTCAGGCGTATTTGGCGACGGCGACGCCTACCAGGCAGACAGGGTCAAGAGATCCGCGGCTGATCATCGCTTATTCATCGATAATGCACGGGAATCAGCCGGAAACGTCAGTTTGAACCAGGACAGCTTGGGTGACGAAGACCGTTGGCTTACAAGAAAATATCGGCATCGAGCACAAGTCACCGAACGGCCTTCTGCGAATCCGTTGGTCGCGGGTTCGAGCCCCGCCCCTAAGAGCTGTGTTGCCTGGCTGATCGTTGGCAGTGATATGGGCTGATGCTTGAACCAACATCGTCTGGACCTTCCGCGCGTTGGGAGTTCCAGTCAGCGAGCGGACGGATTGCCCCAGCGCATGCGACCGGGGGGCGCCTGCGCGTGATTCCGGCAACTACGGACCAGGAGCCGGCGCGAAGCCCGATGGCGTGGTCGCGGTCACGGTCGGGCTCGCCACGCTTATCTCTGGTGCGGTTGGAGGTGTCGTTGTCGTGATGGTCTGCTCGGTCGCCTGGGGCACCGGACCTACGACTTGATTGGGCTCGGCGGAACCGGCGTCGCCGAAGATCACACCAAGTGCTCCCACGGCGACTACCGCGCTGAAACCGATCGCCGCCGACCCCAACTTCCACTGGTTTGCCTGCACGTTGATCACTCCAATCGGATCGATGGTCTACCCGGGCACCGATGGACATCGCGCAGAGCCAGGGTGGTGACCCTCCGATGTAGGGGTAACCATGCGGCCAAGGATGAAACCCGAAGGGAACGATCAGAGCGCTCGGCGTGGCCTTCGCCGTAGGAACCGCAGCGACCCGAACCGCCGGCGGCCCGACGCCGAAGACGTCTGCCTCTCGTGGCCGGCAGGTATTGCGGATGCACCAGGCCAAGAACATCCTCAACGCATTAGTCAGGTCTGTCTGAACGAGCCGAATCACGACGACAGTTCGTCGTTGCGAAGCTCCACGCCGCCCAGGTTGAACTTCCATCCGACCTCTCCGTTGGTACCCGGCACCCTGTAGGAGACGTCATCACAGGCACACTCGCGCCATCGGGTCTCGGAGGATGTCACATCGTGCGCTGCGGTGGGCCGGGCCCCCTTCGCGTCGACTCGGCTTTCACGGAGCACCGCTGTCCGGCGCTATGGGTAACCCGGGGCACAGTTCGACGTAGGCGACCTCCGGTGACACCCATTCGTGCCACTGCTGGTGGCTCATGTTCTGAGTCAGCTTGGCGCACAGCAGGCTTGCCCAGGCATCGGCTGCCGGGGGAGGGAACAATCGCCGGTTGGCGTTGGGTCCCGTGGAGAGAAGTAGCTGGCCGTCGGGGCTGAACGCCACCCCGAGCGTGTAGAGGTTGTGGGCGTTTATCGGCGGGCCGACCGGCGATGCGCTCGCGGCGTCCCAGAGCCGCATCGTGTGGTCGTCGCTGCGGGACACGATGCGGCCGCCGGCCGGCCCGAACGCTACGTCCGTCACCGCGGCAGTATGTCCCGTCATCGGGCCGCCGATGGGGCGGCCGTAATCGGCGTTCCACAGCCGCAGCGTGGTGTCCCCGCCGCCCGAGACGATGAGGTGCCCGTTGGGGCTGAACGCCACCGCCAACACCGCGTCGGTGTGACCCGTCAGCGGATCGCCTACGCCCTTGCCGGTGTCGGCGTTCCAGACCCGCACCGTGTTGTCGGCGCCACCGGAGCCGACGCGCTGCCCGTCCCAGCTGTACACCACGCTCGTGACGGCGCCCCGGTGTGCATTGATGATTGCGCCCGCGGGGGTTCGGGTGTCGGCGTTCCACCGCTGCAGGGCACCGTCGGCGCCTCCGGAGATGATGTGGTGCCCGTCGGGGCTCATCGCCACGCTCGTTACCGCGTCGTTGCGGCCGTTCGTCAATGTGCCAATGAGTGTCCGGGTGTCGGCATCCCACAGCCGCAGCCTGCCGTCGCGATTGCCGGACACGATGCGGTGGCGGTCCGTGCTGACCGTCACGCTGGTCACCGCCGAAGCGTCGCCGGTGATCGCCGTGCCGGTGGGTTGCGGGCCCACGTCGGCATCCCACACCCGAAGGGTGGCGTCGGCACCGCCGGTGAGCAGGCGGTGGCCGTCTGGGCTGAAGGCGACGGCGTTGATCGCCCCGACGGGCCCGGTCATCGGCTGCGCGACCGGCTGCCCGCTGTTGGCGTCCCACACCCGAAGCGTCCCGTCGAAACTGCCCGAGGCGACGCGGCTGCCGTCCGGGTTGAACACCACGCTGGTCACCGCGTTGAGGTGGCCGGTCATCGGCGCTCCGATGGGCTGGCCGGTGTCCGCGTTCCACAACCGCACCGTGTGATCGACGCCGCCGGACACGATGCGCTGCCCGTCGTCGCTGAACCCCACGGTGGTGACGGCTCCCGTGTGCCCCCGGACTGGCGGTGATACGGGCTGGCCGGCGTCGGCGTTCCAGACCTGCACGCCGCCGTCGGCGTCGCCCGTGACGACGCGGTGGCCGTCGCCGCTGAACGCGACCGTGGTGATCGCGCTGGTCTGCCCGCTCATCGGCGGCGTGACGGGCTGGGCGGTGTCGGCGTTCCACACGCGCACGGTGCCGTTCGTACCGCCGGCTGCGACAAGCTGGCCGTTGTCGCTCAGATCGACGCTCGTCACCGGCGTGTTCTGCACAATCGGTGGCTCGACCGGCTGCCCGGTGACCGCGTTCCATACCCGCACGCTGTCGTCGGCACTGACGAAGGCCACATCGTCGCCGTCTGCGCTCAACGCCGCGTCGGTGACGGCATTGGTCTGCATCATCGGCGGCCCGACCGGCTGGCCGGTGTCGGTGTCCCACACCCGCACCGTATGGTCGGCGCCGCCGGAGACGATGCGATGGCCGTCGCTGCTGAACGTCACGTCCATGATCGCGGCGTTCGATTGGATGATCGTGTCGGTGTCGACCCGCATGAGCGCCGCCGTGAACAATCCACCGATTCTGTCCGGCACGACCCGTTGGGCGGCCAGGATCTGCAAAAGCGCTCGAATGTCGCCGCCGCCTTGGATTCCCGCGAGCATGGCCTGGCCCTGGTTGGTCAACGTCAACCCGAGCGCCTCACGGGTGCGCTCGTTGGCCGTGTGCGTTTCCTTCGTCGCCGCCAGAAAGCCGTAGACAGCGGCGGCGGCTGTCAACAGCGCGACCGCCAGGACGGCGCGCAGCACCAGCGACCGTTTCCGCAATACCACGGCGTGTGCCTGGGCTTTCTCCCTGGCTGTGGTTTCCGCGGCAGCCAGCGCTTCGGCGGCTTCCTGACGATCCTTCGCCGCCTGCAATTCGGCTGCACGCCGGCGGTCTTCGGCCTTCGCGCGTTCCTGCTCCCGTCGCCGAGAGGCGGCCAGGAAATCGTGGATGTGCGCGAGCCGGTCGCGGAATCCCGGTTTGGCGGTTAGGTTTTCGGCTTCGGTCAGTCGGGCGCCTTCCAATAGCCAGGCGTCGTCGCGGCGGCTCTCCTCCCAGGCGGCGGCGGCGCGCTCCACGTGGTCGGCGTCCTTGAGATCCTCGCGCTCGTCGGCCAACCAGGTGGCCAACTCATCCCACTGCCGTAGCAGGCTTTCCAGCGCCACCTCGACCACGACCTCGCCATCGGGGGTGTCCGTGACGAGCAGCCGCCTGGCGACGAATCCCTCAAGCAGCGGCCGACTCTCGGGCGGCAGATCATTCCAGCGTGCGACGCGCCGCACCGGCCGGTCGCTGTCGGCGTTGATCGTGGCCAGCCACGGAACGAATGCGCTGCGGAGCAAGCGCAACTGTGCGGAACGTCGCTCGTCGTCCGAAGCGAGGAGGGCGTCGATCTCGGATTGCAGGACGCCTCGCATCCCGTCCATCGAGTGGTAATCCGGCAGCGTCAACGCGCCGTCGCCGGCATAGTCCTCGTAGAGCCGGGCCAGCGTCAGGGCGAGCAACGGCAGTGTGTCCGCACCCTCGGTGCAGTCCTCCAGGAGGTGATTCACCAGCGCGGGCTCGACCGTCAGTGGGCGCCCACCCTCCGTGGCGCGGGCCGCCGGACCCGTGATGACTTCCTTGAATTGGGTGCGCGGCATCGGTTTGAGGTCGTCGAACAGAACGCTGCCGATTTCGGCGAGCTGCGGGGCGGTCTGTAAGGGCTCATACAGATCACTGCGGATGGTGATCGCGACGATCAACCCGTCGTCCGCCAGGTTTGCGATCAGCTGCAGAAACAGCGCCGCTTCCCGGCCTGCGTCGGCGCTGAAGAGTTCCTCGGCCTGGTCGACCGGCAACAAGAGAGTCGGCAACGACTGCTCGCCGGGTGTGATCAGCAACCGCGCGGTGGCCGCGTGTTGCGCCTCGAGCAGCCACTCTCGAACCCGGTCCGCCCGGCCGGCGAGGCAGGCTTGTTTGATGTCTCCCAGGTTCGGGGCGGACAGGCCGAGCCCGACCCGCGTCGCGTGAATAGCCTTGGCCAACCCCGTATCGCCGACCAGTACGTTGCGCTGTGGGCGGACGATGTCGAGCAGCAGAAAGTCGCGGTCGTCGCGGCGCAGCCGCGGGAGCAAGCCGGCACGCAAGAACGACGACTTGCCGGTCCCCGATGGGCCGAGCACCACGAACAGCGTCTCGAGCCTCGACCTCCGCATCCCTCGCAGCGCGTCGAGTCCGCGCACGATCTGGGCGTCCCGGCCGAAAAACACTGCGGCGTCGACCTCTTCGAGCGGCTCCCACCCCCGATACGGGGCTCGATGAGGATCGTGCGGAGGGGGCCAGACGAATGATTCGGCGCCGATACCCGCACCTACGATCCCGTCGCGCAACCGGTGCAGACCTTCGCACAGGAACTCCACAGGCGCACCCTCGTCGCCGATGTCGACTTCGGTGACCGCGCCCTCACCGAACAAGTCGATCTGTTGCCATTCGGCGGTCGGGTCTTCGCCGGTCAGTTCGCCGATCCGCGCGCTGAAGATCCGCTTGTTCAGGTACTCGGCGAATCGGTACTCGGTTCGGCACTCTGGCGAGGCCGCCCAATTCGCCGACAGCAGGCAGATCACCGCTTCACATCGGGTACTTGCCTGCCGCAGTGCTTCCTTCCACCGCATCCCCGGACGAATGCCAGTGCCCGGATCCAGGTCGAGGAAGATTTCGTTGGCCAACCGCGGATCCTGATCGGTCAGCCACTGGCGCAACGCAATCGCCTGCCGGCTGTCCCGGCTGGAATGGCTCAGGAAGATCCGCGACATGCGTTCACGCCCCAGTTAACACATAGGCAACCGGCCTAGCGTATTTCGGTTACCGTCCTCGGCGGGTGTGAAAACGCGAAAAGCCAAATCTTTCGGCCCCCGCTGAGTGAGGATCAGTCGAGTGCGCGTACTGCGGACGGTATTGCTTGGCTTCGTTGTCGCCGCCACGGCGTATCTGGCGGTGCTCGCGGTACACCCAACTGTGCGAGACGTCGGGCCGGCGTGGCTGCGGTGGTTCGGCCGGCCTGCTTCGGGCCAGACCATTGCCGTCGTCGCGCTGGCGATCATCGCGCTGTGTGTGGTCGGTTTCCGGTCCGGCACCGCTGGCGGCAAAGGCAGCGTGTCGCTGACCATTCTGCTGGCGCTGACCGTGATGAATTGCGTGCTCGGTATGGCGTCCTACTGGAACTGTCACGACGCGGCGCATCCCGTCCTCATCACGCCGCTGATGTGGACCGCCCAGCTGGTCAAGGGCGGCACCTCCGAGCTGCACCTGAACGGTCAATTCTGTCCCGACCCTATCCCGGTGGCGCTGGACGTGGCGCGGCTATCATCCCTCGGCGTGATCTTCCTCGGGGTGGCGAGCGTGGCCGTGGCGCTGTTCCGCAACCAGGTGGATCGCATTCGGGCACGTGCAGCACGATCGGTGACCGTCGTCGTCGGCGTGGACGACGACTCTCGATCGATGATCAAGGCGGTGGCCGAAACACTGGAGCCGAACGCTCAACTGGTGCTTCTCACCGAAAACCCCGATCAGCCCAGTGCGGCGGAATCTCGCCGCGAGGGGGCGGCCGTGTTGGCCGCCGACCTGGATTCCCCGAAAGTGGTTGAGGCCCTGCCGTTATGGCACAAGTTGGACCGGCTGTATCTGCTGGACGCCGACCCGTCGACCAATTTGATGCGGCTGCACACCATCGGACAGGCCAGGTCCGCACGCGGCGCGGATCGGCGCATTCCGCTGATCGTGCGCATCGACGACCCGTGGTATGCGGTCGCCTGGCGGGCACGGCAGTTCGGCGGTGGCGACGCCGGGTGGGCCGCCGATGCGGTGGGCAAGTATGAGGTGACCGCGAATCGGCTGCTCGACGAGATCACCGGCGACCGTGCTATCACCCGCGTCTTTGTCTGCGGCACGTCGCCGCTGACCTTGGCGCTCTGCGCCGACCTCGAACAGCGTCGGCGCGAGCATGACTTCTGCGTCGAGCGGGCTGACGAAACGCTGCCGGTTATCACGCTTGTCGCGGAATCCGCCGACGAGTACCGCGACGACCACCTACACCGACAGCAGCGGCTCGGTCTCCCACCGGGCGTTGACTACATCGAGGCGGTGGGTGAATCGCCTTCCATGCCGGTGTTGGCGCGGTTGGTCGAGGAGAAGAGCGACACCGGTTCCTGTGCGGTGATCTTCGTCGACGTCGACCCGATGTTCGGCGTTTCGATCGACCCGACGATTGCGACACGGCTGGCGATGCGGTTTCCCGACGTGCCGGTCTTCGCCTGGAATCCAATGGCGGCAGGCGCAGGCGGCGAGCGGCCGAGCCTGGAGAAGCTGCGCACATTTCGGCTCACCATGGACCTGCCCTCAGGGCAGGCCCACGACGCGTGGGAGCGGGCGGCGATGCTCATCCACGAGCGATATAGAACTGCGGTCGCCGGGGCATCGCCCGCCCGGCGACCCTGGGCCGAACTGGATGAGTTCTATCGCGGCTCGAACCGCCGCCAGGTGCGCAATGCATTGTGGCTCGCGGAGCAGATCGGCGGGCATTCTTGGGCCGATCTGAATCACGGTGTCACGCAAGCGCCGCAGCAGCCGTCTGCTGATCCGTTGGAGCAGCTGCAGACGATGGGTTTCGACCGGTCGGCGGCGCTGGCCATGGCGCGTGCCGAACATGAAGACTGGTGCCGGTATTACAAGAAAGCGGGCTGGCGGCACGGGGCCCGTCGCGACGACGAGCGCAAGACGCATCCCAACCTCACCGACTGGCGCACGATCGAAGCGAACCCGGAACTCCTCCATGCGGCATTGACCAGTCTGGTGGCGACATTTTCGCAATTGGCCGAACTCGGGTACCGATCGGTGCCGTCGTGGCGGCGTTATCGCCGCGTCGGTGTCGTCACCGCCGAGCAGCGCCCCGAGCCGTGGACCTGGACTTCGGACTCCGGGCACGAAATGCAGGCGGGACCCGGGGACTGGCTGCTGGAAAACGCCGATGGGTCCCGGTGGTCTGTCCGCGATGACATCTTCCGCGGCACGTACGAGCATGTCGGTGGGCGGTCTTGGCGCAGCACCGGTTTCGTCATGGCGCGGCCGGCGCGACCCGGTGAGACAGTCGATACGCTCGAGGGTCGCGCGGCGGCGGGTGTGGGCGCCTGGATAGTGCAGGGGGAGCGAGGCGAACAGTGGCCGGTATCCGCCGAGGAGTTCCGCGGCCACTACGAGGGAGCCGTTGAGTGACGCGATTCGTTCGCACACAATTCCTGTAACGGCACTATTAACGTTAGGGACACTTCACTTTCGAAGCTCAAGCCAATAACTTTTGACATCTTTTTCAATAAGTCAACTCGCGAAGCCGATTGGCGTAACGTCAAATTCACAAATTCTCAGACCTATCGGGAGGAATCTGATGCGCAAATTCGGCATGGCCCTTGCCGTAGCCGCAATGATCACAGGATCGCTGGCTACCGCCCAGACCACGTATGCCGCGCAGGCTTCGCACGATACGAATGTGTACACGCAACCCGCGGTGCCGAAGGCGCCTGGAGTGCAAATGCTCGACTGCGTCGGAACGACCGGCGGGATGGGTTGCGGTCCAGGCTGGTTCTGGCGCGACGGCTGGCGCGGATTTGCCTGCTACCCCTGCTGACACTCACCGAAATCTACGAACTTCTCAGATTGGAGCATGTCGTAATGAACGCTTCCACGAGGGCGATCGGCAGCTCGGCCGTAACCGCGCTGCTGGTGATTGGTGTGACCATCGGCGGCACGGGTTCTGCCGCGGCACAACCCGGCGACTACAGCACCCTGCCGGTCGATCCGAACCTCATCACCGATTCGTTGGCCTACAGCGCGGCCCCACCCGTCATCGACCCGAACGGACAGCCGGGTGTCACGGCCGTCTACAACCACCGCGACGGTGGTCGCCAGATCACCAGCACCATCCTGGTCCTGCCGGACGCTGCGGCTGCGACCGCCGCGTTGAACGGGTCACGCGCGGAACTGGCAGGCAAGGTGGCCAACGGACAGACACAGCCCGCCGCGGTGGGGGCTGGCGGGACGATGGTCTCCGGGATGTCGCCGGACGGCTCGAAATCGGTGACCGTGTTGACGTTCACCCAGGGAAACGCGGCAACGACGATCGAGTTCGACGGGGCGCCAAAGGATCCGGCACCTGCCGACCTGGTCGTTGAGCTCGGCCAGAAGCAGGACACGGCGATCAGAGACTGGCAGGCCGCCTAGGGTTGCGGCTTGCGACCCCAGACCGACTGCGTCAGCTGGGCGCGGTAGGCGAAGGTCGGGTCCTCGTAGGCGCGTCGCATCTGCGCGACGTCCGACTCGCTGAGGACGCCGCCGGCGATGACCGCATCATCGATGCGCTCCCATGTCTTGAGCCACATGTGCGAGAACGGGTCGCCGCCGCGGATGACCCGTGCAACGCCCTCGTTGCCCATCTCGCTCAGCCCGAGGGCCTCCACGTAGAGCGGCAGCACCTTGCCGAACCGCAAGTCGGTGATCTTCGCCGCCGATGCGAACTCGACCCGCTTGCGATAGCAGAAGTCGAAGGTTTGCGACAGAGGGTGGGCGGGATCGAGCGACCCGGCGACGTCGTTGTCGGGCTCTTCGGCGACGATCCAGCCGCCCGGTCGCAACGCCGCGGTCATGCGCCGCAAGGCGTCGGCGGGATCGTCGAGGTGCATCAGGAGAAACCGGCTGTGGACGAGGTCGTAGGATTCGGGCTCGAAGTCGTCGCGGGCGATATCGCACCGGCGCACTTCGACATTGGCTTCACGCAGATCTCCGAGATACCTCGGGTCGATGTCGGCGGCCACCACCGTCCCGGACGGGCCGACACGTTCGGCGAGCCAGCGCACCAGCCCGCCGGCGCCGGCGCCGACCTCCAGACAACGCCACCCCGCGCGTACACCGATGGCGTCGAGGTATCGGCGGGTGTGCGGGTCGCACTCGTCCTCCAGCAGCCGTAAGCGCGCCAGCTCGTCTTGCGAATCCGCGTCCGCGGCGAAGTAGTGGCCCACGATTGGCATCGGACAATCCTTGTCACATCAGGGCGCGGTTAGCGAGAACTCCTGCTTATAGGAACCGTCGGCGTTGCGTGTGCTGGTGAGCTGGCCACCCGCTCCGTTGTATTTGCCGGTCCCGCCGATCACCGCCCGTACGACAGGATGGTCGGGCGCGAATACAGGGGCGTTGGACGGGTAGTCGGGCACGCCCGCCACCACGATCTGGTCCTGCTGGTTCCCAAATACGAAGAACATCAGCGTTGCCCGCTGCTCGGTATCCGGATTCGAGGTGTCCGCCGGTTTGACCACCGTCTTCGTCCCGTACACCTTGCCGGTCACGTCACCGCCGGAGCGGTCGCGCAAATCGGCGAAGAAGTAGTGGGCGTCGCCCGGGCTGTTGCCCTGCTTCCCGACGTCGACGGGATTCAACGTCGGGGCATCCTCATACACAGTCAAGGATGATGTGGTGTTTCCGCGTTCACATGCGGCGGTAGCGCCGACGATCAACGCCAGCGCACATACCCAGGCAGCCTTACGCGATGTCATAGGATAGCTGCCCCTCATCTGTCGAGGAAAATAGCTTTGACCGCCGGTCTGCCGCGACATTCCGACGAATGATGCAGAGCGTATCGCCGACAGGTGACGGTCAGCACCCATTTGCTGATTGTTTCCGCGGGAAAATTCAAGGCAGCAACAGTTTTCACCGTTAGAGGGTGAGCCACAAACTACAGACGAATCGAGCGCGGCGGCACGAAGCGGATCTGATGGTGACAGGCGGTGGACGGGCATGATGCCCTTTAGCCAGCATAATTAACAACAGCGAAAATTCTGCGGCCGCGCTGACATTCGCCATAAGTTCGGCGCCACTCCGGTATTCTCAGGCTGTCTTTGGGCAGGTCGGCGCAAACTGTTCAAGCCCCACACAGAGAAAACGGTTTGACATGGTGCGCCTTATTCGTGAACTGATCCACCCTTACCGCGTGGTTCTCGCCATCGTCTTGGCTGCGATGCTCGTGCAGACGGCGATGAGCCTGGCCGCGCCTTGGATGCTCAAGATCATCCTCGACAACGTCGTCCCACGAGACCCACACCCGCTTCCTGAATGGATGTCTCCACTGCTATCGATCCTTGGTGGGGAAGGCAGAATGCACATCGCTTTACTGGTGGCGATTTTTACCGTGGTCATTGCCGTCATAAGCGGCATCGCTTCTTACATCGCCAACTACTACACCGAAACTGCCGGCCAGTGGGTGGCGAACGATCTGCGGATGCGGACATACCACCACTTGCATCGCCTTTCGCTCAGCTATTACGACAGCCACCAGATCGGCACAATTCTCAGCACCATCACCGACGACGTCGAGACGGTCCAGGACTTCGCGTCCGAAGATACGTCCGACATGTTCATCGACATGTTGACGATTGTCGGCATGTTGAGCGTGATGTTCTGGCTCAACTGGGATTTCGGTCTGATTGCCGCTGCGGTGACGCCCTTCCTGCTCCTGTTGGTGTCGAGGATCCGAAGAGCGGTGAAGCAGGCAACCCACGAGGTGCGAAAACGCCAGGCCGACATCGTCGCCACGATGCAGCAGGGCCTGGAATCCGTTCGAGTGGTCCAGGCATTCCAGCGCCAGGACTTGGAGGAGGAGGTACTAGGGCAGGCCAGCAAAGAATCCGTCCAGGCAGCATTGCGGGCCCGGTTGGTGAAGTCGCTACTCTCGCCGATCGTCGGCGTTGTCGTTGCGTTGTGCACCGGGTTTGTGCTCTACCGTGGCTCATCGCTGGTCCTGGCAGGAGCCATGACGACGGGGGCGCTCGTGGTTTTTCTTTCGTATCTCGCAAAGTTCTTCAAACCGGTGCAAGACCTCGCCTCGATGACGAACTCCATTGCCCAGGCCTCGGTCGCGGTTGAACGCCTACGGGCGATCCTCGACACCGACACCATCATTCCCGAGCGGCCCGACGCTATAGATCCAGAGCCGTTCCGCGGTGGAATCGACTTCAAGAATGTGGTCTTCGGTTATGACTCGGCGGAACCGGTGTTGCGCGATGTCACTTTCAACATTGAGCCGGGGCAACTAGTGGGGGTGGTAGGGCCAACCGGGAGCGGCAAGTCCACCGTCGTGAGCCTCATCCCGCGGTTCTACGACGCGAACGCCGGAAGCATAAAGATCGACGGTGTCGATATCCGGGACTACACGCTGCACGGACTCCGCAAGCACATTGGCTTCGTACTGCAGGACACGGTGTTGTTCCGGGGAACCGTGCGCGCCAACATCGCCTATGGCCACCCCGGCGCCACGGAGGACGAAATTGTCGAGGCGGCGAAACTCGCTAATGCGCACGATTTCATCATCCGCATGCCTCTTGGCTACGACAGCCCGATAGGCGAGCGAGGTCTCACCCTTTCAGGGGGCCAGCGGCAACGCATCGGGATCGCCCGCGCTATCATCCGCAACAATCCGATTCTGATTCTCGACGAGCCGACGGCGGCGCTCGACACGGAGTCCGAAGCGCTGGTGGTCGAGGCCTTGGAACGGCTGATGAAGGGCCGCACCGTCATCACCATCGCCCATCGTCTGAGCACCATCCGCGACGCTGACAAAATCATCGTCCTGAAAGAGGGGGTGGTGGCAGAAGAAGGTAACCACCATCAGTTACTGGCGCTCAACGGACTCTATACCGAGCTGCATCGCAGGCAGTACAAGGACGAGTCGGCGTGAGCCGGCTCATAACATCACGTGCGAGCCACCCAACCTCAGAAGGCTAAATGTCACGTTTTCTGATCGTCCTACCCGATGATTCCGCCCGGCCCATCCTCGACGCCATCAATCGGGCGACCAAGTCGCTTCGAATCAAGATGTTCGTCTTTTCTGATCCGGAGCTGCTGAATGCGGTGATCGCCGCCCAGCAGCGGGACGTGAAGGTCCGCGTGATGCTCAATCCTGCTCGGCGCACCGGTGAATCGGAGAATGTGGAGTCACGTGCCAGGCTGACCGAGGCAGGGGTGGCGGTTCTTGACAGCAATCCCGCTTTCGGCCTAACCCATGAGAAGTCCATGGTCGTGGATGACACACAGGCGTTCGTCAAGTCGCTCAATTGGGCGACGGAAAACTTCACCGAGACGCGGGATTACGCCGTGGTGACGTCGCGTGAAGCTGAGGTACAGGAGATCATCGACTGTTTCGAGGCCGACTGGAGCCGAGAGAGCTTTGATCCCGGGCAGCGTGCGCACCTCATCTGGTGTCCCACCAATGGCCGGGACCGACTCGCTCAACTCATCGATGCGGCGGAGCACGTTCTATTCATCCAGAACGAGCGCTATCAGGATCCGATCATGATTGAGCGCTTGGTCCGAGCTGCGCGCCGCGGGGTGAAGGTTCACCTCATGGCGCGCCCGGCGCATACGCTCAAGGAGGATCAGCTCATTGAGGGGGTCGGCGGCCTGCGCATCCTGCACGACGTGGGAATCAAGATCCACAAGCTCAAACATCTCAAACTGCACGCCAAAATGATTCTGGCAGACGGCGATCGAGGCATCGTCGGGTCAATCAATCTGGCTCCGGGTAGCTTCGACAGCCGACGTGAACTGGCGATCGAGATGCGCGACGACGACGTGACGACACGCTTGCACAAAGTGGCGCAACATGACTGGGAGAATTCGCTTCCACTCGACTTGAGTGACGAAGGCTTGCTCGCTGATCTCGGAGATCGCTATGCGGACGGCGCGGCGAAACTGGGGCTAAGGCCGAATAACCCGAAGCAGATGCGCTGAGCAGGGTAACTCAACGCGTCACGGTGTAGTCCTCCCAACAGGTCGCCCGGCGCAGCGGCTGGCTCGCTCTGCAACAGGCGGTCGCCCAGTCCGGATCTGCACGTCGGGCATGCCGGACATCTGCTGCGCGAGCTGTTGCAGGGTGATCTCATTCACCGTTTCGTGAGCGAACCGATCGCGAAGACGGTGTCGGCGCGGACGTCGTTTTACCCGTTCAGAACCCGCCCAGTAATAGGGGATATGCCGACGCGCCCGCAAAACGCGACGGCGCAGCCGAAGGTCCGTCGGAATTCGCTGTCTAGGTCGTTACGCAGCGCGTCCATTCGTTCAGTGATGGAGTTCGTGACGATGTCTTGAGTGAGTGGCACGGGCTTCCTACTGGGATGTCAATTGACCAAGACTCGTGTGCCACAAGCCTATCTCGCGCATCTCCTCGTCTGGTTCGCTTCGCCCACTGTCATCGGAATTGGCCGAACGCAACGAGGATTTCAGTATTCCGCCATCAGGGTCCGCTATGTGGATTTCGCCGGCGTTTGCGTGCTCTCCTTCATCCAGCGTCAATATTGCGGTGAAAGGGGTCGCAGAAGATCATTCCAGCCAACGCGTTGACTTATTGATCCCTGATGGAGTAACGACTGCAGACTAGAAAGGGTTAAACGAGTCTATGTCGAACCATTTGTAGCGGCCCGAGTGGCGGGGGAAGGTCAGCATATGAGGGGCATGTCACGGCGAGAGTTCGCTCGGCTAGCGGCGGGTGCGGGCGTCCTGGGCATTGGTGGGACAGCCGTTGCTTGCGCTGCGCCGCCGGGGCCGAAACCCTCCGAGCAAACGCAGACCGCTTCCGTCGCACCCGACGCCCCCATCAGACCTATCAAACTGACCCAGGCCGACCTGGACCGCATCATCGGTGACCGAGCCAATGCGCTCTTGGATGGCCTGCGGTCCAAGACAAACCAGCCCGGCGTGCACTACGGGGTCGCCGTCGCCTTCGCTTATCCGAAACACCAGTTCAATCCGTTTTACATGTACGGTGCAGTGGCCGACCAGACGCCGCCCACCGAGAGAACGATCTTCGCCATCGGTTCGATCACCAAGACTTTCACCGCGGCCCTGTTCGCGAACGGGGCATTCATGCGCCCTGACGGCTTCGATTGGGACGCGGGGTTGCAGCGCTATCTCGGCGGATACCTCGGAGCCGCACGCAATCTGAGTCCGACAATGCAGCAGATCACCCCGCGAATGCTGGCCCAGCACACCTCCGGTCTCGCCCGGGAATCCACCGGGGACCAAGACGGCGTCGGGCTATTCCAAACTGATCCGTCCACGCCACCACCGAGGCTGATGGATGTGTGGAAGACCGACGATGGGCCGCAGCCGGGTACCTGCTGGGAATACTCCAACCTCGGTTTCATCACGCTCGGTTTCGCCACTGTCTCGGCGTATGGCGCTGCGGCCGGGAACCCGGCCACTTCGTCGCCGGCGCAGGCCTATTCGGCGCTGCTGCACGATCAGATCACCCAGCCGCTGAACCTGCCCGACACGGTTACGGTCCCGCCCAGCGGCGCCCCCGTGGCCCAGGCGTACCCGAACGGCGCCCGCGCGGTGTCGGCCGGCGCCGCCTCGGACATCAAGTCGTCGGCCGCAGACATGCACACCTGGCTGCTGGCGCATTTGGGGGCTGCCGACCAAACGTCAAGCCTGATGAGGGGACTCGCCGCGACGACCCAGCCTGCCCCGTTGAAGATTGACGTGTGCGGGAAACCGAACCCGGGGCCGACGGACATGGCGCTGGCCTGGCAGGTGCAGCCCGGACCGCCGCAGATCATCTGGAAGGACGGGCTGACGTCGTTGGGTGGCTGCTCGTGCTGGATCGGCATGACTCCGGCGGGCCCCGCTCGAGAGCCACTGGGCATCGCGGTCCTCGTCAACGGCTACTGGAACAAAGACGATCCCAAGGTGCTCGCCGACGCCTATGGACAAGCGATGCTCAAGCAGATCTCAGCCGCGATCTAAGCGCGGTTCCGTTACTCTCGCGGATACCCTTGCCCTGCAATGCCGCAGGGGAATCGGTGGCGACCAACGGTTCGCGCCTAACGGACGGCCATCGCCGCGGCGTTAACCGCGATACCGACCGAGCAACGCGGCGTACTCGTCGAGCAACCGAATCGATTCGTCGAGCGGCTTGGTAGACAGCAGCAGCGCCACCTGCCCGAACCCCACGGCGGTGTCGCCAGCGACCGCCGCTTGGCCGCGCTCAACGTGGGCCTGCTGCTGGCCGCCGCCGAAGCGCCGTTGGAACAGGACGACATGGTGGTGCCGCCGGCGTCGACGCCGGTCACCGAGGGCGTGCAGATCGCGGTCACCCGCATCCGGACGCAGAAGGTCACCGCGCGCATGCCGCTGCCGCCATCGACACGACGCATCGCGGACCCCGCGATGAACATGAGCCGCTACGTTGT
>NZ_JAVHWR010000057.1:0-25995 GCF_032159565.1 Mycobacterium sp.
CGACCACACTTTTGGTGCTGGGTCCTCGGGTGCAGGACCGCGTGGTCAGTCACCTGAGCACCAATCTGCACAACCTGGCGCACGGGCATCTGGGCACGCTTCTGGGCAGTGCCTTCGTCACTGCCGACGGTCAGGTCTACGTCTTGTTGCCGGGACTGGTGTGCCTGCTGGCGTTGGCAGAGCTGCTCTGGCGCGGCGGGCGTTTGGTCCTGGCATTCGCGCTCGGTCACATCGGGGCCACCCTGATCGTTGCCGTCGGGCTGGCCGCCGCGATCAAGTTCGGCTGGCTGCCGATCTCGATCGCCCGCACCAGCGACGTCGGGCTCAGCTACGGCGCGATGGCCGTGCTGGGCACCCTGACCGCCGCGATACCACCGCGCTGGCGCCCGGCCTGGATAGGCTGGTGGCTGGCCGTCGCGCTGGTGGTCGTGGCGTCCGGGGCGGACTTCACGGCGGCTGGGCACACGGTCGCCCTGATGCTGGGCATGCTGCTGTCCATCCGGTTCCGTTCGGCCACGCACTGGACTCTGGGGCGACGGGTGCTGCTGGCGGGTGGTGTCGCGGTCGGCTACCTGATGCTCATCGGGGTGGCGCTGCCGACGGCGCCGGTCGCCGGGTCGACCGGGATGCTGGTCGCGCTGATCGCGCAGTGGGTGGCTCGGCGATGGAGCAGTCGGCGGGTACACCAATCCCTGATTTCTCGCCCGACGGCAGTCGGGCACCCCGATGTTGAGGTCGCTGACGAGGACCAGGACGTGGGTGCCGCGCGCATGTTTGGACAGGCCGATGTGGTGCAGACGGCTGACAAGCTGGCCATGGTGGCGACAGGTCGCGGCGGCAGCCAACACCAAGTGGGGACCTGGGTTGCAGTCGATGGCACGGCGGCCATGCCGAGCGCTATACGCCTGTGCCCGTAGAGCAGGTCGCCGCCATCCAGATAATTTCGGCTGACACCGAACAGGTGTATCTCCAACGCGACCGGTAGGCCGCGCGCTTATGGCGGGGGAATGCCAGCGCGGCCGCTTTCTCGCCTGTGTCTTGAGTGGAGCTGCGCGCAGCCGGCAGTGCGACCATGTGTCAATGACTGTCGCCGAGCCTCGGAGTCGCATGGTGACGTCGACCGAGGTGCTAGTAGCGGGGATGGTGCTGTGCGCGTTGGGCGGCGCCTGGATGCGCGAGGGCGTGGCTGGCAATGCGCGGCTGGCAACTGCTGGCACAGTGTTCTGCGGTGTGTTTCTGCAGGCCGTGCCGTTTCTCGTGCTCGGGGTGTTGATAAGTGGGTTGGTGGCGACGTTCGTGTCGCCGGACCGGTTGACGCGTTGGCTGCCGCGGCGACCCGTCGGCGCGGTGCTGACCGCTGGGGTAGCGGGAGCGGCGCTGCCCGGCTGCGAGTGCGCGTCGGTGCCTGTGGCACGACGGCTCTTTGGTGAGGGGTCGGCCGGGGCGGCGGCGCTGACATTCATGCTCAGCTCACCGGCAATCAACCCGGTGGTGTTGGTCGCGACCGCGGTCGCCTTTCCTGGCCAGCCGGCGATGGTGCTCGCCCGCGCCGTGGCGTCGCTGGCTTCCGCGGTGGTGGTGGGTGTGCTGTGGTCGCGCTGGGGCCGGCTTTCGTGGATCACCCGGGCGCTTCCTGGGCCGCAGCACAGCGATGAGTCCCGGTGGACGGTGTTCACTGA
This sequence comes from Mycobacterium sp., assembly GCF_032159565.1. Lineage (GTDB taxonomy): Bacteria > Actinomycetota > Actinomycetes > Mycobacteriales > Mycobacteriaceae > Mycobacterium. The sequence goes on from NZ_JAVHWR010000057.1 coordinate 1,680, forward strand.
GGCCGCCCGCCACGATTTCCTCCAGGCAGCGTCGTATCTGGTGATCGGCGCCGCCGCGGCGGCCACGCTGCGAGTTGTCGTGCCGCCGTGGGTCTTCGAGCATGTGGCGGGTCATCTGCTGATCGGTGTGGTGACCATGGCGCTGCTGGCGTTCGTGCTGGCGCTGTGCTCGGAGGCCGACGCGTTTGTGGCGGCCAGCCTCACCATGGTGCCGTTGCTGCCACGGTTGGTGTTTCTGGTCGTGGGACCGGCCGTGGATGTGAAACTCGTTGCGATGCAGGCGGGTCTATTCGGGCGAGCGTTTGCGCTGCGCTTCGCCCCGCTCACCCTGGTGGTCACCACCGTGGTCGCGACGATTGTGGGTCTGGTGCTGCTGTGAGACGTGAGCCCCAGAACATGGTGCTACTGCTGGCTGGTGTGAGCGTGGCGTTCATTACGTTTTCGGGCGCCTACACGCGCTATGTCAAGCCGGGCATGCTGCCCTGGCTGCTCGTATCGGCCGCGGTGCTGATCGCTCTGGCGGCCTGCGCGATCGTGCGCGATCTGCGTGCCGGGCAAGCCACCGATGACAGCGGGCATTCCGACCGCGGTGGCGTCGTGTGGCTGCTGGTGTTGCCGATCGTGGTTTTGACCTTTGTGGTGCCACCGGCTCTGAGCCCGCGGGCTGCCGCGCCGACGGTGATGGCGACCAACACCCGGCCGTTTCCGCCGCTGCCTGCCGGACGCGCGCCGACGGTACCGCTGCCTGAGGTGTTGATGCGCATCGCCACTGGCACCGCCGGTGGCCTGGACGACAAGCCGATCACCATTAGCGGTTTCACCATGCTCGACGGTGAGCATGTGGACCTTGCGAAGATTGTCATCATCTGTTGCGCCGCCGACGCCCAGCTGGCAAGGCTCCACCTGGCCGGACCGGCGGTGTCCATGGCCGCACAACTGCCCGACAACACCTGGGTTCGGGTTGAGGGCACGGTGCCTTCCGGGCAGAGGTACTCGGGGACGTCGTCGATCCCGACGCTCGATGTGTCGGACGTGGTGCGTATCGATCCCCCGGCGAACACCTATGGCGCTTGAACTTGAGCTACGCGACGATGCGCACGGCTCGGTCGCTTGGGCTAGGCGGTGGAGCCCAGGTCTGGCTGCACGTTATGTTCTGCCCGCCGGCATCAGTCGTCGACAGCCGTCGAAATCCTCTGGCGCCCACAGTGAGATAAGCGCGAGCGACCGCGCACCCAACGCCGTAGCTTCATCGGCGCCTTCCGGGTTCGAGGACGGGGGATGATCGCCCGCGGACGGCCCGCTGTCGGGCTTGTTGTGTCGACATCGTCTGCGATAACGCCGAGCACGGGGAGGGTGGCTCAGGGATGCCGGCGGTCACTCGCTGACCATCATAAGATGGTTCATCTGGGCGATCTCTCTCTGCTGAGCACTGATCATCATCTTCGCCAGCTGAATAGCGTCCGGACTGCGACCCTGGTCAATCTCGTTCTGCGCCATTGCGATGGCGCCTTGGTGGTGGCTGATCATCGACGTCATCCACAGCGCATCAAACGATGGTCCGCTCAGCGACTGAATCTTGTTGAGCGTCGCGCCATCCACCATTCCAGCGACGGGCATTCCCATATGGTCCATCGAGTTGTCGTGGCCGGGAGCGTCCTGCACGCCCCACTGCGCGAGCAGTCCCTTCATCGTCCGGATCTCCGCTTGCTGATCTGACGAGATGTGTGTCGCCATGACGAGCAGGTCGGAGTTGGTGCTTCGTGACGGCACCCACGCCGTCATATCGACGGCCTGGCGGTGATGGGGAATCATGTCCTCGGCGAACGCCACATCCGCAGCGTTGTGCTCGGCTGATTGCGAGGTCTGGGCAGGGGAGGTGCCAGTGGGACCGGTTCGCTCGTTCGTTGACGGGCCACCGCAAGAGACCAGGACGAGCACCACCGCTGCGGCGGCCCAACACACCTTCGGCGACATAGATCGAGGCTACTGCGAGCAACGGGCGCAAAGATGCGTCCGGATTCGCCTGCCCTTTTCGGCGGCCTCGGATGCCGTGGAGTCGAACGCGTGACGGCCCCGTCCTGAAATGGCGTGACGCCGAAGCGAGCTACCGTGGGCCCCGTGCGGTGCACCTCAAAGGCGGCTCGAATACTGCTGATAAGTCTGATCACGATGGCAGCCGTGATCGCGTGTCGATCCGAATCCCGGCCGCCGCAGTCCAGCGCCGCGAGCTCTCACGCCGGAGGTTTCGCGGCGACGCTGCGCCAGCGGGTGACCGCCGAGGAGATGATGGTGCACCTGAGGTCGCTGCAGCACATCGCCGACGCCAACGATGGCAATCGGGCATCCGGCACTCCCGGCTATCAGGCCAGCGTCGACTACGTTGCTCATGTCCTGCAATCGAAGGGGTTTGACGTGCAAACGCCCCAGTTCGAGCTCCGGCTGCCCTTCGCCGACGCGCCCGCCGTTACCGTCGGTGGCGCAAACTTTGCCGCCAAGGCGCTGGAGTACACCATCGGCACGCCGCCCGACGGTGTCACCGGACCATTGGTGGCTGCGCGAGTCGAGGACACTCCCGGCTGCACGGCGGCAGACTATGACGGATTACCCGCCGCTGGCGCGGTCGTGCTGGTCGATCGCGGCCAGTGTCCGTTCGGTTCGAAGCAGACTGCGGCTGCCGAACGGGGCGCGGTCGCGCTGATCGTCGCGAACAACGTCGACGGCGGGGAGCCCGGCGCGACGTTGGGCGCGGACACCGACGTCAGGATTCCGGTGATCAGCGTCAGCAAGGGCGATGGTGCCCGGATGCGCGCGCAGCCGGGCGTAACGACGATCAAGCTGAACGCCGGTGTTCGCACTCAGACCGCCCGCAACGTCATCGCTCAAACTAAGACCGGGTCCACCACTGACGTGGTCATGGTTGGTGCTCACCTGGATAGCGTGCCTGCCGGTCCGGGAATCGACGACGACGGTTCCGGAGTCGCGGCGGTTCTGGAAACCGCCTTGCAACTGGGGAGCTCGCCTGATGTGCACAACGCTGTGCGGTTCGGGTTTTGGGGTGCCGAAGAGCTCGGGCTGCTCGGCTCCGCGAACTACATTCAATCCTTGAACGCCGACGCTCTGAAAGACATCGCGCTATATCTCAATTTCGACATGATTGCCTCACCGAATCCCGGCTACTTCACCTACGACGGCGACCAGTCGACACCGCTGGACCCCCAACAAGATCCGCCCCGAGTACCTGAGGGTTCGGCCGGCATCGAGCGCACGCTGGTCGAACTTCTCAAAGAGGCCGGAAAGACTGCGCAGGACACCTCATTCGACGGCCGGTCCGACTACGAGTCATTCACCCGAGCCGGCATCCCCGCCGGCGGAGTGTTCACCGGGGCGGTGACCGACATGACCGAACAACAAGCGAAGTTGTGGGGTGGAGTCGCCGGCCAACCCTTCGACCCGAACTACCATCAGAAGACCGACACGCTCGACCACATCGACCAAGCCGCGCTCGACGTCAACGGAAAAGCGGCGGCGTACTCGGTCGGCCTATACGCCCAAGATCTGTCCGGACGCAACGGCGTTCCCGTCCGCAGCGACCGAACACGGAACGTAGTCACAAAGCCATGATCCCGGCGAACATCTGCCTCGACCTATGAGGCATCCTCCGACGCCCTAGCCCGCGCCCCCAAATAACGTCCTACGAGGCGTAACGCACGGCCAGACCCTCTACGCCACCGATATTCCGACAACTGATGGTCCGGCACCGACGTTGTCACAATGGTGTCACAACTAGATGCGGATTCGGGGAGTCGACGGGAGACGGCTTGAGACGAATCGCCCTGGTCACAAGGTTTCGAGAGTCATTGCACGACAGTCAAATTGGGTAGATATCCGACCGGCGGTCGCAGGCTCAAATCCTGTCAACCCAACCAAGCAAGTAGCAGTACAGAGGCGGTTTCGGAGAAATCCGGAGCGCCGCCGCGCTGTTTCTTGGCTCGCTTCGCGGCTGTTCGTCGAGCGGGTTCTCGCCGCGAGCTGGCTGAACTCAGCGGTTAGGCGCGGTATCTCCGCCAGCTGCGAAGCGGCTGTCGAGTCGGGCGATCAGTGAATTCAGGTAGCGAAGCTCCGCTTCTGCGCTGTTCACGGAGCTGCGTTGGCGGCGCGCGGCGTCGGATGGGCGGTCGATGAGTGCTCGCCGCTTTCCGATTTCTACCTGGAGGAGCTGGCATTCGGCGTTCAGTTCGGCGCGAAAGTAGGCTGCCTGCCGCGCGTCGGCTGCGCCGCTGCTTGGTCGTCGATAAGCGTCATCGCTCGTACCCTAACCGCGGCCTTCGAATGCCGCACATCGATGTAGTCGCGGTGATTCGAACCTATGACTTGGCCGTGCGACCACGCGGCGTGGTTCCGATCCCGCCGGACCGTTTCGATGCAATCCGCGGCGTCGGGCAGAGCGCCAGCGAGCCGGCGCGCGCCCGCGGCCACCAACTCGACGTCGGCGGAAAGCCAGGATGGTAAGTCATCCTGTGAAGCGCAGATGGCGTGAAACGCGTTGTAAAGAAAGGCCTTTGACCTAGTCGCTATCGACTGACCCACGCTTCTTGGCGCATAGGTTATGCGTACGGCGCTTGGCTTCGCGCGGCGTCACATCTTGAGCCTTCTGGTGATGGAAAAGATCCGAACTGGTTTGACACTGGCCGGTTCTGGAGTGGCGATTCGCTGCCGCTGACGCCCGGCTACCAGCTGGGCGAGGAGATCGCCGTGGTACCCGGCTAGTTGATCTTCAACTCCGCCATCTCCGACCAGCCGGTCGCATCGATCGTTTGATTGAGAATCTTCGGCGTGGACGCGATCGCCCGCGGCATCTCCCGCAGTACCTGTTTGAAGTGCTCGCTGTTGACGTGCGCCGCGGCCGCTTCGGCGTCGCGGAAAGCCGCGACCAGGACGTACGTGGCCGGGTTTTCCAGACATCGGGCCCAGTCGAACCACAGATTGCCGGGTTCGGCCCGGGTGGCAGCGGTGAACCGCTCGACCAGTCCCGGCCAGCGCCTCGTCCAGTCCGGCCTGGTCTCGAACTTCCCGACGATGAAGATCATGACGGTTTGGGCGGAAGCGGAAATCGCAACGACGCGGCTGTCAGGTGCTGCTTGAGGACGGTGTCGGCGGAGACGTGTTCGATCGACCCGCTCTCGTTCATCACAACTTGGACCAGCTCGTCCACGATGTCTGGGGCACGGCGCACCGGGCGTCCACATATCGGGCACGTATCGCCGGAAAGGGCCAACCAGCGATCGTTGTCGCATATCACGCCCGGTGCCACCGCTCCATCCTGGACCAGGAGCGCGTCCACCGCTGCGACGCTCCCGGCCCACAGGCATTCGGGAAGACCGAGGACAGCCCATCCGCCCGCAGCCGACTTCTCTACCGTTTCGGCCACCATCCGCTCCTCCTCGTCGCGCTCATAGCGGTCGAGTATCGCGGCGGCCTGCTGCTTGACATCGCCGAAAGCGGTGCGCGCATCGTCGTCCACCGTGAATGTGCCGGCGAGGGTCGGCCGCAGTTCGTGGGTGAGGTGATCAAGGAAGCGCGGCACCTCCGCGTGGTGGCCGCCGACGATCAACAGCTCGAATGCACCGTCGCGATGCAGCTTGTCGAGCATGGTGACCACGTCGCGGAAGTGACGCTTGGTCAGCTCCTCGGCCTTGTCTTGATTGCGGCCGGGGTCGGCGCCAACCCGCAGTGTGTCGATCTCAGACATCTCATCCTGGTAGAGCTCCCAAATCCGGGCGGTCTTTCGGTCGACGACCGCTACGCAACAGCGGTGATACTCGTCGAGCACCGCCAACATCGGCCGGACCCAAGGGGTTTCATCGACCACAATCCGGTCATGCACGCTGCGGGGAAGCCGAACTTCCTCGAAGAAGTCGCGACCGCTGCACGAGAACAGCGCAAGCGAACCGGGCGACCAACCGTCGTCCTCCTCGACCGCCTTGGTGAACCGCTCGATATCGGCACGGACGGACAGCATCACGTCGTGGTCTTGTTGGTGGTCCTGCGCCATCGGCCGGATTTCGTGCAGCAGGCTGTCTACCTTGGTGCGAACGACTGTGCCACGGTCCTGGGGCTCGTACGGCACGACGGCATACAACGAGATGACCGGCATGCCGTTCCCGCGAAAGCCAACTATCCGGTTGACTGTCTCCGCTGTGATCACAGCGTCATCGCATGTGCAGGCGGGCAATCGCCACGGCGCAACATCACGAACCGATCGGCAAGCCAGACCAGGGCAGGACCGTTGGGATCCACACCGGGGACGATGTCCAGCATCGTGTATGCGTTGGCCACGCACGACGCCAGGAAATCGCGTTCCTTCTTCTCAAGGCCAGCTTGTGTCGTCATATCGGGCTCCTCCTAAGACGGTGGTGGCGGCGGAAACATCCATCAACCCGTACCTTGCCCAACGAAGCAGCCGCGTACCTCAGCCCCCAGGCACCAGCTAATGGGGGTCGAATTGACCCTGCAAGACGAGCGCCCAGCATCATCCCTGGTTCGCCCGCTGCTCAGGTGTGTCTGACGATTCGATCAGGCGTCGACGAACAGAGTCGCCGTTAGCGCCGTAACCCGTCTAGGAGGAGGCGCTGTGAGTCCGAGGACAGAGTGCGGGGCGAATTAAGTGCGCGGGGCCGTCTCGATGTCGACGAGATCGATGAGCCACTTCAGCGCTGACGCTCTGGTGGGGGCGGCGTCAGTGCGGTTGGAGCCCGACCAAGCAATAGCAGGAAAATGGGTTCGGAGGGCTCCGGGGCCGCACTCTTCGCATCGATGACGGCCACCACGTCGTCAGCGAGATCCCGATGCCGCATTGGCGGCCGCCTTGCCCTCTCGACTCTGAGCAGAGTAACCGGGCGCTTTTGCAGACGCCGGCGACGCATTGCAGTTCAGTGAGACAAGTATCTGGTGCCTCACGGATCCCTTCGAGTTCGCTGGCGGTCGAACGTCACGTTTTTGCGCGGAGGCGACCAGGCAGTCGGGCCACGCCTTGCGGTCTCCCACCGTTGTCGACACGACTGGCTCGAGCCCCGCAGCACTCAACGCCGAAGAGGCATCGCTGTACTTCTGGCCCGTCACGTCCGGCGACGAGGCCGCGGCAGCCTGTGGCAACTGTCCCGCCACTAAGCCGGCAAAGCATAGGCCAGCGAACATTGCGACTAGGCGCGACGTCGTCGATCCGGTCACGCTAACGCCCCCCAGGTACGGCAGCCGGGGTCTCCGGCTGCGGGCTGGGCGGAGTCCGCGTGGCCGTCGCGCCGGTTTGCATCCCACTGACGACGGGTTGCGTGTAGACGGTGTTGGTCGCCGCGCTACCCGAGCCGGCAACGACGTGCGGTCCGGGCCCGATGTCGACCCTGCCGCTGTAGACCGCCCCTAGTCCACCGAGAGCGACCACTGCGCCAATGCCGAGGACGGCTAGCGGTTTTACCGGCTTCCGTTCCAGGTGTGTCGAATTAGGTTTCATGCGTTCACGATTGCCTGCAGCCGCTGAATTATTGCTGAGGCCAGCTGAGAGGACGACTAGTCAGCGCTCGTCTATTGTGAACGCACGGAGACCAATGCACCGTTGGGCCGTTGGCGTTCGCCTGTGCGGCGGTGAAGCGGCACCGGAAGGAAGCCGAGCGGCTGCCGTCGGACTTGGACGGTCTCGTAAGCCACCAAGCCGATGAGAGCAGCCAGCAAAGCGGCCGAGGTCCAGGTGGTACCCCACCCGAGGCCGCCTCGCCCGTGCTCTTTGGTCAGTACGTTGCCCAAGTTGGCCCCCAGCGGACGAGTTAGCACGAATGCGATCCAGAAGAGCAGCATGCCGTTGACTCGCGTCCAGTAGTGAAGCGCGAGGAGTGCCAACAGAGCCGTCGAGAGCACAACCACGCTCGGCACGAAGCCCAATCCCAAACTGTCAGCGAGGAAGTCACCGCTTGAGGTGCCCAAACTGTTGGACACCAGGATCGCGATCCAATAAAGCATTTCGCCACGGAATGTCGCGATATTCTCGACGTCGAGAGTTTGACCGCTTCTCCACCAGGCGACGAAGACGATGACAAGGCCCGTGGAAAGCACAAGGGCGCCACCGCTGTAGCCGATACCGCCGGTGCGGTTCATGAGATCCGAAAGCGTAGTTCCAGCGGTGCTGGTCAGGGCGATGGCCGTCCAAAAGATCGCTGGATGGAATCGGCGGCCCCGGAGCTGAACGGCGACCGCAATCAACAAGACGGCGAAAAAGATCACGGTGCTGAAGAAATAGCCGACGTTGAGCGTCTGGGCGAGCAGGTCGCCTCCCGTCTCGCCGAGCGTCGTCGCGATCATCTTGATGGTCCAGAACAGCGCGGTGATGTGTGGGAGTTTCCGCATCACCATATCCGTCGAAGGTGCCGTATCGGCTGCGCGCATTGACATTTCAATCCTCAGGGATGTGAGAAAGTATGGAGCCGGTGACGCGCCGATGCGCCACGCTGGCGATCTTCAGGCTTGCGGCTCGGCGCTGAAGACACACTGAGGATTTCTGAGCGCGTCCTTATGAAATGACTCGGCAGCCTCGATTCGCCTTGGGCGTTGCAGCGTTCCTGAAAAGTGGCACAGGCCATTTCAGCGTCTTCACAGTCCTCCATCGGCAACGTGATGGGACAGCCAGATCGGCTGTATTGAAAGGTAGGAATCAACGTGGGAATCAACCGACGGAACAAACTAACGGCAGCGGTGTCGGCCGCTTTGGCGAGCGCTGCAATCATTGGCGGTGCCGCGATTGCCAGTGCGACACCGACTCCGGCCCCTCCGCCGAGCCCGCCCGCGGCGACGGACAGCCCCGAGCCCGGTGATACGCCGGACGCTCCTGGCGCGGTCGACACCCCGGAACCGGGTGATACGCCGGACGCTCCGGGCGCGGTCGACACCCCCGAGCCGGGTGATACGCCGGACGCTCCCGTCCCCGCGCCGCCGGGAGGCTGACCAGCTCTCCGTGGGCGCACGCGATTGTGCGTCCACGGAGAGCTGGTGTGACGGGCGGCACAGGGCCGGCGGCCTTCAGCGTGGCTTCAGACAGGTGTTGGCACCCTGGTGGTTGAGCGGTGCGCGCTGTCACCGGGAAGGCGGGTTCAGCAATGCGTGTGTTGATCGTCGAGGACGAGGCTGATCTGACCGATACCCTTGCCGCCGGGTTGCGGGCCGATGGCTTCACCGTCGATGTCGCCCGCGACGGCGCCGCCGGGCTGGAAAGAGCCCAGGCAACCTCCTACGAAGCGATCGTCCTGGACATCATGTTGCCCATGCTGTCCGGGTACGAGGTGGTGCGCCGGCTGCGGGCAGGAGAGATCTGGACCCCGGTGGTGATGCTGACCGCAAAGGACGGCGAGTACGACGAGGCGGACGCGCTCGACCTTGGTGCTGACGACTACATCACGAAGCCGTTCTCATACGTCGTGCTGCTTGCCCACCTGCGTTCTGTCATCCGCCGCGGAGCGCAAAAACGGCTGGCGGAGCTGGCCGTCGGGGATCTCGTGCTCGACCTGGTGACGCGGAAATGCAGACGAGACTGCAATGAAATCGAGCTGACGCGAAAGGAATTCGCTGTCCTTGAGTACCTGATGCACCGACATGACGAGGTGGTGCCGAAGTCCGACATCCTGGCCAACGTCTGGGACCTCTTCTACGATGGCGATCCCAACATCGTCGAGGTCTATGTCGGATACCTGCGACGCAAGATCGATGCGCGATTTGCCCGGCACAGCATCGAGACCATCCGCGGTGCGGGATACCGACTCCGTGACGACGCGCGGCGTCCGGCCCGGGCATGAGTGACCGTGAGTTGGCCCGCAGCCGCTCACCGACCCCCGCAGTGGTGGTACCGCCGGTCGCTGCGGGCGCGATTGACCGTAGCAGCGGTGGCCGTCATCGCCGTTGGAATGGGCGCTGCAGCGGCGCTGCTGTTGTGGCGGATGCACGCGGTGCTCGCAGCGAATCTGGACACCAGCCTGACGCAACAAATTCATGCGGCGGCAGAGAATGTTGCCGCAGGCAGCATGCCACCGCGTGTTTCGAAGACGGCCGGTGCTTCAATAGGCGCTGAAGGAGATAACCCGGCTGGTTGACCTCGTCAACGATCTGCTTTCGCTGGCCCGCGCGGACGCGGGCCGCCGACCGCGAAGTCGACCGGTCGATCTCGACGACCTGGTGTGGCGGGCGGCGACAGATGCGCGTGAGCAAGGCCCGCCGAAGATCGACACCACAGGTATCGCGCCCGTACGCGTCCTCGGCGATACAGCCGGGCTGCGCCGGGTGGTGCAGAATCTCCTCGACAATGCACGCCGGCACGCCAACGACACCGTGACCGTCCAACTGCGCCTGAATTTCGACCCCCGTCGTCCGGTGGGGATAGCGCGGCGGTGCCGACGGCGACGCTCATTGTCGCCGATGACGGTCCCGGAATCCCCGTGGCCGACCGACAACGAGTGTTCGATCGCTTCGTACGACTCGGCGAGGGTCGGCCGCGGGATTCCGGGGGCACCGGCCTCGGGCTCGCCATAGTCTCGACTATCGTTGCCGAGCACGGTGGACGAGTGTGGATTGACGGCGGCGAGGCCGGTACCGCATTGTCGTGCAGCTACCGGCCGTCCCGTCATAGCTTGGTGGCGCCACGAAAGTGGCTGCGCCGCAGCAGAACCGTCCAGAGTCATCGGATCCGATGTAATCAGACTGAGGAGCTGGAACTGCCGTAATAGTGTTGCGGACTCCCGCGCGGCCCCGTTTCAGCGTCCTTTCAGCCGGCACATGACACCGTCTTCGCATGACGGCACGCCGGAACGGAGGGCAGTGCACATGAAGCGCATTGCCTCGGTGGGCATCGTCTGCTTGTCGGTCGCGCTCGTACTGGGTGGGTGTGGGTCGAATGCGACGACGTCGGCCTCGGGCACGCAACCTAGCGGCACTTCAGCGGAGACGCCGGCTCCAGAGGACAACCCGATCGGAGACATCCCCGATACCCAGGTGTACGTGCCGTTTGCGGCGGCCAACGGGTCATTCACGCTGTCGGTCCCCGAGGGTTGGGCCCAAACGGTCGACGGCTCCGCGGTCACCTTCACCGACAAGCTCAACACGGTGCGCATCGATGCGCGGCCTGCCGTTTGGGCCCCTTCGCCGGAGTCGGTGAAACGTGACGAGTTGTCTTCGGTCAAGACCGCCAACGGAGGGCTCACAGTCGAGGCGGTCAAGCGCAGGTCTGGTGACGCCGTGTTGGCCACCTATCAGGCTGCGTCGGCGCCGAACCTGGTGACCGGCAAGGCCGGGATCGACGCCGTAGAACGTTACTCATTCTGGCGCGCAGGCCAGGAGGTGATCCTGACCCTCTCTGGACCCGTGGGAGCGGACAACGTCGATCCGTGGCGGACGATCACCGACTCGTTGCAGTGGCGCTGATAACCGACCAATGAACACCAGTGCCTTGGAGGCTCGGTCTCTTTACCGGTTCTTCCGTGCCGGGGACGAGGAAACGCTTGCGCTTCAGGGGGTGTCGTTGACCGTCGCACGGGGTGAGTTCGTGGCAGTCACCGGACCGTCCGGTTCGGGGAAGTCGACCCTGTTGTCGTGTCTGGCAGGAATGGATGATCCTGACGGCGGTGACGTCACCATCGCCGGCTCGCGAGTCAGTCACCGTGCCGAGCCCGCGCGGGCCCGAATTCGGGCCAGACACATCGGGATGCTGTTCCAGAGCGCGAATCTGATCGAACACCTCACCGTTTCCGGCAATCTTGCCCTCTCGCAATCATTTGTCCGTCCCCCCCGCCGGGACACCGCGGAGCTGTTGAGAGCCTTGGACATCCACGCACGGATGACTGCTTATCCGAGCGAGCTCTCCGGAGGAGAACTCGCCAGAGCAGGTCTCGCGGTTGCGCTCGCGAACGAGCCGACGGTGCTCCTCGCGGACGAGCCGACGGGCGAGCTCGACAGCGTCACGGAGGCACGAATCCTCGACTTGCTGACAGCCGCAGCCGACCGCGGGACGGCGGTGATCGTCGCGAGTCACAGTCCCGCTGTGGCGGCTGTCGCTTCACGAGTCCTCCGCCTAGATGACGGACGGATGTGTTGACGACTGTCGCCGAGTGCACCGGTGTGAGCCGTAGCTTCGGCTCGGGTCGCACGTCGGTGCTCGCCGTCGCCGGAGTGGATTGTCAGATCACGTCGACAGCCCGAATCGCGGTGACCGGGTCCTCGGGCTCTGGAAAGTCGACCCTCTTGCACCTGCTCGCCGGCGTCGATACGCCTACTGCGGGAACCGTTCGGTGGCCCAAGCTGCCCGCGCGGCCGCTCGGGCGACCAGGAGGGATCGGCATCGTCTTCCAGGGCCCGAGCCTTTTGCCAGGGTTCGACGTCGTCGAGAACGTCGCACTTCCCATGCTCTTGGCGGGACAGGACGAGGACGCTGCAGATGAGAACGCCCGGGCGGCACTGGATCTCGTCGGCATGAGCGGAGCTGCGACGAAACTGCCCGATGAACTCTCAGGTGGTCAATCCCAGCGCGTCGCGATCGCACGGGTGCTTGTCACGCGTCCCGCCCTGATACTCGCTGATGAGCCAACCGGACAGCTCGACCATGCCAACGCCGACCGGGTCATCACCGTGCTCCTGAGCACCGCGACGTCGATCGGAGCGGCCCTCGTGCTCTCCACCCACGACCCCGCCGTCGCTGCCAGGCTCGATGACCGATGGTCGATGCGTGACGGCCGGCTGACGTCGCCCGCCGACTCGCGGGCTTTATGATCGCGACCTGGACGCTGGGGCTGCTACGGCGCCGCAGCGGACGGATGGCAGCGACCGCGATCGGCATCGCCGCCGCCGTCGCGCTGCTGTCCTGTCTTGGCATATTCCTGTCGGCCGCACAGGCGTCCATGACCGCTCGCGCCGCCCGCACCATCGCGGTCGACTGGCAGGTCGAAGTCCAGCCAACCACACAATTGTCCTTCGTCATGGACGAAGTTCGCTCCACGCCCCACGTTCAAGCCGCGTTACCGGTCGGGTTCGGCCATTCCTCCGGATTGAGTGCAATCGGCGGGGCCGGTACCCGGACTACCGGACCCGCGATGGTGCTGGGAATTCCTCCCGAATACCGGGACCGGTGGCCGGGGGAGATGCGCACCCTGGTCGGCTCCGACAGCGGTGTTCTCATCGCCCAACAGACGGCCGCCAATCTTAGTGCCGCGCCGGGTGACACCGTCCAAATCGGGCGGTCGGGAATGCCTCCGGTGAACGTTCGCATCGACGGGGTAGTCGAACTGCCACAAGCAGATTCACTGTTTCAGAAAGTCGGCGCTCCAATTGGAGCCCAACCGGTAGCGCCACCGGACAACGTCCTGGTGCTTCCTGACGTCCAATGGCACACAATGTTCGACCCGCTTGCCGTCGGCCGGCCCGATCTGGTCAGCATGCAGATCCACACCGCGCTCGATCGCGCGCTGCCGAATGATCCGTCGACGGCATACACAGAGGTTACGGGCGCGGCGCACAATCTGGAGGCCAGGGGCTCGGGCGGCGCGCTCGTCGGTGACAATCTCGGCGCCGCCCTCGACGCGGCCCGCGGTGACGCGGCATACGCGCGAATCCTGTTCCTGTTCCTTGGGTTACCGGCCGCGGCCCTCGCGGTACTGCTGACCGCAACCGTGGTCGACTCGGGATCGGACCGACGGCGACGGGAGCATGCACTGCTGCGCGCCCGAGGCGCCACCAGCACGCGACTGCTGAGATTGTCGGGGGCCGAGGCGATCGTGGTCGGTGTTTTGGGCAGTGCCCTTGGCGTTGCGGTCGCAGCCGTCGTCGGAGTCGCCACCTTCGGGACTTCGAGCTTCGGCGCGAACTCCTCGGCCGCGCTGGCTTCGGCAGGCGCATCCGCGGCAGTTGGACTGGCGATCGCAGGGATGACCGTCCTGGCGCCGGCGTGGCGGGAGCAGCGTCAAACGTCCGTCGCGTCAGCGCGCACCTGGCAGCGCAGCATCAGTCAGCCACTCTGGATGAGAACTGGTTTGGACATTGTGTTGCTCTGTGCCGCGGGAGTGATCTTCTGGCAGTCCGGGCGCAACGGATATCAGGTCGTTCTCGCTCCCGAAGGCGTACCTTCGATCTCGGTCTCCTACTGGGCGTTCGTCGCGCCCGCGTTGTTCTGGATCGGCGGCGCACTGTTGATCTGGAGGCTAAGTGACCTCTTGCTTGGGCGTGGTCGCGGGCTGGTGGCCCGCGCCCTGTTGCCGGTGACAGGTCGGCTCGCGCGTCTGCTGTCGAACTCGCTCTCGAGGCAGCGTATGCCCATGGCCAGGGCGATCGTCGTGCTCGCATTGGCCGCAGGATTCGCCGTCTCGACGGCGACATTCAATGCCACCTACCAAGCCCAGGCCGAGGTCGATGCCAAACTGACGAACGGCGCCGACGTGACGGTCACCGAGCCGCCGGGGGCGAATGCGCCTGCGTCGACGGCCAAGGATCTCGCCGCGGTACCGGGAGTGCGCGGCATTGAACCGATCCAGCACCGGTTTGCCTACATTGGCGCCGACCTCCAGGATCTGTACGGCGTCGACCCGACCAGAATCGCAGCCGTCACCGCATTGCAGGACCGGTACTTCAGCGGCGGCGCCGTCGACCAGCTGATGAAAGAGCTGTCCAGACAACCCGATTCGATCCTGGTAAGCGCGGAGACCGTGACAGATTTCCAGCTGGTGGCCGGAGACACCATCAATCTGCGGCTACCCAATGCCAAGACGCGCGAACTCAGCACCGTGCGATTCCGCTATGTCGGCGTCGTCAACGAGTTTCCGACCGCCCCGAAGGACAGCTTCTTCGTCGCAAACGCGAGCTATGTCGCCCAGCAGACGGGTAACGAGGCCGTTGGCGCATTCCTGATCGACACGGGCGGCCGGGACACCACAGCGGTGGCTCAACGGGTTCAAGTGCTCGTGGGACCGTCGGCGAAGGTGACCGACATCGCCGAAACGCGTGGCACCGTCGGGTCCAGCCTGACCGCCGTCAACCTGGCCGGGCTCACCCGCATCGAGCTCGGGTTCGGACTATGCCTGGCCGTTGCGGCCGGGGCACTTGTGCTCGCGTTGCGTTTCGCCGAACGTCGCCGCACCTTCGCGATCGCCAATGCGCTTGGTGCCTCGCGAAATCAACTCAGGTCCTTCGTCGTAGCGGAGGCGTGGGTGCTGGCCTTCTGCGGTCTCGTTGGCGGGGCAATCATGGGTGGGCTGCTGTCACAGGTGCTGGTAAAGGCTCTCACCGGCGTATTCGACCCGCCCCCGGGTTCACTCACCGTTCCATGGGTCTACCTCTTCGCGACGGGGGCAGCAACGATCATCACGATCGGCGCGGTGTCCTTGGCGACGGCGCGGTTGGCAAGCCGCTCACCCGCGCAGGCCTTGCGCGAGTTGTGAGACTTCAGTCCCGGTCACGCCAGTGGCTTGCGAAGCGAGCGTCGAGCCGTTCGATCAGGTGGTCTAGGTGTCGCACTTGGGACTCTGCGCGATGGACGGCCGAGTGCAGCCGGCTGGTATCAGCGCGACGCTCGATGAGGGGCCTTCTCTCGAGGATCCCGTCCAGCAATTATCGTCGCTGCGCGTCCAGTGATTCGCGGAAGTAGGCCGCCTGCTCAGCATCAGCCGGTGTCTCTGTCATAGCGACAAGCTGTCATCGACAGCCTTAAAGGACGCTGTGCTGCACGCGTTCACTCGGCCGACACGTCCTAACCGCCGTTACAATTCATTTAGTCGGGCCGTGCCTTCGGCACCCTATGATGTCGGCGAGGTAGATGGTGAATGGATCGGCACTCTTCGTCACGGTCTTCATGGCGTGTCTGGTCGAGGCCGTCGAGGCGCTGACGATCATTCTTGCTGCCGGCACTGCACGTGACTGGCGCTCGGCTATCACGGGCGCGCTGGCAGGCGTGCTCGTTCTGGTGGTGGCGATCGCAGCGCTGGGGCCTGCGGTCTCAGCGATCCCCCTGGATGGATTGCGGCTCTTCGTCGGCGGGCTGCTATTGGTCTTCGGGCTGCAATGGCTGCGCAAAGCGATCTTGCGCGCCAGCGGCTTCAAGGCTCTCCACGACGAGACCCTGGCCTACCAGACCACGCTCGCCGATGCGGAACTCGCCCCGAAGGGCCGCCGGGTGTTCGTGGATGACTGGTACGCATTCACGCTGTCGTTCAAGGGAGTCGTGCTGGAGGGTATGGAGGTCGCGTTCATCGCCCTCACTTTCGGTGCCAACCAAAGGAGCATTCCGTTGGCGGCGCTGGCCGCGGCGGCAGCGGTGCTACTGGTTGCGGTTGTCGGCTTCGCCGTTCGGGCGCCGCTGTCGCGAGTACCGGAGAACAGCATGAAGTTCGTTGTCGGGGTGATGCTCACGGCGTTCGGGATCTTCTGGGGCGCAGAAGGCGCCGGCGCACACTGGCCCGGCGACGACATCGCTCTGCTGGTTCTGATCCCCGCTATCGCGCTGTACGCGCTGGCGCTGGTGGCTGTATTCAAGCGTCGCGCATCCGTGGATGTCGTTGTGCCTCAGGAGGGTTGACCGTGCATAGACTTCGCGAGTTCGGGGCCTTCTGGTACGACTTCATCATCGGTGACGACTGGCGGGTTGCGCTGACCGTTGCCGTCGCACTAGCCACCACCTTCGTGGTGAACCGCCTGACCGGCGCAACCCTGTGGTGGATCGTGGTGGCCGCGGTCGCCGCCGTGTTGCCCATGACCATCTACTGGGCAACGCGTAACCATCAGTGAGCAGCGTTGCCGGGGAACCGTCCTACCGGAGCGAGGCCTGCAGCGCGGTGAGAGCCTGCTGCTCTGCGGCAGGGTCGGGCTGGCCGGCGCGTACAGCCTTCAGCGCGCTGTCGATCTGACCGTCGAGTACCGTCCAGCCTGTCTCGTCCAACGGCTCGAGGGTCTTCTGCCCGTCGTCCCAAGCGGTTTCGAGATCAGTGATGCGAACCTGCGCGCCGGTCTGGTCGCCGGCTTGCACCTTCGCAAGCGTGTCATTCGTGATGGTGCGGAACTTCGTGACATCCGTAGCGGGGAACTTCGCCGTTGCCGACTGACCCGGAGCCAGCGTCGCAGTCACTGACGAGCCGCCCGACTCGCTTTCGCTTGCTGCCGCGGTGGTGTGCGGTTGGTCGGCGGCCCAGATGAGCAGAGCCCCTGTGGCCAACGCGATCACGGCGTAGTACCCGTGCATGACATGCTCGCGGACCGGTTTCTCGGTGGTGGTGGTGTCATGCGGCTTCTCGATGACGTCGGCGCGGGTAATCGAGAGGTAAATCACTGTGGCCAGGATCGCGCTGAGGAAGATGACGCTCGTGATCGCGACGCCCAAACCAAGGCCCTGTTGATCCTTCGGGAACCCGAGCCAGTCGCCGAGGTTGGCGCCCAGCGGGCGGGTCAGGATGTAGGCCAACCAGAAGGACAGGACGGCGTTGGCGCCGAGCCGCCAACCAATGACGATCGCCACGATGAGTCCGGCAGGCAGCAGCACCGACGTACCGGGTCCCCATCCGGTGAGTTCGAGGATCCAGTCGCCGGCCGCGGTACCGAGGGCAAAAGTGACCAGAACCGCAAGCCAGTAGAACAGCTCTCGTGGTGTCGTCGTAATGCTGTGGATCGAAAGCGTGCGCTCTCGCGCGAACCACACACCGAAGACCAGCGCCAGTATCGCGGCGAACACGGTTGTGCTCAGTGCCAGTGGAACGCCCCAAACGTCGGTGAGTATGTCCGTATAGAGCGTCCCGGTAACGCTGACCACGACGACCGTGAGCCAGTAGACGAATGGGACGTAGCGGTCGAGGCGTAACTGCCATGCCAAAACCGCGACGAGCACAACCGTGAAAATGAGCGACGTCGGAATCAGCCCGACGCCCAGAGTCATGTTGATCCAGTCGGCGAAGCTCTCACCCACGGTCGTGCACAGGATCTTGATGACCCAGAACCACACGGTTACTTCGGGCACCTTGCTCAGCATCAAGCGCATGGGTTTGACGGCTGCAGCTCTGGGTGTCTCGGTCATGACGCAGACCGTAGTGGACGTAGCTGAAGCCGCGCTGAAGACGATTGCAACCCCGCTTGTGGGCGCCCAAATTTTTAGCGTCCTCAGCCGTTCTTCAGCGACTGTGGCTGACCCTGAATCGTCCACGCCGTAGTGTATGCAAGCCAGATCAGGGTTGGCGCCTGGTAGTGAAGGGAATCGAGCGCAGTGCACCGGCTGAGCCATCTACCGGCCGACGGGAGTCACACTGAAGGCATGAAGCCTTCCGCCTCGGCCATCGGATCGCCGTCGCGGTGGACGGTGCGTACCCGTTCGGCGGTCGCGTCGACGCTGGTCGTGGCGACCTGTTTGTTATTGGCAGGCGGCGCCCTGTTGCTCGTCCTGTTCCGGACACTGGAGGGGTCCGCGCAGGCCACGGCCGCTTCTCGCACCGCCCAGCTGGTAGACCAGCTGAGCACGGAAGCGCCCGCCGAACTCGACAGAGCGATGCTGGCGACCGACAGCCAGGTAGGTGTGGTTCAGGTCACCGATCAGTCCGGAGCGCTCGTCGCGCAGTCGGCAGGCAGCCCGCCTAAACCCGTGGTGGATCGCAGACTGTCCGCTGGCGCGACGCAGTCGGTCGGAAGAGTGCAGATCGGCCAGGACTGGGACCTGTGGGTAACGGCGGCCGGCGTGGAGACTCCATCCGGACCCATGACCGTTCTCGTCGGCGCGGATCGCGAGCCGGTCGAAGACGTCATCACGACCGTCTCAACTCTCCTCGCCATCGGTGGGCCGATTGTGATCGCGCTGGTCGCGTTCGGCACTTACAGACTCGTCGGCGCGGCGTTGCAGCCCGTCGAACGGATCCGCGCACGCGTTTCGTCGATGACCCACTCCAAGCTTGCCGAACGGATACCGGTACCTCCGGCGGAGGACGAGGTCACCCGGTTGGCCGTGACTATGAATGACATGCTGGATCGACTCGAAGCGAGTCAGAGCGCACAACGCCGCTTCATCAGCGATGCGTCACACGAACTGCGCAGCCCGTTGGCATCGATCACTGCCGCGCTGGATCTTGCTCACCGACGTCCGGATCTCTTGGATCAGTCATTGATCGACGATTCGCTTCTTCCCGAGGCTCAGCGAATGTACGGCCTGGTGGAGGATCTTTTGCTGCTCGCCCGCGCGGATGAGCGCGGCGGCCGCAACATCAAAATCGACGTCGATCTCGACGACATCGTCTTGGCCGAGGTCGAGCGCGTTCGTTCGCTCACCCACCTGAGGGTCATCGCCGACGTGAAGCCGGCAAGGACTTCTGGCGATCCGGGCGCCTTGTCGCGTCTCGTCCGCAATCTGGTCGACAACGCCGTCCGGCACGCGCAGGAGGGCATTCGACTCGAATGCGCGCCCGTTGGCGGCAGTGCCCGGGTGGTCGTGTCGGACGACGGGCCGGGAGTACCGGCAGCCGATCGCCAACGGGTGTTCGGTCGGTTCGTCCGCTTGGATACGCCGCGCGACCGAGCCGCCGGCGGCGCAGGCCTTGGTCTATCGATAGTCGCTCAGATCACCGAGGCCCACGATGGCACCGTCAGTGTCGACGATTCGCCCAGCGGGGGAGCTCGCTTCGTCGTCGATCTGCCCCTAGCCGCCGACGAAGCGGTAGCCGACACCACGAACGGTTTCGATGCTGTTGCCGGAGAACGGTAGATCGATCTTGCGCCGCAGGTATCTGACGTATACCTCGACGATGTTCTCGTCGCCATCGTAATTGGTGTCCCACACCGCTCTGACGATTTCGCCCTTGCTGACCACTTTGTCATGGTGCCGCATCAAGAACTCCAAGACACTGTATTCCCGTGGCGTCAAGGTCAGCTCGACTCCTGCCCGGGTCACCTTGTGTCGCGCTGGATCGAGCTCGATCTCGCCGGCAGTCAACACGGCGGGACGCTCGGGTGCGCCGCGCCGCACCAGTGCTCGAAGCCTGGCGAACAGCACGACGAATGAGAACGGTTTGACCAAGTAGTCGTCCGCACCCAGATCGAAGGCGTCGGCGAGGTCATACTCGCCGTCCTTGGCGGACAACATCAGCACGGGCGTCCACACATTCTGGGCGCGCAGATCCCGCACGAGTTCATATCCGTTCTTTCCCGGCAACATGATGTCAAGGATGATCGCGTCGAAATTGTCCGACGCGGCGGTGTGCAAGCCGTCATCGCCGCGATGCTCTACGTCGACGACGAAACCTTCGGACACCAGTCCGCGGCGAATCGTCTCGGCGAGGCGGACCTCGTCTTCGACTACCAGCACCCGCACGTGTTACATCCATCCGATCGTCGTTACTCGACCAAGTACACCAGAACGACTGTGTTTGCCGCGAGGACTTCTCAGCTTCCGTTCAGCCGCCAACGGCGACTCTGTGCCGGTGGGCGAAATGACGACCGCTATCGGGGCCGTGATGGCGGATGGGATTGCGGCGGACAGCGAGGCAGCGGGGTCGATTCTGGTTCTGATGGTCTGTGCTGCCGCACTGGGGATCAGTTGGCGCTACCACGACCGTATGACGCGGTGGTGGTCGACGTCGGTTCGTGTTGCCGGCTTGCTGATGGGCCTGGTCGTCGTGGCGCTGCAGGTGAGCCAACACGGTTGGCTGGTGGACGTCGACAATGCCGTCACCGCGTGGATGGTCGGCCATCGCAACCCGGTCGCCGACCACATAGCCCTGGCGGTGACCAATGCCTTCGGGCCGGCCGAAACTGCTTGTGCAGCAGTGCTCGTCGCGATATTGGCGGCTGTTCGCTTCCGCTCCGGCGTCAGCGGGCTCACCGTTATCGCCGCTGTCGGCGGGGCCTCTGCGTTGTGCACGGCACTGAAACTGCTGCTGGCGCGCGCTCGACCTCCCATCGGAATTCAGGAAACGCTGGAGACCGACTACTCGTTTCCCTCGGGTCACGTCACAGGCACTGTGGCGTTATTCGGCATGCTGGTGGTTGTCGTAGGAATGCATCGGAGAGATGCCGTCACCGCATGCCTTACATGCGCCGCGGTCATGGTCGTCGCTGCGGTCGCGTCGAGCCGGCTCTATCTCGGGGTTCATTGGCTCACCGACGTGGTGGCCGGCGTGTTGTTAGGGTCGGCGGTGGTAGCGATCGGCGCGACGGCGCTGCGCGGGCTGACCGAAAACGATGAAGGGCGGCCAACCTCCGACGACACCGGCCCTCAGCGGCACGAAGTCCTATTGTGAACGTCGGGCTGAGCACCGGCATTCTCAACCCGGACACCCTCCTGGCCACCTTCGGGCTGGCAGGACTACTTGTCACGGTCTTCGTTGAGACCGGACTGCTGGTGGGGTTCTTCCTGCCGGGCGACTCCCTGTTGTTCACCGCTGGAGTGGTTGCGGCGCAGTCCCCGGCACTCATTCCATTGTGGTTCCTGCTCGTCGCGATCCCCGTCGCTGCGATACTCGGCGATCAATGTGGCTACCTGATCGGGCGGACCGGCGGCCCCGCGGTGTTCGACCGCCCCAGCGCCAAACGGCTGGGGCCGGCGCAGTTGGCCAGAGCGCATGCGTTCTTCGAGAAATACGGAGCGCGCACTGTGCTGCTCGCCCGATTCGTACCCCTCATGCGAACGTTGGCGCCGGTCATGGCAGGTGCATCCGGCATGAACTATCGAACCTTCACGACGTACAACCTCCTCGGCGGCGTGGCGTGGGGCGTCGCCGTGCCGTTACTCGGGTACTTGCTCGGCGGGATTTCGTTCGGCCGTGCGCATATCGAACTGATACTCATCGGGGTCGTCGTGCTGTCGATGCTGCCCTTGCTCGTCAGTTACCTGAAGGCGCGCTGTCGGCGACGAACAGCGATCGCTCAATAGTTAGTTCAGCGTTTTTTCAGGTGGGCACTGGCACGTTGACGTCATGACTGATACGCCAGAACCTGCCGCTGAGGGTGACTCGGCGATTGCGGCGCCCAGCCCCCAAGCTGACCCCCAGGCTCCCCGCCAGCGGCGATCCCCGTGGACCCGGCTGAATCGAACCAATCGAATTGCCACAGTGGTCCTTGGCGTAGTAGCTGCAGTGTTTGTGGCCGCGCTGATCTTCGGCGCCGGCCTGCTGGTCGGGGCGGAGTATGGCGACTCAGAGGGCCACGATGAGGGCACCGGATCATCGGAGTACCGCGACGGCGACCGGACGTCGGGTCAGGACCAAGGTGACGAAGGCGCATCCGCAGGCGACGATAGTCGCGGGGGCAGCGAAGGAGCCGACGGCGAAAGCGGTCAAGGGGCGCGCGACGAACAAGGTCAACCCGACGCACCACATGGTCAGGCACCTGGTGAGTCGAATGGTCCGCCGCGACCCTGATGGCCCGACGCTGAATCGCCAAGTGTTCGAAGGCTTGCGGCTTGGTACCGAGATCAGTGCCACCATGGAAGTACCGCGACCCGACGGAGTAGGCCGGGAGGCGCCTCATGCACCAACACGCGATGCAACTGGCAGCCCGGTCGTCTGTCGTGCTGCTGGCGCTCGCCGCGGTCGGCGTGGTTGTACCCACTGCTGCCCGCAACGAAGGCCCATCGTACGAGGCCGGCTATACAGCGGCGTCGAATCCGAAGTTCGTGCGTTTGGCGTTGTCTGACAGAGGGATGAGCTCTGCCTCGTTCTGCGATGAGCTGCTCCAGCGCACACTCACCGGCGCGCGATCGACTGGCTTACAACAACTCGATTTCCTTCGCGGTTGTGAGCACGCGGTTCACGGCGTCATGGAGTAAGTGGCGGCTCGACCGCCGACCTAAACCGTATGAGTGGTTATTTTCAGCTGTTTTCTGGTGTCGTCGTCAAGGGCTCCGGGCGGCTGCCGCGCTGATCTCGCCGCCGAAGTACAGCGCCGTCAATCCGGTAGACCCCGCGCAACAAATGCTTCGGGGATCTGCGGACGGGTGAGGCGGCCCTGGATTTCCTGCGTCGCCAGATGCACAGTCTGCTGAATCTGAACGACCCCGCCACCGAGGTCTGCCCCCGATGGTGCCCATTTCTGGAAGGCAATTGACACAAGGGCGCGAGAGCGCTTGTGGCACAATCAGTCCCACAACCCGCCCGCGAAGGCGCGTGAGGTCGATGTTGACGATCGCGAAGCACAAGCGGTGGTGGGTCGGCTACAACATCGACACCCGTCCAGACGGCCGAGCAAGCCGGCGGGTCCTCAATGACCGTCCATGGCTGTGATCATCGGTGCGCTCCTAAAGCAATGCAGCTGGAAGCTGGTCAACGCCCGCCGGCAAGCTCGTCGAACGACCAGACCAATCAGGAGCGGGAGCGGACGAGGGCGACGAGGTAGGCCCGATCGGTCGTCACCTGGAACTTCCGGTCGGTTTGGCTGCTTGACGGGGTGGTGTGCATGGATGGAATCAGACATGCAGGGCGGGCCGGTAGATGAGCTCTTGGATATTGCCGTCGAGCGTTCGGCTCTCGATCAGCTCGAGGTCGAAGTCGGCCGCACCCTGAAAGATCGGGTCATCACCGGTCTGACCGGTGATTACGGGGAAGAGCGTCACCTGAACGCGGTCGACCAGGCCGGCGGCCACCAGCGCCCGGTTCATCGACAGGCTGCCGTGCGAGCGCAACGGCACCTCGGACTCTTCCTTGAGCCGGGCGACGACGTCGACGGCGTCGCCGCTCACGACGGTGGCGTCAGGCCAGTCGAGAGACCCGTCCAGGGTCGTCGACACCACCGTCGCCGGCAGGGCCCTCATCCGGGTGACCACGGGTCGCGCACCCCGGAGTCCTCGGTGCCCTCGGCCAGCATTTGCGCGAATGCCCGATATGTGTTGGCGCCGAAGACCATTCGCTGCTTCTCGTCGTAGAGGGCGAGGCGGTGGTCGAGCAGTTCGGGGCCTTGCTTGCCCCAGTAGCCGCCCCAGTCGCCGCCGCTGACGCCGCCGAAGCCGTCGAGGCTGGAAAAGACGTCGAAGGTGTAGGTAGCGGTCATGATGCTCTCCTCGAGTGCGGTTGGCGGCGTGTTGGGGATACAGACTGGAAGCCATGGCGAAACTAATCGCCTCTGCCGATCCACAGGTTCTGACAATTGCTCCAGCGCACCGCGACCACCCCGCCGCGGGCAATCGGTGATCGGACGTTTCCGTCAACTCGCGCTGGTCGGGGCGTTGCTGCGTGTTTCGATGGCCTTGACGCTGTGGACGAATGCCTTCCGTAATACGCCCTTGCCGATCGTTGCGAGTACGGCCGCCAGGAAGCGTCCCTTGAAGTTCTTGCCCTCGCGGACTATGACAACG
>NZ_JAVHWR010000082.1:0-5405 GCF_032159565.1 Mycobacterium sp.
GAACCTGCTCGGCGAGCGCGGCCGTGGCTATGCCAACTTTCTGCGCATTCTCGACGAGGGCCGCATCGCGATCGCCGCGCTCTCCGTCGGCGCCGCACAGGGCTGCGTCGATGAATGCGTGAAATACGCAAAGGAACGCGAGGCGTTCGGCGCGAAGATCGGTACCTATCAGGCCGTCGCCTTCAAGATTGCGCGCATGGAGGCCCGGGCGCATGTCGCGCGCACCGCCTACTACGACGCGGCGGCACTCATGTTGTCGGGCAAGCCGTTCAAGAAGGCCGCCGCCATCGCCAAGCTGGTGGCCAGTGAGGCCGCGATGGACAACTCCCGTGATGCCACGCAGGTGTTCGGGGGCTACGGGTTCATGAACGAATACCCGGTCGCGCGGCACTACCGCGACAGCAAGATCCTCGAAATCGGTGAGGGCACAACGGAAGTGCAACTGATGCTGATTGCGCGGGAGTCCGGGCTGTGAGCGAAGCGAACGATTCGGCAGAAGTGACCGACAAGAAGGTCGTCGTACAGCGGGGCCTGTGGTTCGAGGAGTTCGAGCCCGGGGTGCTCTACCAGCACCGGCCCGGGCGCACCATCACCGAGGCGGACAACGTGCTGTTCACCACGCTCACGATGAACACCCAGGCGCTGCACCTCGATGCCGCGTTCTCCGATGCGCTGCCGCCGTTTCACCAGCGGCTGGTCAACTCGATGTTCACGTTGTCGACGCTCGTCGGGCTGTCCGTGGCGCAGCTGACGCAGGGCACGATCGTCGGCAACCTCGGCTTCGGCGAGGTCGCGTTCCCGAAGCCGCTTTTCCACGGCGACACCCTGTATGCCGAGACCGAGGTGACGGACAAGCGCGAGTCGAAGAGCCGTCCGGGGGAGGGCATCGTCACATTCGCCCATACCGGCCGCAATCAATACGGCGATATCGTCGCGACCGCATCGCGAAAGACGATGGTGCGCAAGCAGCCTGAGGAGTGAGATGGCTTTAGCTCAGACCGGCCCCGGCTGGTTGTTCTGCCCGGCCGACCGCCCCGAACGATTCGGGAAGGCCGCTGCGGCGGCCGACGTGGTGATCCTCGACCTCGAAGACGGTGTCGCGGCCAAAGATAGAGACGCCGCGCGTGCTGCCCTGGTGGAAACCCCGTTGGATCCCGACCGCACCGTCGTCAGAATCAACCCCGCCACAACCGACGACCACGCGGCGGATCTCGAGGCGCTCGCGAAGACCAAGTACGCCACTGTGATGCTGGCCAAGACCGAGGACCCGCAGCAGATCCGGGACCTGGCACCGCTGAACGTCGTCGTGCTGATCGAGACGCCGCTGGGCGCGGTCGTCGTCAACGAACTGGCCCGCATGGAGAACGCCTTCGCCTTGATGTGGGGCGCCGAGGATCTGTTCGCGGTGACGGGTGGCACCGCCAATCGGTGGCCCGACGGGAGCTACCGCGACGTCGCCAAGCATGTCCGCTCGCAGACGTTGCTGGCGGCGAAGGCGTACGGGCGGATGGCGCTCGATTCGGTGTACCTCAACATCAAGGATCTCGACGGTTTGCGCGGCGAGGTCGATGACGCCGTCGCGGTCGGCTTCGACGCCAAGGTCGCGATTCATCCGACGCAGGTCGCGGTCATTCGCGCGGGCTACGCACCCACCGCCGACCAGGTCGAATGGGCGCGACACGTGCTCGCCGCGGCCCGCGATCAACGCGGCGTCTTTCAATTCGAGGGCATAATGGTGGATGCCCCAGTGCTGCGGCGAGCAGAGCGCATCGTCCAGCTAGCGCCACACCCTGGCACCTAGCCGGCGGCCTCTTACCAGGGGTCTTGCTCTGACCGCATCAGTGCTGAGCACCTCAGTCGCCTGACGGCGCGATCCGCCGTCAGTGACCCTAGGAGGCGGTATGGCAGGTTTTGTTCAGGCACCCCTGACGTCGTACAACGTCGAGCTGGAGCCGATTCAACTGGTCGCCCCGGACGGGACGCCGACCACCGAGACCCGCTATCGCCGAGACCTTCCACCCGAGACGCTGGGCTGGCTGTACGAGTCGATGGCCGTCACCCGCGCGCTCGACGGGGAGTTCGTCAACCTGCAGCGGCAGGGCGAGCTCGCGCTGTTCGCGTCATGTCGCGGTCAGGAAGCCGCACAGATCGGCTCGGCCGCGTGCCTGCGCAAGACCGACTGGCTGTTCCCGCAGTATCGAGAGATCGGCGCATTCCTGCTGCGTGGCATCACGCCGGCGCAGATGGGCGCGGTCTGGCGCGGCCGGTGGCACGGCGGGCTCGGGTTCACCGAGAAGTGCGTCGCGCCGATCGCGATCCCGATCGGCACCCATGGTTTGCACGCGGTCGGTGCGGCGATGGCCGCGCAGCGCCTCGGCGAAGACTCTGTCACGGTCGCCTACCTCGGCGACGGAGCGACCAGCGAGGGTGACGCACACGAAGCCCTGAATCTTGCCGCGGTGTTTAAGGCGCCGTGCGTGTTCTTCGTGCAGAACAACCAGTGGGCGATCTCGGTTCCGGTGAGCCACCAGCAGGCGGGTCCGTCGATCGCGCACCGGGCGATCGGCTATGGGATGCCCGGGATCCGGGTGGACGGTAACGATGTGCTGGCGTGTTATGCGGTGATGGCCGAGGCTGCGCAACGCGCCCGCGAGGGCCGCGGTCCCACGCTGATCGAGGCGCTGACGTACCGGATGGGGCCACACACCACCTCCGACGACCCGACGCGTTATCGGCCGCAGGACGAGGTAGACAGGTGGGCCGCGCGGGACCCGATTTCGCGTTACCGCAGCTATTTACAGACTATTGGCGCCTGGTCCGAACGTCTGGAGCATCGCGTCGAGACACGGGCGGCGCGGCTGTGCGCGGAATTGCGCGACGCAACCGTCAACACCCCCGACATGGACATCGGAGAACTCTTCGACACCGTCTACGCGGACATCACGCCGACGTTGCAAGCCCAGCGCGACCAGCTGATGGCCGAGCTGGCGAAGGAGGCGTGACATGACTCAAATCATCGAGCGGCCGGCCGATTACGGCGATGACGCGCAGGAGCCGTCGCTGTTCACGCCGGTGCGGGTCACGACGAACTTGACCATGGTCCAGGCGATCAACCGGGCTCTGCACGACGCGATGGCCGCCGACGACCGTGTCCTGGTCTTCGGCGAGGACGTGGCGAGGCTCGGCGGTGTGTTCCGGGTGACCGAGGGCTTGACCGAAACATTCGGCGATGGGCGGTGCTTCGACACACCCCTGGCGGAATCGGCGATCATCGGTATTGCGGTCGGGATGGCGATCCGCGGCTTCGTCCCGGTTCCCGAGATCCAGTTCGACGGGTTCTCGTATCCGGCGTTCGACCAGGTGGTCAGCCACTTGGCGAAGTACCGGGTGCGCACCCACGGCGACGTGGACATGCCGGTCACCATCCGCATTCCGTCGTTCGGCGGAATTGGCGCGGTGGAACACCACTCGGAGTCCACCGAGACGTATTGGGCGCACACCGCGGGCCTGAAAGTCGTTGTGCCGTCGACGCCGTCAGATGCCTACTGGCTGCTGCGGTATTCGATCGCCAGCAGGGACCCGGTCGTGTTCCTCGAGCCGAAGCGGCGGTACTGGTCGCGCGAAGACGTCGACACCAATGAGCCCGGACTTCCCATCGGCAGGGCCGCGGTGCGGTGCATCGGCGATGACGTCACGGTGCTGACGTATGGCGGCTTGGTCCAAACCGCCTTGGCCGCAGCGGATCTGGCGGCGGACCGATACGGATGGAATCTGGAAGTCGTCGACCTGCGATCGCTCAACCCGCTCGACTTCGACACCGTCGCAGCGTCGGTGCGCAAGACCGGACGCGCCGTGGTCATGCACGAAGGGGCCCGCACACTCGGCTTCGGCGCCGAGTTGGCGGCACGGATCCAGGAAGAGCTGTTCTACGACCTGGAGGCGCCGGTGTTGCGCGCCACCGGATTCGACACCCCCTACCCGCCGGCTCGGCTGGAGAAGCTGTGGCTACCCGGCGTCGACCGGCTGATCGACTGCGTCGAGAAGGCGATGCACTCATGAGCGGCCACGATGGTTCCGCTCCTCGCGTGCGCGGCGGTGTGCGCGACTTCCTGGTACCCGATCTCGGCGAGGGTCTCGAGGACGCGACGATCACCAGCTGGAGCGTCGCGGTCGGCGACGACGTCGCACTCAATCAAACGCTGTGCACGGTGGAGACCAACAAGGCGGAGGTGGAGATACCGAGCCCCTACGCGGGTCGAATCGTCGAACTCGGTGGCGCGGACGGTGAAACGCTCGACGTCGGTGCGGTGCTGGTGCGCATCGCGACCGATGCGCCCGCTCCCGTATCCCAGAACGGTGGGAAACCCACGCGCAAGCCCGTGCTGGTCGGATACGGCGCCGACGACGAGATGGACACCAGCCGTCGCGTGTCGGCCGAGGACGGCAAACGGCCGCGCGCCAAGCCCCCGGTGCGCAAACTCGCCACCGAGTTGCACGTCGACCTGGCATCGCTGTCGCCGGGTTCGGGCCAAGACGGAATCGTCACACGCGACGACGTACTCGCGGCCGCGGGGAAGCCGGACCCGGACAGCATCGGGGTACACGGCGTACAGGCCACCATGGCACAGCGAATGGCGTTGTCGCGAAGTAACATTCCCGACGCGCACGCCGGCGTGCAGGTCGAGTGTTCTTCGTTGCTGCGGGTGCGTGACCGGTTACGGGACGCGGTCGGTGATGACGGACCGCCGATCACGCCGTTCGTGTTGACGCTCCGGCTGTTGACGATCGCGTTGAGGCATCACCCGATGTTCAACTCGACGTGGGTGGACACCGCGGGTGGGCCACACATCCACGTGCATTCCGCTGTGCATCTGGGTTTCGGCGTGGCAGCACCACGTGGCCTGCTGGTGCCGGTGGTCAAGGATGCGCAGGACATGTCGACGCGGGCGTTGGCGGCGACGGTGTCACGCCTCATCGAGGATGCCCGTGCAGGAACCGTCAAACCGGCTGAACTGCAGGGCTCGACGTTCACGGTGTCGAACTTCGGCGCCCTCGGGTTGGACGAGGGAGTGCCCGTCATCAATTATCCCGAAGCGGCCATCCTCGGCATGGGGTCGTTGAAGCCGCGGCCGGTCGTCGTCGACGACGCTGTCGTCGCGCGGCCGACGATGACGTTGACGTGCGCCTTCGACCACCGAATCGCCGACGGTGCGCAGGTCGCTGCGTTCCTCGGCGAGCTGAAGCGACTGATCGAGTCGCCGGAGTTGGCGCTGCTCGACAGCTGATAGGCCATGAGTAGTCACTGGGCGGATCCTCAGATGAGGTCCGGTTCGGAGGAGGCTGCTCATGTCGGTGTTGAAGGTTGCGCTTGATCCGTCGACGGTGATCGTCGCCGTGGACCCGGG
>NZ_JAVHWR010000132.1:0-106083 GCF_032159565.1 Mycobacterium sp.
CGGGTAGTCGCTTGAAGGTGTTGTTGAGATTCGACCGGATCCGCACCGGTTCGCCCGTCAACTCGATCGTGGCGAATGAATCGAGTAGTTCCTCGAAGAACACCCTGCCCTCGAGCCGGGCCAGGTGTACGCCCAGGCAGAAGTGACTGCCGATACCGAACGACAGATGCGGGTTCGGGTGTCGATGGATGTCGAAAGTCTGCGGCTCGCTGAACACGTCGTCATCGCGGTTGGCCGATGTGTAGTACATCGCCACTTTGTCGCCTGCGGCGATGTGAGTGCCGTTGAGTTCAACGTCGACGAGCGCGGTGCGCCGGAAATAATGCAGCGGGTTGTCGTAGCGGATGATCTCCTCGACCGCGGCCGGAATGAGAGAAGCGTCTGCCCGCAGTTCGGCGAGCTGGTCGGGATGCCGCAGCAGCGTGAGCAATCCAGAACCGAGCATTCCCTTGGTCGTGTCATTACCCGCCGTGACGAGCTGCACGAAGAAACTGCCGAACTCGATGTCGCTCATCGGCTCACCGCCGAAGTCGGCTTCCAGGATTGCGGTCGTCAAGTCGTCGGTCCGATCAGCGTGACGCCGGTTCGCGGCGAGTTCGATGGCATACATGGCCATCTCGATCGTTGCGGCTTCAGATCCGCCGTCGGCGATGTCCGGGTCCTGGCCGGAAGTGTTGCGCTCGGCCAATTGGTGGATGTGCGCCCAGTCCTGTTGCGGTAGCCCGAACAACTCGCCGATCACGCGCGTCGGCAGCGGCGAGGCGACTTCGTGAACGAAGTCCACCTTGCCGCGATCGTGAGCCTCGGCCATGATCGCTCCGCATATCTCGCGCACCCGTCCCTCGATGGCACCGATGACCCGGGCGCGGAAGTGCAGCGACAGGGGAGCGCGGTGCGCGGTGTGGGCGGGCGGGTCCATCGCGAGGAGCATGTTGCGCATCATCGCCAGGTTCTCCGGCGACATGGTCTCAACGACGACGCCTCCCTCGCTGGCCGAGAAAGTGTCGGTGTGGCGGGCAACGTGTGCCACGTCGGCATGACGTAGGACCGCCCAGAACCCGGGCTCACCGGCCATGGGCTGCCAATGGACGGGATCGGTCCGTCGCAGCACGGCCAGCGCCTCGTGCGGCGGACCGTCTACGAATGCGTCGGGGCTGGCCAGGTCGACGGCCGCGGTGCTGGACACGTCAACCGACCAGGACACCGGGTCGCGGCACACCCTCGGCGGCACCGATGCGGACGGCCGTGGGAACGTCGACCGTAGTCATGTCGGCCGCCTCTCGCCGGGAGATCTGAGTGCGCTAGTTTCGTCGCGGACCATTGTCTTCCCAAGGAGCCTTCGACGTGAGCACTTCTCCCCTCAAGGTCGCGGTCACCGGAGCCGCCGGCCAAATCGGCTACAGCCTGCTGTTCCGCCTGGCGAGCGGCTCGTTGCTCGGTCCCGACCGCCCGATCGAGCTGCGCCTGCTCGAGATCGAGCCTGCGCTGAAAGCGCTCGAGGGTGTCGTGATGGAGCTCGACGACTGCGCGTTCCCATTGTTGGCCGGCGTCGAGATCGGTGCGGACGCCAACAAGGTCTTCGACGGAGTGAACCTTGCGCTGCTGGTCGGCGCGCGGCCGCGGGGTCCCGGCATGGAGCGCGGTGACCTGCTCGAGGCCAACGGTGCGATCTTCACCGCCCAGGGCAAGGCGCTCAACGAGGTCGCCGCCGACGACGTCCGCATCGGCGTCACCGGCAACCCGGCCAACACCAACGCGCTCATCGCGCAGAGCAACGCACCCGACATCCCGAAGGAGCGGTTCTCCGCGCTGACCCGGCTGGACCACAACCGGGCGATCTCACAGCTGGCCCGCAAGACCGGCGCCAAGGTCACCGACATCAAGAAGATGACGATCTGGGGCAACCACTCGGCGACCCAGTATCCCGACGTGTTCCACGCCGAGGTGGGCGGCAAGAACGCCGCAGAGGTCGTCGGCGATCAGGACTGGATCGAGAACGACTTCATCCCGACGGTCGCCAAGCGAGGGGCGGCGATCATCGACGCCCGTGGCGCCTCATCGGCCGCGTCGGCCGCGTCGGCGACCACCGATGCCGCCCGTGACTGGCTGCTCGGCAGCGCCAACGACGACTGGGTGTCGATGGCGGTCGTCTCCGACGGCAGCTACGACGTCCCCGAGGGACTGATCTCCTCGTTCCCCGTCACCACGAAGAACGGCGACTGGTCAATCGTGCAGGGGCTGGAGATCGACGAGTTCTCCCGCAGCCGGATCGACAAGTCGACCGCAGAGCTTGCCGACGAGCGCAAGGCGGTCAAAGACCTCGGTTTGATCTAGGCGCAGGCACGATTTCGTCGACGTCGGCGATCAATCGTCGAAATCCGGGCCGATGCTGCGATCGAGCGGCTCACCGGGCCGGTGGTTGGGTGCGGCGTCGATGCGTTTCCATTCGCCCTGCGCGTAGTACTGCGACCACTTGCCCGGCTCCGAGTAGTGCAGGACGAGAACCCCATCAGCGATGAAGTCGTAGACATCGTCGTCTCCGCAGTCCTGCGCCCCGTCACCGAGCCGTACCGTGAAAGCCATACATGCAGTATTGCGGAGTGCTCGATGCGGCGTCGTCGACGTGGAAAAAGTCGATTAGGTTACCTACCAGTTCGTCGTTACCCTGAGGTTCGTGCCTGAAAAGTCCGAGAAACCGCAGATCATCGTCACTGACGAGGAGATCTTCGAGGCGCACGTAACGGGAAAACTCTCCGTCGAATTGAAGGCTCCGTTGGACACCCAGCGGGCCTTGTCGGTCGCCTACACGCCCGGGGTGGCTCAGGTCAGTCGGGCGATCGCGGCCGATCACACCCTGGCCGCGCGCTACACCTGGGCGAGCCGTCTGGTGGCCGTCGTCAGTGACGGCAGCGCCGTGCTCGGCCTCGGCGACATCGGCGCTGCGGCCTCGCTGCCCGTGATGGAGGGCAAGTGCGGACTGTTCAAGGCGTACGGCGATCTGAATGCGATCCCGATCGTGTTGGACACCAAGGATCCCGACGAGATCGTCGAGACGCTGGTGCGGCTGCGGCCGACCTTCGGGGCGGTCAACCTCGAGGACATCTCCGCGCCGCGTTGCTTCGAGATCGAGCGGCGCCTCATCGAGGCCCTCGACTGTCCGGTGATGCACGACGACCAGCACGGCACCGCGATCGTCGTGCTCGCGGCGATGCTGGGTGCGACGAAGGTGCTCAACCGAGAGATGTCGTCGCTGCGCGTGGTCATCTCCGGTGTCGGCGCGGCGGGGATGGCGTGCGCGAATATCCTTTTGGCCGCCGGTGTTTCGGATATGACGGTGCTCGACTCGCGCGGCATCCTGCATCGGAACCGCGGAGACCTGACCCCGGTGAAGTTTGATCTGGCCCAGCGCACCAACCCCGACGGCCTTTCCGGCGGCATGGTCGAGGCGCTCAAGGGCGCCGACGTGTTCCTCGGGCTTTCGGGTGGCGTCGTGCCCGAGGAGTTGATCGCGACGATGGCTGCCGACGGCATCGTGTTCGCATTGTCCAACCCCGACCCGGAGATCCATCCGGAGGTCGCGGCCAAGTATGCCGCCGTGGTGGCGACCGGCCGTAGCGACTTCCTGAACCAGATCAACAACGTGCTGGCGTTCCCGGGCGTGTTCCGCGGTGCGCTGGACGCAGGCGCCCGCCGGATCACCGAGAAGATGAAGGTCGCTGCCGCCGAAGCCATCTTCGGGGTGGTGGGCGACGACCTCGCTCGCGAGTACATCGTTCCGAGCCCGCTGGACCCGCGCGTCGGGCCCGCCGTGGCCGCGGCGGTCGCAGCAGCCGCGGACGCCTGACGACCCGATGGCCGCCCGTCGGCTCACCGTCGCGCTGATCGCTTCGTTCCTCGTAGCGGGCTGTGGCGGAACGACGCCCAGCCAATCGGTCGCCGTCGGGGCGCGTGACGACGTGGAGTCGACGCTGCTGGCCAACCTCTACGCCGCTGCGCTACGGACCTACGGCACCGACGCCCATGTCGAGGTGGTGCCCGACCCGTTGACCGGGCTGGACTCGGGCGACATCCGGGTGGCGCCGGGTCTCACCGGTCGGCTGCTGAACACCTTCGCGCCCGACGCCAGGGCGCGTGCCGCTGTTCAGGTTTACCGCGACATGGTGTCGGCCCTGCCCGAGGGCGTGGCCGCAGGCGATTACGCGGAGTCGGCGGAGGACAAGCCGGCGCTCGCGGTCACCGAGGGCACCGTCGACGCGTGGGGCGGACGTGATGTGACCGCGGCGGTCCGCAACTGCGACAAGCTGAAGATCGGCCGGGTCGTCGATGTCCCTCAGCCGCGGGCCATCGGGACGTGTATGGCTGCGGTGCGCGATTACCCGGATGCCGCAAGGCTTTTCGATGGGCTGCGGATCGGCCAGGTGACTGCGGCGTGGACGTCGACGGCCAACCCGGACATTCCCGCAGACGCGCTTGTGCTGGCGGACCGCACCGCGCTGATTCGCGCGGAGAACGTCGTGCCACTGTACCGCCGCAACGAGCTCACCGAGATGCAGGAGCTCGCGCTCAACGAGGTGGCGGGCGTGCTGGACACCGCCGGGTTGGTACAGATGCGGCGGCAGGTCGCAACGGGCACCGATCCGGCCCACGTCGCCGACGGTTACCTTGCCGAACACCCGTTGGGTCCGGCCAGCCGCTAACCCTTTCCCGCCGGCCCCGCACCGCGAGCGTGCGTGTTTGCACCCGACACGCCGCAGAACCGCGGCATTCTGCGCGCGCTCGCGGCCGGGCGGGCGCGCGGTTAAGGCACGTGCGTCAAGCCAGCGAGCTGGTGGGCCCTTGTCGGGATGTGACAGCGGCAACGACCCGCTGATAGCCGGAACCGGTCACCCGCGCCAAGAGGTCGAGTGCCTTCGCATCATTGCCGACCAGCACCCGGGCCTTGTTCTTGCGGACGCCGTCCAGGATCACCCGTGCGGCTTTCTGCGCAGACGTGCTCGCAAGCTTCTTGTCGAAGAACTTCGCGAGTTCCGCCTGGTCCACACCCTCAACGGCGGCGGAGTTGCGGGCGATAGCGGTCTTGATGCCACCGGGATGGACGCACGTCACCTTGACCGGACGGCCCGCGACGAGCATCTCCTGACGCAGCGCTTCGGTGAACCCGCGCACCGCGAACTTGGCGGCGTTGTAGGCGCCCTGCCCCGGCACAGCGAGCAACCCGAAGACACTGGAGATGTTGATGACGTGCCCGTCGCCGGAGGCGATCAAGTGTGGCAGAAAGACTTTGGTGCCGTTGACCACGCCGAAATAGTCGACGTCCATCACCCGTTCGATGTCCTTGAACTGGCTGGCCTCGATGCTGCCCATGAAGGAGATGCCCGCGTTGTTGTAGATCTGGTTGACGGTGCCGTAGTGCTCCTTGACCGCGTCGGCGTAGAGCTCGAACGCCTCTCGCTCGGTGACGTCGAGCCGGTCCGTCTTCACCGGCGCGCCGATCGCGGTCAGCCGCTCCTCGGTTGCGGCGAGGCCCTCGGTGTCGACGTCACTGATCGCCAGCTTGGCACCGGAGCGGCCGAGCTCGATGGCCAGCGCCTGGCCGATACCGGAACCGGCACCCGTCACGACGGCGACTTTTCCGTCGAAGCCCTTCATGCATGCACCCCCAGATGTGGACTGACTCGGGACGAGGTTAGTCGGTACCGCTGGTAGCGCGTTAATCGGCTGCCGCTCCGTCCGCAGCGAGAGTGCGCAGACTGCCGCCGATCGCGGCGTGTCGCGGCGCAGACGCGCACGCTCGCGGTGCAGGGTGCAGGGTGCAGGGTGCAGGCGGCAGACGCGCACGCTCGCGGTGCGGGGTGCAGGCGGCAGACGCGCGGCAGAGGCTAGGGGGCGAACGCCTCGTCGAGGATCTCCTGCTGCTCGACGGCGTGCACCTTCGACGACCCCGACGACGGCGCCGACATCGCACGCCGCGAAATCCGCTTGAGTCCCGGCAATTTGTCCGGCAGCAACTCGGGCAGAGTCAGGCCGAACGTCGGCCACGCACCCTGGTTGGCAGGCTCCTCCTGCACCCAGAAGAACTGCTCGGCGTTGGGATAGGAGTCCAGCGTCTTGCTGAGCCGTCGCCTGGGCAGCGGGGCGAGCTGCTCGATGCGCACGATCGCCACGTCGTCGCGGTGGTCCTTGGCCTTGCGGGCCACCAGCTCGTAGTAAATCTTGCCGCTGGTCAACAGGATCCGCTTGACCTTGGTGCGGTCGCCGTCACCGTCGGTGTAGGTCGGCTCCTCCATGACCGACCGGAACTTCTGCTCGGTGAAGTCGCGGATGTCGCTGACCGCGGCCTTGTTGCGCAGCATCGACTTCGGCGTGAACACGATCAGCGGCCGGTGGATACCGTCCAGCGCGTGCCGCCGCAGCAGATGGAAGTAGTTCGCCGGCGTCGAGGGCACCGCGATCGTCATCGAGCCCTCGGCCCACAGCAGCAGGAATCGTTCGATGCGGCCCGAGGTGTGGTCGGGACCCTGGCCCTCGTGACCGTGCGGCAACAGCAGCACGACATCGGATAGCTGACCCCACTTGGCCTCGCCGGACGAAATGAACTCGTCGATGATCGACTGGGCACCGTTGACGAAGTCACCGAACTGCGCCTCCCACAACACGACTGCGTCGGGATTGCCGACGGAGTAGCCGTATTCGAAGCCCACCGCGGCGTATTCGGACAGCGCCGAGTCGTACACCATCAACTTGCCGCCCGTCGGCTCACCGTCGGAGTTCGTGGCCAGCAGCTGCAATGGCGTGAACTCGGCACCGGTCTTGCGGTCGATGATCACCGAATGCCGTTGGGTGAAGGTGCCGCGCCTGGTGTCCTGGCCGGACAGTCGGATCAGCTTGCCCTCGCCGATCAGCGACCCCAGTGCCAGCAGTTCGGCGAAGGCCCAGTCGACCTTGCCTTCGTAGGCCATCTCCCTGCGCTTCTCCAGCACCGGCTTGACCCTCTGGTGCACGGTGAAGCCATCGGGCAGATCGAGGTGGGCGTCGCCGATGCGGGCCAGTACCGACTTGTCCACGGCGGTGTCCATGCCGGCGGGCACCATCTGGTCGCTCTCCACCGACTCGCTGGGCTCGATCTCGTGCTTCTCGAGCTCGCGGACTTCGTTGAAGACCTGCTCCAACTGGCCCTGGTAGTCGCGGAGGGCGTCCTCGGCTTCCTTCATCGAGATGTCGCCGCGGCCGATCAGCGCTTCGGTGTAGGTCTTGCGGACGCCGCGCTTGGTGTCGATGGCGTCGTACATCGAGGGTTGCGTCATCGACGGGTCATCGCCCTCGTTGTGCCCGCGGCGGCGGTAGCACAGCATGTCGATGACGACGTCCTTCTTGAACTTCTGCCGGAAGTCCATCGCCAACCGGGCCACCCACACCGCTGCCTCGGGATCGTCGCCGTTGACGTGGAAGATCGGCGCGCCGATCATCTTCGCGACGTCGGTGCAGTACTCCGACGACTTCGCGTCGGAAGGCGAAGTGGTGAAACCGATCTGGTTGTTGACGATGATGTGGATCGTGCCGCCGGTGCGGTAACCGCGCAGCAACGCGAGGTTCAGCGTCTCGGCGACCACGCCCTGGCCCGCGAACGCCGCGTCGCCGTGCAGCATCAGCGGCACCACTGCAAAGTCTTCGGAGTCGTCGACTCCGTTCTTGATGTCCAGCAGGTCCTGCTTGGCCCGCACGATGCCCTCGAGGACAGGGTCGACCGCCTCGAGGTGGGACGGGTTGGCCACGAGCGACACCGCAATGTCGTTGTCGCCGAACATCTGTATATATGTGCCGTTGGCGCCGAGGTGGTACTTGACGTCACCGGAACCGTGCGCCTGTGACGGGTTCAGGTTTCCCTCGAACTCACTGAAGATCTGCGAATACGGCTTGCCGACGATGTTGGCGAGCACGTTGAGCCTGCCGCGGTGCGGCATGCCGATGACGACCTCGTCGAGCGCATGCTCTGCGGCCTGGTCGATCACGGCGTCCATCATGGGGATGACGGTTTCCGCGCCCTCGAGTGAGAACCGCTTCTGGCCAACGTATTTCGTTTGCAGGAAGGTTTCGAACGCCTCCGCGGCGTTCAGCTTGGACAGGATGTACTTCTGCTGCGCGACGGTGGGCTTCTCGTGCTTGACCTCGATGCGCTCCTCCAGCCACTTCTGCTGATCGGGCTCGAGGATGTGGGTGTACTCCACGCCGACGTGGCGGCAGTACGAATCACGCAGCAGGCCAAGGACGTCGCGCA
Source organism: Mycobacterium sp. (assembly GCF_032159565.1). Classification (GTDB taxonomy): domain Bacteria; phylum Actinomycetota; class Actinomycetes; order Mycobacteriales; family Mycobacteriaceae; genus Mycobacterium. The sequence goes on from NZ_JAVHWR010000132.1 coordinate 8,276, forward strand.
GCTTCTTGTACTGAGCCCCGGCGAAACCGTTGACCTTGAACACCCGATCGAGGTCCCACAGCGTCATGCCGTGGGTGGTCACATCGAGGTCGGGATGGTTGCGGAACCGGCTCTTGTCCAACCGCAGCGGGTCGATGTCGGCCATCAGGTGCCCGCGGTTGCGGTAGGCCGCGATCAACTCCATGACGCGCGCGTTCTTGTCGACGATGGAGTCGGGGTTGTCGGTGCGCCACCGCACCGGCTCATACGGGATGCCGAGCTCGTGGAAGATCTCGTCGAAGAAGTCGTCGGAGAGCAACAGCTCGTGCACGGTGCGCAGGAAATCACCGGACTCCGCGCCCTGGATGATGCGGTGGTCGTAGGTGGAGGTCAGCGTGATCAGCTTGCCGATTCCCAGTTCGGCTATGCGTTCCTGGCTCGCGCCCTGGAACTCGGCGGGGTACTCCATCGCACCGACGCCGATGATCGCGCCCTGCCCGCGCATCAGCCGGGGCACGGAGTGCACGGTGCCGATGGTGCCGGGATTGGTCAGCGAGATCGTCACGCCGGAGAAGTCGTCGGCGGTCAGCTTGCCGTCCCGGGCCCGCCGCACGATGTCCTCGTAGGCGGCGATGAACTGGCCGAACCGCATGGTGTCCGCGCCCTTGATGGCGGCCACCACCAGTTGACGGGCACCCTCCTTGCCATGAAGGTCGATCGCCAGACCCAGATTGGTGTGCGCAGGGGTGATCGCGTTCGGCTTCCCGTCCACCTCGGCGAAGTGCCGGTTCATGTTCGGGAACTTCTTGACCGCCTGCGCGATCGCGTACCCGATGAGATGGGTGAACGAGATCTTGCCACCGCGGGTGCGCTTGAGGTGGTTGTTGATGACGATCCGGTTGTCGATCATCAGCTTGGCGGGGATGGCGCGCACGCTCGTCGCGGTCGGCACGTCGAGCGACGCCGACATGTTCTTCACGACGGCGGCCGCCGCGCCGCGCAACACCTGGGCTTCGTCGCCGTCGGCGGCGGCGGCGGACTTCTCCGCCGGTTTCGCTTCTGCCGCCTTGGGTTTGGCAGGCGCCGACTCCGCCTTTGGCTCGGCAGGCGCCGACTCCGTCTTCGCAGGGGCCGATTCCTTTTTGGCGGGAGCCGGCTCGGACTTGGCTGATGATGCCTCGGTCTTCGCGGGAGCGGGCTCCGTCTTGGCAGCAGGCGTGGGGGCTTTGGTGCCGTTGTCCTGTGCGGGTTTCGGCGCGGGGGCGGGCCCCGGCTCGCGCGGCGCGGTCGGGGCCGACGTCGACCGCTGTCCGTTGTCCGCGTCGTTCGACGTGCCTGTGATCGCTTCGGGCGAGTAGTCGACTAGAAATTCATGCCAACTCGGATCGACCGAGGAGGGATCCTCGCGGAACTTGCGGTACATCTCCTCGACCAACCACTCGTTCTGTCCGAATGGTGAAGTTGAACTGCTCACGGCAGCTACTCGCCTCGATTCCTTCTTTTCGGCAAGTGTCCGAACGGACGCCTGCCCGTCTCTTGTTCCTTCCAGCCTGCGGTTACCCCGCATCAACGCCGCCTAAAGGCTAGCGCCTTCACCCATGTGCGGACGCCACAAGAGCCCTATTGGGAGGGCAGCGGCATCAGCGCTGCGGCGGCGGCAGCACGTGCAGTTTCGACGGCCAGCGCGGCGGCGGCGAACCGAACGCCATGCGGGCGTTCTCGATGATGCGCTTGCCCATCAACCGGTTGCCGACACCGCCGACGACAGCGCCGATGCCCACCGGCAGCAGCTTGCCGAAGGCGATCGCGCCTCGCTTGAGCGCGTAGCGCTTGACGAAGTAGCGCAACAGCCGCGAATTCAGCTGCGCCACTGCGGGCAGCGGCAGCGTTGCCGCTCCGTCACTGAGCCACGCACCCTTGGTGCGGCCGGGTCCGAGCAGGTCGGCGACCGCGTGCTTACTGTCCTCGCCGACCAGCACGGCCAGCACCAGCGCGCGCCTGCGTTCGCGGTGCTCGGCCCCGATGCCGTGCACCTCGGCGACGGCCAGGACGAACACCGCCGTCGCCTCCAGGAAGACCACGGTCTCGCCTGCTACGGCGGACAGCGCCGCCAGCGTGCCGATGCCAGGGATAGCCGCCGCGGAGCCGACGGCCGCGCCGCTGGCCATCACCGCGGCCAGGTACTGCTTCTCCAGCCTGGTGACGATTTCGGCGGGCGTCGCGTCCGGACTGCCGTCCCGCAACCGCTCGACGTAAGCCCTGACCGCGGGGCCCTGCACGCGAGCACCGCGCTCGATGATCTCCGACAGCACACGTGCGGCGGCCCCGGGATGTTCATCGGCCGTCGCCGGCAGCTGGCTCTTGGCCTTGAACCGAGCGCTCATTGCGGCCTCCTGGGATGGACGTGTCCGTTGCCTTCAGGCTAACGGTTGTTCAACGAACGGCGGAGGCCTGTCGTGCCCGCCGAGGACGCGAGGAGCAAGGCGAAGTGGTGACGGTCGTCACGGGGCTGTTCCGGGAAGAAATTTTTGATTTAGCGGGCTAACCAATTGCATGGCAACATCGCCCGATGTGAATCCAAAATCACCCAGCCGCTGGCGCATGATCATTGTGCTGGGTGTGATGGTCGCGCTGGGCCCACTGACCATCGACATGTATCTGCCCGCGCTGCCGAAGATCGCCGACGACCTGTCGGTGTCGTCGTCGGTCGTGCAGCTCACGCTGACCGGGACGCTGGCCGGGCTGGCGCTCGGTCAGTTGATCGTCGGCCCGCTTTCCGACTCGCTCGGCCGCAGGCGGCCGTTGATGGCGGGCATCGTGCTGCACATGGTGGCGTCGGTCATCTGCATGCTGGCGCCGAACGTTGTCGTGCTTGGCCTGGCCCGTGTGCTGCAGGGCGTCGGGGCGGCTGCGGCCATGGTGGTCGCGATCGCCGTCGTCGGTGACTTGTTCTCCGATTCCGTGGCCGCGACGGTGCTGTCCCGGCTGATGCTGGTGCTCGGCGTGGCGCCGGTCGTCGCGCCGTCGCTCGGCGCAGCGGTCCTGCTGCACGGCTCGTGGCATTGGGTGTTCACGGCGCTGGTGGTGCTGGCGGGTGCGCTGCTGCTGGTGGCGGCGCTGGCGCTGCCCGAGACACTGCCGCCGTCCCACCGCAGGCCGTTGCGTGTGCGCGGCATCGCCGCGACCTATGCGGAGTTGCTGCGCGACATGCGGTTCGTCATCCTCGTGCTGGTCGCCGCTCTGGGGATGTCGGGCCTGTTCGCCTACATCGCGGGCGCGTCTTTCGTCCTGCAGGGCACCTACGGCCTCGACCAGCAGGCCTTCGCATTGGTCTTCGGCGCGGGTGCGGTCGCGCTGATCGGTGCGACCCAGTTCAACGTCGTGCTGCTGAAGCGGTTCTCTCCGCAGGCGATCACGCTGTGGGCGTTGGCCGCCGCACTTGTAGCCGCGGGAGTTTTCGTGGGCCTGTCCGTGGCGCATGCCGGCGGGCTGGCCGGTTTCGTGGTGCCGGTGTGGGCGATTCTGGCCGCGATGGGCCTGGTCATCCCCAATGCGCCGGCCGCCGCGTTGTCCCGGCACCCCGATGCCGCTGGCACTGCAGCCGCACTGTTGGGGGCTGCGCAGTTCGGCCTCGGCGCCGCGGTGGCGCCGTTGGTGGGTGTGCTCGGCAACGACCAAGTTGGGCTGTCCATCGTGATGGCCGCCGGTGCGCTGGTGGCGCTGTTGGCCCTCGCTCCCTCGCTGCGCTGGGGGCACCCCGATACGGTCGGTGTTTCTACCAGCGACAATGCCGACGAGTCCGTTCCCGGCGAGGCGGTATCCGAGCCGGCGTAGTTGTCCCGGCCGAAATCCGTCCGTACCGTCGTTGCGAATTACTTCTCGTGGGTAACTAAAGGGGACGGTCGCTTAGCTGCAATCCATCGTGACCTCACCGCGCTGAGCGGGGCAGGCCGGCAGCGAAGTCCTTGAGAACAGGCGATTGCGGTGGCGCGAGGCGTCAGAAGCCGACACCATCGAGGGAGGCCGAGACGAGGTGGGGATATGACCACGGCGCTGCGGGGCCGGCCCACGGGTGGGGCCGCGCCGGTCGCTGACCCGTGGCATGCGCTCTGGGCCATGATGGTCGGCTTCTTCATGATCCTGGTCGACGCGACCATCGTGGCGGTCGCCAACCCGTCCATCATGGACAAGCTGGGTGCCAGCTACGACGCCGTCATCTGGGTGACCAGCGCCTACCTGCTCGGCTTTGCGGTGCCTCTGCTGCTGGCAGGCCGCCTCGGCGACCGTTACGGGCCGAAGAACCTCTACCTGCTCGGCCTGCTGGTGTTCACCGGCGCGTCGCTGTGGTGCGGACTGTCCGGCACCATCGGCATGCTCATCGCGGCCCGGGTGGTGCAGGGTGTCGGCGCCGCGTTGCTCACTCCGCAGACCCTGTCCACGATCACCCGGATCTTCCCCGCCGAGCGACGCGGGGTGGCGATGAGCGTGTGGGGAGCCACCGCGGGGGTCGCCACTCTGGTCGGACCGCTGGCCGGCGGTGTCCTCGTCGACGGGCTCGGCTGGCAGTGGATCTTCTTCGTCAACGTGCCGGTCGGAATCATCGGGTTGGTGCTGGCCTTCCGGCTGGTTCCGGAACTCCCCACCGAGCAGCACGGTTTCGACATCATCGGGGTGCTGCTCTCCGGCATCGGCATGTTCATGGTCGTCTTCGCCCTGCAGGAAGGGCAGTCACACGACTGGGCCCCGTGGATCTGGGGCACGCTGGCCGGTGGGGTGGGCTTCATGGCCGCGTTCGTCTTCTGGCAGCAGGCCAACCGCAACGAGCCGCTGGTGCCGCTGGGTATCTTCCGCGACCGCGACTTCAGCCTGTCCACGCTCGGTGTCGCCACCATCGGCTTCGTCGTGACGGCGATGATCCTGCCGGTGATGTTCTATGCGCAGGCGGTGTGCGGTCTTTCGCCGACCCGCGCGGCCGTGCTGACCGCGCCGATGGCGATCGCGACCGGTCTGCTGGCCCCGTGGGTCGGCAAGATCGTCGACCGGTACCACCCGCGGCCGATCATCGGATTCGGCTTCTCGGTGTTGGCGGTCGCGTTGACGTGGTTGTCCGTCGAGATGACGTCGACGACGCCGATCTGGCGAATCGTGTTGCCGCTGGCCGCAACCGGCGTGGGCATGGCGTTCATCTGGTCGCCGTTGGCGGCGACGGCGACGCGCAACCTGGCATCGGATGTAGCAGGCGCAGGCTCGGGTGTGTACAACGCCACCCGGCAGGTGGGGTCGGTGCTGGGCAGCGCAGGCATGGCGGCGTTCATGACGACGCGGATCAGCGCCGAGATGCCAACGGCGGGCGACGGACCGGGCGGCGAGGGTTCCGTCACCCAGCTGCCGCGTTTCCTGCACGAACCGTTCGCCGCCGCAATGTCTCAGTCGTTGCTGCTGCCGGCGTTCGTCGCGTTGTTCGGTGTGGTCGCGGCGATGTTCCTGCTCGGGTTCGGCAGCCAGGCCGCCCCCGAGCCGCAGCGTTCCGACGCGGCCGACCACCTCCATGACGACGCCGATTACGTCGACGACGACGACTATGTCGAGTTCACCGTGAAGCACGACGAACCGCTTTCCGCCGCGGCGCCTGCTGTCGCGGAGGTCGCCCCCGCGCATGTCGAGGACGAGGGGGACACCCAGCCGATCGCCGCGCGGCAGGAGCATCACCTCACACCTGCCGCGGATACGCGCCATGACCCCCACCCAGCGCCCGTAGAGCCGCTAGTGCCGCCCGTGGAGCAGGTGGAGGCGCCTGGGTATCGAGGTGGGCCCGGCCGCAGCCTGCTCGATTTCCTCGCCGATGTACCTCCGCCGCCCCCATCGGTGGAGCCGATTGGCTTCGCCCACAACGGGTTTCACACCGATGACGAGCAGCGGTTCCAGCCGCTCAGCCGCTTCGAGATCAGCCAGGAGCCGCCGCCGCATGCCGAGCCCGAGTCGCAGAAGCCGGACGTTCTCAGCCCCGACTACCCGCTCGACTTCGGCAGCCATGCCCATTATGAGAGCCCGGACGGGGTTGGCTTCGAGCCGCGCCACGAGTTGACCGACGACGAGCCCCGATCCAACGGCAGGCATTCCCGCGCCGAACCCGGCGACACATCGAGCCGCCGTGGGCGGCACTCCAGGCCGGGCGAATAGCCGGAAACACCCGCCCGGCCTCAGGCGTCGCAGTGGTTCAGGTCGGTACCACTAGTCGAACAGCACGGCCGCGTTGAGATAGCCGCCAGGGTCGAACGCGGTCTTGACCACCCGCATCGCAGCGATGTCGCCCTCGGTTCGCGACATGGGAACGTAGTCGCGTTTGCGGCTGCCGACACCGTGTTCCGAGCTGACATTGCCTCCGCACCGGGCGATCAACGCCATCATCGCCGAATACAGTCGGGCCTCCCGCTCCCCTTCCAGCGCGCAGCGCACCACGTTGAGGTGCAGGTTGCCCTCGCCGATGTGGCCGAACAGCACCGGGATGGCGTCGGGCGCATGCTCGGCGATCAGCTCACCGGATTCGCGGGCGAACCCCGCGATCGCCGACAAGGGAAGGGACACATCGAATTTGAGCGGCGGCCCGTAGACGCCGAGGACCTCGCCGAGCGATTCGCGGACCTGCCACAGCCGCTGCTGGGTGTTGACGTCGACACCGACGGCGGGCTCACCGGTCAGCCGTGCCTGATCCAGCGCGTCGGCCAACTGCTCGGTCTGGTCGGAGTCGGCGGCGAGTTCGATGAGCAGCTGCCACGCGCCCTCGACCGGCGCGGCCAGGCCCAGGTGCTCGGCGGTCAGTGCGCTGGCGCGGGCGTCGATCAGCTCCAGCGCTGCGATGCCGTCCATGTCGCGGAACTCACGGCCCGCCTCGACGAGATCGTCGAGATCGGCGAACCCGCAGACCGCCGTCACCCGGTTGGTCGGTATGGGGTGCAGTCGCAGATCCAGTCCGGTGATGACGCCGAGCGTCCCCTCCGCGCCGACGAACAGCGATGCGAGGTCGTAGCCGGTGTTGTCCTGACGAACTTGGCTGTGCCGTCTGACAATTGAACCGTCGGGCAGCACCACGTCCAAGCCGATCACCTGCTCGCCCATGTTGCCGTAGCGCACGGTGCGCAGTCCGCCTGCGTTCGTCGACGCCATGCCGCCGACGGTGGCGGAGTCGCGCGCGGCGATGTCGACACCGAACACCAATCCGGCCTTTTTCGCCGCCCGCTGCACATCGGCCAGCGTGACGCCCGCTCCGACCTGGATTCGTCGTTCGACGGCATCGACCTCGCCGATATCGGTCAGCCGCTCAGTCGACAGCAGCACGTCGTTGTGCTCGGGAACGGTGCCCGCCACCAACGAGGTGCGTCCACCCTGGACGGTGACGTGGGCGTCGGCGTCGCGGCACGCGCGAAGCACCGCGGCGACCTCCTCGGCGGTTCCCGGCCGCACCAGGACGCTGGCGCGCCCTCGGTAGCGGCCGGTGTGGTCAACGCTGCGGCCGTCGAGGACGTCGGGATCGGCGCTGACGTGCGCGGCGCCGACGATCCCGGCGAGCCGGTCGGCCAGCGAATCGGTCACTCCGTGGGTTTATCACACGACGGCAGCGACAGGAACGCGCCCAATTCGATCAGGCGGTCCGGCGTCGTCGGAAGGTACTCGGTCAGCGTCTCGGATCGGACGATGATGCTCGCGTACTTGGCCCGGCTGATCGCGACGTTGAGCCGATTGCGGTTCAGCAAGAACGCGATTCCCCGCGGAACGTCGTCAATGGAGGACGCCGTCATCGAGACGAACACCACCGGCGCCTGCCTGCCCTGGAACTTGTCGACGGTGCCCGCCCGCACATCGGCCAGTCCGGCCGCGTCGAAACGTTGGCGCAGCAGCACCACCTGCGCGTTGTAGGGCGTCACCACCAGCACGTCGTCCTGTTTCAGAGAGCGGGTTCCGTGCTCGTCGGTCCACGCCGATCCGAGCAGCCGTTTCACCTCGGCCACGATGGCGTCGGCCTCTTCAGGGCTGTCGGTCGAGTTGCCATCGTGGTCGACGGTGAGCACCCGAACGCCGGGGGCGTGGCCGGCGAGGGTGCGCGCCGCCGTCACGCCGTCGAACGAGCGCAGCCGACCCTCATAGGACAGGCGCGACACCGCCGCGCAGACCGCTGGGTGCATGCGGTAGGACACGTCGAGGAAGTAGCCGAGTTCGGCGGGCAGCGTGTGCCTGCCGTCGACCAGCCAGCCCAGTGCCGACGTGTCGACCGGTTCGGGGTGGGTGCCCTGGCTGACTTGCGGTAGCTGCTGCGGATCCCCAAGCAGCAGTAGGTTTCTCGCGGCCGGTGCCACCGCGATGGTGTTGGCCAGGCTGTATTGCCCGGCCTCCTCGATGACTAGCAGGTCGAGGCTGTTTCGAGGCACGCGGCCGGGATTGGCGAAGTCCCACGCGGTGCCGCCGATCACGCAGCCGTCATGGTCGGCGATGAACGCCGGATACTCCTTCTCGTCGATCTCCTGCCAGCACGCGTCGGTGCCGTGCTTCTTCTTGGCCACCAGCGCCGGGTCGACTCCGGCAGCGATGACGTCGCGGAACAGATTCTCGACCACGGCGTGCGACTGCGCGACGACACCGATGCGCCAGTCGCTGTGCATGACGAGATTCGCGATCACCGCTGCCGCCGTGAAGGTCTTACCCGTTCCCGGTGGTCCGTGCACCGCCACGTACGACGAGTCGAGGTCGAGCAGTGCTGCGGTGATCGACTCGGCCGCCACCGGATTTCGTGGGAGCGGTGCACCGCTGCCGGTCCGCGGTGGACAGCGCAGCAGGATGTCGATGACCGCGCTGGGCGGAAGCTGGGGCAGACCGGCAGCGATCTCGGTGGCGGTCGCCTCGATCGAGTCGCGCAGGGGACCCGTCGAGATCGGCGGCCCGGGGGTCAGCGCGAACGGGCATTGATCGAATGGGCCGCCCTTCCTGGGTTCCCGTTCGACGACGAGCACCTCGGTCGGTGCGGCCGGATCGTCACACTCCGTCACGGTGACCGACCCGAACGCCCTGCGTTCGGTGTCATCGGTCAGGCCGGCAGGGGAGGGCGGCTCGTAGAGCGCGTACATCGACTTGCTCAGCTCGCCCGTCGCGATGCCGCCGTAGAGCCGCACCCACCGCTGCGGCTTGCGCGCTTTCGGTGGTGTGTGCCAATCGGATTCGACTACAGCCTTCTCGGCGATGAAGACGTCGGAATTGTCGCCCCACTCGTCGACCGGATTGTTGAGCCGGTCGAAATGTCCCCACCAGTACGGCTTGTCCTCGCGCCGGTGATAGCCGCGGGCCGCCGCGATCATCGCCACCGCCGTCTGTTCGGGGCTGCGGCCGGCGGGGTCGTCGCCGACGAACTTCGCCAGCGTGCGCGCCAACGTGTCGTCGTCGGTGATGGGGGCGCTGTCGGCGACCGGCTGCGCGCCGACAGGAGGCACGGCGTGCTCGATCGCCCGACAGATCAACCAGTCCCGCAGCTTGCGCGTCGACGTGCAGTCATATCGGTTGTAGTCCTCGATCTCCTTCAGGACGATCGCCGCGTCGTCGTCCCGTCCCGCGGCCTGCAACTCGCAGTACTTCGCGTACTGCGTGATCGAGTCGGTAGCCGTCGTGACATCCCCGCTGCGAAGCTGCCCACCCATGTACAGCGGCTCGAGCGACTTCAGGCTGTAGTTCTCCGTCCCGACCCGAACGCTTTTGCGCACCAAGGGATAGAGGTCGACGAGAACGCCGTTGCGAAGCAGGTCGTCCACTTCGTCTTCACCCTCGCCGTAGCGCCCGGCGAGGCGCAGCAGCGCGGTCTTCTCATACGCCGCGTAGTGATAGATGTGCATGTGCGGAAAGCGCCTGCGCCTGTGCCGGACCATCTTCAGGAAGTCGCGGAGCGCCTGGCGCTCGTCGGTGCGGTTGTGCGCCCACAGCGGCTTGAAATCGTCGGCGGTGTCGAGAACGCCGAACAGATACTCCAGACCCCATTCACGGCCGTCGTCCGTCCACAACGGGTCGCCCTCGAAGTCGAAGAACAAGTCACCCTTGTCGGGCTCGGGCAGCACCATCAATGGCTGCGCGTCGGCGATCTCATACGGCGGCTTTCCGTCGATGCGTGGCGTCAGCTGCAAACGCGCCTGCGCGCTCAGCGTGGCGACCGTACGCGCGGACAACTCCGGAACGGCGCCGTCGTGCCGGGCAAGGTCTGTCACGGTGGCGATGCCCGCGTCGATGAACCGGGCGCGCTGGCTGGCCCGCATCCCCGCGACAAGCAGCAGGTCGTCGTGCTCGCGGACCTGATCGGTGCACTCCGGGCACCGGAAGCAGGCGCGGACGTGGTCGTCGGACCATCTGACCGCCCTGCCGCCGGCAAGATGGCCGTCGAGCAGGCGTTCCAGTTCGGCTCGCCGCGGCCGGTACACCGGCACCAGCTCATCGACGCGGTAGCCGACGGTGGCGGTGTCGCCCAGCACCAACTCGACCTCGTCGGAGACCGGCACGCCCGCCGCGGCCAGGGTCTCTGCGTACGCCGCCAGCTGCAACAGCGCCTCGACCTTGACCGACCGCGCGAGCTTCGTATCGCGCAACCGGTAGCGCTCGCCGTCGAACACCAGGAAGTCGGCGAAACCGACGAACCGGCCGTCGAACATGGCCGCCTGGTAGATCACCGGCGCCCGCCGCTGCACCGCCCGTAAGGTCGCTTCGGCGGCCGCCTCGAGACCGGCGACGGTGTAGTGGGGCCGACCGATGACGGCCACCGTGCCCTCTGCCGCCGACCGCAATTCGCCCAGATGGCGCTGCTCGTGCTCGCCGCCGAGTTTCGCCGTGCGGGCCAGCAATTCGTCCTCGGCGGCGACCGGCGGACCCCATCCGAGCCTGGCGTCGAACGAGCGCAGCAGCGCGTACTCGCAGCGGGCCGCGGCTGCGAGGTCGGAGGCACTGTAGATCACTCGATCGTCGGCGACGAACACGTGCCCAACTGTAGGGGAGCCGGCCGACAGTCAGCCCCCGCTGACTGTCGCCCAAACGTGCATTTGGGCGCAATTTCGCGGCGTGTCGTCACCCAAACGGACGTTTCGGCGAACGGTCAGCCGGGCGTGTTGCCGATCAGCTCGACGCCTGCGCCGTTCCAGCGGAATTTCACCACGCTGTCCAGCCCGGGCGTGCCGTTGGAGTACACAAGCGCGACGGTGTCACCCGTGCTTTCCGACGGCTGGACGCTGTTGAATCCGTAGGTGTCGGGCACGCCTGTAGGGATGAACTTGCCGAGGTGAAACAGCACCGCGCGGGTGTTGGGGTTCTCGGCGTTGGTGTTGGCCTTGACGATGATTGCCGATAGCTGGGCGCATTCGTTGTATGTGCCCGCCAGCGGCTCGGGACTCCACGCCTGCCCGCTGCGGGGATCGCGCGGCAGCTCGGAGACGGCCTTGGCGATCTCGGGCGCGGCGAGGTTCACGGCGCACGGGTCGGGCGCCGCCGTGCTGGGCGCGGCGCTGGGGCGCGGCGGTGCGGGCTGCGCGGTCGCGGGTGCAGGTGCGGCGGTGGTTGTGCTCGCATCCGGCGTCTTGGAGACCGTCGAGTCACCCGATCCGCAGCCGGCCAGCAGGAGGACGCCCGCCGCGGCAGCGGTCGCCGCCAGATGTCGCCGGCCGAGCGGCCCGGGACGCCTTTTCACAGTTGGGCACCGTACCGCCAACTCGGCCGGTGACCCGGCAGGCGGCGCGGCGGGTCGAGCGGGTGCGGGCGATTAGACTGACACCCCGATGACCACGCCCGACAGCGACGCGTTCGCCGCGCAAACCACCTTTGCCGACCTGCAGATTCACCCCGCGGTGCTGCAGGCCGTAGCCGACGTCGGATACGAGTCGCCGTCGCCGATCCAGGCGGCGACCATCCCCGCGATGATCGCGGGGTCTGACGTGGTCGGCCTCGCACAGACCGGCACGGGCAAGACCGCGGCGTTCGCCATCCCGATTCTGTCGAAGATCGACACGTCGAGCCGCATCACCCAGGCGCTGGTGCTTGCGCCGACGCGAGAGCTCGCGCTTCAGGTCGCCGAGGCGTTCAGCCGCTACGGCGCGCGCCTGGCGGTGAACGTGCTGCCGATCTATGGCGGCGCCTCCTACGGTCCGCAGTTGGCCGGGCTCAAGCGTGGCGCCCAGGTCGTCGTCGGCACTCCGGGCCGGGTCATCGACCACCTCGAGAAGGGCACCCTCGACCTCTCACACCTCGACTACCTGGTGCTCGACGAGGCCGACGAGATGCTCCAGATGGGCTTCGCCGAGGACGTCGAACGCATCCTTGAAGGCACGCCTGAGTACAAGCAGGTCGCGCTGTTCTCCGCGACGATGCCGCCCGCGATCCGCAAGATCACCAACAAATACCTGCACGACCCGGTCCAGGTGAAGGTCGAGTCCAAGACCGCGACCGCCGACAACATCTCGCAGCGCTACATCCAGGTCTCCGGGCACCGGAAGATGGACGCGCTCACCCGGTTGCTCGAGGTCGAGCCGTTCGAGGCGATGATCGTGTTCGTCCGCACCAAGCAGGCCACCGAGGAGGTCGCCGACCGACTCAAGGCGCGCGGTTTCGCGGCGGCGGCCATCAACGGCGACATCCCGCAGGCTCAACGCGAGCGCACCATCGCCTCACTCAAGGACGGAAAGCTCGACATCTTGATTGCGACCGACGTAGCGGCCCGCGGGCTCGACGTCGATCGCATCTCACACGTGCTGAACTACGACATCCCGCACGATCCGGAGTCCTATGTGCACCGGATCGGGCGCACCGGCCGGGCCGGGCGGTCGGGCGCGGCGCTGCTGTTCGTCACGCCACGCGAACGGCACCTGCTCAACTCGATCGAGCGGGTCACCCGTCAGAAGCTCGTCGAGTCGCGGCTGCCGTCGGTCGACGACGTGAACGCCCAGCGGGTGGAGAAGTTCCGGGACTCGATCACCACCGCGCTCAACGCGCCGGGAATCGACCTGTTCCGCAAGCTGATCGAGGGCTACGAACGCGACCACGACGTGTCCATGGCCGACATCGCCGCCGCGCTGGCCCTGCAGAGCCGTGACGGGGAAGAGTTCCTGATGACGGAACCACCACCGGAGAAGCGTCGCGAGCGTCCCGACCGAGACCCGCGCGATGACGGGGGGCCGCGCAAGCGGCGGGACGTCCGCACCGACCTCGCCACGTATCGCATCGCGGTCGGCAAGCGGCACAAGGTGATGCCAGGTGCCATCGTGGGTGCGATCGCCAACGAAGGCGGTCTGCACCGAAGCGATTTCGGGCACATCACGATCCGGCCGGAGTACTCGCTGGTCGAACTTCCCGCGAAGTTGTCCAAAGAGACACTGAAAGCCCTTGCGAAGACCCGGATTCAGGGTCAGCTGATCGATTTGCAACCCGACCGCGGACCGAAGAAGCCACACCGCAAGCCGAAATGACCGTGTCCAAGGACGTCACCGGCGCGGTGGCCCAGGGCGGGCTCGAATCCGTCGCGGCGCCCGAGCGGGTGGCGTCGCTCACCGGGATCCGCGCCGTCGCCGCGCTTCTGGTGTTGGCGACCCATGCCGCCTACACCACAGGAAAGTACACGCACGGCTATGTCGGCCTGGTCTACGCGCGGATGGAGATCGGCGTGCCGATTTTCTTTGTGCTGTCGGGCTTTCTGTTGTTCAGTCCGTGGGTGAAGGCGACCGCGGTTGGAGCGGATTGGCCCTCGGTGCGCCGATATGCCTGGCACCGGGTGCGGCGCATCATGCCCGCATACGCGGTAACGGTGATCGCGGCGTATGCGGTCTACCACTTTCGCCACGCCGGGCCGAACCCCGGCCATACCTGGATCGGCTTCCTCCGCAACCTGAGCCTGACGCAGATTTACACCGACCAGTACATGTACTCGTATCTGCATCAGGGCCTGACTCAAATGTGGAGTCTGGCTGTGGAAGCCGCGTTCTACGTCGTGCTGCCGCTGCTGGCTTGGCTGTTGCTCGGCGTGCTGTGCCGCCGCCGGTGGCGTCCCGTGTTGGTGCTCGGCGGCTTGTTGCTGCTGGCCGCGGTGACGCCTGCGTGGTTGATCTTCGTCCACACCGTCGACGGGTTGCCCGACGGGGCGCGCCTGTGGCTACCGACATACCTGGTGTGGTTCGTCGGCGGCATGCTGCTCGCGGTCCTTTCGGTGATGGGCGTCCGCTGCTACGCCTTCGCGGTGATACCCGTCGCGGTGGTGAGCTACTTCATCGCCTCGACTCCGATTGCGGGGGAACCGACGACGTCGCCCTACGCGTTGGCGCCTGCAATTTGGAAGGCGGTCTTCTACGCGGTGATCGCGACACTGGCGGTCGCGCCGCTGGCGCTCGGTGACAGCGGTTGGTATGCACGGCTGCTGGCCAGCCGCCCGATGGTCTTCCTCGGCGAGATCTCCTATGAGATCTTCCTGATCCATTTGGTGACGATGGACCTGGTGATGGTCGAGATCCTGCACGTCCACATCTACACCGGATCGATGCCCGTCCTTTTCGTGGCGACGTTCATCGTGACCGTTCCGCTGGCATGGCTGCTGCACCGCTTCACCCGGGTGCGCTCGCCGTAGGCACCCTGCCGAAACTGCGGGGAGATCGCCATTCCTGGCGAATTCACGCACTGCCCGCAGTCTCGATTTCTTGAGGGTATTCGGCCGACTGTGTTTGTCGCTCGCGTCAAAAGACCTCCGTCGACAACGAGCCGCAATAGTCTTGCCTCCTCGGGCCCAAGAAGTGTGGTTCGAGGAGGCCGAGAGGACCCCCATGCCCAGCTCGTCAGCGCACAACAACGGACAAACCTCGAACACGACGACATCGCCGGAGGTTCGGAGGGACATCCTGCCGATTCCCGATGCTCAACACGTTGGCCTGACAACCTACGACGCCAAGGATCCGGACACCACCTACCCGCCGATCACCATGCTGAGACCACCCGAGGGTGCGCCCAATGTCCTGATCGTGCTGATTGACGACGTGGGTTTCGGCGCTGCGTCGGCCTTCGGCGGGCCGTGCAATACGCCGGTGGCCGAAGGGCTGGCCGCCAACGGATTGAAGCTGAACCGTTTTCACACCACAGCACTGTGCTCACCGACCCGGCAGGCGATGCTGACCGGTCGCAACCATCACTCGGTCGGGATGGGTGGCATCACCGAGATCGCAACGTCGGCACCGGGCTACTCCAGTGTGCGCCCGAAAGACAAGGCGCCTATCGCGGAGACGTTGCGGCTCAACGGCTACTCGACGAGCCAGTTCGGTAAGTGTCACGAGGTGCCGGTCTGGGAGGTCTCGCCGGTGGGCCCCTTCCAGCAGTGGCCGACGGGCTCGGGCTTCGAGCACTTCTATGGCTTCATCGGCGGGGAGGCCAACCAGTACTACCCCGGCCTCTACGAGGGAACCAAGCCGGTCGAGCCGGAGAAGACGCCTGAAGAGGGCTACACGCTGACCCAGGACTTGTCCGATCGCGCGATCACGTGGGTCCGCCAACAGAAGGCGCTCACTCCCGACAAGCCGTTCTTCATGTACTTCGCGCCGGGTGCGACGCATGCGCCACATCACGTCCCGAAGGAGTGGTCAGACAAGTACAAGGGCACGTTCGACGACGGCTGGGACAAACTGCGGGAGCGGATTCTGCCCAACCAGAAGGAACTGGGCGTCGTGCCGGCAGACGCCGAGCTGACCAAGCGTCACGACGAGATCCCCGCGTGGGACGACATGCCTGCGGAGCTCAAACCGGTGCTGGCCCGCCAGATGGAGATCTACGCCGGCTTCCTCGAGCAGACCGACTACGAGGTCGGACGCCTCATCGACGCGATCGACGACCTCGGCGCGCTAGAGAACACACTGGTGTACTACATCTTCGGAGACAACGGCGCGTCCGCCGAAGGCACACCAAAGGGTTGTTTCAACGAGATGACCACCCTCAATGGCCTTCCCGACATCGAGACCACCGAGTTTCTGTTGTCCAAGATCGACGACTTCGGCACACCCGACGCCTACAACCACTATGCCGTCGGCTGGGCACACGCGCTCTGCACGCCCTATCAATGGACCAAGCAGGTGGCATCGCACTGGGGTGGCACCCGAAACGGGACGGTCGTGCACTGGCCCAAAGGTATTGCGGGCAAAGGAGAGACGCGCAATCAGTTCCATCACGTCATCGATGTCGCGCCGACGATTCTCGAGGCAGCCGCCATCCCCGCGCCGACCATCGTGAACAGCATCCAACAGGCGCCATTGGAGGGTGTCAGCATGCTGGCCACGCTGCGTGACGGTAATGCGCCAGAAACGCACACCGTCCAGTACTTCGAAATGTTCGGTAACCGGGGCCTGTTCCACAAGGGCTGGACGGCGGTGACCAAGCACCGCACTCCTTGGCTGAACGACCAGCCGGCGCTCGATGACGATGTGTGGGAGCTCTACGGGCCCGACGATTACACCCAGGCCCACGATCTGGCGTCCGAGAACCCCGAGAAGCTGGCCCACATGCAACGGCTCTGGCTCATCGAGGCAACCAAGTACAACGTTGTTCCGCTTGACGACCGGTCGTTCGAACGTTTCAACCCGGACATCGCCGGGCGGCCGCAACTGATCAAGGGTGATACCCAGATGCTGTTCTCGGGCATGCGGCTGCTGGAGAACTGCGTACTCAACATCAAGAACAAATCCCACTCGGTGACCGCGAAAATCACCGTGCCCGACGCAGGCGCGGCCGGTGTGATCGTCAGCCAGGGCGGCGGCGTCGGCGGATGGTGTCTATACGCACACGATGGGCGGCTGAAGTACTGCTACAACTTCTTCGGCATCGAGTACTACTTCGTCACCGCGGACGAGCCGATCCCATCCGGCGATCACGAGGTACGGATGGAGTTCAAGTACGACGGCGGAGGCCTCGGCAAGGGTGGCGAGGTCACGCTGCTTTACGACGGAAAGGCTGTTGGCGCAGCACGAGTCGAGCAGACCGAACCGATGGCCTTCTCCGCCGACGAAGCCTGCGACGTCGGATCGGACACCGGTTCGCCGACCTCAACCGACTACGGTCCGCGCGGCAACACGTTCACCGGCACCATCGACCGCGTCATCATCGACATCGGTCAGGACAGCCACGACCACCTGGTCACCGCGCAGGACAAACTCAACATCTCGATGTCGAGGCAGTAAGGCGCCTAGCCCGTCGCGTCCTGCGTCGTCGGCACCACCATCGGGACGACGAACTGCTCGATCATCGCCCGCTCGTCGGCCCCGTCGTGTCCGGGGAAGACCAGCAGCGACGTCATCACCCGTACCAGCCAGCGCGCCTTGCGCTCGACGACCTCGGCGGCGTCGGGCGCCATCGAGATCAGGAACGCCTCGGTGAGCGCCTTGATCACTTGAGACTGCTCGGCGATCTCCGCGCCGATCGGCCGCTGCGCGGTGGCGAACCACGATGACAGTGCGGGACTCTCGCGCACGTTGCGCAGCGACGACACCATGCCTTCGATGAGCCGCTCACGTGGCTCGTCGACGCCGCTGAGTTGTTCGGTCATCTGGTGGAACAGCCGGTAGCTCTCGCGGTGCACGTACGCGGTGTACAACGCTTCCCGGTTCTCGAAATACCGGTACAGCGTCGCGCGCGAACATCCTGCGGCCTTGGCTATCTCGTGCATGCCGACGGTTGCGGCGTCCTGCTGTGCGAACAGTGCGTCCGCGGCGTCGAGGATTCGGTCGGCGGCCACCTCTGTGCGGCGGTCGCCCAGCCAGTCGTTGCCCGCCATTACGAGATCACCCGGAAGGGAACCGACAGCGGCCTGCGGACGTAACTCCCGCCGGCCCAGACCACTCCGGAGAGGTCGACCTCGAACTCGGGGCAGCGCGCGAGCAGTTCGGTCAGCGCGATCCGTGACTGCATCCGGGCCGCGGCCGCGCCGAGGCAGAAGTGCGCGCCGTGGCTGAATGTCATGATGTTGCGCGGACGCCTGCGGACCTCGAGTTCGCCTGCGTCGGCGCCGTATTCACGCTCATCGCGGTTGGCCGACCCGTAGAGCAACAGTGCCTTGCGCCCGGCCGGGATGGTCGAATTACCGATCCGCACATCGCGTGTGGTGGTGCGGGCCAAGCCTTGCACGGGCGAGGTGAGCCGCAGCAGTTCGTCGACCGCATCGGGCAGCAGGTCCGGATTGTTGATCAGCAGCCGGCGCTGATCGGGCCGCTGGTGCAACAGCTGCACCGCGCCGCCGAGCATGCCGGTCGTGGTGTCGTTTCCGCCGGTGACCATCGTGAACGTGAACGCCAGGATCGACAGCATCCCGGCCATGTCACCGTCGGCGCCGATGCCCGCGGCGACGAGATGCGACACGGTGTCGTCCTCGGGCTCGCGGCGGCGGCGCTCGATCAGCTGGGTGAAGTAGGCCATCATCGAAGCCACCGCCTCGCCTGCGGACTCACCTGCTGATGCCAGACCGCCCTCCTGTGTCTGGGCGGCGACGATGGCTTCGGTCCACCCGTCGAACTGCGCGCGGTCCTCGTCGGGGACGCCGAGATAGTGTGCGACGACCATCGACGGCAGGGGCTTGAAGAGTTCGGCGACGATGTCGCCGCCGCCTGCGGCGCGCAAACGCTCGAGACGCTCGATGACGAACTGCCGCACGGCGGGCTCGACGGCCTCCACCTGACGCGGCGTGAAACCGCGTGACACCAGCTTGCGGAACTCGGTGTGCGTCGGCGGATCCTGCATAACGAACGGCGGGTTGTCGGCGAGACCGATCATCTCGAGTTCGCCGTAGTTGACCGTGAGGCCCTGCGCCGACGAAAACGTCTCGTGGTCGCGCGCCGCGTTCCATACGTCCACGTGCCGCGACAACACCCAGTAGTCGAGGTCGGGCCGGTCTTCCGGGACCACGTGGTGCACCGGGTCCTTGTCGCGCAGTGCCTGGTACATCGGCCACGGGTTGGACCAGGTCGCGGCGGTGGCGAGTTCGAATTGGGCAGGCGTGCGGTGAGACAGTGTGGCGGTCATGTCTTATGAGTACGACAGGAATGCATGCCCTGTCAACAGGGCACAGCGAATTGTCATCAAATGGCGGCGCCGGGATTCAGGATGTTCCCGGGATCAAGCGCCTGTTTGATGCGCCGGTTGAGGTCCATCACCTCGGACCCGACCTGGTCCTCCAGCCAGGGCCTTTTCAGTCTGCCGACGCCGTGCTCCCCGGTGATGGTGCCGCCGAGTCCGATCGCGAGATCCATGATCTGGCCGAACGCGCGCTCGGCCCGTTCCGCCATCGCGGCGTCGGCGGGGTCGTACACGATCAACGGATGGGTGTTGCCGTCGCCTGCGTGTGCGATCACCGAGATCATCACGTCGCCCTCGGTGGCGATGCGCTCGACGCCGCGGACAAGGTCGCCGATGCGCGGCATCGGCACGCCGACGTCTTCGAGCAGCAGCGTGCCCATGGCCTCCACCGCCGGGATCGCGAAACGGCGGGCGGCGACGAACGCCTCGCCCTCGTCGGGGTCGTCGGTGGTGAACACATCGGTTGCGCCGCTCTCGCCGAACACGTCGGCGATCAGCTTCGCGTCCTCGGCCGCCGACCGGCCCCGTTCGTCGGAGGCCGCCAGCAACAGCGCGGCCGCGTCCCGGTCCAGGCCCATCTTCAACTTGTCCTCGACGGCGTTGATGGCCACGGCGTCCATGAACTCGAGCATCGACGGCCTCATCTGGCAGGCCACCCCCAGTATTGCGTCGGTGGCCGCGTCGACCGTCGCGAAATTTGCCACCACGGTGGCCGACCGGTGCTGCTTGGGCAGCAGCCGGAGCGTGATCTCTGTGACGATGCCCAGCGTGCCCTCGCTGCCGACGAACAGCTTCGTGAGGCTGAGCCCCGCGACATCCTTCAGCCGAGGCCCGCCGACCCGTACCGCCGTCCCGTCGGCCAGCACCACCTGCAAACCCATCACATAGTCGGTGGTGACGCCGTACTTGACGCAGCACAACCCGCCCGCATTGGTGGCGATGTTGCCGCCGATGCTGCAAATCTCGAACGACGACGGGTCCGGCGGGTACCACAGATCATGTTGCGCGACGGCCTTTTTCACCTCGGCGTTGAACAGGCCTGGCTGACAGACCGCGGTGCGCGTGACGGGGTCGACGGTGATGTCGCGCATCTTCTCGGTGCACAGCACGATGCCGTCGTCGAGGGCGGTGGCCCCGCCGGAGAGTCCGCTGCCCGCCCCGCGCGGCACGACCGGAACCCGGTGGGCGCTCGCCCAGCGCATGATGATCTGCACATGCTCGGTGGTCAGTGGGCGCACGACGGCCAGCGGCTTGCCCGCCGCCGGGTCGAGCGCGCGGTCCTGGCGGTACCCCTCGGTGATCGCGGGGTCGGTGACGACCATGCCGTCGGGCAGGTCGGCGGTCAGGCTGTCGAGAACGCTCACGGTTCGATGCTACGAGCCGTCACGACGGCACCATCCAGGACAGCACCGGCGAGGCCTGCAGCGCAGACAGGACGCACAGCAGGGCCAGGAACGCCATGCTCCAGATGACGACGCGTCGGAAGATGTCGCCTTCCTTGCCGTTCATGCCGACAGCCGCCGCGGCGATCGCGAGATTCTGTGGCGAGATCATCTTGCCCAGCACGCCGCCCGAGCTGTTCGACGCGGCCATCAGCACATCGGACAACCCGGCCTGATTCGCCGCGGTGACCTGAAGGGCGCCGAACAGCGAGTTGGCCGAGGTGTCCGACCCGGTGACCGCGACACCGAGCCAGCCGAGGATGGGCGACAGCAGGGCGAACGCGCCACCTGCCGCGGCCATCCAGGTGCCCAGCGTGATCGTCTGCCCCGACAGGTTCATCACGAACGCCAGCGCCAACACCGCCATCACCGTGACGATCGCCCAGCGCAGCTGGTGCAGTGTCGTCCCGTATGCCTTGACCGCCCGCGGCACCGACAGTTTGAGCACAAACATCGTCAGCACGCCCGCGATGAGCATGTGGGTGCCGGGTGTGGTGAGCAGGTTCAAAGTGAATTCGGTGAGCGACACCGGCTTTCCCTTGGGGCTGACGACGTCGAGGCCCGGCCATCCGAACTTGATCGTCGCCTTGTCGAGCAGCTTCTTCACGGCGGTGATCTGGCAGATGACGAAGACCGCGATGATGATCGCGTACGGGGCGTAGGCCTTGACCACGTCGGCCCGTGAGTCGGGATGCTCGACCCGCCTGGCGAATTCGGGCGTCGGTGTATCCGCCGCGCCGCCTGCGACGACGGCCGCCTCGGTGTACGTCCGACGGGGTCTCCAGATTCGGACCAGCAGGACCACCGCGGCGGCCGACAGCAGCGAGGCAACCACGTCGGCCAGCGGCACCGAGACGAAGTTGGACGTGGCGAACTGGCCGAGCCCGAAGACGATTCCGCATACCAGCGCGGGCAGCCACGTCTCGCGGATGCCGCGCCAGCCGTCGACGATGGCGACCAGGGCCAACGGAACCAGCACCGAGAGCAGCGGCGTCTGCCTGCCGACCATCGCGCCGAGGGTGTCGCTGGGCAGTTCTGTCACCTTGGCGAGGGTGAGGATCGGCGTGGCCATTGCGCCGAATGCGACGGGTGCGGTGTTGGCGACAAGTGCGAGAGCGGCGGCCTTCATCGGCTTGAACCCGAGTGCCATCAGCATCACCGACGTCACCGCGACCGGTGTGCCGAAGCCGGCCAGTGCCTCCAGCAGGGCGCCGAACGAGAACGCGATCAGGACGGCCTGGATGCGTTGATCGTCGCTGACTTGAGAGAAGGAGCGGCGCAGCACGTCGAAGTGCCCGGTCTCAACGGTCTGCTGGTACACCCAGATCGCGTTGATGACGATCCACAAGATTGGAAAGAAGCCGAACGCGGCACCTTCGGTGCCTGCCAGCAGCGACTGACCGATCGGCATCCCGTAGACCAGGACAGCGACGGCGATGGCGACGGCAAGCGATATCAGCGACGCCACCCATGCGGTCACTCTCAGGACGCCGAGCAGCACGAACAACAGCAGCAGGGGGATCGCCGCGACCAGCGAACTCCACGCGAGGGAATGGCCAACCGGATCGAGAACTTGCTGGTACACGAGCCAACCTCGATGTTCGATTTGTGGTTTGCGTCACACGGGTACCCAAGATCAGTCGGCTCTTAACGAAAGCGTTCTACTGCTCGACCGCGGGCTCGCGGTCCAGTTCGCGAAGCCCGGACAGGAATACGGCGACAACGCCGAGCACCAGCATCGGCAGCGACAGCGCCAAAAACGTCGCGTGCAGGCCTGCGGCATCGGCCAGCGGGCCCGCCAGCACGAGCCCGAGCGGCCCCGCGGCGTAGGCGAGCGACCCCATCACGCCGACGACCCGCCCGCGCAGGTGCTGCGGGGCGCGGGTCTGCATGACGTAGTTGTAGATCGGCGCGATCGGGCCGTAGACGAACCCGACGATCGCACACAGCACGAGGATCAGCGGTAGCGGCGGCAGGAAGGCGATGATGGTCATCGCGACGCCGAGCGTGAGCACCGCTGTCAGCATCACGGTCCGGCGCTTCGAATACTTCGACAGCACTGCATAACTCAGCGCGCCGACCAGCCCGCCGACGCTCAGCGCCATCAGTGCCCAGCCCAGCTGCGCGGGCTGGTTGCGATCGGTGAAGTACTTCGGGAAAAGAACCGATTCCATCGGCATATAGAGACCGGTCGCGGCGAGGTCGACGATGGCCAGGGTGCGCAGAACCTTGTTGTTCCACACGAAGCGCAACCCCTCGACGACGCCCGCCCAGACGCCTTCGGGGAGTGCATTGCGGTTCGGTGTGCCTGCACCTTCGAGCCGCAGCGTGGAAATGGCGAGGATGGACAGCACGAAGGCGCCCGCCGTCACCCACATGGTGTTCACCCCGCCGAGGGTGGCGATCATCAGGCCGCCGACGCCCGGCCCGACGATGTAGGAGAGGTTGAACACCGCCTCGTAGACGCTGTTGGCCCGGTCCAGCGTCCAGCCGGCCCGGGCGGCGGCCTCGGGCAGCATCGTCTCGCGCGCCGTCATGCCTGCGGGATCGAACAGCGCGCCGAGCGCGGCGAGGCCTGCGAGGACGGCGACGTTGACGACGTGCACGCCGAAGGTCAGCGCCAGCACCGGGACGGCGGCAACCGACAAGGCGGACAGCGCGTCGGAGATCATCGAGACCCGCTTGCGGCCCAGATAGTCCACCGCGGCGCCGGCGATCAGCGTGGCCACGAGCAGGGGAATGGTTCCGGCCATCGCGACGATCGACGCGTCGAGCGCGGATCCGTTGCGCTGCAGCACCAGCCAAGGGAACGCGACGATCGTGATGCCGTTACCCGCACCGGCCATCAGCGCGGCGAAAAAGATGGTGAATAGCGGTCCGCGCTTGCCGTTGATCATGGGGTATCTCTTCAGGAATCTAACAGCGGGTCGGCCCGGTCGGCGACGCATTTTGCGTCGCAGGCACAGTGGAGCGGTGAAGCTGGCCCATCCCCGCACCGGCAAGCGGTTCGACTCGCCGGTTCCCGCGGGCTCTGGTTGGCCGGGCGATCCGGCGACGCGCGCGACCGCGGTCGCCGACAGCGCCGCGACGGTGAGCGCGTTGGCCGAAGCGGCGGAGTCGGTCGAGCAGGTCGACGCCGAGGTGTCGGTGTGTCGTGCCTGCCCGCGGCTGGTCGAGTGGCGCGAGCGGGTCGCGGTCGAGAAGCGCAAGTCGTATGAGGGTGAGCCCTACTGGGGCAGACCTGCGCCGGGTTGGGGTGCGGCGCGGCCGCAGGTGATGGTCGTCGGACTGGCGCCCGCAGCGCACGGAGCCAACCGGACCGGCCGGGTGTTCACCGGCGACCGCTCCGGCGACTTTCTGTTCGCGGCGCTGCATCGGGCCGGGTTGGCCAACCAGTCGCTGTGCGTCGACGCAGCGGATAGGTTGGCGCTCAACGCCACTCGCATCGTGGCCGCCGTGCGGTGTGCGCCGCCGGCGAACGCGCCGACGCCCGCCGAACGCGCGACGTGCGCGCCGTGGCTGGACGCCGAGTGGCGCCTGGTCAGCCGTGACGTTCGTGTCCTGATCGCGCTCGGCGGGTTCGCGTGGCGCGCCGCGCTGGACATGGTTCGTGCCGGCGGTGGCTCGGTGGGCCGTCCCGCACCGAAGTTCGGGCACGGTGCGACGGCTGTGTTGCAGACGATGCACGGCGAGGTCACGTTGATGGGGGTCTACCACCCGAGTCAGCAGAACACCTTCACCGGCAAGCTGACCCCTGCGATGCTCGACGACGTCTTCGGCGAGGCCGCCGCCCTGGCAGGCACAGAGCGATTTCGGCGCGGAAACCTTCGCTCAGCGCCGGAAATCACACCGAAATCGCGGGAACGCGGGCGTGATGTCCAGCGTTGACTCCTATATGCGACTTTCCGTCCTCGACCTCGTCCCTGTGCGCACCGATCAGTCGACGTCCGACGCGCTTTCGGCGTCCACCAAGCTTGCGCAGACCGCTGACCAACTGGGTTACACCCGCTACTGGGTCGCCGAACACCACAACATGCCGTCGGTGGCGGCCACCAGCCCGCCGGTGCTGATCGCCCACCTGGCGGCCAACACCTCGCATATTCGCCTCGGCTCCGGCGGTGTGATGCTGCCGAACCACGCGCCGCTGGCCGTCGCCGAACAGTTCGCGCTTCTGGAGGCGGCCCATCCCGGCCGCATCGACCTCGGTATCGGCCGCGCGCCGGGCTCCGACCCTCTGACGTCGTATCTGCTCCGCAATGCGGCGGGACGCGACGATAGCGACATCGACCGGTTCCCGGAGTATCTGGAGCACGTCGCCGCGATGATGAGCGCCAGCGGTGTGCACGTCTCCATCCCTCAGCAGGACTACATCCTCAAGGCGACGCCCGCCGCGACCAGCGAGCCGCGACTGTGGCTGCTCGGCTCGTCGATGTACTCCGCGCGCCTCGCCGCGGCCAAGGGGCTTCCGTACGTGTTCGCGCA
Source organism: Mycobacterium sp. (assembly GCF_032159565.1). GTDB lineage: Bacteria > Actinomycetota > Actinomycetes > Mycobacteriales > Mycobacteriaceae > Mycobacterium. Next base: position 33,274 of record NZ_JAVHWR010000132.1, read on the forward strand.
TCACTTCTCGGGGCAGGGCACCGCCGAGGCGCTGGCCGTCTACCGATCTGAGTTCCAGCCGAGCGATCTCGCAGCCGAGCCGGTCACGTTCCTGACCGTCAACGCGGTGGTGGCCGAATCACACGACGAGGCAATGGCGTTGCTGCTGCCGAACCTGCAGATGATGGCGAAGTTGCGCACTGGCCAGCCGCTCGGGCCGGTCGATCTCGTCGAGGAAGCCGAACAGAACCGGCTGACATCTCAGGAGTCGGCGGTCGTCGAGTCCGGTCTGCGTCGAGCCGTCGTCGGGGACCCGATCGAGGCCGCGGAGCAGGTTCGTGCACTGGCGGAGGAGTTCGGCGTCGACGAGGTGATGGTGCATCCGGTGGCCTCGGCTCGCCGCGGTACCGATCCCGCGACAGCACCGGCACGCGACAAGACACTCGAACTGCTCGCCAAAGAGCTGTTCTGATCACGCTTTTGGCGTCAGCCTGACAATCGGGATCGGGCGCCTGGTCTTCTTCTGATACTCGTTGTAGGACTTGTTGTACTTGGTGACGATCTTCCACAGCCGTTCGCGGTCCGGGTCGCCGGGCAGGACGGGTTGCGCCGTTACTGCGAAACGCCTTGGACCCACGTTGATTTCGATATCGGGATCAGCCTTCAGGTTGTGGTACCAGCCCGGCGAACGCGACGCGCCGCCGTTTGATGCGACCACCAGGTAGTCGTCTCCGTCACGCGCGTAGGTCAGCGACGTGGTACGGGCCTTTCCGGTCTTGGCGCCGACGGTGTGCAACAGCAGGCTCGGCAGCAGCATCAGCCGATGGCCGACCCAGCCGTTGGTCCGCTGATAGACGGCGTCGTGCAACCGCAGATAGGTGCCGAACGTTTTCTGAATGAGGGAAGCCATGTCCGTCAGTCCTGCTGCGCCGCGTCGAGTCCAGCCAGCGCGTCTCGCAGGATTCTGGCGGTCTCCTCACGATCGGGATCGCGGCGCAGCAGCATGCCCTTGGCGAACGACAGCTTGTCACCGGATTGCCGGGGCAGCACGTGCAGGTGGATGTGGAACACGCTCTGAAATGCGGCCTTGCCGTCATTTATGACGACGTTGTTGCCGTCGGCGTGCAACCCGGACCGGCGCGCCGCTTTCGAGATGCGCTGTCCGATGCGGACAAGGTCTGCGCAGGTCTCGGGCGGCGTGTCGGTCAAGTCGACGGTGTGACGCTTGGGGATGACGAGCGTGTGGCCGCGGGTGAACGGGCGGATGTCGAGGATGGCCAGGTAGCCGTCGTCTTCGTAGATCCGGATGGCGGGGGCCTCACCCGCGACTATGGCACAGAACACACATGACATTCGGCCAGGCTAACTCGTGACCGAAGTCTTGGACTGTATAGATCCTTCTCTCAGTCCAGTCTCAGTGAACGAGTGCACAGTGAGGCTAACCATTTCGCTCCCCACTGTTAAGGGAAGAACCACGCCATGAAAAAGCAATCGCGGTCATCGCTGCGTCGATCCGGCCGTGCATCACGCCCGGGCCAGCCTGTGAGGCAACAATATTCGGGCGTTCCCCCCGGGGAGTATCAGCAGCCCTACGACTGGCGTTACGCAACGCAGCAGTCGCCGCCGCCATACAGTCCCGATGGCACTGCCTATCAATCTGATTCGGCTCCGACGGCACCGATACCCATGGTACGCAAGCGATCTCGAACCGGCGCCGTCGTGGCTGCAGCCGCGGCTGTGGCCGTGGTGTCCGGCGGTCTCGGCGCAGCGGTGCTGGCCAACCGCTCTGACCCCTCCGCCGCCAACAGCGCCGCCACCGCCGCCACAGCAGCGGCGCCGGTCCCCAACCAGCCCGTCGCGGCACCGCCTGTCGGCTCGGTCGAGCAGGTTGCCGCGAAGGTGATGCCCAGCGTGGTGAAGCTGCAGATCACGATGGGGCAAGGCGCCGAAGAGGGCTCTGGCATCGTACTGAGCTCCGACGGTCTGATCCTGACCAACAACCACGTCGTGGCCGCGGTGAGTGGCCCTGCCGCTGATCGGCAGGCGCTGGGCGGACAAGGACAGGGCGATCAAGGCTTCCCGGGTGGCCAGGCACCGGATCAACCGGGCGACCAGCCGTCCTTCGGCAACGGCGGATTCTCGAGCCAGGGCGGCGAGGCCACGGTGGCCTTCTCCGACGGCAAGACCGTACCGTTCACCGTTGTCGGCACCGATCCGGCCGATGACGTCGCCGTCGTTCGGGCGCAGGGTGTTTCGGGGCTGACCCCGATCACGATGGGATCGTCGAAGGACCTGAAGGTCGGCCAGAACGTGGTGGCGATCGGCTCGCCGCTCGGGCTGGAAGGCACCGTGACGACGGGCATCATCAGCGCGCTGGACCGTCCGGTGGCCACCGGAGACGGGAGCAACGGCCAGCATTCGGTGATGAACGCGATACAGACCGACGCCGCGATCAACCCCGGCAATTCCGGCGGAGCGCTGGTGAACATGAACGGTGAACTCGTCGGAGTGAACTCGGCGATCGCATCGATGGGTGGCGGGTCGGAGTCCCAAGGCGCGCAGAGCGGTTCGATCGGTCTGGGTTTCGCGATCCCATCCGATCAGGCCAAGCGCATCGCCGACGAACTGGTGTCGACGGGCAGCGCGACGCACGCGTCGTTGGGCATTCAGCTGACGCAGGATCCCGGCGCGCACGGGGCCGCCGTCGCGCAGGTGGTCGACGGTGGTCCGGCCGCGGCTGCGGGGCTGCCGGGCGGTGTGGTGATCACCAAGGTCGACGACCGGCCGATCGACGGTGCCGATGCACTTGTCGCCGCGGTGCGCTCGAAGGCACCAGGAGACAACGTGACTCTGACGTACACCGACGCATCCGGCGCCGCTCAGACCGTGCGGGTCACCCTCGGCCAGTCGCAGACTTAACCGGTAGCCGGGTGGGCTAGGCGTTCTTGTCGCGCCCGACTCCTCGTCGGCTGGTCCCTCGCCGCCTTCGTCGTCAGGCGTTGTCGTCGCGCCCGACTCCTCGTCGGCTCGTCCCTCGCCGCCTTCGTCGTCAGGCGTTCTGCCTGGCCCACTCGGCCATTCGGCGGTCGCGTTCCTCGGCCGAGACGTCCTCGACGCGCATCATCACGGTCCAGCGCTGGCCGAACGGATCGAGGATCGACGCGAAGCGGTCGCCCGTGACGAAGGTCTGCGCAGGTTCGCGGATCGTCGCGCCTGCCTTCTCGGCGCGCGCCACCACGGCGTCGGTGTCGCCGCAGTACAGCGCCACCGAGTGGGTCGCGAACCCCGCCGGGTCCGCGGCGGCGATCTGGTAGGCCTCGTTCGGGTCGGACAGCTGTAGCCGGCCGTTGCCGAAGTCAAGCTCGGCATGGGCGACCGTGCCGTTCGGGCCGTCTATCCGGTCGACGAGCTCGGCACCGAACACCGCGACGTAGAAGTCGATCGCGGCGGAGGCGCCCTCGACGCACAGGAACGGGGTCAGGCTGTAGCCCTCGGGTATCGGTTCAACACTCATGTCCGCCAGCGTGGCCAACCGGCGCCGGTGCGGGATTGGAATTTCGCGCCAGCCGCTGCGCTTCAGCTGTAGAGCTCGGAGAATCGCTCGATCGATCGCTCGATGTCTCCCTTGACCAGCCGGGCGGCGGTGGCGCCGATGGGCCCGAACAGCGGCCGTCCGCCGAGGTCGATCTTCACGGTGAAGTCGCATCCCGATTCGGTGGGTTTGACCGTCATCCGCAGTCCGTACTTCGTGCCGCCGACGCCCTCGCCGGTCACCGCCAACAGCTTCGGCGCGTCGAGTTCCTTGACCGTCCAGGTGACCCGGTTGCGCATCCCCTTGACTCCTGCGACACCTACCAGCGTGGTGCCGAGTTCAAGCTCGTCCGGCAGCTCACTGCGCCAGCCCTGATGCATCTTGAGCCAGTCGCCCAGGGTCGAGAAGTCAGACACGTGTGCCCAGGCGTCGGCCGGTGTCATCGAAAGGCTGCGGGACAGCTCGAGTTTTGCCACTGGTGAATCGTAACCATCGTTTCCTGCCAACCGCCGATCAATTTCTGCCACCGGAATTAACCGTCTGACCTGTTGGTTTAGCAGGTCAGAGGGCACCGACAAGAGCCCACAGAGATACGAAGAAGGCACTGAGATGAAGAAGTTCGGAATTGCAGGGATCACCGGGTTCGCCGCAGCCGGCCTCGCCGCCGCGATCCTCGGCTTCGCCACTCCGGCGCAGGCCGACGTCGTCCACCACGACTGGATTCACGACATCCAGCCGACGGTGAACGTGCCTCAGGTCGACATGACCGTTCAGCAGAGCCGCTGACGAAGACACGCGACGAGGGCACCCGGTGTCGGGTGCCCTCTTTTGTTTCAGCTCGGAGGTGGGGTGTCCGCCCCGCCGATGCACTGCATGTTCGCGGCGCTCTTCCACGTCACACCGTCGGGACGTGCACCGGTCAATGCGCCGGTGCTCTGATCGACCACGCCGGTGTAGTGCGTCGTGGTTCCGTTGTCCCAGCCGATGCCGAAGGCAACGGTCGTGCCGTCGCTGCCGCCCTCGCCGGCCCCGCGCCAGAGCACGCCTTTGTTGGGTGGGAGGGCGACGGCGGAGCCGCCGACACTGCGCCCTGCGGTCGCGGCCGTCACCGTCCAGCCATCGCTCTGCAGCAGCCTCAAGGACGGCCCGAACTCCCATCCGGTTGGGCAGTCGACGTTCGCGTGGCCGACAGCAGGGCATACCAGGAGACCGGCGGCGATTATCGGCGTCGCCAAGAATGCGCGTGACATACGGGTAGAGGTTAGGCGAGGCTGACCCGCCGGGGTAAGGGTGTTCCGGCGCGGACGCCTTCGTAGCCTTGGATACGTGGGTGCTGACCAGGACGAAACGCATGCCGCCCCACTGCGCGGCGTTGTCGGCCGTGCCGCCTCCACGTCGCTGTTCGACCTTGATCGCTGGGCACCGTCGGAGTCAGCAGGTCGGTTCGTCGAGCATTTCTGGTCGGTGAGTTGGGACCTGCGGGGTCGCGAACCGCTAGCGAACACGGTGATCACCTTTCCGTCGCTGCATATCACCCATGAGTGGGGAAGTGACAGTCCGCGCCACGGATTTCCGTTGCCGAACACGCTCGTACACGGCGTGACCGAGCGGGTCTTTCACACCACGATCAGCGAGCGCGGCACGGTCGTCGGCGCGCGGTTCCGTCCCGGCGGATTCACCGCCCGCTTCGCTCGCGACGCCGGCGACCTGACCGGACGCATCGCAGCCGTCGATGCCGAGTTGTTCGGCGCGCCAGTTCAGCTCGAGAACGCCGTCGAGTCGGCCGCCGCAGGCCTTGACGACGCGATCGCCGCATACACCGGTGACATGGATTCGACGTTCACGTCGCTGACCACACTCGTCGAGCGGATCCGCGACGACGATCGTCTGCACCGGGTGGAGCAGGTGATGGGGCTCTCGCCATGGAGTGCCCGCACCACGCAGCGGGTGTTTCGGCGCTATGTCGGTGTACCGGTGAAATGGGTGCTGTGCCGGTACCGGCTGCAGCAGGCGGCGCTGGAGATCGAAAGCCATCCCGGCGTCGACTTCGCCGATCTGGCGGTCCGCCTCGGCTGGTACGACCAGGCGCATTTCATCAACGACTTCCGTTCGATGCTGGGCAGTACGCCGGGCGAATACGCCAGCGCGCACGGCGGCTAGCCCGATACGCTGCCGCGAGTGGAGTCCACCGACCTGGCGTTCGCAGGCGCCGCAGAACAGGCGCGCCTACTCGCTGCGGGCACCGTCACGGCGCCCGCATTGCTCGACCTGTATCTGGAGCGCATCGCGCGATTGGATCCGGAGTTGCGTGCCTACCGCGTCGTGCTGGCCGAGTCCGCGCGTCGGGAAGCGGCCGCCGCGCAGGCTCGGCTGGACAACGGCGAGCGGCTACCGCTGCTCGGCGTGCCGATCGCGATCAAGGACGACGTCGACGTCGCCGGCCAGGTGACCACATACGGCACCAGCGCATACGGGCCCGCCCGAACGGCGGACGCCGAGGTGGTGCGCAGGCTCCGTGCGGCGGGCGCGGTCATCCTCGGTAAGACCACCGTGCCGGAGATGATGATCTACTCGTTCACCGAAACGCTCGAGTTCGGTGCGACTCGAAATCCGTGGAATACCAACCGCACCCCGGGTGGCAGCAGCGGCGGCAGCGGCGCCGCGGTCGCAGCGGGTTTGGCATCGATGGCGCTGGGTTCCGACGGTATGGGTTCGATTCGGATCCCGTCGACGTGGTGCGGTCTGTTCGGGATCAAGCCGCAGCGAGACCGCGTCCCGCTCGCACCCCACGACGGCGCGTGGAACGGTCTGTCCGTCAACGGTCCGATGGCGAGAACCGTCGAGGACGCCGCCGTGTTCCTGGACGTGACGTCCACTACGCCTGCCGCCGAAGGAAGTTTTATCTCCGCGGCCGGCCGTGATCCCGGACGATTGCGAATTGCGTTGAGCACCAGGGTTCCCCCACTTCTGACGGCAAGGGTCGGCAAAGCCCAGCGGGCCGCCGTCGACGAGGCCGCGGCGCTGCTGCGTGAACTCGGTCACCAGGTCGTGGCGCGCGACCCCGACTATCCGGTCGGTGCGGTCTACGGACACCTGCTGCCGCGCTACTTCCGCGGTGTCTACGACGATGTGCAGACGCTGCCGCGCAAGGAGCGGCTGGAACGGCGCACCCGCGCGTTCGCCCGCATCGGCGGGTTGATCTCCGAGCGCCGGATGGCAGCTATCCGCGGCGCGGAAGCTGAACTGGCGCAGCGTGTTCTGTCGATCTTCGATGACGTCGACGTGGTGATCACGCCGGGTACGGCCGGCGGCCCGTCGCGCATCGGCGCTTATCAGGGACGCGGTGCCGTCTCGACGCTGACACTGGTCGCGCAGCGGGTGCCGTTCCAGGCCATGTTCAACGGAACGGGTCAGCCGGCCGCGGTCGTGCCGTGGAGCCTCGATGGAGAGGGCCTGCCGACGTCGATACAGATCGTTGGCAGGCCGTTCGACGAGGCCACGCTGCTGTCCCTCGGCGCGCAGATCGAGAAGGCACGACCATGGGCGCACCGGCGCCCGCCGGTGTCCTAGGCGCCCAAAGCATCCCGCCACGCCCGCAGCTTGTCTGCGTACCGCATGGTCTGGGCAGGGCTCGTCGATGGCAGCCGCCGGTAGCGCAGCGCGCGGTCGATGCCGGCGAGGCGGACGAAGTTCCTCTCCGCCGCAGCGCCGTTGAACAAGATGCGCTCGATCGCGGGGTGTGCGGCGAGGAACGCCGAGAAGTCGTTGGCCACCATACTGTCCGGCTCGATCGCCGAATCCAGGCTGCCCGCTCGTCGGCACAGCCGCAGCACATCCCACACCGCAACACCGCGTACACGCAACGCGGTGATGCGCTCCTCGTACGGCGAGGCCGGGTCGAATCCGAGGATGTCGCCGGCGATGCGCCAGAAGGCGTTGCGCGGGTTGCCGTAGTACTGCTGGGCGGACAGCGACATCACGCTTGGCATATTGCCGAGGATGAGGATCCGCGCGCTGTCGTCCGCGATCGGCGGCAATCCCTCCAGCAACGGTCCTGCCATGCCAACAGGTATACGTTGACAGCGTGGCCGACGACATCGATATCGAGGCTTCGGGCCTGCTCGACGGCCTTGAAGGGCAGGCGCGGGCAGAACGCGCCGAGCTGATCGAATACCTGCTCGACGACGGTTTCACCGTTGACCACATCCGGTCGGAGTTCGCGCCGATGCTGATGCCCGCCGGTCGCGTCGTCGGTGACGACGGGATGCGCCTGTCGGCGCGGCAGATCTGCGAGGACACCGGCGTCGACCTGGAACTGCTGGAGGCCATACAGCGGGCCCTTGGGCTGCCACGGGTCGACGACCCCGATGCGCCGGTTCATCTGCGCGCCGACGCCGACGCGGCGGTCCGCGCCCGGGTCTTCGTCGACGCAGGCTTCAGCCGCGAGCAGGTGATCGCTGTGGCCCGCGTGCTCGGACAGGGCATGGCGCAGACGGCCGAGGTGATGCGGCAGGTGGTGCTCGAGGCGGTGATCGAGCCGGGCGCGACGGAAGTCCAGATTGCCAAGGCCTACGGTGAACTGGTACAACAGGTTTCGCCGATGCTCGGACCTTTGGCCGAGGACGTGCTGCGCTTGCAGCTTCGCCACGGGTTGGAAACCGAGGCGGTCAGCGTCGCCGAGCGAGCGGCGGGAAAGCTGCCTGGCGCGCGTGAGGTGACTGTCTGCTTCGCCGACCTCGTCGGCTTCACCCGGTTGGGCGAGGCAGTGCCGCCGGAGGAGTTGGAGAGCCTCGCGAATCGGTTGTCCGCTATCGCCCGCGACGTCGCGGTGCCACCCGTGCACTTCATCAAGACGATCGGCGACGCAGTGATGTTCGTCAGCACGGACGCGGCCGCGTTGTTGCGTGCCGGGCTCGAGTTGTTGGCCGCCGCGGAGAAAGAGGACCTACCGCAGTTGCGCGTCGGCCTGGCAGCGGGCAGTGCGGTCCGGCGGGCGGGGGACTGGTTCGGCAGCCCGGTCAACCTGGCGAGTCGGGTGACAGCGGTGGCCCGGCCAGGATCGGTGCTCGTCGCCGAACCGGTGCACGAGGAGATCGGCGAGACCGACGATTTCTCCTGGTCGTTCGCCGGCGCGCGGCACCTCAAAGGGATCAAGGGCGAGGTGAAGCTTTTTCGGGCACGCGCGGCGGATACGGAATAGTATGTTCACCCCATGGCTTCGGACGCCGAGTTCGAGGCGTTGGGCATGCTCGACGGCCTGGAGGGCGATGCGCGGCAGGAGCGCATCGACCTGATCAGTTGGCTGCTCACCCGAGGTTTCCGGCTCGACCACATTCGCGGTTCGGTTGGAGCGCCGCTGAGCCTGCCCGCCAACCGGGTGATCGGCGACGACGGCGAGTACGTGTCCGCGCGCCAAATATGCCAGTCGACCGGAATCGATCTGGGTTTACTGCAACGGATCCATCGTGCGATCGGCCTGCCTCGCATCGCAGATCCTGACGCACCGAATCTGTTGCGCGTCGACGGCGAGGCCGCCGCGCAAGCACGGATCATTCTCGACCTGGGGATCAGGCCTGAGGACGTGGTCGCGGTCCTGCGCGTGATGAGGGAGAGCCTCGGCCATGCGGCTGCGGTGATGCGTGAAGCGGGGCTGAAGGCGATTTTGAAACCAGGCGCCACGGAGATCGAAGTGGCCGGGGCGATTGAGGCACTGGCGCTGCGGGCGGCGCCGTCTTTCGGGCCGATGATGGAGGCCCTGCTGCGGCTGGAATTACGCCGTTCGTTCGAGACCGAAGCGGTAAATGCGGCCGAGCGCGCCGCCGGAATACTCCCCGGCGCCCGGCGGATGACGGTGTGCTTCGCCGACCTAACGGGCTTCACTCGACTTGGTGAGGCGCTTCCGCCGGAAGATCTTGAGCGCGTTGCCAACCGGCTCGCCGAACTGGCCCACGACTTATCACATGCACCGGTACGGTTCGTCAAGTCCATCGGCGATGCGGTGATGCTGGTGTGCTCGGATGCCCTGCCGCTGGTCGTTGCGGTGCTGGACCTGGTGGCCGCCGCCGCCGCGAACGACTTGCCGCGCTTGCGGGTAGGCGTCGCAACGGGCTCTGCGGTGACGCGGGCGGGGGATTGGTTCGGCAGCCCCGTCAACGTGGCGAGCCGGGTGACCGCGGCGGCACAGCCGGGATCGGTCTTCATCGCCGAGTCCACGAAGGACGCCATCGGCAGTGCGGGTGACCTGTCCTGGTCGTGGATCGGTCCGCGACATCTCAAGGGCGTCAGTGGCGAAGTCAAGCTCTTCCGTGTCCAACGGGCCGTACCGCAGTTCACTTGAGTCACTTCTGAATCATCGGTTCTAGCAGACAAAAGAACTCGCTGACTAATCCGTTAGTAACCAAGATCAGTTGGGTAGCCCCACCGCAGTCGGGTAGTCGAAAGGGCACCACCGTGGACACACGAGGCACAAGCGCAGATTCGGCAGGAACGTTCCCGTTGGCGACCGCGGCAGAGTTGTTGACACTCTCGTCCATCTGTCCGGCCTGCGGCTATCCGACCATCGGCAGGGGCCTGTGTGCTTACTGCCGCCCCCTCACGCAGGGCCAATCGGCGACTACCGGACTCGGCGCCTGAACCTGCGCAGGCGCAGGCTGTTCGTCACTACGAATAGCGAGCTGAAAGCCATTGCAGCACCGGCAATCAGCGGATTGAGCAGACCTAGGGCGGCGAGTGGCAGTGCGGCGATGTTGTAGGCGAAGGCCCAGAAAAGATTGCCCTTGATGGTGCCCAGTGTCGCGCGGGACAGCCGGATGGCGTCCGGTGCAGACCGAAGGTCGCCACGCACGAGGGTGAGGTCGGAGGCGGCGATTGCCACGTCGGTGCCGGTGCCCATCGCAAGCCCCAGATCGGCCTGCGCAAGCGCGGCGGCGTCGTTGACACCGTCGCCCACCATCGCGACAACCTTGCCCTCGTCCTGCAATCGCTTGACCTGGGTCACCTTGTCGGCGGGCAGCACCTCGGCGATCACCTGGTCGATGTCGAGCTGACGTGCAACCGCCTCGGCCGCCCGGCGATTGTCGCCGGTCAGCAGGATCGGTGTGAGGCCGAGCTCGCGGAGCTCGGTGACCGCGGCGTGCGATGTCTCCTTGATCGTGTCGGACACGACGACGATCGCGCGGATCCGGCCATCGACCGCCACCCAGATCGGTGTGCTGCCGTCGGCCTCAGCGCGCTCGGCCGCGTCCCGAAGTGCTTCGGGCGCCTCGAGTGCCCACTGGTCGCGCAGCCAGCTGTAGCGACCGGCGGCGAGCAGGTGATCGTCGACGACCCCGACAACGCCTCTGCCGCTGTGGTTTTCGAAGTCGGTCACCAGCGACAGCGGGCCCGCCTGCGCGGCTCGCATCGCAACGGCGCGCGCGATCGGATGCTCAGATGCGTGCTCGAGTGAGCCTGCCAGCCGCAGCACGTCGACATCGGAGGCGTCGTCGACGACATGCACAGCCGTGACAACCATCTGGCCTGTGGTCACCGTGCCTGTCTTGTCGAGCACGACGGTGTCGACGCGCCGGGTCGATTCCAGAACTTGCGGGCCCTTGATCAGGATTCCCAACTGAGCGCCGCGCCCGGTACCCACAAGCAGCGCCGTCGGCGTGGCCAGTCCAAGCGCGCAGGGACAGGCGATGATCAGGACGGCGACGGCGGCGGTGAAGGCGGCGGTCGCCGAAGCGCCCGCCAGTAGCCAGGAGGCGAGCGTCAGCGAAGACAGCCCGATGACGATGGGGACGAACACGGCCGAAACCCGGTCGGCCAAGCGCTGCACCTCGGCCTTGCCGCTCTGCGCCTCGGTGACGAGGCGAGCGATCTGGGCGAGTTGGGTGTCGGAGCCGATGCGCGTCGCGCGGACCTCGAGCCGTCCGCCGACGTTGACGGTCGCCCCGACGACACCGTCGCCGGGGCCCACCTCGACCGGCACGGGCTCACCGGTCAGCATCGACGCATCCACCGCGGACGTGCCCGATACCACCACGCCGTCGGTGGCGATCTTCTCGCCGGGCCGCACGACGAAGACGTCGCCGACGATGAGTTCGCCGATCGGAATTCGTGTTTGCGTCGACCCTTCGCGCAGCACAGCCACGTCTTTGGCGCCCGCGTCGAGCAATGCGCGCAGCGCCGCGCCAGAACTCCGCTTGGCGCGTGACTCGAAATAGCGACCGGCGAGGATGAACGTGGTGACGGCTGCGGCAACCTCCAGGTAGAGATGCGCACCGCCGTCGTCGTTCGCGATGAGGCTCAGTGTCATCTTCATGCCCGGGGTGCCGGCGTGGGTGAACAGCAGCGCCCAGACCGACCAGAGATAGGCCGCGGCGACGCCGACCGAGATCAGCGTGTCCATCGTCGCCCCCCGGTGGCGCAGGTTGGCCACCGCCGCGCGATGAAACGGCCAGGCGCCCCACGCCGCAACGGGCGTGGCGAGGGCGAGCGCCACCCACTGCCAGTAGTCGAACTGCAGCGCGGGCGCCATCGACAGCAGCACCACCGGAATGGTCAGCGCGGCCGAGATCAGCAGGCGGCGCTTCCACGCCGTCGTCTCGGCGGTTTGGTTCTCACTACGCGCGGGTAGCGTTGCGGTGTAACCGGTTTCTTCGACCGCGTCGACCAGGTTGTCGGGGGTGATTCTGTCCGGAAAGTCGACTGTTGCCTGCTCGGTCGCGAAGTTGACGGTTGCGACGACGCCATCCAACTGGTTGAGCCGCTTCTCGATGCGCGCCGCACACGAGGCACACGACATCCCGCTGACGGCCAAGGTGAGCTTGTGCCGGTCGGTGGTGTCGGCGGTCGGCGGCATGTTGCCAGCCTATACCCGTAGGGGGTATAGGTAAAGGTGACGGCGAAGGGATCACAGACATGATGTGGAAACGAGCAGTTCTGACGGGTGCAGGCGCCGTGGCGGCGATGGTGATCGCGGCCGGCTGTAGTGATGGTGGCGCAGGAACAGGGCATTCGGCGGGACAGGGGTCGTCGGCGTCGTCGTCGGTAACCGCGGCGCCCAGCGGCCAGGATCACAACGACGCGGACGTCATGTTCGTCCACCACATGATTCCGCATCATCAGCAGGCGATCGAGATGAGCGATGTCATCCTGGGCAAGCGGGGCATCGATCCCCGGGTCACCGAACTTGCCACTGAAATCAAGGCTGCACAGGGTCCCGAGACCCAGCAGATGCAGGACTGGCTCGGCCAGTGGGGCAATCCGCCGATGCCGTCCATGGCTGGAAGCGGGGGCGACGGTGGCCACGAGATGGACGGCATGTCCGGCGACGGGATGGGCATGATGTCCGACGAACAGATGACGGCGCTGCGAAGCGCCGAGGGCGTCGAGGCGAGCAGGTCATTCCTGATCGGCATGATCAAGCACCACGAGGGTGCAATCGATATGGCGCAGAACGAGATCGGGAACGGTCGGTTTCAGCCGGCGGTCCAGCTCGCGCGTGCCATCGTCAAGTCCCAGCAGCAGGAGATCGACACGATGAAGGGGATCCTCGAGACGCTGTAGCGTCGTCGCCGTGCGAATCCTGGTTCAGCGGGTCACCTCGGCCTCGGTGACGGTCGACGGCGAAACCGTCGGCGCGATCGAACCCGACGGCCAAGGCTTGCTCGCGCTGGTCGGTGTCACGCACGACGACAACACGAGCAAGGCGCAGCGGCTCGCCGAAAAGCTCTGGCAATTGCGCATTCTCGACGACGAGAATTCGGCGGCCGACGTCGACGCACCCATCCTGGTCGTCAGCCAGTTCACCCTCTACGCCAACACCGCCAAGGGCAGGCGCCCGACGTGGAACGCCGCCGCGTCCGGCGCCGTCGCCGAGCCACTGGTGACCGCTTTCGCCGACGCGCTACGAGGGCTCGGCGCGCACGTCGAGACCGGCGTATTCGGCGCAGACATGAAGGTCGCACTCGTCAACGACGGCCCCGTCACAGTGCAACTGGAGCTGTGACTACGCCGTCGCGGTGACCTGAGCACCCTCCGAGGGCTGCACGATCACGAAACCCTGCCCGTGGAACGACACCTGGACTGCTTCACCGGATCCGCGACCGATCAACGCACCCGCCTTGAAGCTCGTCTTCAGTTGCGTCTGCAGGTGCGCCGACCACGCCACGACCGCGTTGGCGTCGGCGAACGTCGGTGCCTCGGCGGCGTTCAGCACCACAGGCGGACCGTCCGTCGTCAACGCCACCCAACCGGTGCCGCGCAGCGTCGTGTTGAACAGCCCGCCTGTCGCGATGCTGCCGCCCTTCACCCGCTCGATGTTCCAGTCCAGGCTCGACGAAAACGCCAGCACGTTCTTCCCGCTGATCGACAGCCCGGAGTTGTTGATGTGCAGCAGGTGCACGTCATAGGCGCGCTCGGCAAGGAAGACGTCGCCCTGCCCCTGACACCGCATCAACGGCAGGCCCTCACCGGTCAACGCCTTCTTGATGAACTTCGACGCGCCGCCGCCCTCGAACGAGAAGTCCACATTGCCTTGATAGGCGACCATCGAACCCTGCCGCGCCATGAACGGTTCGCCGAGGCGCACGCGAAGCAGCTTCGAATTCTGGTTCGCGATCGGCTTGGCCTCTTTCTCGCTGAACCGTCCGTCGACGAGATCACCGGTGATTCCCGCGAAACCGTCTCCCTGAGGAGCCTGCCCGCAGCCGGAAGGCGGACCGCCCTGTTGAACCTGGGCCTGGGCCGGTGCGCCGCCTTGCGATGGGCGGCCGGGGCCCGCTGCACCGGCCATCGGAACGCGGTTCACCTGACCCCGATGAGAGACCTGATCCGTCCAACGCCGCCCATCCCACCAGCGGTACTCGTAGCGGCCATCGGGATCGGGTTGCCAACTACCGGGTCCGGGTCCAGTCACCGTCCACTCCTTCGTGCGTCATGGGTTTCTCGACACTATGCCGTGGTTGCCGCGACGCTGGCATGCTTACTACATGGCAAAGGAGATCGACCGGGTGCGAGCGCAGAGCGCCGTCGCCGTCATCAGACGGCACCCCGGCATGGTGCTGTTCGCGGTCTCGCCTGCGATCGTGGCGCTGGCGGCCGTGTGGTGGTTGTTCGGTGCGGGCTGGGCCGCGTTGTTGCTGGTCGGGATGGTGCTCGGCGGGGGCGCCGCGGTGCTGATCAAGCGCAACTAGCGACTTTTCTAATATCAGCCGTTCGCCCTCGGTGAAAGCCGCGCCATCGGCGCTGCAACGATGTAATCATGTAATCATGAGGCAACATCACGCACATGGTCGACGGTCGGGCCGCCCCGGCGGCTGGCAGCAGGCCAATCAGCCAGACGCAGGCGACGCCCCCGAGTGGTTCGCCGGCCGCCTGCCCGACTGGTTCGACGGCGACCCCGCCGTGGTCGTCGACCGCGAAGAGATCACCGTGATCGGGCGGCTACCCGAGCCCGAAGGTGAAGAGAGCGAAGCCCGTGCATCGGGCCGGGCGTCCCGATTCCGCGAGGAAACGCGGGCGGAGCGCATGCGGATCGCCGACGAGGCGCAGGACAAGTACGGCCGCAAGGTCTCCTGGGGCGTCGAGGTCGGCAGTGGCGAGGCGGCCGAGCGAATCCTGTTCACCCACATCGCCGTTCCGGTGATGACGCGACTGCGCCAGCCGGAACGCCAGGTCCTCGACACGCTCGTCGACGCCGGGGTCGCCCGGTCGCGCTCCGACGCGCTGGCCTGGTCGGTCAAGCTGGTCGGCGAACACGCCGATGAGTGGCTGACCAAGCTGCGCGACGCGATGAAAAACGTCGACGACCTCAGGTCAGAAGGCCCGCAGGTCTGAGTCGATCGCGAAAGTCAGCGGCCGTGTCGGTCTTCGTCCGGTGTACCCACGGCGACCCGGATGACCGGTATCGGAAGCTGCGCGGCGCGGATCGGATCGAGCATGGCATCCGTGATGCCGGCAGTGAAGTGCTCGAAGCCGAAGACTTTGAAGAGCGCTTCGCGCCCGAATTTGGAGCTGTCCGCGACGAAGAACGCCTCGCTCGCGATGGACCGCATCTTGCGCTTTAGCTCGATCTCGTAACTCGAGGTGGAGTATATGCCGTCGTCCATGACCGTGCCTGCGCCGAAGATGGCCACATTGACCCGCAGGTTCTCCACTTGCTGGAGGGACGAGGGGCCCCACATCCCGAAGCCGGACGGCAGCAGTTCCCCGCCGATGAACACGAGGTTGATCGATCGTTTGGTCGCAACCTCCAGGCCGACACGCAGATCGTGGGTGACGACGGTCAGTCGCGAATGATGGAGATGACGAGCAACCTCGAGCGTCGTCTCGCCGCTGTCGAGCAGTATCGTCTGCCCCTCCAGCACCCGCTCGGCCATCGCGGCGCCGATGGCCGCCATCTCTGCGCGATGCCTGCCATGGCCGCCGGCCGGCGCATCGGCAGGCTTCACAGGCAGCGCGCCGCCGTGCGTGCGTTGGACGAGGCCTTGCGCTTCGAGCTTGTCCAGATCGCGGCGAATGGTCGAGGCGTCGACCGCAAAGCCTTGGGCTAATGCGTTGACGCTTTGAAAACCGCGGTCCATCAAATGGTTCAGGATGTCCGCGCGACGCGACATGGACACCGGACCCCCTCCGACGATGCAGCCTCCTGCATCAGGCCGCAGAACACGTAAGCAAACATCAACACTCATTTTCGTGCACACAAGCGCTCTATATGCACGATTTCGCGCATATTGTTGCTTGATTATCAGGCAGTTCGCGTTTAATGTCACGCAAGTCGGGATAGCAGTCCCGGTGAAGTGCGGGGGTTCACAAGGGAGTGACACATGCAGCACAGGCGGGTTGCCCTTCTGGGAGCCGTGGGCTTGACCATGACGCTGATTGCGGGCTGCGGATCGGTCGGCGGAGGAGGCGGCAGTAGCAGCACTGCGGCGGGGGCTTCCCAGGACCCGAAGGACATGACGATGGTCAACGTCGTCAAGATCAAGGGCATCTCCTGGTTCGATCGGATGGCCGTCGGCGACGAGAACTTCGCGAAGCGCACCGGAGTCGACACCCGCCAGGAAGGCGCGGACGACACCAGTCCGGAGAAGCAGATCCAGATCATCCAGGATCTGATCCCGCAAAAACCCACTGCCATCACCGTGGTGCCGAACTCGCCGGAAGCTCTGCAAAACGTTCTCGGCCAGGCCCGCGGCCAGGGCATCAAGGTCGTCTCCCACGAGGCCACCGGCATTCAGAACGCCGACGTCGACATCGAGGCTTTCGACAACGCCGCTTACGGCAGGCAGATCATGCAGAACCTCGCGCAATGCATGGGCCAGCAGGGCAAATACGTCCAGTTCGTCGGGGGCCTGACTGCAAAGACGCACATGCAGTGGGTCGGAGCCGCCCATGACATGCAGGTCAGCCAATATCCGGGCATGACCCGCGTCGAGGACCCGATCGAGAGCACCGACAACGAGCAGGCCGCCTACGAGAAGGCCAAGGAAGTGCTGGCGAAATACCCGGATATCAAGGGCTTCCAAGGGTCGGCCGGCAACGACGTGCCGGGCATTGCGCGCGCTGTGCAGGAAGCCGGCCTCCAGAACAAGGTCTGTGTGATGGGCACGTCGATCCCGTCCGCTGCCTCGAAGTACCTCGCCGACGGCTCAATCGACAAGATCTTCTTCTGGGACCCGGCGCTGGCTGGTGAAGCACAGTTGCAGATCGCGTTGATGCTCGCCCAAGGCAAGACAATCGAACCCGGAACCAATCTGAACATTCCCGGCTACGAGAAGCTGACCAAACTCGACGGCTACGACAACGTCTACGTCGGCGATGCGGCGTTGGAAGCTGACGCCAAAACCATGTCCCAGTACAACTTCTGAGTCCGCACCGTAGGTCAAGGTGCCGGCTCGCGCTGACCTGCCGGGCCGGCCCGGAAAGCGTTCCCCATGACAGCGCCGAGCGCATTGGACACGGACAAGCCGGTGCTCCAGGCACGTGACATCGTCAAGACCTACGGCGGCGTCACCGCCTTGGACGGCGTTTCCTTCGACCTCCGTCCCGGCGAAGTGCACTGTCTCGCAGGCGAAAACGGATGCGGCAAATCCACCCTGATCAAGATCATCTCCGGGGCGGAGCGGCCGGACTCCGGTGAGATCATCGTCGACGACGTCGCGCATCGCGCGATGAACGCCACCGCGGCGATCACCAGCGGCATCCAGGTGATCTACCAGGACTTCTCGCTGTTCGGCAACCTCACTGTCGCTGAGAACATCGCTCTGACAAGCGCTGTCGCCGAACGCCGAAGGCTCTACTCGCCCGCCGCTGCGCAGAGGATCGCGCGCGGCATCGTTGACGATCTGCGCCTGAACCTGGACCTCGACGCTGACGTCGAAACCCTCCCTGTCGCGGACCGGCAACTCACCGCGATCTGCCGCGCCGTGGTACACGAAGCCCGCGTCATCATCATGGACGAGCCCACCACCGCACTTACCCACAGCGAGGTCGACCGCCTCTTCGACCTCGTCGAGACACTGCGGGCGCGCGGCGTCGGGCTGGTGTTCGTCTCGCACAAGCTCGATGAGGTTCTGCGCGTCGCGCAGCGGGTGACGATCCTGCGATCCGGCCGCAAGGTGGTCACCGGGCCTGCGGCCGACTTCACCCCCCAATCGATCGGCGAATTTATGACCGGTCGCAAGATCAGCGAGGAACGGATCGTCAGCGACCTCCCGGTGGACGCCCCCGTCGTCCTCGACGTCGAGGCACTGACCCGAACCGGCGCCTTCGAAGGCGTGAACTTCGCCGTCCGGGAAGGCGAGATCCTCGGCGTGACAGGCCTGCTCGGCTCGGGGCGCACCGAGATCGCTGAGGCTCTGTTCGGCGTCCGACCCGCCTCCAGCGGCACCGTCAAACTCGACGGCAAGCCGGTAAAGCTGCGGTCGATCCAGGACGCGATCGATGCGGGTATCGGCTACGTCCCCGCGGACCGCCTCACGCAGGGCCTGTTCATGGACCGCGCCATCGGCGACAACATCATCGCCGGATCGCTCGACCGATACCGAACACGCTGGGGCACTTTGGATAACAGTAAGACCCGCAAAACGATTCGCGAGTTGTTCGACCGCCTGCGCATCCAGGCGCCCCGCGTCACGGCTCCGGTCCGCTCGCTCTCGGGCGGCAACGCCCAACGTGTCGTCCTGGCCAAATGGCTCGCCATCAGACCACGCGTACTCATCCTCAACGGGCCCACCGTCGGGGTTGACGTCGGCTCGAAGGAGGACATTCTCGAGATTCTGCGCGGGGAAGCCGCCGACGGCCGCTCCATCATCATCATCTCCGACGACGTACCCGAGCTGGTCGCAGCGTGCCACCGGGTGCTCGTGGTCCGACAGGGTCGGATCAGCCACACCCTGGAGAGCGACGACATCAACGTCGACCTCATCCTGGAGAGGATGGCGGCGTGAACAATCCGCAGCCGCAGCGCTTCTCGCTACCGAACCTCCGGGGGCCCAACAACGAGGGCATCCTCGCGCTGATCCTGCTGGGCCTGATCATCGTGATGTCGTTGCTCAACCCGGTCTTCTTCTCGGTGTCGACGTTGTTCGCTATCGTGCGCAGCTCGATCGTGCCGTTGATCTTCGCGCTCGGCGTGCTGCTGGTCATCATCTCCGGCGGGATCGACGTCTCCTTCGCCGCGATCGCCATTTTCGCCGGATACACGACCGTGACGGCGTTCGGGTCGGGCGCCTTCGGTGCCGGGCTTATCGGAGCGATCCTGCTCGCTTTGGCGATCGGCGCAGCGCTCGGCCTCATCAACGGCGTCGTTATCGCGCGGTTCCGGCTGCCTACGCTGATCGTGACGCTTGGAACGCAAGGCATCTTCAAGGGCGCCCTGCTCACCTTCGTCGGTTCGCGCTTCATCGCCGACCTCCCGCACGCCATCGCCGGCTTGTCGACCACGAACTTGATTTCGGTCGCGACTGCAAGCGGCCGCGCCTACCTACATGTGATGGTCGTTCCCGCCGTCCTGCTGTGCTTCGCGACGGCATGGATGTTGCGCCGCACCATGTTCGGCCGTTCCATCTACGCGATCGGCGGCGATGTGGAGGCGGCGCGCCGCGCCGGCTTCCGGGTGGTCCGGGCCCAGATCCTGCTCTACGTTCTCGTGGGCATGACCGCAGCGCTCGGTGGATTGATCTACATCATCATGGGCCGCAGCGCCAGCCCGCAGAACTTGGTCGGCACCGAGCTCGACATCATCGCGGCGGTGGTCTTGGGCGGTGCGTCGATCTTCGGCGGCCGCGGTTCGGTGACCGGCACCATTTTGGGTGTGTTGCTCGTGCAGGTCATCGGCAACAGCCTGATCCTGGCCGGTGTGCCCAGCGCATGGCAACGCGCCGCGGTCGGGACCCTGCTCATCATCGGTGTCGGCGTTCAGGCCGTGTCGGCCAGGCGGCGCCGCAGGCGTCAGCCGACCGCCGACGGGTCCGCCCTGACGCAGGAGGCGATGCCTGTATGACGGGTCTCGGGCAGCTCAACAACGACGTGGGTACTCGCACTTCCGAATTCATCGAACGGCTCCATGTCAGCCGAGGCACCGGCCGCATGCTGGTGCTTCTTCTGGTGGCCTTCGCGTTCTTCGCGGCGCTGCGGCCCAACGTCTTCCTCAGCCCGATCAATTTGCAGAACCTCGCACTCGCCGCGCCGGAGGTCGGCGTGCTCGCGATCGCGATGATGCTGGCCATGCTGACCGGCGGGATCGACCTGTCGCTGGTCAACATCGCCAACCTGTCGGCGATCACGATGTCGACCCTGTACACGACGATCCACGGCTCGAACCCCGCACTGGCCGAGCAATTGGTACCCGTTCTGGTTCTGGCCGGGCTGGTTATGGGGCTGCTCGGCGGAGCGGTCAACGCAGTGCTCGTTGCCTACGTCGGGATCACCCCGATCCTGGCCACTCTGGGCACCATGCAGATCTACAACGGGATCGCGGTGGTGTGGACCGGGGGACGAACGCTCTACGGCTCTCCGGCAACGCTGACCAATCTCGGTCAGGCTACGGTGGCCGGAATCCCTATCCTGTTCATCATCTTCATCCTCGCCGCCGTACTCGCCGCGCTGCTGATCAACCGCACGCCGATCGGACTGAAGATCCAGCTCGAGGGCTCCAACCCGATAGCGGCCGTGTACTCGGGCATCCGCAGCCGCTCAGTGCTCGCAAGCACCTATCTCGTCACCGGACTGCTCGGCGGTCTGGCAGGCGTGTTGTTCATCGCCCGCAACCCGTCCGCCTCCGCCGACTACGGGGCGTCTTACGTCCTGCTTGTCATTGTCATCGCCGTGCTCGGCGGGACGAACCCCACCGGCGGGTTCGCGACGGTGCTCGGCGTCGTATTGGCCACGCTCACACTGCAGATCGTTGCCAGCGGCTTCACCGCGCTGCGGCTGTCCGCCTACCAGTACGCGATCGCGCAGGGTGTGATCTTGATTCTTGTCATGGTCGCCGACCAGATCACCTGGCGCCGTCGACGGCGACGAAAACCCGCCGCCGCGGCCCCCGCGGTCGCGGTTGACCGCTGATAGCGACCACGTACCTGCAGAGGGAAGACATGAAGAAGATCCTGAACAAGCCGGAGCGTTTCGTCGACGAGATGGTCGAGGGCATCCTGCTCGCTCATCCGGATGAGGTGAAGACCCCGGGCGACGACCTGCGCATCATGGTGCGCGCCGACGCGCCGGTCGCAGGGAAGGTCGGCATCGTCACCGGCGGCGGGTCCGGCCACTTGCCGCTGTTCAAGGGGTATGTGGGCAAGGGACTGTGCGACGGCGTCGCGATCGGCAACGTGTTCAGCTCACCGAGCTCGCAGCAGTGTTTCGAGGCGGTCGCGGCGGTGAACGGAGGCGCCGGGGTGCTGTTGCTGTACGGCAACTACGGCGGCGACGTCCTCAACTTCGACCTCGCCACCGACCTGGCCGAGCTGGACGACATTCAAGTCCGCACCGTGCTCGGTCGAGACGATGTCGCCAGCCAACCTAAAGAGCGCAAGAGCGACCGCCGCGGCGTCGCCGGAATCTTCTTCGCCTACAAGGCCGCCGGGGCCGCCGCCGAGCGGGGTGACAACCTGGAGCAGGTCGCGGCCGTGGCCGAGGACGTGGTCGAGCACACCGCGACGATGGGCATCGGTCTGTCCCCAACAATTCTGCCGACGACCGGTTCTGCGAGCTTCGATCTGCCGGACGGCGAGATGGAGATCGGCATCGGGATCCACGGCGAGCCTGGCATCCACCGCGGGGAATTGGACACCGCGGACGCCATCGCCGACCGGATCGTCACCGCTTTGGTCGACGATCTGGAGCTGAAGGCCGCTGACAGGGTGGCCGCGCTGGTCAACGGGCTTGGTGCCACGCCACTCGAGGAGCTCTACATTCTGTACCGCCGGACCCACCAGGTGCTCAGCGGCCTGGGGATCGAAATCGCCAAAACCTATGTCGGCGAGTACGCCACCAGTCTGGAAATGGCTGGGGCGTCAATCTCTCTGCTCGCACTCAACGACGAGCGACTGGCTCTGCTGAACGCGCCGGCATCGTCTCCGTTCTTCCGGAAAGTCTGAGCGCGTGAACGCCGATGAACTGAAGGACCGCACCCGGCGGAGCCTCGCGGAACTGGTGAACTACGCCGACGAGCTGCGCGATCTCGACCAGGCGTTGGGCGACGGCGACCTCGGAATCACGGTCACTCTTGGCGCGGAGGCGGTCATCGAGGCCGTCTCGGCGCTGCCGGACTCCGCCACTCCCGCGCAGATTGCGCGCGAATGCGCAAAGGCGTTCGCGAACGCCAACCCGTCCACGATGGCCGCCCTGGTCGCAGGCGGCCTGCTCGCCGGGTCGAAGACCTGGACCGAGGTCACCGAAATCACCGTCGCGGATGCGGCGAGCTTCATCCGGGCTGCTGGTGACAACATCGCGCAGCGCGGCAAGACCCAGCTCGGCGACAAGACGATCCTCGATGCGATCATGCCCGCCGCGGACGCTCTCGACGCCGCATCTGAGGGCACGTCGGGATTGGAAACCGCGATCGCCGGCGCCGAACGGGCTGTCATCGACACCCGTGCTCTGCAGTCCCGGCGCGGTCGTGCGTCGTGGCTTCAGGAACGCAGCATTGGCCTGCAGGACCCCGGCGCCACCGCGTTTCTGCGCTTCCTCGAGTCGTGGCGCGCTGTCGACGACACGCCGGACAACGGCTCGAACCCTGCCCAATTCGGCGCCCAATGAGAGTTGTGGCATCAATCGGATACGTCGGCCTCGACACGATGGGCCGCGCAATGGTCGCCAACCTGCTCAAGGCAGGACATGACGTCGCCGAGAGGGCGGGTGTCTCGTTGGAGGCGTAGGGGCAAACGTCAGCCGACGCGTTCGACGCCGACGTAGGACGAGCTCAACGCCGACGTCTGCGACAACGGGTCGACGGGGCCGCCGTCGACGAGCAGGTTGCGGTTGACGCCGAACGACTCGGGTGCATCACCGCCGCGCGGATCGAAAACCCTCGAGCCCCAGCCGTGGTCGATGATGATGACGCCGGGGCGCGGCCGCTTGTCGACTGTCGCGGGCAGTTCGATCTCACTGACCGGAGAGAACACCCGCACCCGGTCGCCGTCGCCGACACCGAGCGCCGCCGCGTCATCCGGATTGATCACAACCTCGTTTTTCCTGCCCGCCGGATGCAGGCCCGGCAACTCGTTGAGCCACGAGTTCATCGAGTGGCGATTGCGCCGATTCGCCAGCTGGAACGGATAACCATCCGGCGCCGTCGGATGCGGTTCGGCGAGCAGATCACGTGCGCGCTCGACGAACTCGGGTGGCGCGGCATGCACCTTCTTGTCGTCTGTTCGCAATGCGTCCCTGAAGTGCCCGAATTCCCGCGGACCCAACACCCAGCCGTGCGGGTGCGCCAAGACGTCACGCCATTTGACCCTGCGGCCGTTGATCTTTCGACTGGTGGCCACCACCAGCCGGTCGATCCAGTGGGGCCCGAATTCCAGGCCCGGCATTCGGGTGAGGCGGGCTGCCCGCCGGGTTCCGATGATGAAGCCGTTCAGCCCTCGCGCCTTGAACAGCGGCTTCTTCATGGCGATGGCGAGGTCGGTGAAGATTCGCCACTCCTGTCGCGCGCCCGGCGGGGGATCGACGGCCTTCGCCCCGAACTGCAGATACGGCTCGTCGTGCATGTTGCTGGTGAACGCGAGGAGGTCGTCGCGTTCCAGCCAGTGCACGGCGGGCAGCAGCGAGTGCGCATGCCGATGGCTTTCGCGCTGCACGAAGTCGATGGCCACCAACAGGTCCAGCTGTTCGAATGCACCGTCGAGTTTCGCGCCGTCAGGCCCGGACACCACCGGGTTGCCGCAGTTGATCACCATCGCACGGATCTGGCCGGGCCCGGCAGTGGTTATCTCGTCGGGCAATTCGCTGAGTGCGTCTGCGCCCGCGACCATTTGACGGCCCCGCAGCCGGCTGGAGTGCGGCTTCGCCTTGATCAATGCGGACAGCCCGACGGCGTCGACGTAGCCCGGCTCGTAGCGCCGGCCGCCCGGGCGGTCCATCCGGCCGGTGATGACGTTGAGTACGTGCCCGAGCCACTCGGCGACAGTTCCGGCGAGATGCATCGAGACGCCGGTGCGGGTCACCACCATCGCACCACGGGCGGTGGCGAAATCTCGTGCCGTCTGCTCGATTTCCGCTCGGGGGACATCACAACGCAGCGCGAGGTCGTCGAGATCGGCGTCGGCGACGAGCGCTCGCAGTTCGCCGACGCCGGTGGCGAGGTCGGCGCAGTCCTGTTTGTGCTCCAAGCCCTCCTCGAGCACCACTTTGACCATCGCCAACAGCAGCGCCCAGTCCTGTCCTGGCCGAACGGCGAGGTGCACGTCGGACTTCTCGGCGGTCTCGGTGTGCAGGGGATCGACGACGACGATCTTCGCGCCCTGCCGTCGCCGCTCGAGTGCCCGCTTCCATCCGCCGGGCACCGTCTCCAACCAATTCCATGCGCTGACAGCGGGATTGGTGCCGACGAGGAGGAAGTAATCGCAGTTGTCGATGTCGGACACCGGGGCCATCAGCATAGAGCCGTACATCGCGGAGGCCACCACATGCATCGCGTTCTGATCCACGGAGCCGACGGAGTACCGGTTATGCGTACCGATCGCGTCCAGCAAAGCGTTGTAGAAGATGATGTTCGACGACGAGAAGCCCGCGGGATTGCCGTAGTAGGCGCCGACCGCATCGGGCCCGCCGGTGTCGATCACCGCGTTCATTCCCGCCGCGATGTCGGCGATGGCCTCGTCCCACGTGGTCTCGACATACGTGTCGCCGACGCGACGCATCGGGTTCAGGATGCGGCGTGGGTGCTCGACGAGTTGGTTGGCGCTGCGACCCTTGGCGCAGAAGTCCCGCCAGGTGTGGGGATTCTGCTTGTCAGCCGAGATCTTGGTGACCCGGTTGTCCTCGACCGTGACCTCGATGCCGCACGACGCGAGGCAGTACCGGCAGAACGTGTGCACCGTGTTGGTGCTCATGGGGACATACTGTCCGACCCGCTCAGCCGTTGGCGCCGTTAAGCGCATCGCTCTTTTCAGGTTAGGCCTGCGCCATCGACCAGTATTCGCCGTGCCGCGCCAGCAGTTCGGCGTGGCTGCCGCGCTCGACGATCCTGCCGTCCTCCATCACCAGGATCTGATCGGCGTCGCGGATGGTCGACAGCCGGTGGGCAATGATGAAGCTGGTCCGGTCGCGGCGCAGCTCGACCATCGCGTGCTGGATGAGCAGCTCGGTTCGGGTGTCCACAGAACTGGTCGCCTCGTCGAGGATCAGCAGCTGCGGGCGAGCCAGGAACGCGCGAGCAATGGTGATCAGCTGCTTCTCACCTGCGCTGACGCTGCCTCCGTCGTCGCTGACCCGGGTGTCGTATCCGTCGGGCAGCGTGTGCACGAACCGGTCCACGTAGGCGGCGCGCGCCGCATCGACGACCTCGTCTTCGTGGGCATCCGGGCGGCCGTAGGCGATGTTGTCGTAGATCGTGCCGCCGAAGAGCCAGGTGTCCTGCAGCACCATCCCGATCCGCGACCGCAGCGACTCCCGAGTGACGGACGCGATGTCGATACCGTCGACCAGAATTCGGCCCGAATCGACGTCGTAGAACCGCATCAGCAGGTTGACCAGCGTGGTCTTGCCCGCACCGGTCGGGCCGACGATCGCGACCGTGCTGCCGGGTTCGGCGACCAGTGACAGGTCCTCGATGACCGGGGTGCCCGGCCGGTAGGCGAAGTTGACGTTCTCGAACTCCACCCGGCCGCGCTGTCCGTCGGGCGAGGGCAGGGGTTCGGACCTGTCCGGCGTTTCCTCCTCTGCGTCGAGCAGGTCGAACACCCGCTCCGCACTGGCTATCCCGGACTGCAGGGTGTTGTACATGCCCGCGACCTGGGTCAGCGGCTGATTGAACTGCCGCACGTACTGGATGAACGCTTGGATACTGCCGAGCGTGATCTGGCCGGTCGCCACCTGGATGCCGCCGACCACCGCCACCGCCACGTAGCTCAGGTTGCCGATGAACGTGGTGGCGGGCCCGACGAGGCCCGAGAAGAACTGCGCGCCGCGGCTGGCGTGGTAGACGTCGTCATTGCGCTCGCGGAACTGCTCTTCTGCCAGCGCCCGGTGGCCGAAGGTCTTGACCAGGTTGAAGCCGCTGTAGGTCTCTTCGATGTGGGCGTTGAGCCGCCCGGTGTTACGCCATTGCGCGACGAACAGGCGCTGCGAACGGCGCGCGATCTCTCGCGTCACGAACAACGACAACGGCACGGTGACGACCGTGAGCAGCGCCAGCATCGGTGAAATCGTCAACATCATCACCAGCACGGCGACGACGGTCAGCAGTGACGTGAGCAGCTGGCTGATCGTCATCGACAGCGAGGTCGAGATGTTGTCGATGTCGTTGGTGACACGGCTCAACACTTCGCCTCGCTGCCTGGTGTCGAAATACGACAGCGGCAGCCGGTGCAGCTTGTCCTCCACGTCGGACCGCAGCGCGACCATGGTGCGCTGCACCACCACGTTGAGCAGCCGCGCCTGGACCCAAATAAACAGCGCCGCAATTAGATACAACGCCAGAGCCAACAGAAGCGTGCGGCCGATCGCGGCGAAGTCCACGCCGCGGCCCGGAACGACGTTCATGCCCGACAACAGATCGGCGAACGTGTTGTCACCGCGAGCCCTGGCCGCGTCGATTGCCTGTTCCTTGGTCAGGCCCGCAGGCAGTTCCCGGCCGATCACACCGTTGAACAACAGATCGGTGGCGTGCCCGAGGATGCGCGGACCGATCACCCCGAGCGCGATGCCTGCGACACCGAGCAGGAGCACCGCCGCAGTCGGGCCGCGCTGCGGGGTCAACCGCTTCACCAGCCGCATCGCGGAGCCCTTGAAGTCGCGGGAACGCTCCGTCGGCGCCTGCACCATGCCACGGATCGGGCGCCCCAGCGGCTGTGTCATGGAGTGCCTCCGACGCCGGCTCCGATTGCCTGCGAGTCGGCGAACTCGGCATAGGTGGGGCAGTCGAGCAGCAACGACTCGTGGGTTCCTGTGCCCACCACCTCGCCGTCGTCGACGACGATGATCTGATCGGCCGCGGCCACCGTCGAGATCCTTTGCGCCACAATGACGACCGTGGCGTCGGCGGACACCTCGCTCAGCGCCGACCGGACCCGGGCGTCGGTGTGCACGTCGAGCGCCGAGAACGCGTCGTCGAACAAGTAGATGGCCGGTCGACGGATCACAGCGCGGGCGATCGCCAATCGCTGCCGCTGACCGCCCGAGAAGTTGATGCCGCCCTGGGCGACCGGCATGTCGAGGCCGTCGGCGTGGGAAGAGACGAAGCCGTCGGCCGACGCCACCCGCAGCGCCTCCCACATCTCGTCGTCGGTGGCGTCGGCCTTGCCGTAGCGCAGGTTTTCGGCGACGGTGCCGGAGAACAGGTAACCCCGCTGCGGCACAAGGCCGATCGCGGACCACAGCTGTTCGGTGTCGTAGTCCCGCACGTCGACGTCGTCGATGCGCACAGATCCGGAGGTGACGTCGTACATCCGGCAGATCAGCGATACCAGCGTCGACTTGCCCGAACCGGTGGACCCGACGATGGCGGTGGTCGTGCCGGGCCCGGCCGTCAGCGAGACGTTCTGCAGCACAGGACGATCGGCGCCCGGATAGCAGAACGTGGCGTCGCGCAGGCTGATCGCCCCGTCGACCGATGCCGGCCGGACGGGCTCGGCGGGACTGGTGATCACCGGCTCGGTGCACAACACCTCGGTGATCCGTTCCGCACAGGCCGCAGCCCGCGGCACCAGCACCAGGATGAACGTCGCCAGCAGCACGGCCATCAAGATCTGCATGAAGTAGGACAGGAACGCGATCAATGACCCGACCTGCATCTCGCCCTCATCGATGCGATGCCCGCCGAACCAGATCAGCGCGACGCTGGAGACGTTGATCACCAGCGTGGTCACCGGAAGCATCAGCGCCTGCCAACGGCCCGCCGTCAAGGCGGTATCGGACAGCGCCTGGTTCGCTTCGGCGAATCGGCTGCGCTCGAACGGCTCTCGGGCGAAGGCGCGGATCACCCGGATACCCGACAGCTGTTCGCGCATCACCCGGTTGATGCCGTCGATGAGCCGCTGCAGGCTGCGGAAGATCGGCAGCAGATGCGACACGATCCAGTAGTTCGCCAGCGCCAGCACGGGAACGCTGACAAGCAGCAGCCACGACAGCCCGGCGTCCTGGTGCACCGCCATGAAGATGCCGCCGATCGACATGATCGGCGCGGTGATGAGCATCGTGCACGTCAGCTGCACCAGCAGCTGCACCTGCTGGACGTCGTTGGTGGTGCGGGTCAGCAGAGTCGGTGCGCCGAAGCGTGCGGTCTCGGCGGCCGAGAACCCGGTCACGTGGTGAAAGATCGCCGACCGCAGATCGCGACCGAAACCCATCGCGGAGCGCGAGCCGAAGTACACCGCGCCGATGGCGCACAGCACCTGCAGTCCGGTGACGGCGAGCATCACCCCGCCGAGCTCGACGATGGTGCGCGTGTCGCCCTTGGCCACGCCGTCGTCGATGATCGCAGCGTTGACCGTCGGCAGATACAGCGACGCGAGTGTGCTGATCACCTGCAGCACCGCGACGGTGATGAGCAGCCAGCGATATGGCCGCACATATTGCCGCAGCAGGGCCAGGAGCATCCAGCTACTTTCGCACACCATCCTGTCGGGTTGTCGACGCCCCGAGACCCGCTCTGAACGAGAAAAAGGCAGGTCAGCGTGTCTCTCAGGATGACCTTGGTGGCTGCCGCTACAGTGTGCGCTGTGATCCCCGGCAACGTGAAGCGGCTGGCCGTCGCAGCGGCCGTCCTGATCCCGATGTTGGCGGCTTGCTCCTCGGGCTCGAACTCGTCGTCGCCCGACCCGTCGGGGGGTCCAGGGACCGCGCAGGGAGTCAAGCACGGCCCCTTCTTCCCCCAGTGCGGCGGTATCAGCGACCAGACGATGGCCGAGCAGAGCCGCGTGCCGGGCCTGGTCAACACGGCCAAGAATTCGGTCGGATGCCAGTGGCTGGCCGGCGGCGGCATCCTCGGCCCGCATTTCTCGTTCACCTGGTACCGCGGCAGCCCGATCGGGCGCGAGCGCAAGACCGAAGAGCTCTCCCGGAGCAGCGTCGACCCCATCAACATCGAGGGCCATGACGGCTTCATCGCCATAGGCCAGGACCCGACGTTGGGGCAGAACCTCTGCGAGATCGGCATCCAGTACGACGACGACTTCATCGAGTGGTCGATCAGCTTCTCGGCGAAGCCCTTCCCGGATCCGTGCGACGTGGCCAAAGAGTTGACCCGTCAAACGATTGTGAACGCCAAATGACCGGGTCAGTGCACCGGCTGGCCGCCGCGATCGTCGCCGTGCTCGCCGTGGTGACGATGCTGGTCGGATGTTCGCGAACCGTTGAGGGCACCGCAGCCAAGGCCGGTTCCGGCGACGTGCCGCGCAACGACAACTCGCAGAAGCAGTATCCCAACCTCCTCAAAGAGTGTGAGGTTCTCACCGAGGACATCCTGGCCAAAACGGTCGGTGCCGACCCGCTCGATATTCAGAGCACCTTCGTCGGCGCGGTGTGCCGCTGGCAGGCCGCCAACCCCGCCGGGCTGATCGACATCACCCGGTTCTGGTTCGAACAGGGCAGCCTGGACAACGAGCGCAAGACCGCCGACCAGCTCGGGTACAAGGTCGAGAGCCGCGCGATCGCAGGCGTTCCCTCGATCGTCATGCATCCCAACGACCCGAACGGCGCGTGCGGCGTGGCCAGCGATGCGGGTGGCGTGGTGGGCTGGTGGGTCAACCCGCAGCAGCCGGGCATCGACGCATGCGGGATGGCCCTCAAGCTGATGGAGCTGACGCTGGCCACCAGCTCCTGACGCCGACGCGCGCTCGCGCGTGGGGGCACTCCCCTAGCAAGCTGTGGGCCCACCCTCCCGAAGGGTAGGGGGAGAGAGTTCAACGGGGCACATGGAACGTGACCAGCGCGGCGCTGCTGAGCGTCAGCTGCTCCCAGGGTTCGGCGGTGCGCAGCACCGCGATTGCCGACGTCGGGAACTTCGTCGAGATGTGTTCGGCCGCAGTCGTGTTGCTGCCTTCCGGGGTCGCAAGCCCCAGTGCCACCGATGACATCGCGGGTTCGTGGCCGATCACCAACAGGGTCGCTACCTCAGAATCGACACCGTTGATCTCATCGATCACCACTCCCGGCGTTGCGTCGTACAGCCGGTCGACATAGCTGACCGGCGCGTCGATCCGCGTGCGAGCCAGCGTCTCACGGGTGCGGGTGGCCGTCGAGCACAGCACCGCGTCGACGGCGGGGACGTGAGCGCGCAACCAGTCTCCTGCCAGCGCCGCCTCCCGCTGTCCCCGCGCGGCCAGCGGGCGCTGATGGTCGGCCACCCCGGCCGGATAATCCGACTTCGCATGCCGAAGCAACAGCAGCGTGCGGTAGCGGTCGGTCACGCGTCAACCGTAGGGCATGCCGACGCGCGTCCCGGGTCTTGTCGGCGACCGGACCTACACTCGCCACACCTAGCAAAGATGCGGCACGGGAGGAGGGTCGAAGTGAGATTCGTGCATACCGCCGACTGGCAGCTCGGGATGACCCGGTACTTCCTCAACGGCGAGGCGCAGCCACGGTATTCGGCCGCCCGGCGCGATGCCGTGGCTGGGCTGGGTGGCCTGGCCGACGAGGCGGGTGCTGAGTTCGTCGTGGTGGCCGGCGACGTGTTCGAGCACAACCAGCTGGCGCCGCGGATCGTCAGTCAGTCGCTCGAGGCCATGCGGGCGATCGGTGTTCCGGTCTACCTGCTGCCGGGCAACCACGATCCGCTCGACGCGTCGTCGGTGTACACCAGCGCGCTGTTCACCGCCGAACGCCCGGACAACGTCACGGTCTTCGATCGCCCTGGTGTGCACGAAGTGCGCCCCGGCCTGGAAATCGTTGCTGCGCCGTGGACTTCGAAGGCGCCGACCACCGACCTCCTCGCCGGGGTTCTCA
This sequence comes from Mycobacterium sp., assembly GCF_032159565.1. Taxonomy (GTDB): domain Bacteria; phylum Actinomycetota; class Actinomycetes; order Mycobacteriales; family Mycobacteriaceae; genus Mycobacterium. The sequence goes on from NZ_JAVHWR010000132.1 coordinate 64,385, forward strand.
GCGATCTGCCTGCCGACGGAACCACGCGCATCGTGGTCGGCCATGGCGCTGTCGACATCTTCGTTCCCGACAAGGACCGGCCGTCCCTGATCGAACTCGCGTCGGTGGAAGCGGCGATCGAGCGCGGCGCGGTGCACTATGTCGCTCTGGGCGACAAGCACTCTCGCATGCAGGTCGGGACGACGGGCCGCATCTGGTATTCGGGGTCGCCCGAAGTCACCAACTACGACGACATCGAACCCGACCCCGGCCATGTGCTGCTGGTCGACATCGACGAGGCCGACCCGGGCAGGCCCGCCAGTGTCGAGGCGCGGCGGGTGGGCCGCTGGCGCTTCGTCACCCTGCGTCACGCGGTGGACAGCAGCCGCGACGTCGCCGACCTCGACATCAACCTCGATCTGCTGTCCGACAAGGAGCGCACCGTCGTTCGGCTGGCACTCACCGGATCGCTCACGGTGACCGACAAGGCGACGTTGGATGCCTGCCTGGACAAGTACGCGCGACTGTTCGCGGCGCTCGGCCGGTGGGAGCGGCAGTCCGAGATCGCGGTGATCCCGGCCGACGGCGAGTTCGACGACCTCGGCATCGGCGGTTTCGCCGCCGCGGCCGTCGACGAACTGGTGGCCGCGGCGCGCTCCGACGGCGAAAACGCCGACGATGCCAGGGCGGCTCTCGCACTTCTGCTGCGTCTTGTCGACAGGGGTGTCGCATGAAGCTGCACAGGCTCGCCCTGACCAACTACCGCGGCATCACCCACCGCGAGATCGAATTCCCCGACCACGGGGTGGTGGTGGTCTGCGGCGCCAACGAGATCGGCAAGTCGTCGATGATCGAGGCGCTGGATCTGCTGCTGGACGCCAAGGACAGGTCGACGAAGAAGGAAGTCAAACAGGTCAAGCCGACCCACGCCGACGTCGGCGCCGAGATCACCGCCGAAATCAGTACCGGCCCTTACCGGTTCGTCTACCGCAAGCGGTTCCACAAACGCGCGGAGACCGCGCTCACGGTGCTGGCGCCGCGGCGCGAACAGCTGACCGGCGACGAGGCACACGACCGGGTGCGGGCGATCCTCGACGAAACCGTCGACGTGACGCTGTGGCAGGCGCAACGTGTGTTGCAGGCGGCATCGACGTCCGCGGTGGACTTGTCGGGATGCGACGCGCTGTCCCGGGCGCTCGACGTGGCCGCCGGTGAAGCGGTCCAGCTCTCTGGCGCCGAGCCGTCGCCAGCAAGCGGGAGGTGCCCCCAGCTGATCGACCGCATCGACGCCGAGTACCTGCGGTACTTCACGCCCACCGGCCGCCCGACCGGCGAGTGGGCCACCGCGACGAAACGCATGCGAGATGCCGACGACGAGGTGGCCCGCTGCGCGGCCGCGGTCGCCGAGGTCGACGACGCGGTACGCACGCACGCCACGCTCACCGCGGAACTCGAGCGGCTGGCAGGTGAGCGCGCGGAAGCGGTCACGAAGCTGGCCGCCGCGCGAACCGCTGCCGAAGAGGTCGCGGCGCTGACTCAACAGCTCAAGCAGGCGGAAGTGGTCGCCGCGGCCGCCGTTGCCACGCTGGAAGCGTCCGTCTCGGCGCTGACCGAGCGGCGCAGGCTGCAGGCCGACGTCAATGAGCGCGCCGCCGCGGTCGCCGAGCTGGAGAGAGCGGCCGCGCAGGCCCACGACGACGAACTCACCGCCAACGAGGTTCAGGAGGCCGCGGAGACCGCCGCCGAAGAGGCCCGTGCTTTCCTGCAGGCCAGTCAGGCCCGCGTCGAGGCCGCTCGCCGCGCCGTAGAGCAGCTGTCGGACCGGGACGAGGCCAACCGGCTGTCCAGCCGGCTGACGAAGATCGACGCCGCACGGCGCGAGATCGAGCACGCCGAGCGCGAACTCGCGCCGATAGCGCTGACCGACGCGTCGATGCGCGACGTCGAGACCGCGGCGGCCGCCGTGGAACGCGCCGCCGGTCAGGCCGAGCTGGCGTCGGCGCACATCGAGGTCGTCGCGGTCGCAGGCGTCGAGCTGCAGGTCGGCGGGCAACCGGTCACCCTGGAAGCCGGCGGCGCCTGGTCGGCGAACGCCACCACAACGACGGACATCGACGTGCCGGGTGTGCTCACCGTGCGGGTGGTGCCCGGCGCTCCCGCCGCCGACACGCAAGCCAAACTCGATGCGGCACAGGACGTTCTGACGACTGCGCTGGCAGCCGCCGAAGTCGACGGTGTCGCGCAGGCGCGCGCCGTCGATCAGCGGCGCCGGGAACTGGTCGGAGCGCGCGACAGGTCGACGGCGACCGCCAATGGCCTCATCGGGGACGACGACGTCGATGCGCTCCGCGCGCGGCTCGCCGAGCTGCGCAACGGCGACATCGCACACCGCGGTGACACGACGGGCCCAGCCGATTCGGCGAGCGCCCGAGTCGAGCTCAACGAAGCCAGCGCAGCGCAGCGCAAGGCCATCGCCGATTGCGAGACCCATCGGAAGGTGGCCGAGGCAGCGGCAAAGCGCTTGGGGGAGAGGGCGACTCACGCCGGTGTTGCCCGCGAGAAGCTGACGGCGTGCTATGCGGAGCTCGCCGTGGGACGGGAACGCCTGACACAGCAGCGCGCCGCCGCGACCGACGACGAGCTTCTCGTGCGGGCCGAGGCCGACACGGACAAGTCGCGGCGCGCCACCGGCCTCGTCGCAGACCTCGGCGGCGAACTCGCCCGCTGCGCACCGGATACCGTTACCGCCGCACTGGACGAGGCGCTGCGGCGCGTCGACGCGCTGTGTGGTCGTCATGACGAGGTCGCCGACGCACTGCGGCTGGTGACCGCACAGCTCAAGGTGTACGGGACCGAGGGACGCAAATGCCAGCTCGACGCCGCCGAAACCGAACGCGAGCATGCCGAAGCCGAATACCTGCGGGTGCACCGGCGGGCGCGGGCCGCACAGCTGCTGCGCTCGGTGATGGCCCGGCATCGTGACGCCACCCGGCTGCGCTACGTGGACCCGTTCCGCAATCAGGTCGAGCGGCTGGGCCGCATCGTCTTCGGGGACACCTTCGAAGTCGAGGTCGACGCCCAGCTGCGGATCTGCAGTCGCACGCTGTCGGGACGCACCGTTCCCTACGACTCGCTGTCCGGCGGCGCGAAGGAGCAGCTGGGCATTGTGGCAAGGCTGGCAGGGGCCGCCATGGTCGCCAAGGAGGACAGCGTTCCCGTCGTCATCGACGACGCGCTCGGCTTCACCGACCCCGACCGGTTGATCAAGATGGGCGCGGTGTTCGATGCCGTCGGCAGCGACGGCCAGGTCATTGTGTTGACCTGCAGCCCGGAGCGCTACAGAAGCGTCGGCGCCGCGCACCACATCGAACTGTCCGCTTAGCTGCCACCTAGGTGGCGACCGCCAAGCCTGGGTCGCCGGCCAACCTGAACGCGTTGCGCATGGCGTTGATCCCATCGGGGTCGCCGTCGACTTTCACCCGCCGCAGCGCGGCCTTACGCTCGGCGGCCGTCGAGCCGAGCCTGGCGGTGATCAGGTCGGCCGCCGTCGCGGCGACCGTGATCGCCGGTTCCATCCGTGCAGCGGTCAGGTTGCGGTCACGCACGCCGAATTCGAAACGGCGCCCATCGATGTCGACCCGGTAGGTTGCCGCCAGGTCCGCGGCGCGGGCGGGGTCGAACGCCAACAGGATCCCGGCCAGGAAGCCGTTCAACGGAGTCAAGGCGCTGGCGTCCGGTTCGATCAGGTCCAGGCCGAATGTGGCGATGGCGCCGATGACCGGGGGAACCTTGCGCCAGCCGACCTCGCTGAGGGTGTACACGGTGCGGGCGATGGGCGGTGGTAGCTCGGTGCGGTCGACCACGCCTGACACTTCCAGTTCCCGCAGCCGGTCGGCGAGCAGGTTGGTCGCGATGCCAGGAAGCTCGGCGCGCAGGTCGCTGTATCTGCGGGCGCCTCCGATCAGCTCTCGCAGGATCAGCAAGGTCCATCGCTCGCCGAGCAGATCCAGGCCCCGCGCTATCGGGCAGTTCTGGTTGTAGCTCTTCCGGGCGGCCATACGGACAACCTACCGTATTCGACAAGTTTAAAGTTCTATTGCTTGAAAATCTTGTCTATGAGGTTTACGGTTCGCCCTATGACTACAGACCCACGCCCCCCTGTTATCCGCGATCGCCCGATCGCCGCGCTGCTCGTCATCTGCCTGAGCGTGTTCGTCATCAGCGTCGACGCCACCGTCGTCAACGTCGCCCTGCCCACGCTGTCGCGCGAACTCGACGCCGACACCGCGCAACTGCAGTGGATCGTCGACGCGTACACCCTCGTAATGGCGGGTCTGCTGCTGTCGGCGGGCAGCCTGAGCGATCGCTATGGCCGGCGCGGCTGGCTGAGTTCCGGCCTTGCCGTCTTCGCCATCACCTCTGCCGTCGCGGCGCAGATGACCACGGCGGACGGCCTGATCGCGGCCCGGGCGGCGATGGGTATCGGCGCCGCGGTCATCTTCCCGACGACGCTGGCCCTCATCACCAACATCTTCAGCGATCCCGCCGCCAGGGCGAAGGCCATCGGCCTGTGGGCGGCGATGGTGGGCGTCGGTGTGGCCGTCGGCCCGATCACCGGTGGTTGGCTGCTCGAGCACTTCGCATGGGGATCGATCTTCTGGGTCAACGTTCCGGTCGCCGCCGTGGCGATCGCCGGTGGATACCTTTTTGTTCCGACGTCACGCGACCCGGCCACACCGCCGGTCGACGTGGGCGGCCTGATTCTGTCCTCGGTCGGGGTGACCGCCCTCGTCTACACCGTCATCGAAGCCCCCAAGTGGGGCTGGAGCAGTGCGCACACTCTCGTCGGGTTCGCCGTCGCCGCGACCGTTCTTGTCGCATTCGCCTCGTGGGAGCGTCGCCGTGCGCATCCGATGCTCGACGTATCGGTATTCGCGAACCGTCGATTCTCGGGCGGCAGTCTGGCCGTCACCGCAGGATTTCTGACGCTTTTCGGCTTCATCTTCGTCATCACCCAGTACTTCCAATTCGTCAAGTCCTACAGCGCATTCGAGACCGGTGTTCGGCTGCTTCCGGTCGCCGTGTCGATCGCTCTGGGCAGTGCCTTCGGTCCCCGCATCGTCGAAAGGTTCGGTACTACCGTGGTCGTCAGCGGAGGACTCGCGATGTTCTCAGCCGGACTTGCCTGGGCGTCCACTGTTGACGCGGCTACGCCGTACCTGGTGATCGCGGGGCAGATGGTCCTGCTCGGCGGCGGCCTGGGCCTGACCACGGCGCCTGCCACCGAGGCCATCATGGGTTCGCTGCCTGCCGACAAGGCAGGCGTCGGTTCGGCCGTCAACGACACCACGCGCGAACTCGGCGGCACGCTCGGGGTTGCGATCGTCGGCAGCGTGTTCGCTTCGGTGTACTCCGATCGGCTCGCCGCCGATTCCGTGATCGCGACACTGCCCGATGGCGTTCGCACCGCCATGGAACGGTCGATGGCGGCAGCCCAGCAGGTCATCACCCAGCTTTCGTCCGGCTCGATCCGCGACGTTCGCGACGCCGTGAACACCGCGTTCTTGGATGGGCTCCAGATCGGCTCCCTGCTGTGTGCCGCGATCGCACTCGGCGCGGCGGCCGCGGTGGCCGTGTTACTCCCCGCGCGAGAAGCTGCCTCGGCGAGCGGAGGTGAAAGCGCAGGCACCGACGGCGAGGCGGTTGCTTCACCGCCTCCGTGCCCGGGGGAACTCGCCACGAAGGACGGCGTCACCTCATAAACTCCGGCGGGTGGAAGCCGACTACATCGTCGTGGGAACAGGTTCGGCCGGATCGGTGCTCGCCAATCGGCTCAGCGCCGATCCGGCCGCTTCGGTCGTGGTGCTCGAGGCGGGCCCCAAGGACAAGAACAGGTTCGTTCGCATCCCCGCGGCGTTTTCGAAATTGTTCCGCAGCGAGGTCGACTGGGACTACTCGACCGAGCCGCAGAAGCAGCTCGACGGGCGCGAGATCTATTGGCCCCGAGGCAAAATGCTCGGCGGGTCGTCATCGATGAACGCGATGATGTGGGTGCGCGGATTCGCCGCCGACTACGACGAATGGGGTGCGCTCGCGGGCGGGGACTGGGACTTCGCGCACGTGTCGAAGTACTTCGCGAAGATCGAAGCCGGCCCGCTCGTCATCTCACCGCAGCGCAGCCCGCGTAGTTCGACCACCGCGTGGCTGAGAGCGGTCCAGGAATGCGGGTACGACGTCGAGAATCCCAATTGTGATGCGCCCGAGGGCTTCTGCGAGACCGTCGTCACCCAGCGCCGGGGCGCGCGGTGGAGCACGGCGGACGCTTACCTCAAGCCCGCGCTGCGCAGGCCGAATCTGACCCTGCAGACCGAGGCCACCGCGACCCGGGTGCTGTTCGACGGACGGCGCGCAGTGGGAGTCGAGTTCGACCAGCTCGGTCAGCGCCGCGTGGTGCGAGCGCGCCGGGAGGTGGTGCTGGCGGGCGGGGCGGTGAACAGCCCGCAGCTGCTGATGCTTTCCGGTATCGGTGATCGCGGGCAACTCACCCGGCACGGCATCGACGTGGTGGCCGATGTGCCCGAGGTGGGCCAGAACCTGATGGACCACCTCGCGGTACCAGTCGGCTTCGACGTTGCCGAGGACTCACTGTTCGCCGCCGAGAAGCCGTTGGAGTTGGCGAACTACCTGCTTCGCAGACGCGGCATGCTCACATCGAATGTCGGTGAGGCTTACGGCTTCGTCCGCAGCCGGCCGGACCTAGACGTGCCGGACCTGGAACTGATCTTTGCGCCCGCGCCGTTCTTCGACCAGGGAATCGGCGACCCGTACGACCGGCACGCCGTGGTTATGGGGCCGATTCTGGTGAAACCGCGCAGCCGCGGCAGTATCACGCTGAGATCGGCTGATCCCTTGGACAAGCCGAGCATCGACCCGCAGTACCTCAGCGACGACGCAGGCGCGGACCGGGCCGCGTTGGTGTCGGGACTGCAAATGAGCGCTCGGATCGCCCAATCACCCGCCCTGAGCCGTGTGATCGGCAGGATCGCCCGCCCGCTCGGTGTGACCAGTTTGAACGAGGAGGCGTTGGAAGCGGCGATCAACGGGTGTTCGCAGACGCTCTACCATCCCGTCGGCACCTGCCGAATGGGTCGCGACGACGCGAGTGTGGTCGACCCGCAACTACGGGTGCGCGGCGTCGACGGTCTGCGGGTCGCCGACGCATCGGTGATGCCTGCGATCGTCCGCGGGCACACCCACGCCCCCAGTGTGATGATCGGCGAGAAGGCTTCCGACCTCATCCGCGGCGGCTAGACACCGGGACCGGACGGCGATCGGGCCGTGCGTGTGGTCCGCGCCAGCACCTCGGGACCCGTCGTGGCGGCCTTGCGCCACGGCGCCACTCCGTCGATCTCCACTTCGATGGTGAAGCTGAGAACCGTGCGGATGAGCACGATCACCCCGAGGATGGCGGCGTCGGTGAGCGACGGCTTCGACGTGACGGTCTTGACGATGTCGGCCGCGACCAGCAGTTCGAGGCCGAGCAGGATCGCGCCGCCGATCGCATTGCGCAGTGTCTTGAAGGCGCGTGCTCCGCCGGTTCGCCTCCATGTGAATGCGGCGAGGCCGATGGCATAGCCGGTGCCCAACACCATCGACGAAACGCCCAACACCTCGAACGCCTGCGTCGCCCGCTGGAAGAACTGCTCCAAGTTCACTGCGTCCCCGTCGTCGACCTGTTCCGCGACTCTATTACCGGCGGGGGCAGAATGGTCGACGATGACGATGAACGCCAAACGTCGCCGTGCGCACGACAAATTGGCCGCTTTGCCGGGCGTGCGGCCGGTGCGGCGACCGGTGTCGCCCGACCGGGATGACGAGTTCGACCTCTACTACGTCCGTTCCGGCCGCAAGTCGATGACTCCACTGGTCGTCATTCCCGGCGGGCCAGGCGCGGCGTCGGTCGCGCTGTATCGGGGGCTGCGCAGGCACGCCGCGGCCAGGGGCATCGACGTCATCATGATCGACCACCGCGGCGTCGGCATGTCCCGCCACGACGACCGCGGCGCCGATCTGCCCCCCGAAGCCCTCACCATCGAGCAGGCCGTGCAGGACATCGCCGCCGTGCTCGACGACGCCCAGGTCGACAAGGCGGTCGTCTACGGAACCTCGTACGGCACCTATCTGGCCGCGGGAGTCGGTGTGCGCCATCCGAATCGGGTACATGCGATGGTTCTCGACTCGCCGCTGCTTTCGGCGCATGACATCGACGCCGTGCGAGACGAAACCCGTCGCGTGCTCTGGGACGGCGACGAGCCCGAGGCCGCCGAACTGGCGCCGAAGGTGCGAAAGCTCGTCGACGCCGGAATTCTCACTCCCGCGGCGGGACAGCTGACTGCAGCGGTCTACGGTCTCGCCGGACCGGCGCTGTTGACCCGCCAACTCGACCTTCTGCTGCGGGGCCGACGAGGATTGTGGACCGTCCTCGATCAGGCCGCAAGACTGCTGTTCGAGCGCAAAGCGCCGTACCGCCACGAGCCGGACTTGGTCGGCCGCATCGGGTTTCGTGAATTGAACTACGGTGCGATACCGGACGGCAAGCCGCTGGACCCGGCCGTCGCATTCCGCGAATTCGCCACTGCCCCCTTGGAATTCGAAGCCGAGCCCTACGACCTCGCAGCCGAGATGCCGAAATTCAGGTGGCCCACGGCCGTCATCTCCGGTGGCCGGGACCTGATCACGCCGCGGGCGGTCGCCGAGGAGATCGTGTCGTTGATTCCCGATTCGGTTCTGGTCGAGCTGGCGACGGCGGGTCATAGTGCGCTGGACGTCCGCGAGCGAGCGGCGCTCGACATCGTCGAGGCCGTGGTCGACGGCGACCATTCCGGCCTGCCTGCCCGCGCCGGCGAACTGGACGCCGTGCCGGCCGGCCTGGGCGTACGGCTGTTGGTCGGGGCGCTCGGCGCAGCGGCGGTCGTGGAGTCCGTATTGCCTGCCGTGATTCCGCGGGTGGTGCAGCGGGTTACTTCGTGAACCCGATCGCGCAGGCCGAGGTCGCCGATACGGCAGAATGATTCGGATGACCAATATTCCGCAGGCAATGGAGTCTCCAGTGCCGCTGCGCGAGTTCATCGTCTCCCCGGGCTTCGCCGGTGCGGCAGCAGTGGTCGCGGCACTGATCGTTTTCTGTGCTGTGCTTTACGCGAGCAGGCGGGCGGGCAAGCGGCTCAATGGGGACCTCGAGCAGCGCGAGCGCCATCATCAGGAAGCGCGCGACGCCGAGAAGCAGGCTTTGGCCTCTCAGCAGTGCTGGGCGACACTGAAGTGGCTGGTCAAGACCGCAGGCCTGGAACCAGCAGCCAGTGAGGCAGCCACTCTCGGCCTCGGTCCGGAACTCGCGATGGCGACACTGCGAGGATTGCTTCGCGACGCCGAGCGGCTAGGAGACGAAACGCTCGCCGACGCCGTGACGGTCTATCAGAATCAATTCGCTCTCATCCTGGCGCAGCAGGCCGGGCCGCTTTCCGGGCTCGCCGCGAGCGCTTCCCCGGCGGTGGGCGGACGAAGCCCTCAGCCGCGGGCGGCTTCGACGGAGGAGCCGGCCAAGGCCGCGGAGGTACAGCCCGACAAGCAGTCCGCGCCGGCCGATGAAAGTTCCACGTCGACAATTGAAATGGCAAGCGGACGGCGTCGTAAACAATGACGACGACAATGCGGCATATCGCGGACCTCAGCGCCGAGAAATGGGCCGCGCTGACCCGTCGGGCTGCAGCGGATGCGGTGGCGGCCGCTGAACGACGCGGAAAGACGCCCCCGGCAGAGTTGGTTGCCGTCGCGGCGATGACCGAGCGTCAGCTCATCGAGCACCGCGCACGAAATGGACCGGCGCGACAACAGCTTTCGCCGCTCATGCAACTCGTAGAGGCCGATCACATGCGGCGCGTGGCGGAAGCCCGGTCACGTCAGGCGAACCAGGCGAGGCTGGACGCCGAGGCGGCAGCCGCGGCGGCCAGAGCCGAAGCCGAAGAGTCATCACGCACCGCCGCTGCGGCGCGAGAACACGCCCGCACGGTCGGGCAGCAGGCTGCCCAGAAAGAAACCGAACGAACGACCGAGCGCGCGGCCGCCGCAGAAGCGCACGAACGGGGTGTGCAACAGCTGCGCAGCGAGCTGGAGCAGGTTCGCGCCGATGCCGAAGCCGAACTGGCGGCGGCCGGCGAGCGGGCGACGGCGGCTGAGGCTCGCGCCCAGAAGAGGGTCACGGAGCGCACGGCCGCGAGTGAGGCCGCCGAGCAGGCGGTGCAGGAATGGCGCGCCGAGCTCGAGAAGGTGCGCGCCGATGCCGAGGCCGAGGTCGCGGCGGCCCGTGAGCGGGCTGCCGCAGCGGAGACGCGTGCCCAGCAGAGGGCCGATGAGCGCACGGCCGCAAGTGAGGCCGCCGAACGGGCGGCTGCGCAGTTGCGCGGCGAGCTCGTGCGTGTTCGCGCCGACGCCGAGGCGGAGGACGCCGCATCGCGCGGATGGGCTGCCGGTGAGGTGGCGGCCGTCCGGGAGGCCGCCGACGCCGAGGTTGCGCGCGCCTATGCGGCTGCCGACGACGCGATCCGGCAAGCACAGACCCGGGCGGCGCGCACGCTGTCGATGCCGGTCCCTCCCTTCGAGTTCCGTTCTGAAACCGCGCATATCGAGAACGCGCTCAACGCGTTACACCAGATCGACTACGTGCTGGAAGTCGGCATGGCCGATGACGGCGATTCCGACATCCCGCTCGACGCTGATCTGATGCGGACCCTGGCGCAGGTCGTGCAGGAGCACGCAATGTATCTGTGCAACGAATCGCAAAGCGCCGCAGGCGGCACAGGCGACTCTCCCAGAAATGCGGCTGCTCTCTATGCCGAGTCCGCCGCGGAGGCGTTCCACGCCTTCTTGCACCGTATCGAGACCGTCGCGCTGCGGCTGCAGGGACGCAGTCTCGGCCCCGACGCCCAGATCGTGAGCGTCGTCAACGGCATGCTCGCCGACCCGTGGGTTCAGCGCGCGCGGCGCATGGACTCGCGGGCACACTGAACTCGTCGGCGGCGGATTACTTCGTGAAGCCGATCTTGGTGTAGTCCAGGTCGCCGATGCCAGCCGGTCCGTAGTTCGCCAGGTTGCTTCGCACCGCGACGTTGCCCGCCGATTGGAACAGCGGCAGGCTGAAGCCGATGTCGAAGATCATCTTGTCGAGTTCGTTGGCCAGCTCGCGCGCCTTCGCGGGATCGAGTTCGTTGAACGTCTGGTCGGCCTTCGCGTCGATCTCCGGGCTGCTGATTTTGCCGAAGTTGCTGTCCGCGTTGGTCGTGTAGATCTGGTTCAGGCAGCACAGTGAGAACGCGTCACCGACCCAGCTGAACTGCGCGATGTCGAAGTCGCCGGGGATGATGTAGTTGGTGAAGAAGCCGGTGCCGCCCTTCGTGTCGAGCTCGAGCTTCACACCGATCTGGGCAAGGCTGTTCTGCGCGATCTGGGCGACCTGCTTCGTGGTGTCCGCGTCGAAGAGCACATCGCGAATCACCAACTGGCGGCCGTCCTTCTCGCGGAACTGGCCGTTGAGGCGCCAGCCGAGCGCATCGAGTTCCTGCTTCGCCTTCTCCGGGTCGTAGGCCACCGGGGCACTGTTGTCCTGATAACCCTCCTGCCCGGCGACGAAGATGTGGTTGTTCAGCGGTACCGGGTTGTCGACGAGGCCGCGTTGGGTGACGTTGGCGATGGCCTGCCGGTCGATGCCCTTGGCGACCGCCAGCCGCAGCGCCTTGTCCGCGAGTATCGATCCCGGCGCACCGTTGAACGTGAAGTGATACCAGCTGGCCCCCGGCGCACGCCGGATCGAGATACCCGAGGTGTTCCGCGCGGTCGTCAACTCGGGCAGCGAAACCAATCCGGTGGCGTCGATCGTGTTGTTCTGCAGGGCGGGGATGCGCGCTTTGTCGTCGAGTACCAGATAGGTGATGCCGTCCAGCAGCGGTGGCGTGCCCCACCATTTCGGGTTGCGCTTCAACGTGATCCGCTGTGCTGTGCGGTCCAGGTCGGTGACGATGAACGGACCGGCGGAGGGTCCGGGGCGGTCCAGTTGTCCCTTGTTGAACACTTCCGGGTCGGAGGTCGTGCTCTTGGGCAGCAGCATGGTGTTCCCGGCGAACATCCCCCGCCAGTCCGAGAAGGGTTTGGCGAACGTGACGACGGCCTGGCGGTCGTCGACACCGCGCGTCACCTTCTCGACACGGTCGGCGCCGTTGGTGCTGGCGATGCGGAAGGACTTGTTCTTCCCGCTGGTCGCGTTGATCTGGGAGGCGATGTCTGCCCATGTGATCGGCGCGCCATCGCTCCAGACCGCCGTGGGATTGATGGTGTAGGTGACGACCTGGGGGCTCTCGCTGGTCAACTCGATGTTGGTGAAGTAGTCGGTGTTGACCGTTGTGGATCCGTCCGAGCCGACCCGGAATGCGCGCGGCATCGTCATCCGCAACATCGCGCCGGTATCGGCTTCGTTGCCGTCGACGTGCAACGAGTTGAAGTTCGACGGATAACCGCCCATCGCCAGTCGCAGAGTGCCGCCCTGGCGCAAAGTCGCAGGATCCTGCGGGTTGATGTCGTTGGTCTTTCCGACTTCGGCGTTACCGCCGGCCGGGGGTGCTCCCCGGTCACCGCTCGAGCAGGCGGTGATGGTGAGACCGACGACGAGGAGGGTCGCAGCTAAGCGTCGGAGCATCATCCGACAGACTCTAGCCTCGGTCGGGCTCGGGTCGAGGTACTGCGGCCAGCAACCTGCGGGTGTAGTCATTGCGCGGGTCGGTGAACACCTGGTCACCTTCACCCTGTTCGACCACCTTGCCCTTGAACATCACCGCAACTCGGTGAGCGAGATGTTTGACCACCGACAGATCGTGGGAGACGAACAGATACGCAAGTCCGAACCGGTCCTGCAGGTCCAGCAGCAGATTGATGATGCCCGCCTGGATCGACACGTCAAGCGCCGACACCGGTTCGTCGAGCGCCAGGATCTTGGGCTGCAGCGCCAACGCACGGGCGATGCCGATGCGTTGTTTCTGGCCGCCGGAGAACTCGGCCGGATAACGGCTGGCATCCTCGCGACGCAACCCGACGATTCCCAACAGCTCGGATACCCGTTCGTCGACACGCTTCTTATCGAAGCCGTTGGCGGCCAATGGCTCTGCCAGTACCTCGAAGACCGGCAGCCGTGGGTCCAGCGATGCCACCGGATCCTGGAACACCACCTGCACGTCGCCGCGCAAAGCCCGTCGGGTTTTCGTGGTCAGGGTGGCCACGTCCAAGCCGAGCACTTCGATGGAACCCGCCTGCGGCGGGGACAGTTCCAGTATCTGGTGCAGCGTCGTCGACTTCCCCGACCCGGATTCGCCGACGATGCCCAATGTGCGGCCCTGTTGAAGCTCGAAGCTCACGCCGTCGACCGCCCGCACTTCGCCGATCGTGCGGCGCAGCACCACCCCTTTGGTCAGTTTGTATGTCTTGACCAGGTTTTGGACGCGCAACACGACGGGAGCGTCCTGGGGCGCCCGGTCGTTCGCTCTTGGTGCGGTGGAGACGCCATAGATGTCGGCGGCGCTGCGGCCGCTGACATGTTCGGTCCGGATGCAGGCCGCGGTGTGATTCGGTGCGACCGTGATCAGTTCGGGCTCGGCTGCACGGCAGTCGTCGATCGCCAGCGGGCAGCGCGGTGCGAACGGGCATCCCGGCGGCAGCGCCGCCAGCGACGGCGGGGCACCCGGAATCGGCACCAGCCGCGCACCCTGTGGGGCATCGAGTCGCGGTACCGAGCCGAGAAGCCCTGCGGTGTAGGGCATCCGGCGATCGCGGTACAGTTCGCCGACCGTGGCCACCTCGACGGCGCGGCCGGCATACATCACCAGCGCGCGGTCGGCGAACTCGGCAACCACCCCGAGATCGTGGGTGATGATCAGCACGCCCGCGCCGGTGACGTCCCGCGCGGTTTTCAACACCTCGAGGATCTGCGCCTGCACGGTGACGTCCAGTGCGGTGGTCGGTTCGTCGCAGATGAGTAGGTCGGGATCGTTGGCGATGGCGATGGCGATGACCACACGTTGACGCTCGCCGCCGGACAGCTCGTGCGGGAATGCCCTGGCGCGTTGTTCCGGCTGGCCGATGCCGACGAGCTCGAGCAGCTCGACGGCGCGGGTGCGCGCCGCCCTGCGGGTGGTCTCGTCGTTGTGCACCGCGATGGCCTCGGCGATCTGGTCGCCGATGGTATAGACCGGCGTCAGGGCCGACATCGGGTCCTGGAACACCGTGCCGATGGCCTTGCCCCGAACCCGGGACATCCGCCGGTCGGACAACCCGAGTAACTCGTCGCCGTGCAGCCGCACCGATCCGCCCACCTCGGCGTACTCCGGCAGCAGTCCGACGACGGCCATCGCTCCCGCCGACTTGCCCGCACCGGATTCGCCGACGAGGGCGACCACTTCCCCCTTGTCGACGTGGTAGTTCAGTCCGCGGACCGCCGCTACCCGCTCGGTTTCGGTAGGAAAGGTGACGGTGAGGTCGCGGACCTCCAGGAGACTCATTTGCCTCTCCCTCGCAGTGGCCGTGCGCTCGGGTCGAGCGCGTCGCGGATTCCGTCACCGATGAGGTTGGTACACAGGACGATCAATACCAGAACACCCGCGGGGAACAGGAACACCCACGGGAACGTCGTGGCCGAGTTGGTGCCGTCGGCGATCAGCGTGCCCAGTGACACATCCGGCGGTTGTATGCCGAACCCCAAAAAGCTCAACCCCGTTTCGCCGATGATCGCGGTGCCGACATTCAGCGTGGTGTCGATGATGAGCAGCGACGCGACATTCGGAAGGATGTGCCGAACGATGATGCGCCAGTTGGGCACGCCCATGTACCGTGCCGCAACGACGAATTCGCGTTCCCGCAGGCTCATCGTCATACCGCGCACGATGCGCGAGCTGATCATCCAGCCGAACACCGAGAACAACAGGATCAACCAGAAGACACGGTCGGCCGAACCCAGGCGCGGAGTGACGATCGCGATCACAATGAAGCTCGGCACCACCAGCAGGAGGTCGACGAGCCACATCAGCCGGCGATCGCGCCAGCCACCGAAGTAGCCGGCGATCGCACCGACCGTGGCGGCCAGGACCGTGGAGATGATGGCCACACAGACGCCGATCAACATCGACTTCTGCATGCCGCGAAGCGTCAGCGCCAGTAGATCCTGGCCGAGCGCATTGGTGCCGAACCAGTGGCTGGGATTGGGTGGCTGCTGCAGCGCGTAAAAGTCCAGGTCGGTATAGCTGTAAGGCAGCAGCGGTGGCAGCGCGTAGCAGCCGACGAAGAACAGCACGAGCACTATCAGCGATGCGACGGCGGGCTTGCTGCGTAAGAACCTGCGCCAGACCAGGGTTCGACGGGAAGCGAATGCGTGCGCGTCCAACCCGGACTTGGCTGTCGTCGCGGTTTCGGTGGTCACCGGCTCTGTCACGAGACACGCACCCTGGGATCCAGCGCGGCGTAGATGACGTCGGAGAGCAGGCCGGCGAAGAGGACGGCAGCGCCGGTGAACACGGTCACGGCGGCGATGATGTTGGTGTCCTGGGTCGCGATTCCCTGCACTACCCACTCGCCCATGCCGTGCCAGCCGAAAATCTTTTCGGTGAACACCGCCCCGGTCACCAAACCGCTTATGCCATAGGCGAACAGCGTTGCCATTGGAATCAGAGCGGTGCGCAGGCCGTGTTTGAACAGGGCCTGCCTGCGGGTCAAGCCCTTGGCGCGCGCGGTGCGAATGAAATCCTGACCGAGCACATCGAGCATCGCATTGCGCTGATATCGGCTGTAGCCGGCTATTCCCATCAGTGCGAGCGTGAACGTCGGCAGCACCAGATGCTGCATCCGGTCGACGAACTGGCTCCATCCGCCGGTGAGCGCATCCGGTGACGTCTCACCGATGTATTCGAACACTTGAACGCCGAGAATCGAATTCACTCCGTTTGCGCCGAGGATCAACAGGTTTGCGATGACGAAAACCGGTGTGCTCAACAGCAACAACGACAGCACCGTGATGACGCGGTCGCTGAGGTGATACTGCCGGATCGCCCCCCAGGCGCCGACGACGACACCGATCACCGTCCCCAACACCGCACCGATGATCAGAAGTCGCAGGCTGACCCCGACGCGGCGACCCAATTCGTCGGCGATGGGTTGGCCCGTGACGGTCGTGCCGAAGTCGCCTCGAATGGCACCCGACGCCCAGCGAACGTAGCGGATCGGAATCGGCCGATCCAGATTCAGCTCGGCCGCCTTCGCGTCGATCACCGTCTGGGGCGGACGGGGATTGCGTGACGCGAGGCTGTCCAGGGGCTTGAACGACGCCGAGGTCAACACGAATGTCAGAAACGACGCCAAGATCAACAGCACGACGTAGTTGAGAAGACGCCGCATCAGGAACCGCGTCATCGGCGAGGTTCCACTGCAGGCATGCGCACAGGGTATGAGATGCCCGCCGGTGGGGCTGCGAACGGCACGACCGGCGCGGCTAGTCAACTCCTACCGGTTCTTAAGCCTGGCTACAGAATCCGCGAGTTCACTGGTCCTCACGTGGCATTTTCACGGTTCGCCGTACCGCAGGGGCGAGTCGGCGACGACCATGAACTGGAGTATGAGAAATGAATTCAACTCCTCGGACCAAGGCGAAACTGCTGGCCGCGGTGGTCGGTGGCAGCGCGATGGTGACGATGGGCGCGCTGACCATGAGCATCCATCAGCAACCCACCGGCACCCAGGACGTCGCGGTGGGCCAGATGACCATCGCCGCAACGACGACGGCCTCGGGTAAGGCCGACACGGTCGAGGCGACGTCGATGGCCGTACCCGCGATCAAGGGACCGGCGCCGCTGCCCACCGAGGAGAAAGCTGCCGAATAGCGGCTTCCTCGCCGACTGACGTTTCACCTCCAACCCTTCCGGCTACCCCGAAGCCGGGAGGGTCGTTGGCGACCTTCCAGCACTGTTCGACCGGCCGTCCGGGCTGGATGGGGCGGCTGACCAGACACCGAAATGGAGTGGTCAGAGGTGAGAGCGAAACAGTCCAAGATGGTTTCGGCGGGGTCGGGGCCGGCGCCGTGGTTGCCATGAGTGCGCTGGGTGTGGCGTTCAGCAACGTCAGCGCCGCTGAGGAGCCGACGCTTGCGCCGCGGGCCCGGTGGCCACGTCAGAGATCACCACAGGTGCATCCGTCACCGATACGACGGAGATGGATTGTCCCGCGACGGCGGTCGCCGTGCCGCCGATAACCACCCTCGTCGTTCGGGCAGGAACCGCCCGCCTGACAGCCGGCTCTTTTACGTAAACCTACGAGAGGTATGAGATGAATTCGCACAGATTGAAGGTGGTTTCAGCGGCTGTCGGCGCGAGTGCGGTGGCCGGTATGGCGGTGCTGACAGTGGCGCTGAGCACTGACAGCGGCTCGGCCACTGTCGTTTCCAATCCGCAGATGACCCTGGGCGAGACGAGCACCATCGAGAAGGCTGCGACCGTCCTCGAGACGTCGATGGCGGTGCCAGAGGTGACCGCCAAGGTGCCTGACGGCTTCGGGCCGTAAACGCAACCGACGCCGGTCAATTCTCGGGCTGTGGGCCCTCACCGATGCTGTTGAGGGTCACCGTCGGACCGGTTCGAGTGGCCTGCACGGTGATCGTGTCGTCGGCGGCCACCGATTTGTTCGGCGCGGCGGCCGCCGACGGAAACACATAGATCTGCGTGTAGCCGTCGTCGCTGCGCACCACGATCGACGACAGAGTCACCTCGTCGACGGTGCCCGTCTGCGTCATCTTGGTGGTGAACCCGCCGTGGCCGTCGGACACCACGTACTCGCTGTGTAGGACGCTGTCGGGGGTTCCCTGCGCCGCAGGGGGTAGCAGACCTCCCTGTCCCGGCGGCTGGCCGTGCATAGGGCCGCCTGGACCGCCCGGGCCGCGCACCCCACCGCCCATTGAATGCGTCGAACTACCGGTCGCGGCGTAAACCGCGGCGCCGCCCACCCCGCCGATCGCCACTGCCACGGCGACGGCCGCCAGCGTTGGACGTGTGGCCCACCGACGAGAGGGCGGCTTTCCTGCGATCTCAGACGTCACCCGACCACTGTGCAGCGGCGACATGTGTGTGGGCTGTGAGCGTCATCAGGGTTCGATCGGTGCGGACCTCTTCACAGCCGGCACACACAGTCGGCACAGTGCGCGCTAACGGGCCGAGACAATAATGACTGACGTGCGTAATTCGAACGGATCTCTGAGCGCGAACGGGAGCGATCCCGAGCGTGTCGTGATGCGCCGGGCGGACGGCAAGCCGATCAACGTCCTTGTCGTCGACGATGAGCCCGTCCTCGCCGAGTTGGTGTCGATGGCACTGCGTTATGAGGGCTGGGAGATCGCCACCGCGAGCGATGGCGCCACCGCGATCGCGTTGGCCAAGGACAACCCGCCCGATGTGGTGGTGCTCGACGTGATGCTGCCGGATATGAGCGGCCTCGAAGTGCTGCGCAAGCTTCGCGAACGGATTCCGCGTCTGCCGCTGCTGCTCTTGACGGCCAAGGATTCGGTCGAAGACAGAATTGCCGGCTTGACGGCGGGGGGAGACGATTACGTCACAAAGCCGTTCAGTCTCGAAGAGGTGGTTCTGCGGCTGCGTGCACTTCTCCGGCGAACAGGCGTCGCCAGCGAGACCGGCGGCGCCAAGGTGGTCGTCGGCGACCTGGTACTCGACGAGGACAGCCACGAGGTAACGCGGGGCGGCGAGCCGATCACATTGACCGCAACGGAATTCGAGCTGCTGCGCTTCATGATGCGCAATTCCAAGCGGGTGCTGTCGAAGGCGCAGATCCTGGACCGGGTGTGGAGCTACGACTTCGGTGGACGGTCCAATATCGTCGAGCTGTACGTGTCCTACCTCCGCAAGAAGATCGACAGCGGCCGGGAGCCGATGATCCACACCTTGCGGGGGGCCGGATATGTCCTCAAGCCCGCAGGCTGACCGTACGGGCCTGCTGACTCGCATCCGTTCGCCAAGGACGTGGTCGCTGCGGGCAAGGCTTCTGGTCACTCAGGTGCTCCTGCTGGCGGTTGTGTGTGCCGGCATCGGCGTCGCCACGGAATTTGCGCTGCAACGCTTTCTGATGCATCAGCTGGATCAGCAGTTGATCGAGGCGGGCCGCCGGTCGGCGGCGATCTTCGAGTTCGGGCCGCCCCCTCCGCCGGGCTTCGGGCCACCGAGAGGCATGCCGGGCCCACCCTTCGACGGGCCGCCGCCCGATCATCAGCGGCGCATCATCATCCGTGAGGACGACGGCCCCGGCCCGGAGTTCCTCAACGCCCCCGGACAGGCGGCTCGCATGGTCGGGGCCGTGATCGCCCAGGGCGTTCCGGTCGACGCAGGCGTGATCACCGCCGACGGTGCGCGAGCCGGAATCAGTTCCCGGGCAACCGCACAGCTCGCGCAGATCGCCCCGAGCCGCCATCCCACGACGATCGATCTCGATGGTCTCGGCCGGTACCGGGTGGTGGGCAACCACTCCGGCGGCCCGGAGGAGACGATCGTCGTCGGCCTGCCGACCTCCCATGTCGACGACACCCTGTTGTGGGTGCTGGTGATGTTCTGCATCGTCGGCGTCATCGCGCTGTTCGCGGCGGCGGGGGCAGGCAT
The DNA here is from genome assembly GCF_032159565.1 of Mycobacterium sp. Lineage (GTDB taxonomy): Bacteria > Actinomycetota > Actinomycetes > Mycobacteriales > Mycobacteriaceae > Mycobacterium. Next base: position 84,100 of record NZ_JAVHWR010000132.1, read on the forward strand.
CCTGATCATCCGGCGCCAATTCAGGCCGCTGTCAACCGTTTCCGCCGCTGCCCGGCAGGTGGCCGATCTGGAGCTCGAACGCGGCGAGGTGCGACTTCCCAGCCCCATCGTGAAGGTCGACCCCGCGAGTTCGCACACCGAGATCGGGCAGCTGGGTTCCGCGCTCAACCGCATGGTCGACCGCATAGCGGGCGCTCTGTCGGCGCGCCACGCCAGCGAGATGCGGGTTCGGCAGTTCGTCGCCGACGCCAGCCATGAACTGCGCACCCCGCTCGCGGCGATTCGGGGCTACACCGAGTTGGCGCAACGCAAACACGAGGTGCTGCCCGACGACGTCGCGCACGCGATGAGCCGGGTCGAATCCGAAACCGACCGCATGACCCACCTGGTCGAGGACATGCTGCTACTCGCCCGCCTCGACACCGGGCGGCCGCTGGAGCGCGAACAGGTGGACCTGAGCCGCCTTTGCGTCGACGCCGCCAGCGACGCCCACATCGCGGGACCCGAGCACCAGTGGTCGCTGGACCTGCCCGACGAGCCCATCGTGGTGCGCGGCGACGAGGCGCGGCTGCACCAGGTGCTCGCCAACCTGCTCGCCAACGCTCGGACCCATACGCCACCGGGCACAGTCGTCACGACGGCTCTGTCCGTGGACAGCGATGATGCGGTGCTCACCGTGACCGATGACGGACCCGGCATTCCGGTGTGGCTGCAGCCCGAGGTCTTCGAGCGGTTCGCCCGGGGTGACTCATCGAGGTCCCGACGTGAGGGCAGCACCGGCCTCGGGCTGGCGATCGTCGCCGCGGTGGTCAGGGCGCACAACGGCACCATCAAGGTGCACAGTGTGCCGGGCCGGACGGAGTTCGTGGTGAAACTGCCGGTCAACTCACAGCCAAGCCACAGCGCCGGCAAACCGACGACTAGCCGCGAAGGCAAGGATTGAATCGGTGACCCTCGTTCTTCCCGGCGAGCTGGGCCCCCGCGCGCGCTGGGAAACGCAACCGCGCACGGGTACCGCTCCGCGCGTGCGATTCGGCGTCCTTTGGCACCGGGGTGCGTTCGTCGCGCTGCTCATCTGCACCGCCGTGCTGTACCTGTGGAACTTGTCGGCGAGCGGATGGGCGAACAGTTTCTACTCGGCCGCCGCGCAGGCAGGCGCAAGCAATTGGACGGCGATGCTGTTCGGCTCGAGCGATGCCGCCAACGCCATCACCGTCGACAAAACGCCGGCGTCGCTGTGGATCATGGACATCTCGGTGCGCATCTTCGGGCTGAACCCGTGGAGTGTGCTCGCGCCGCAGGCGCTCGAGGGAGTCGCCGCGGTCGCCGTTCTCTACGCCGCCGTACGGCGGCTCAGCGGGCCCGGCGCCGCTCTGCTCGCCGGTGCGATCATGGCGCTTACCCCGGTTGCCGCATTGATGTTCCGCTTCAACAATCCCGACGCGCTTCTGGTCCTGATGCTCGTCGTGGCCGCCTATTGCACGCAGCGTGGATGCGAGAAAGACAGCAGCCGCTGGTGGTTGGTGGCGGCGGGGGCCGCGATCGGCTTCGGCTTCCTTGCCAAGATGCTTCAGGCACTGCTGGTGCTACCGGGATTCATCGCGGCGTACGCGCTCGCGGGAAGCCGCCCGCTGGGTCGTCGGCTCCTCGATGTGCTCGCAATGCTCGGCGCGATGGCCGTCTCTGGGGGGTGGTACCTGCTTCTCGTCGAGGTGTGGCCGCCGGACACCAGGCCGTACATCGGCGGATCGCAGCACAACAGCATCGTCGAACTGGCACTCGGCTACAACGGCTTGGGCCGGCTGACGGGTGACGAGACCGGCGGGCTCGGCAACATGAACTTCGACGTCGGTTGGGACAGGCTCCTCGGGCACAGCATGGGCACCGAGATCGCGTGGCAGCTGCCCGCGGCGGTAATCTGCCTGGGCGCCATCCTGGTTCTCACCCGCCGCACAGCGCGGACGGACCAGACCCGCGCCGCGGCGATCATCTGGGGCGGCTGGCTTCTGGTGACCGCGGTGGTATTCAGCTTCATGAACGGCATCGTGCACCCGTACTACACGGTGGCGCTCGCGCCGGCGATCGCCGCCTGCATCGGCGTGGGTGCAACACTGTTGTGGCAGAACCGTTTCGCGCTCCCCGCCGCGACGGCCCTTGCGGGCGTCGCCGTCGTCACCTCGGTCCTCGCGTGCGTACTGATGGCTCGGACCGAGGGATGGCTGCCGTGGCTGCGGGCCGCTGTCGCCGTCGGCGGCTTGGCGTCGGCGGTGTTGTTGCTGGCGTCGGGTCGGCTTCGCACCGGCATGGCGCGATCTGTCGCCGGCCTGGCGATCGTGGTGGCCTTGGCGGCTCCGGCGGCCTACTGCGTCGCGACGGCGGCCACCTCGCACGGCGGGGCCCTGCCCTCGGCAGGCCCTTCAGGCGGCGGCGGAATGCCGCCGGGAGCCGGTGGCGCGCTCTCCGCCCCGACCCCCGGCCCCGCCCTCTCCGGCGTATTGGCCGCCGACGCCGACGACTTCACCTGGGCGGCCGCGGCGATGGGATCGAACAACGCGGCCGGCTACCAGTTGGGCAGCGGCGCACCGGTGATGGCGATCGGCGGGTTCAACGGGACGGATCCGTCTCCGACACTCGTGGAGTTCAGACAGTTCGTCGCCGACAAGCAGATCCACTACTTCATCCGTGGCGGGTTGATGATCGGGCAGTGGGGCGGACGTTCGGGGGCCTCTGGCAGCCGGGAGGCCGCGAACATCGCTGACTGGGTCGAGACGCACTTCGCCCCGGCGACCGTCCAGAACGTGGTCATCTACGACCTGACCCAGGCACCGAAGAACTCATAGCTTGTGCATAGCTACAGCCAACGACGGACACACGCTGCTACTCGAGCATTGATCTCATGACAGACATCGCCCTCGAACGTGCCGCAGGCCCGGCCAGGGACATCCGATTCGAAGCGCGTCCGAACGCGGCGCTGACGGCCCGCGACAAGGGGGTTCCGGTGCTCGACGTGGTAGTTCCGGTGTACAACGAGGAGGCCGCGCTGGCCGCTTCGGTGTACCGCCTGCAGCGCCACCTGCGCGACCAGTTCCCGTTCCCGGCGCGCATCACGATCGCAGACAACGCGAGCACCGACGACACGCCCCGAATCGCCCAAGAGCTGGCCGACGAGCTCGACAACGTCCGGGTCGTGCGACTCGAGCAGAAGGGTCGCGGGCGTGCGCTGCACACAGTGTGGTCGACGTCGGACGCCCCGGTGCTGGCGTACATGGACGTCGACCTGTCGACCGATCTTGCCGCACTCGCGCCGCTCGTGGCGCCGTTGATCTCCGGTCATTCGGACCTGGCGATCGGCACCCGACTTGGCCGCGGCGCGCGCGTCGTGCGCGGTCCGAAACGCGAAATCATCTCGCGCTGCTACAACTTCATCCTCAAGTCGGCGCTAGCGGCGCGCTTCTCGGATGCGCAGTGCGGGTTCAAGGCGATCCGTGCGGACGTCGCGAAGCGCCTGCTTCCGCATGTCACCGACACCGGCTGGTTCTTCGACACGGAGCTGCTGGTGCTGGCTGAGCGCGCCGGCTTGCGCATCCACGAAGTGCCGGTGGACTGGGTCGACGATCCGGACAGCCGGGTCGACATCGTGGCGACCGCGGCCGCCGATCTCAGAGGGATCGCGCGGCTGTTGCGGGGCTTCACATCCGGTTCGATCCCAGTGCAAATGGTTGCGGCACAATTGAGTTCGTCACGGCGAGCGGCTGCACCCGGGTCGCTGCTGCGACAAACGGTGCGCTTCGCCACCATCGGTGCCGCATCGACGCTGGCCTACTTGCTTCTGTTCATGATGCTGCACGGTTGGCTCGGGGCTCAGACGGCGAACCTGATCGCCCTGCTCGTCACCGCGATCGGCAACACGGCGGCCAACCGCCGCTACACGTTCGGCATCGCCAACCGCGGCAACGTCGCACGCAACCATGTCGAAGGCCTCATTGTCTTCGGCGTCGCGCTGGGCATCACCAGCGGTGCGCTGGCCGCCCTGCACACCGTCGCTCCGGAACCGGGTCGATGGGTCGAGGCCACCGTCTTGGTGGCCGCGAACCTGGTCGCCACCGCGGTGCGATTCGTGCTGTTGCGCGGCTGGGTGTTTCACCCGCGCCGAAACCACTGACCGAACTCGAATGCTGAGGAATCCAGGCAATGACAATCACGGCGGATGTTGAGACGCAGACAGCCGAGAGAAGCGGTGACGTGCCGACGGTCAGACCGCGGTGGGAGATCCCTGCGCTGCTCGGCCTGCTGGTGGCCACGGCCGTGCTCTACCTGTGGGGGCTGGGCTCCTCGGGGTGGGCGAACGACTATTACGCCGCCGCGGCGCAGGCGGGCACCCAGGACCTGACTGCTTGGCTGTTCGGGTCACATGACGCGGGCAACGCCATCACCGTCGACAAGCCGCCCGCGGCGCTGTGGGTAATGGCGCTGTCCGGCAGGCTTTTCGGCTTCAACGCGTTCACCATGCTGTTGCCGCAGGCGCTGATGGGCGTAGGTGCGGTGGCCCTGTTGTACGCCGCGGTGCGACGGGTCAGCGGGCCCGGCGCGGGCTTGATCGCCGGCGCGGCGCTGGCACTGACGCCGGTGGCGGCGCTGATGTTCCGGTTCAACAATCCCGACGCGCTGTTGGTTCTGCTGATGGTGGCGGCCGCGTACTTCGTGGTGCGGGCGACCGAGACGGGCAGCACGAAGTGGATGGCGCTGGCGGGTTCCGCGCTCGGCTTCGCGTTCCTGACGAAGATGCTGCAAGCCTTCCTGGTGGCGCCCGGTCTGGCGCTGGCCTTCCTTGTCGCCGCACCCATTGGTATGTGGCAGCGAGTCTGGAAGCTGTTGGCCGGCGGCGCAGCGATGATTGTGTCCGCGGGCTGGTACATCGCTCTTGTGGAGTTGTGGCCCGCTGACTCCCGGCCGTACATCGGCGGCTCCACGTCGAACAGCCTGCTGCAATTGGCGTTGGGCTACAACGGGATCGATCGCATCGCAGGCGGCGGTTCCCCGGGTGGCGGCTCCGGCGGCGACGGTCCCGGTGGACACGATGGTCCCGGCGGGGCGGGCAACATATTCTTCGGCGGCTCGCCCGGCATCGGCAGGATGTTCGGGCAGTCGATGGGCACCGAGGTGTCCTGGCTGCTTCCCGCCGCATTGATCGGCACGGTGGCGGCCCTGTGGCTGACCCGCAAGGCCGCCCGCACGGATCAGCTGCGCGCGAGCCTGCTGCTGTGGGTTGGTTGGCTGCTGGTGACCGCTGCGGTCTTCAGCTTCATGGACGGCGTCATTCACCCGTACTACACCGTCGCTCTGGCCCCGGCTGTCGCAGCGCTGGCGGGAATCTCGGTGCGCGAGTTGTGGCGGGTCAGAGACCGCCTGTGGTCGCGCGTCGTGCTGGCTACGATGTTGGCGGCGACGGGCGTGTGGGCGTACTTCTTGCTGGGCCGCACTCCGGAGTGGCTGCCCGCGCTGCGGTGGGTCGTTCTCGCCGGATCGGTGATCGTCGCGTTGATGCTCGCAGTGGGCGCACAGCGGCGGGGCCGGATGGTCGCGCTGTTGGTCGCGGGGGCGATCCTGTTCGGCGTGGCGGCGCCGGCGGCCTACGCGATCGAGACGGTCGCGACCGCGCACAACGGGCCGGTGTCGACGTCGGGTCCGAGCAGGGGTGACCCGTTCGGCCACCCAGGCGGTTCTGGCGGACCACGCGAGGGTGGGCCCGGCGGCCCGGGCGGCCAGATGGCCGAGAACGCCGCGCTGGCCGAGCTGGTGGGTGGCCTCGACAATCGTTGGGCCGCAGCGACTATCGGGTCGATGGGTGCGAGCAGTCTCGAGCTCAAGACCGGCGCGTCGATCATGGCGATCGGCGGGTTCACCGGCAGCGACGACTCGCCCACGCTGGCGCAGTTCCAGGACTACGTCACCGACCATGATGTGCGGTACTTCATCGCAGGTGAACGCTTCGGACCGCCCGGCCACCGCGACACGGGTGCCGCAGCTGAGATCACGGCGTGGGTGAAGAAGAACTTCAGGCCGGCCTATGTCGGCGGCGCCACGGTATACGACCTGACCGCCCCCGTTTCCTAGCGCGTTCGGCGAGGAAGAATCGGCGTGATTCTGACTCGTGGCAGACCTACGCCGTGTTGTTATCGTCTTCGACGTTTGCGAGCCGATAAGGAGGTCGAAATGACCGCGACCGACGAATACTTGAAGAACAACGAGGAGTACGCGAAGAACTTCTCCGGCCCACTGCCGCTGCCACCGAGCAAGCAGGTGGCGGTGGTGGCGTGCATGGACGCCCGGCTCGACGTGTACCGAATACTCGGCTTGAACGAGGGCGAGGCGCACGTCATCCGCAACGCAGGGGGAGTGGTCACCGACGACGAGATCCGCTCGCTGGCGATCAGCCAGCGGCTACTCGGCACTAAGGAGATCATCCTCATCCACCACACCGACTGCGGGATGCTGACCTTCACCGACGACGACTTCAAGGCATCCATTCAAAAGGACACCGGCATCAAGCCCGAATGGGCGGCCGAGGCCTTCCCCGATCTGGACGAAGACGTGCGTCAGTCGATCCGGCGTATCGAGGTGAGCCCGTTTGTCACCAAGCACGAGTCCTTGCGCGGTTTCGTTTTCGACGTTGCCACCGGCAAGCTCAACGAGGTGAAGGCTTGAGGCAGGTCGCCCCCACCCGATCGGGGAGCGACTAAACGCGTACGTGGGAGGGGTCTGCGGTCAATGATGGCCGTATGGTCCTGCAGCACGCGACGCCCGCCGACGAAAACGGCTCGGCCGTGCAGCTCAACGAGACCGCCCCGGTGCCATACTTGTCGAGCAGTTTGCGGAACCCCTTTCCGCCCATCGCCGATTACGCCTTCCTCTCCGACTGCGAGAACAGCTGCCTGATCTCGTCGACGGGTTCGGTGGAATGGCTATGCGTGCCGCGGCCCGATTCGCCCAGCGTGTTCGGGGCCATCCTGGATCGCGGCGCAGGACACTTCCGGCTGAGCCCCTACGGCGTCTCCGTCCCTTCCGGCAGGCGTTACCTGCCGGGCAGCCTGATTCTGGAGACCACCTGGCAGACCCACACCGGCTGGATCATCGTCCGCGACACGATGGTGATGGGCGCGTGGCGCGATATCGAGACGCGGTCGCGAACGCATCGCCGCGTACCGATGGACTGGGACGCCGAACACACAATTCTGCGCACCGTGCGGTGCGTGAGCGGCACCGTCGAACTGGTGATGGACTGCGAGCCGTCGTTCGACTACCACCGGGCCGGCGCGAACTGGGAGTACTCGGCCAGTGGCTACGGGGAAGCGGTTGCGCGAGCCAACCACAGCCCGGACGCGAACCCGACGCTGCGGCTGACCTCCAACCTGCGCATCGGGCTGGAGGGCCGCCAGGCGCTGGCCCGCACGAGGCTGAAAGAGGGGGACAACGTCTTCGTCGCGCTGAGTTTTTCGAAGCATCCCGCGCCGCAGACGTACGACGAGGCCGTGGAGAAGATGTGGACGACCAGCGAATGCTGGCGGCAATGGATCAACATCGGCAACTTCCCGGATCACCCGTGGCGGTCGTACTTGCAGCGCAGCGCGTTGACGTTGAAGGGGTTGACGTACTCGCCGACCGGTGCGCTGCTGGCGGCGCCGACCACCTCGCTGCCGGAAACCCCTCAGGGCGAACGTAACTGGGACTACCGCTACTCCTGGATCCGGGATTCGACCTTCGCGCTGTGGGGCTTGTACACGTTGGGTCTGGACCGCGAGGCCGACGATTTCTTCTCCTTCATCGTCGACGTGTCCGGCGCGAATGACAATGAGCGCCACGAACTTCAAGTGATGTACGGCGTTGGCGGTGAGCGCACCCTGGTCGAGGAGGAGCTGAAACACCTGTCCGGCTACGACAATGCGCGTCCGGTGCGGATCGGCAACGCTGCCTACAACCAGCGGCAGCATGACGTTTGGGGCACGATGTTGGATTCGGTGTATCTGCACGCCAGGTCGCGCGAGCGGATTCCGGAGGAGTTGCGGGAGGTGCTGAAGCAACAAGTGGAAGAGGCGATCAAGCACTGGCGCGAACCCGACCGGGGGATCTGGGAGGTGCGCGGTGCGCCGCAGCATTTCACGTCCAGCAAGATCATGTGCTGGGTCGCGCTGGACCGTGGGGCGAAGCTGGCTGAGCTGCATGGCTGGACGAAAGACACCAAGGAGTGGCACGCCATCGCCGAGGAGATCAAGGCCGACATCCTTGCCAACGGTGTGGATGCCCGTGGCGTGCTCACCCAGCGCTACGGCAGCGACGCACTCGACGCATCGCTGTTGCTGGCGGTGCTGACCCGGTTTCTGCCGCCCGACGACCCACGGATCCGCGCGACGGTGCTGGCGATCGCCGACGAGCTGACCGACCAAGGGTTGGTGCTTCGTTACCGCGTCGAGGAGACCGACGACGGGCTGTCCGGCCAGGAGGGCACCTTCACGACCTGCTCGTTCTGGCTGGTGTCGGCGCTGGTGGAGATCGGTGAGATCCATCGAGCGAAACGTCTGTGCGAGCGTCTGCTGTCCTTTGCGAGCCCGCTGCACCTGTACGCCGAGGAGCTCGAGCCGCGCACCGGTCGGCATCTCGGCAACTTCCCGCAGGCGTTCACCCATCTGGCGCTGATCAACGCCGTGATGCACGTCATCCGCGCCGAAGAGGACGCAGACGGGTCCGGAGCGTTCCAGCCCGCGAATGCTCCGACCTGACGGCGTGGCCGGCCAAGGAGGTGATCTTGATGCTGGCGGCAATACCTCCGGGGTGACCGCCGTTCTTCCACGAGCAGACGCGCAATTCCGCAAAACCGCAGGAAGGAGCGCGCCTAAGCGTCTGTTCGGCGAGGGAAATCGTTGACATCCCAGGCCAGGGCTGCTTTTATATCAGGTTATAAGACTAAATCTGGTCAAATCTACCAAATTAATGGGGAATAGATGACGACGGCGCAGGAGTCGAAACAGGCCGCCGGGCGCTACGAGCTGAGCCATCTCAGGTCGCTCGAAGCCGAGGCGATCCACATCATCAGGGAGGTTGCCGCCGAATTCGAGCGGCCCGTGCTGCTGTTCTCCGGCGGCAAGGACTCCATCGTCATGCTGCACCTGGCGCTCAAGGCGTTCCAACCGGGAGGTCTGCCGTTCCCGGTGATGCACGTCGACACCGGGCACAACTTCGACGAGGTCCTCGAAGTCCGCGACGAACTCGTCGGGGAGTCCGGTGTGCGGCTGGTCGTCGCCAGAGTGCAGGACGACATCGACGCCGGCCGGGTGGTCGAGACCATCCCGTCGCGCAATCCGATGCAGACCGTCACGCTGCTGCGCGCCATTCGCGAGAACAAGTTCGACGCGGCGTTCGGCGGCGCGCGCCGTGACGAGGAGAAGGCGCGGGCCAAGGAGCGGGTGTTCAGCTTCCGCGACGAGTTCGGCCAGTGGGATCCCAAGGCGCAGCGGCCCGAGCTGTGGAACCTGTACAACGGCCGTCATCACAAGGGTGAGCACATCCGGGTGTTCCCGTTGTCCAACTGGACCGAATTCGACATCTGGTCCTACATCGGCGCAGAGAAGATAATGCTGCCATCGATCTACTATGCCCACCGGCGCAAGGTGTTCGAGCGCGACGGGATGCTGCTGGCCGTGCACAAGTACCTGCAGCCGCGTAAAGACGAACCGGTCATCGAGAAGACCGTGCGGTTCCGCACCGTCGGTGACGTCACCTGCACCGGCTGTGTGGAGTCCCTCGCGGGAACGGTGTCCGAGGTGATCGCCGAGACTGCGGTGTCACGGCTGACCGAGCGCGGCGCCACCCGCGCCGATGACCGGATCTCCGAGGCAGGCATGGAAGACCGCAAACGGGAGGGTTACTTCTGATGAGCGCTGGCGCGAAGAACAGAGCACTCTGATGGCCACGCTTCTGCGTCTGGCCACCGCCGGATCCGTCGACGACGGCAAGTCCACGCTCATCGGCCGCCTGCTCTATGACTCCAAGGCCGTCATGGAAGACCAGCTGGCCTCGGTCGAGCGCACTTCGAAGGAGCGCGGACACGATTACACCGACCTTGCGTTGGTGACCGACGGTCTGCGCGCCGAGCGGGAACAGGGCATCACCATCGATGTCGCCTACCGCTATTTCGCCACTCCCAGGCGGAAATTCATCATCGCCGACACGCCCGGCCACATCCAGTACACCCGCAACATGGTGACCGGTACGTCGACCGCGCAGCTCGCGATCGTTCTCGTCGACGCCCGTCACGGACTGCTCGAGCAGTCGAGGCGGCACGCGTTTCTGGCGTCGCTGCTGGGCATCCGGCATGTCGTGCTCGCGGTCAACAAGATGGACCTGATCGGCTGGGACCGTCAACAGTTCGAGAAGATCCGCGACGACTTCCACGAGTTCGCGGCGCGGCTCGACGTGCAGGACGTGACCACGATTCCGCTGTCGGCACTGCTCGGCGACAACGTGGTGACGAAGTCGAAGAACACCCCCTGGTACGACGGGCCGTCGCTGCTGTCGCACCTCGAAGAGGTGTACATCGCGGGCGACCGCAACCTGGTCGACGTGCGATTCCCCGTCCAGTACGTGATCCGGCCGCAGAGCCATGAACACGTCGACCACCGCAGCTACGCGGGCACGGTCGCGAGCGGTGTCATGCGTCCGGGTGACGAGGTTGTCGTGCTTCCCACCGGGAAGACGAGCCGCATCACATCGATCGAAGGGCCGACCGGGCCTGTCCAGGAAGCGTTTCCGCCGATGGCCGTGGCGGTGAGCCTGGCCGACGACATCGACATCTCGCGCGGCGACCTGATCGCGCGGCCGAACAATCAGCCGCGGGTGGCGCAGGATTTCGACGCCACGGTGTGCTGGATGGCCGATGAGAACTCATTGGAGCCCGGCCGCGACTACATCATCAAACACACGACGCGGACAACCCGTGTCAGGGTGACCGCGCTCGACTACCGCCTCGATGTCAACACGCTGCACCGCGACAAGACGGCCACCGCGCTCAAACTCAATGAGCTGGGCCGCATCTCGCTGCGTTCGCAGGTGCCGCTGCTGCTCGACGAGTACAGCCGCAACGCCGCCACCGGTTCGTTCATCCTGATCGACCCGAACACCAACGGCACCGTCGCGGCGGGCATGATCCTGCCGTACGTGTCGGCGCGCACCTCGAGCCCCAACACGGTGCGCCACGAATCGCTGTGCACCGCGGAGGACCGGCTGACGAAGGGCAGGACGGTGTGGTTCACCGGCCTGTCGGGCTCGGGTAAGTCCTCGGTGGCGATGCTCGTCGAACAGCGCCTGCTGGAAAAGGGCACTCCCGCATATGTTCTCGACGGAGACAACCTCCGTCACGGCCTCAACGCCGACCTCGGCTTCTCCATGGCCGACCGGGCTGAGAACCAGCGCAGGCTCGCACATATCGCCGCCATCCTCGCCGACTCGGGCCAGATCGTGCTGGTGCCCGCGATCAGTCCGCTGGCGGAACACCGTGCGCTGGCGCGCGAGGTGACCACCGAGGCCGGACTCGATTTCTTCGAGGTGTTCTGCGATACCCCGATCGAGGACTGTGAACGCCGTGACCCGAAGGGCTTGTACGCCAAGGCGCGCGCCGGCGAGATCACCCACTTCACCGGTATCGACAGCCCCTACCAGCGGCCGAAGAAACCCGATTTGAGGCTTACCCCTGACCGCACGCCCGAGGAACTCGCCGATCTGGTCATCGAGTTGCTGGAAAGCCGTCGGTGACGGATCCCAGCGACGACGAGATCGCCGCGCGGCTGGCCACCGAAGCCGGGGCACTGCTCCTCGGCGTGCGCGAGGAGCTCGCCGATGCCAGTGCGGCCGACCGAAAGGCGGCGGGGGACAAGCGGTCCCATGACTTCCTGATGCAGGCCCTTGATCGCGAGCGTCCCGACGACTCGGTGCTCTCGGAGGAAGGTGTCGACGACCCCGTCCGGTTGAGTTCTGAGCGGGTGTGGATCGTCGACCCGCTCGACGGCACGCGTGAATTCTCCGAGCTCGGTCGCGACGACTGGGCGGTGCACGTTGCACTCTGGCAGGGCGGCAAACTCGTTGCGGGTGCGGTGGCGCTTCCGGCGCAGGGAATCACGCTTGCCACGCCGGACGTCGCCGCCCCGCCTGCTGCACCGGCCAAGCCGCGCATCGTGGTCTCCCGGACCCGTCCGCCTGCCGTCGCGCTCGAGGTCCGTGATGCGCTCGACGGTGTGCTTGTCGAAATGGGTTCCGCAGGAGCCAAAGTCGCCTCGGTCGTGCAGGGCCTTTCCGATGTCTATGTTCATGCGGGTGGGCAGTACGAATGGGATTCCGCAGCGCCGGTCGCCGTCGCGCGCGCCGCGGGACTGCACACCTCGCGCATCGACGGCTCCCCGCTGCTCTACAACCAGGCCGATGTGTTGCTGCCAGATCTGGTGGTGTGCCGACCCGAACTCGCCGATGCGGTACTCGCGGTCACGTCCGGCTAGGAATTCCCACAGCGTCGCCTGCCGGTCAGCTGTGTGTCGGCTGCGAGTTGGTTTGGAAACGCCTGTCTCGCCTTGTGGACTCTAGTTGTCTGACTAATTGTGGTGATCATGAGCTCGAAAATGTTGATGCGCCGCACGATCGCCGTAGCCGGCGGTGGGGCGCTCATTACGCTGGGGGCACTCAGCGCAGGCTGTAGCCACAACGGCGAGCAGGCGCCTTCCACGTCAACGACCGCGACGACGACGACCGCGACGACACCTTCGAGTGCTCCGCCGGCGTCGCCGACGGAGAAGATCATCAGCCCGACCGGCGGCAACCTGTTCACACCCGGCGTCAAGGCGCCGCCTGCGCCAACCGAACCGCCTGGGGTGCACCGGAACAATTGAGACCTGACGAATGGGACGAAGCATGGTGAACACCGTCAAGGACAGTCGGTTGAGGATGATCCTCGCCTGCGGCGCATCGCTGATCGCGATCACGGGCTTGGCCACCGCGTGTAACAGCAGCGGTAAACAATCGCCGTCGACCTCGACCATCACCACAACGACGACTACGTCGCCGTCGAGTTCGACGCCGCCGTCGCCGACGGAGAAGGCCGTCAACCCGACCGGCGGCAACCTGTTCACACCCGGGAACACGGCGAATCCCGCGCCGAATGTGTCGCCGGGGCAGCATCCAGGCATCAACAACGTCCCTTAAGGCCGCCTGACCGCCTACGCTCGGCGGGTGTCTGAACCCACGACCCTGCGTGCCCTGGCCGAACTGCCCAGCTCACCGGCGGGCCTGGCCGAGTCGACGCTCGTCATGATCGACTGCCAGAACACCTACACCCGCGGTGTGATGGAACTCGACGGAGTGCAGGCGGCCCTCGACGAGGCGGCGGCGCTGCTGGATCGGGCCAGGTCCGCGGGCATCCCGATCATCCACATTGCGCACTCCGACGGTCCCGGCTCGCTCTATGACATCGACGGCGAGAGCGGCGCGATCGTGGATCGCGTCGCCCCGCGCGACGGCGAGCCGGTGGTGGTGAAGAGCTACCCGAACTCGTTCGTGCAGACGGATCTTGACGAGCGATTGAAGGCGGCGAACGCGTCGAATCTCGTGCTCGCCGGATTCATGACACACATGTGCGTGAACTCCACGGCACGCGGGGCGTTCAACCTGGGGTACGCGCCGACGGTGGTGGCCGCCGCGACCGCCACCAGGGCGCTGCCCGGCGTCGATGGCGATCCGGTGCCCGCATCGACGCTGCACTCGGCGAGCCTGGCCGCGATCGCCGACCTCTTCGCCGTCGTCGTTGCCCGCACGTCGGATATCCCGGACTGACGGATCCGGCGGTGCATATGACGACACCCTCGACCAAGGTCAGCCGGCTCGGCGAGAAGCAGAGCACATCGCGCAGCCGACTCGACGAGCTTCTCGACAGCACACCGCTGGCCACCGTGGCGCTCGTCCGCGACGGTCATCCGGTGCTCTTCCCGACCGGCTTCGCCAGGATTGACGACCAATTCGTCATCCACGGGTCAACCGGCTCACCGTGGATGCGCGCGTTGGCCACGGGCGCGCCTGCCGCCGTCTCGGTCACGGGCTTGGATGGAATCATGGTGGCGCGCAGCGGCTTCGAATCCTCATTCCGCTATCGCAGCGCCGTCGTCTTCGGCGTCTTCGAGCAGGTGCCCGATGCCGACAAGATCCGGTACCTGGAGCGGCTGACCGACGCGTTCATCCCTGGACGGACCGCGGAACTGCGGTCCAGCACGCGTAAGGAACTCGCCGCGACACTGCCGCTGCGGCTGCCCATAGGCGCGGACAACTGGTCGCTGAAGGTCAGCGCCGGTTGGCCGGAGGACCCGGAGGAGGACGTCGCAGGCGACGCATGGGCGGGTGTCATCCCGATGTCTCTCGCCTACGGCGCCCCGCTGCCCGCACCTGACCTGCGGCCTGGCATCCCGGTGCCCGGATCGGTGCGCGCGATGACCGGCGGCCAGTCGTCAGTCCAATAACGCGGTGCGGCGGTAAAGATCCGTTCGGCGGTCGCCGAGCACGTCGTTGTGCGCGTTGATGCGCTTGACCCGCGATTCGGCGAGGTCGACATCGGCGGTGACGACGGCCGCCGTCCCGAACCCGGCGGTGGCGAGCGGGTAGCCGTCGGCGTCGATGACGACGCTGCCGCCGATCCAGGCCTGGCCGCGTTCGGTGCCGACGCGGTCACATACCGCCATCGGCATCCGGTTCATCCCCGCGCCCGCCAGCGCCCGCACCATTTCAGTGGGCCGTTCGCCCTCCGGTCGCGGCAGCAGTGGCCAGTTCACCGGTGCGCACAGCAGGTCGGCACCGGAAAGCGCAACGGCGCGAACCCATTCCGGGAATTCGACGTCGTAACAGACCATCACGCCGATGCGACCGTGGTCCGTGTCGACGACCATCGGCAGGTCGTCGCCGCGGTCGAACACGGCGTTCTCGCTGTCCCACAGGTGCGCCTTGCGGTAGACGCCACGCAGACCGGTCGGGTCGACGACGGCCGCGCTGTTGTAGACGGCGCCACCCGCCGCCTCCGGGAAGCCGGCGACGATGGTGAGCCCGAACGCCCCCGCAAGATTTGCCCACTCGCTGATCGCCGGGCCATCGCGTGTTTCGGCCAACGACGACAGCTCGGCACGATCGGCGAAGACGTAACCCGACGACGCGAGTTCTGGCAGCACGACGATCTGCGCGCCGTCGCGGGCGGCAGATTCGACAGCGGTTCTGCAGGTTGCGCGATTTCCAGCCGTATCTCCGATGCACAGCGGGACTTGGGCGCAGGCGACGCGAGTGGTCATCCGTCGATGGTGATGCACGCTTGTCCGATCCGCACCCGAGTCGATGGCAGAATCTTTCATCATGCGGATGTCGGCCAAGGCGGAGTACGCCGTGCGGGCGATGGTCCAACTGGCCGCCGCCGACGAAGGCTCGGTGGTCAAGACCGACGATCTGGCCAAGGCGCAGGGCATTCCACCGCAGTTCCTCGTCGACATCCTGTCGCTTCTGCGCACCGACCGGCTGGTCCGCAGCCGGCGCGGCCGCGAGGGCGGCTACGAGCTGGCCCGGGCCGCGGCCGACATCAGCATCGCCGACGTGCTCCGCTGTATCGACGGTCCGCTGGCAAGCGTGCGCGACATCGGGCTCGGTGACCTGCCGTATTCCGGGCCGACGGCCGCGCTGACCGATGTCTGGCGGGCGCTGCGGGCGAGCATGCGTTCGGTGCTGGAGGAGACCAGCCTCGCCGACGTGGCGACCGGTACGCTGCCGTCACACGTCGCCACGTTTGCCGACGACTATCGCGGTCAGGAGCAGGAGCGGGGCCACCGGAGCCGGAAGGCCGGCGACATCGATCCCCGCACGGTCAGCTAGCGGCGGCGACGTGTCCGACGTCGACTTGCGATGCCGTCGAGCAGCATTCGTTGGCGACGGCGTCGCCGTGCTGGAAGCGCGGCTCAGCCTCCCGACCCGTATGGCCGGGTGAGGATCTCGATTTGGTGACCCGACGGGTCGCGGAAGTAGACGCCCTTCCCGCCGTCGTCGGTGTTGATAGTGCCCTGGCGAGAGCTCATCGCATCCGCCCAGTGCTCGAGGCCACGCGCGCGGATCTTGCCGTAGATGGCATCGAATTCGTCTTCGGAGACCAGGAACGCGTAGTGCTGCGGGCGTACGTTCTCACCTTCGGGAAGATCCATGTAATCCAGCGTGACGCCGTTGGCGACCGTCACCGTCATGAACCGGCCGACCGGGGCAGGGCACGGCAGATCGAACAGATCGGTCAGGAAGGTGGCCGACTGTTTCTTGTCGTGTGAGGACACGATCGTATGGTTGAACGTGATGGCGATGTACCAGTCAACCAGCTTCACCCGATCCACGACAAGGTGCAGGAACTGGGCGTGGCCAACGTGAACATCCTGACTGGAGCGCGGGTCGGCCTGCGAGCGCCGCGGCTCCAGGACGCCGACGAACTGTTCGCCTCCGTCGCCTCCGATCCCGAAGTCACCCGCTACATGTCATGGACGCCGCATCTGGACGTAGATGAGACGCGCCGGGTGATCACCGAGTTGTTCAACGTGGGCGACGAACGGACCTGGCTGATCGAGTTACGGGCCACCGGGGAGATCATCGGGACCTGCGGGTTCCGCACAGTGCAGGCCCACAGCCGCGACTTCGGCTACGTACTCGGCCGACGATGGTGGGGTCAGCGGCTGATGCCGGAGGTTGTCCAGCTGCTGCTCGCCGGGATGGAAAGCGACCCGAGCGTGTACCGCATCTCAGCGATCTGTCACGTCGACAACACTCGGTCGGCCCGCGTTCTGGAGCGCGCAGGCCTGTCGTTCGAGGGCAAGCTGGTCCGGCACACGGTATTTCCGAATATCAGCACGACAGCACCGCAGGACGTCCTTCAGTTCGCGAAGGCCGTCAGGTAGCAATGCCGCGCACCGCAGCCGCGACGACGCCGTTGGTCCGCGCGCTGGATCGCTGCCTGGCCACGGCGGCAGGCTATCCAGGTTCGCGTGGTACGAATGAGCCGTTGAAGCGATGGGAGGCGATGATGCCGAACGGTTTCGATCTCAGAGACCTCGCGGTTTCGGTGATCGTCGCGCCGATGGCGGGCGGTCCGTCGACGCCCGCGCTCGCCGCCGCCGGTACGAATGCGGGCGGACTGGGTTTCGTCGCGGCGGGCTATCTGAGCGCCGACGCTTTGGCGGAGCGCATAGCGGCCGCACGCGATCTGACGACCGGCCCGCTCGGCGTCAACCTGTTCGCCCCGCAGTCCAGCGCGGCCACACCCGAGGCGATCCAGACGTACGCCGCCGCACTGGCACCCGACGTCGAGCGGTACGGGGCCGAGCTGGGCGATCCCTCCTACAACGACGACGCGTGGGCGGCCAAGGTCGACGTCCTGCTCCAGCTGCGTCCCGAGGTGGCGTCGTTCACGTTCGGACTGCCGAGCGTCGAGGAATGCAGGCGGCTGCGCGACGCGGGCATCGCCACGGTCGGCACTGTGACGTCGGTCTACGAGGCGGACGCGGCAGTGGACTGCGGCGTTGATGCGATCGCCGTGCAAGGCCCGTCGGCGGGTGGGCACCGCGGCACCTTCGACCCCGTCGCAGACCCCAACCCGCAACCGTTGTCCGAGATGCTCGTCGCAGTACTGGCCCGGGTGAACGTCCCGGTCATCGCGGCCGGTGGCCTGGTGACCGCCGATGACGTCAAATGGGTGATCGAGGAGGGCGCGGTCGCGGCGCAGCTCGGTACGGCGTTTCTGCTCGCCGACGAATCGGGCAGCAGCCCGGTGCACCGCGCCGCTCTGCAGGATCCCCGGTTCACCGAAACCGTTGTGACGAAATCGTTTTCCGGCCGCTACGCGCGCGGGCTGCGCAATCGCTTCGTCGACGACCACGAGGCACAGGCGCCGTTCGGATATCCCGAGGTGCACTATCTGACAGGGCCGCTGCGGGCCGCCGCGGTGCGCGCCGGCGACCCGGATGGCACAAATGTGTGGGCTGGGACCGGCTTCAAGTCGATCAGGACCGGCTCAGTGGCCGACATCATGGGCGACCTGGCACCCTAGGCAGGTTCGGCCGTGCTCGGCGCATACCCGCTCTATTTGAGGGCGATGAGTTCCAGTGCGATGTTGTCCGGATCGCGGAACTCGAGGATATGCGCTGTACCAATGTCCTTCACGGGCTCGTGCGCGATGCCGAGATCGTCAAGATGGGCGGCGGCCGCATCCAGATCAGCCTTCGTGCTCACCCGAAAGGCCAAATGGTCGAGGCCGACGCGGTTCTCGTCGAACCGATCCTGCGCCACCGGCCGCAGGCCGACCAGCATGTCACCGGTGTTGTAGATGACGCCGTCGTAGAGGAACCACAGCTTCTCCCGTGTATCGGCATCCGCGTCGGCGGGCACCTGCAGCGCGACCGGCCAGCCGAAGACGTTGTCGTAAAACGTCCGCGACCGGGCGATGTCGGTGACCGTCAGCCTGACGTGCTGGACGGCGGATGTGTCGATCGTCATGGCCCTTATGCTGCCAGCACACGCGATAGGGTCGGTCCGGGCGGGGACCCGAGACCGAAAGGCCGGCACATGGGCGCAGTCACGAGGGTGTTGGCCGTCGTCGCGTCATCTGTGATGACCGTCTGCGTCGCCGTCTGTCCTGTCCACGCGGACCCCGACCATGACCTCGCCTCGCGGCTCAACGCTGCGATCGAGTCCCGCATCGCCCAGATGGGCATCCCCGGCGCGATCGTCGCCCTGTCGATCCCGGGCGAGATCGAATACGCCAAGGCGTTCGGCGTCGGCGACACCGCCACCGGGGAACCGATGCTCGTCAACGATTTCACCCGCATCGGCAGCATCACCAAGACGTTCACCGGAACCGCGATCCTCCAGCTCGTCGATCAGGGGAAGATCAGCCTGAGCGATCCGATCTCCCGCTATGTCGACGGTGTCCCGTTCGGCGACGTCATCACGTTGGACCTGCTCGGTCGGATGCGTAGCGGGCTGCCCGATTACACCGAGACGGACGAGTTCCTCAACCGGGTTTACACCGAGCTGCCCACTGGTCCCGACGCATTCACCACCACACCACAAGAACTGATCGAAGCGGCCTTCCGGCAGCCGATGGAGTTTCCGCCGGGAACCGACTACCGGTACTGCAACACCAATACCGTCCTGCTCGGCATGGTGGTGGAAAAGGTCGCCGGACTTCCGCTCGGAGAGTACTTCCAGCAGAACATCTTTGGTCCACTCGACTTGCAGCGCACCAGCTATCCGCCGAATGGACTCCTGCCTGTCCCGTACCCGCACGGCTACAACAAGGCGCCTGACGGCGCCATCGTCGACGCCACCCTGTGGAACCCGTCATGGGGTGATTCCGCGGGCAAAATCGTGTCCGACCTTGCGGACATGACAGTCTGGGCGGTGGCCCTCGGCACGGGCACGCTGTTGCGCCCCGACACCCAGGCACAACGGATCAGCAACGGCACCGCCGCCGCACCGGGGGTCGACTACGACTTCGCGCTGTTCAACGCGCACGGTTGGCTCGGGCACAACGGCGATATTCCTGGCTATACGACGGTGGTGGTGTACCTGCCCGAACGCAACGCCTCGCTGGTGGTTTTCACCAACTCGGATGTTCCCGAACAGAATTCGGCGGGGAAGATCGCCTATGACGTGACATCCATCGGCACGCCCGACCATCTCTACGAGGTGGGCCCCCAACCGCCGGAATTGATGCGAGAGCCGGGCGATTGACCGCCACCCGGCGCCGCTACGACGGCCTGCCAGAATCGCCGTCGTGCAGGTAGGTATGACGATGCCGGTGATGGAGCCGGACCTCGACGGGCCGACCCTTCAGGCTTGGGCCAACGCGATCGACGACGGACCGTACTCGTCGCTGTGCTGGGGTGAGCGGATCGCATTCGACAACCCGGAGGCGATCACGCTGCTGGGCGCGCTGGCGGCCTGGACCGATCGGGTGCGGCTGGTGACGACGGTGGTGGTGCCGCAGTTGCACGACCCTGTGATGTTGGCCAAGGCGCTCGCCACCGGGGACATGCTCAGCGGCGGCAGGCTCACCGTCGGCCTCGGGATCGGTGGCCGGCGCGAGGATTACGAAGCCGTCGGCGCCGATCCCGCGACGCAGACGATGAGCGGGATGGCTCAACTGGTCGCGACGATGAGACGAGTCTGGGCCGGCGAGAAGGTGACCGATTCCGTGCTTCCTGTCGGTCCCGCGCCAGTGCAGAAGGCCGGTCCGCCACTGCTGGTCGGAACCACGGGTCCCAAGACGGTGCAGTCCGCCGCCGCATGGGCCGACGGTCTGGCGGGCACCACACTGGATCTCGACACCGCCAAGCAGAACGAGCTCTACGACGTCGCAAGAACAGCGTGGGCACGGGCTGGGAAGCCGAAACCGCATCTAGCCACCTCGTTCTGGTTCGCCATCGGCGACGGTGACTCAGCGCGTGCACAGGTGCACCGGCATCTGCGCCGCTACATGAACTGGATCCCGATCGAGTACGTCGATGCAATGGCGCCCAGCACCGGATGGGCAGGCACCGAGGACCAATTGGCAAGTGTGTTGCAACAATTCGACGATATCGGCACCGATGAGGTTCACCTCATCCCGACCAGCTCCGACGTGGAACAGGTGCGGCGGGTAGCCGACGTCGTCAAGGATTTCGGGTAGGCGGCGTGTAGTTGTCGTAGACCCTCCGGTGGTACGACGACAGGAACCGGGAGCCGATCACGCGCATCGTCACCATCGCGACCAGCCCGTTCAGGTTCTTCGACGACTGATCCCACACCGCGTGCACTGCGCTACCGCCCCCGGTCCGAGGCGTCGCCGTCAACGTCATGAAGCATCCCGGGTTCAGCGCCTCGGCCTCCACCACCGTCAGCGTCACCGAGTCGGGAGTGGACCAGTCGTAACGCCATCGCGCCCAGAGCTTCGGGAAATCCTGGGGCTCGCGGTCGTCACGAAGTCGAACTCGAACGTGGTGCGCACTGCCCGAACGTATCAGCGGCAATGACTCTGCGAATACCGCACAGAAGTGCGAGTAGCGGTCGCCCTCACCGCCGAGTGAATCCGCGCTTGAGCAGCCGACTAATCGTCCTCGGGTTCGGGCTCCTCGTCGACCTCGTCCTCGTAATCCTCGTCTTCGTAATCCTCGTCGTCGTCGTAGTCCTCGTCGTCTTCGTCGACGTACGGGGTGTTCAGCCCCGCCAGGTGATCAGGGTCCGCGGACACCTGCTCCCATTTCGAGGGCGGGTGGTACTCGGCCCACGTCTCCTCGTCACCGAAGTGGATGGCGAGCACGCCGCCCTCCAGGAACTCGAAGCCGTCGTCGTCGCCGTAGTCCTGGGGTTGAGGCTGCCCGGCGAATCGCACCTTGAACGCCATGGCGGCCAGTTTTCCATGACGGGGGTGACGCGACTGGACGGCCTACCTGCGATGCCTCCGGAGCCCCTTCCCGAGCGCAGGCGCACATGGTAATTCTGGCCCTCATGACAACAGTGGGACAGACGGACGAGAAGCCGACCGGACGCACCCTGTTCGGTCATCCGATCGGCCTGGCCAACCTCTTCGGCGTCGAGTTGTGGGAGCGGTTCTCGTTCTACGGGATGCTCACGATCCTCGGCTACTACCTCTATTACTCGGTGACCGAAGGCGGTCTGGGACTCCCGAAGACCACCGCGACGGGCATCGTCGGCGCCTACGGCGGCCTGGTGTACCTCTCCACCGTGCTCGGCGGCTGGGTCGCCGACCGCGTCCTCGGCATGGAACGCACCGTGTTCTACGGAGGTGTGGTGGTCATGTGCGGCCACATCGTGCTCGCGATCATTCCGGGCCTGGCAGGTGTCGCCACAGGCCTGGTGCTCGTCGCGCTCGGCTCGGGCGCGTTGAAGGCCAAC
>NZ_JAVHWR010000154.1:0-36993 GCF_032159565.1 Mycobacterium sp.
AATTCCTGAAAAAGTGAACATGCCTGCGGCGATGTCCGCGATGGAGACCCCGGCTCGCGCGACGTCGGCGGCTGACCCGGTGACCGAGAGCAGGCCGGCCTCGGCCTGCACAAGTAGGTCGTAGGCCTTGCGTTCCTGCCAGGGCCCGTCATCTCCGTAGCCGGTGATCGTGGCGACGATCAGCCGTGGGCTGCGCTCCGCCATCGCGGCAGCGTCGAGTCCCATTCGCGCGGCGGCACCCGGCCCCAAGTTCTGCACGAGCACGTCGGCTCTCTCGAGTAGGCGGTCGATGACCCGCCGGCCATCGGGATGCTTGAGGTCGAGGGTGAGTGACTCCTTTCCGCGGTTGAGCCACACGAAGTAACTCGAGTCGCCGAGCACGGCGCGGTCGTAGCCGCGCGCGAAGTCGCCGCCGTCCGGTCGTTCGACCTTGACCACGCGCGCGCCAAGGTCCGCGAGTTGACGGGTGGCGTACGGCGCCGCCACCGCCTGCTCAAGGCTGACGACCGTGACCCCGGCCAGCGGTGCTTCAGTGGACAACGGATGCTCCTGACAATGATGACAGCAGTGTCAGATGTAACTTAGCGGACGGGGGCGGATGTGGCGACCGCCATCCCGGTGATCCATTCGGGAACGGGCTCGTAAGCTACCGGCGTGACCGGCCTGCCACCGCCTGCGGCACCGGCGGCGACCCAGGTCCTGATCTCGTTCGCGCCTGCGCCCGCCCGCGTGTGCGCCGAATCCACCAGGCGTATCAGCGTCGCGACGTCCCAGGCCGACATGGCCTGCAATACTTCCGCATCCCAGTCCGGTCGTATTTTGTTGCGCGCGTCTGCCATTCCTTCGGAGATGAGCCGTGCGCGCTCGTCGTCGCTGAGGTTGTAGGCGTCGACTTCCAGGCTGGGGGGTGAGTGCGAAAGGCCACCCGTTCCGATCAGCAGCACGCGCATATCCAGCGTGACGAGAAACCCGGCGACCGCTGCGCCGAATTCGGCGACGCGCCGACCGGTCGGTAGAGGCGCGGTCGCGCAGTTGACCGGGACGGGAATCACCGGTTTGGCGTCCAGCGTGCCAAGCAGGTCCCGAATCGGCTGTGCGAAAGCATGATCCAGTTCGATGTCACGGCAAACCGCGACATCGAAGTCCTCAGCCATCAGGTGCTCGCACAGCCCGCGGGCCAGATCTGACGGAACAGCCATGTTGCCGGCGGGATGGCGACCCTCCGCCATGATCGACGCCGAGAGCGCCACACCGAAGGTAGGCACTACATGCCGAAAGGCCCGCCGGTGATCGCCACCGAAGACGATCACGACGTCGGGATCGAAGGCGTGAACCTCGTCTGCGGCCTGTGCCAGTGCTGCCCGGAACTTCTGCCCGAATGCGTGCTCGACGTCGCGCTCTTTGCCAGGACTGTGGCTCGCGCAGACGACCAGCCGATCGGATGCCATGCGACTACCGCCTCTCGTCAAGTGACGCTAATGTTAGATGGGCGGCCGAAGCGGGTCCAGTTTGTGTTCAAAGCGGCGAGAAGAGCCCTATGAAATTGCCTTCGATGCGTTAGCTCTTCGTTCGGCCTCGTCGCCACCGTCAACGGCTATCGGCCGCTGGCAACGGGGGCTTTCCGTCCATCGGCGTCCTGGCGCTCTATTCCTCTATGGTGATCGCGCCCTCGGGGCAGTTCGCGGCGCCGTTGTGTGCTTGCTCGACCTGCCCCTGCGGCACCTCACCGCTCCCGATCACATGGCCGTAGCCTTGGTCGTCATCCTCGAATACGTTGGGCGCCAATGAGTAACACATGCCGTGGCCCATGCACTTTTCGGCGTCGATGGCAGCCTTCACTCGCGACCGCCTGTTTCAAGGGTCAAGTGCAAGGAGTCCAAGCCCACTGTTCCCCGTGGCCAGTGCACCCGTGGCGTCGTGCCCGGGGTGATGTGGTAGTTGGGGATCCGCTTGTGCCATTCCTCGTATAGCACCTGCATCTCGAGGCGCGCGAGATGCGAGCCGAGGCAGCGATGGACGCCCATGCCAAAGCTCATATGCCGATTCTCGGAACGGTGGAAGTCCATCTCGTAGGGGTTGGAGTACATCGTCTCGTCACGATTGGCCACGGCCAGGTAGCTGGTGATCCGGCTGCCCTCCGGCAGCGTGTGACCGGCCACCGTCACCTCCTCGGTGCTCACCCGTGGGATGAACGGCGCAGGCGGATCCAGCCGCAGCAGTTCCTCCATGGCAGCCGGAACGAGCGACGGATCGTTCACGATTTCCCGTCGCTTGTCTGGGTTTTCGGCCAGTCGTTGCATCCCGAACCCCAGCGAGTCCATCACCGTGTCCAGTCCGGCGAGCACGAACAAGAAGCACAGGCCGATGGCCTCTTCATCGGAAAGGGCATCGGGTGGCTCGATGCTCAGCACCTGACTGAGCACGTCGTCACCCGGAGCACCGCGACGCTTCTGAATCAGCTCGGAGAGGTATGTGAACAGTTCGAGCGCCTTCAGCATGCCTTCTTGAGCCGCTTCGTCGACCGATGTCTGACCCGCCGCGGCGCTGAGGTTGAGGACGGCGTCCTTCCACTCGATGAACTGATCGCGCATGTCCAACGGCAGTCCGAACAACGTCAGAAACACCTGTATCGGAAACACGGCGGCGACCTCGGCGATGAAGTCACATTCTCCGCGTTGCGCGATCGGCTCGATGAGATTGCCGACCTGCTTGCGCAGATCGGGCTCCAAGGGCTTGATCACGCGGGGGCTGAAGAACGGCTGAAGGATGCGACGGTAGCGCGTCTGCTCGGGTGGGTCGAACGCGATGGGCACCAGCGGGACTGGACTGGCGAGCACATCGAACGCCCGCTTCGACGAGAACGCCGAGGGATTCTTGAGGATGAGCTCCACCACATCGCGATGCGTGGCCGCGTAGCCGTCCTCCACTTCGACGAGAGGGTGTTCTCCCATCTGATGCCAAGCGTCGTCGCGGGCCTCAGGCATCGGGAGGGCGTCGGTGGACACCTTGGGAAGTGCGTCGGTGGTCAATCCGTCCTCGATTCCTGCTCATGCGCCGTGCGAACCTGTGACCGCGGTTACTGCCCGAAGTTTTCCATTACCGTCAGAAATTGACAACACCCCCACGGTGGATTCTGTGCGACGAGCAGCTTCGAGCATTCGTTACCTGCACATATACGTTCACGGCGGGCATCATCCGCTGCGATATTCAGGTGACGCGCCCGTCAGACCGTACTGGTCCATTGACACTGTGACAGTGAACTGTCATCTTTGGGGTCTTGATACGCCGCCGGAAGGCTTGACTGTGACAGACCTCAAGAGCTCAGTTCGCGCTGCGGGTTCAGGGCCAGCCTCCGCTGCGCCCGCAGAGATCAAAGCCATTCGGCCAGTGCTTTTTTGGGCGAGCGTCGGAGCTGTCTGCGTGCTGTTCGCCGCCTACGTCTACACCTCTTGGATCGTCTCGGGCAATGCGGTTCCGGCGGATCCGGGACCCGATCCGATCCCTGGCGGCACACAGCTCGCGATGACCGTCTTCCAGATCGCCTGCCCGCTATTGGTTCTGGTCGCGATCGTTTATGTGGTCCGCAAGAGCGTGCGAGAGCGGCAACTCTGCGTCGAGGCCGCCGTCGTCATCGGGTCGGCGATCGCGTGGTGGCACGACCCCCTGATCAATTGGTTTCAACCGGTGCTGTTCTACAACGCAGGGCTGGTCAACTTCGGCAACTGGATGGAGAATGTACCCGGCTCGCTGAGCCCGGGCAGCCGGTTCATGGCCGAGCCGGTACTGATGATCGGCATGATTTACATCTGGATGCCGCTGGCCATGGGCAAGATCGCGAAGTGGGGGATGGGTCGGGCGCGGCACCAGTGGCCGACGCTGGGACCCGTTCGCACGTTCTGCTGCGGCTGGCTTGCTGTGTACGTCATCGAGTTTCCGCTGGAGATCTTCGCAGTGCACCACGGCCTGGTCGGCTACCCGGCGTCGATTCCCGGTGTCACAATGTGGGCCGGACAGACCGTACAAATTCCGCTGTACGGTCCCATTCTCTGGTCGCTGGTACTCAGTTCCAGCGGGGCGTTGATGTTCTTCCGCAACCGGAAGGGCCAGATCCGCGTTGAGGCGGGTGTCGAGACGCTCCGTCGGGCCGGCCCAGGGGTCAAGGGCCTGCTGCGCGTCCTCGCGGTAACCGGCTTCCTCCATGTGGTGGCGATCGGCATGTACGACCTACCGGTCAACCTCGCCGGTCTCTATGCGGGACCAACCGACACCTATCCGACATACCTGCGCACGCAATACTGCGGACCTGACACGCCACGGCCGTGCCCGGACGGCACTCGGTTCGACGATCGATAGGGGGCTACTTCAACACTGACGGCAGCGCGGCGAACTCCTGCCGAATCAAATCGTCGAGTCCGCGGTTCGAGGCTGCCAACCACCGAATCATGGCGCGCTCGACCAGCAGCATGCCGATGGAAGCCAGCAGGCGGCACTCGTCGTCCGGCGACGCCATCCGGCGGCGTTCGGCGATCACTTTCGCGACGGTGTCGGCATTTGCCTGGTGATTCGCCCGCTCGCGGCCCTGCAGCACGAAGGACGACGCGACCGCTTCGTGATACTGCGCGATCCGCTTGCGGATGCGCTTCAGGCCGGGCGCCAGTAGTGCGAAGGAGTCGGCCATCGCCTCAAAATCCGAAAGTGCGTCGTCCTGGGCGAGGAACACGCCGCTGAACGCATGGATGAAGCCGTATTCACCGGAGAAGAGGACCGATTCCTTCGTCGGAAAGTACCGGAAGAAAGTCCGCGGCGAAACGCCGGCGGCATCGGCGATCTCATCTGTCGTCGTCTGCTCATACCCGTTGGCGCTGAATAGATTCAAGGCGGCTTCCAGTAGCGCCGTCCGCATCTTGCCCGCATGTTCGCTCCGCGGCGAACGATCGCCCCGCGCCATCGGTCATCCTCTCGGTCATCGCCGCTAGAGACGATACCTCCGCGGACAGCGGGTAGCGGATCGTTGACACCCGTTGCCACGCGGACGATACTCGTCAGATGTGACAGTCTACTGTCATAGTTGAGATCTGCAATCGCCTCGCGCCGGAAGGGAATTCCCCCACACATGACCGAGACAGCCTTGAACGGGACCGCGAACATCAACGACCTGCCCTTTGCGACGGACCGGTCTCGCGCCTGGCGGGAGCTGCGCGAGGCGGGCGAGGCGGTGACCTCCGGCGAGGAGATCGTCCTGACGAGCGCTTCGGCGGTCGAGTTCGCGGCGAAGAAGCCCGAGATCTTCTCGTCGGCCCGGGCATTCGACCGCCTTGGCAGTCCGGTTCCCCTTGTTCCCATCGCCATAGACCCCCCGGATCACACCCGGTTCCGTCGCATGCTGGATCCGTTCTTCAGCCCCAGGAAAATGGCCGAACGTGAGCCGGAGTTGCGCAGGCAGGCCGGTGAACTGATCGATGCGATCGTGGCGAGGGGCCACTGTGACGTGGTCACCGACCTGGCCACACCGTTTCCGTCCCAGGTCTTCCTGACGCTGTTCGGGCTGCCGATGTCAGACCGCGACAGGTTGGTGCAATGGAAGGACTCGATCCTCGAGTTCACCGACCCGAGCAGCGCCGAGGCGACGCCCGAAGTACTTGCCCACGCAATGGAACTCTTCACATACCTGACCGAACACATCGCCGAGCGGCGCGCCGACACCACGGGCAGCGACATGCTCACCCAGCTGATGCAGAACACCGAGGACGGCGGCATGTCCGACAACGAGATCCTGGGGCTCTGTTTCATGTTCGTGCTGGCCGGTCTCGACACCGTGACGTCGGCGGTGGGGTTCTCGCTGGCGAAACTGGCCGTTGATGCCGATCTTCGTCGTCGGATCAGCAGCGATTTCAGCCTGATTCCGGCCTTCATCGAGGACATGCTCCGTGTGGACGGACCCGTTCCTTTCGCACCACGGGTCACCACCGAGGAGGTCGAAGTCGGGGGCAAGGTGGTGCCGAAAGACACCACGGTCATGCTCAGCTACGGCAGCGCCGATCGTGACCCGAGCCGCTATGAGGACGCTGACAACGTCCATTTGGACAGCAAGGCAGTGCACTTCGCATTCGGCCGCGGCCCTCACAGGTGTCTGGGATCGCATCTCGCGCGACTGGAGCTGCGGCTCATTCTCGAGGAGTGGCATACGCGCATCGCCGAATACACGCTGGCGGACGACAAGGAACCGCAGATGCCCTGGCCCACAGGAACGATGGCACTCAAATCGGTCCCTTTGAAATTCAGCCCGGCATAGGCGGGGCCGAGGAGGCGTCAGGAGCTGAGCTGTAACTTATGCCCAGCAAGCGGTTTCGTACGCAACACGCCGCGTTGGCGTACGAAACGGCACAGTCGAGACACGCCCTCCTGGCGCAGCGGGCTAGTCGACTTTGGGAATGACTTCCTCGGCGACCCACTGCATGTGGTCGAGGTAGGCGTTGAAGTCGTTGAGGGGTGG
Source organism: Mycobacterium sp. (assembly GCF_032159565.1). Classification (GTDB taxonomy): domain Bacteria; phylum Actinomycetota; class Actinomycetes; order Mycobacteriales; family Mycobacteriaceae; genus Mycobacterium. The sequence goes on from NZ_JAVHWR010000154.1 coordinate 6,494, forward strand.
CGGGTTGACCCAGGTGTCGGTGACGCCGCGCTCGGCGAGCATGCCGCAGTTATCGATCACTTGCTGAGCGCTCTGTCCGAATTGCGCGCCTGGGTCGTCGACGGCGACGTGCTCCTCGCCGATGGACAGCACCGCGAGGCTGTAGAACAGCGAGAACGGGCGATCGTCGAAGCCAGGCTGGGAGCGAAGGTAGTCCATTTTCGCCGGCAATTCGTCGGGCTTCGTCAGCCAGGGCGCCCAGCCGTCACCGAAGCGCGCGGCACGTCGCAGCACGGCGTCGGCGTCGCCACCCATCCAGATGACGGGATGCGGGCTGTGGATCGGCTTGGGGCCGAATGCGATGTCATCGAACTTCACGAACTCGCCGTCAAAACTCGGTGTGTCACTGTGCCACAGCTCGAACATGGCGGCCAATGACTCGTCGGCGATGCGGCCGCGCTTGGAGAAGGGGACACCGATCGCGTCATACTCCTCCTTGAGCCAACCCACCCCGACGGTGACCTGAGCTCGCCCATCGCTGAGCCAGTCGAGTGTGGAAATGGTCTTGGCGGCGATGATCGGATTGTGGAGCGGCAGGATCGTCACCATCGAACCGATGGTAATCGACGAGGTGGCGCCGGCGACGAAGGCCTGTGCGGTGGTGGCGTCGAAATAGTGGTCGCCGGAGAGTTCGACGTGGCTGGTGGGCGTCAAGAAGTGCTCGGGCAGAAACACCATCGAGTATCCGAGGCGTTCGGCGGTCTGAGCGGTCAGTGCGACGTCCTGGCCGGTCAGGCCGTGCTCCCATGGTTGGGTGATCGCTCCAACATGCATGCAGTTGGGTAGGTATACAGCGAATCGCATGATGTGCCTTCCGGAATGGCCGGGGAATACTGGGGCGAAGACTATGACAGTCGACTGCCACAGTCAATGAGCTGACCGGCGGCGTTGACTGTGACAGTCGACTGTCATAGTGTCAGTGATGACACCGGCCGACGTGAAAGGCGAGTTTCCCATGGCCCCCAACATTTTCGTTGTGCTGACCAACCCCATCGAGGGCGAAGACGAGGCGTTCAACAAGTGGTATGACGCGCAGCATGTGCCGGAGGTCCTCGATGTGCCCGGTGTGGTCGCAGCACAGCGCTACGACATCGCCGAAGTGAACGTCCCCGACGATGAGGAGTTGCCCGCGCAGTTGCCGCCGCCGACTCACCGCTATCTCGTCATCTACGAACTGGACAACGACCCCGATGTGGTGATGTCCGAATTCCTCAAGCGCGTGATGGCGGGCACGCTGTCGCTGGGCGAGTGGCTGGATTTGAGCACGATCTCGTTGACGGGATGGGTCCCACGCGGCGACCGTGTGGTGGCGGGTTCGTAGTGGGCGAGCTGCTCTCCGTCATGCACGCGCAGCGCGCGTGCCGGCGATTCGACCCTGACGGCAAGGTTGACGACGCCGACCTCGAGCGCATGCTGGAGTCCGCCGTCCACGCTCCGAGCGCCGAGAACACCCAGCCGTGGTCGTTCGTCGTGGTGCGAAACGAGGACACCAGGGCGCAGCTGGCCGAATGGTGGACCGAGACATGGAACGCAGGCGGAGGCGACTTCGTCCGGCAGAGCGTCGATGACAAGGTGTTGGTCGAAGACCTCGAATACGGTTTCACCCGAGGCGGATTTGCCGCGGCGCCGGTGGTCGTCGTGGTATGCGCCGACACCGAACGGGTGCCGGAGATCTACGCGCCGTCCTCGATCTATCCGGCGGTGCAGAATCTCCTGCTCGCCGCGGCCGACCTTGGCTACGGGTCCTGCCTGACGACCGGGCTGACCACCTTCGGTGTCGACCGGGTCCGCGAAAAGCTCCAATTGCCCGAGTCGTTGCAACCGATGGCCGCGGTCTACCTCGGCAAGCCGGCCAGGAAGCTGTCGCCGCCCCGTCGTCGTCCAGCCGCCTCGGTGACGTATCGCGAACAATTCGGCACCCCCTGGTGAGAGTCTCAACACGAACGGAGCGTTGCCGATGTCGTTAGCGATAACCGAAGACCACCGAGCACTCGCGGAGGTCGCGAAAGCGATGGTGGCCGGCCGGTCCGGCACGGCGGGAGCCCGCCGCATCCTGCTCGAGCCAGAGTCGAAGGGCCGCTGGTGGCATGACGACGGCTTGTGGAAGGAGATCGTGTCCGCCGGCTGGCTCGGCATGCACGTCGACGCACAGTTCGGTGGCGAGGGGTACGGGCTGCCCGAGTTGACGATAGTGCTCGAGCAACTCGGTCGCGCGGCCATCGGCGGCCCGTTCCTGCCAACGGTCGCAGTGTCGTCGGTGATCGCCGAGGTCGGCACCGATGAGCAGCGCAAGCGATGGTTACCGGGCTTGACATCGGGCGACATCGTGGCGGGTATCGGCACGACAAGCGATGCCGCCCAGTCGGATTCGACCGTCAATGCCAATTCCATCGCTGCGCTGGCCGAATCCGCCGCAGACGTCTTCCTGGTCCCGGTCGGGGAGGATCTGGTGCTCGTCGAGGCGGGCAGCGCCGTCACCACCCGAAGTGTCGACTCCACCGACCAGATCATGCGACCGATCACGGTGTTGGGCTTGTCGTCGGCTCCGGTGGCCGATGTCTTTCCCGGTGCCGCCCGGTCCGCTGCCCGGATCGTCCGGCTCCTGGCCACCGCGGAGGCGGTCGGCGGTCTTGCCGCATGCACCGAGATGGCGACGGCCTATGCCGCGACACGCGAACAGTTCGGACGTCCGATCGGGTCGTTCCAAGCGATCAAGCACCACTGCGCGAACATGCTGGTCGACACCGAACTCGCAGTGGCCGTCACGTGGGATGCCGCGCGGGCCCACGGAGAAGAGGCCGAACTGGCCGCAACGATGGCAGCCGGACACGTGCTGCCGGCCTATCAACGAGTGGCGCTGCAGAATGTCCAGGTGCACGGCGGCATCGGCTACACATGGGAACACGACGCGCACCTCTACATCAGGCGGGCGACGGTGTTGCTCGCCTTCGTCGGTGGCCAGGAGACGTTGCGCGACAAGGTAGCCGAACTACAAGCAGGCGGACTTCGTCGGCGTCACTCGGTCGATCTGCCCCCGGAGGCCGAGCAGTATCGCAGGGCCGCAGAGGAATTCCGTGCAGAGCTGTCCCGCGCCGACGCTGCTGATCAGCAAAAGATCTGGGCACGCAGCGGTTATCTTCAACCCCATTGGCCCAAGCCGTACGGTCGGGACGCCGACTCGGTCGAGCAGTTGATCATCGAGGAAGTGCTCGACGGGCTGGAGAAGCCGAGCCTTGGTCTGGGCGGATGGGTGGTGCCCACGCTGCTGCAGCACGGCAGCGACGAGCTGATCGAGCGCTTGATGTGGCCCAGTCTCGAAGGCGAGCTGCGGTGGTGCCAGTTGTTCAGTGAGCCGGGCGCCGGCTCTGACGCGGCCGCGGTCGCCACCAAGGCCAAGAAGGTCGACGGCGGCTGGTCGGTCACCGGGCAGAAGGTATGGACCAGCGACGCGATGAACTGTCAGCGTGGCCTGGCCACCGTGCGAACCGATCCGAATGTGCCGAAACACAAGGGCATCACCGCGATGGTCATCGACCTCGCCGATCCGGCTGTCCGGATCCAGCCGCTCAAGGAGATCACCGGCGAAACATTGTTCAACGAGGTGTTCTTCGACGACGTCTTCGTACCCGACCGCGACGTCGTGGGCGCCGTGAACGCCGGCTGGACCGTCGCGATGGCGACGCTCGGCAATGAGCGGGTGTCGATTGGCGGCGGATCGGTGACGATGACCGCCGATGCATTGCTCGAGTTGCTGGCGCGCCACCGGCCCGACGACGGCGGCCTGATGCGCGATGTCGGCGCACTGCTTATCGAGGCGTATGCCGCCGCCACGCTGAACCTTCGGCAGGCGGCCCGTGCGGTGTTCGACACCGGCCCGGGGATCGAGGGCAACATCGCCAAGCTGTTCGGCGCTGAACACGCTCAACGCGTCGCAGAGCTTGCGCTCCGCATCGCAGGACCGGCGCTGATGCTCGGAGACGAAGGTAATGTCTTGCACGACTATCTGTTCAGTCGATGCCTCACCATCGCGGGAGGGACGTCGGAAGTCGTCAGGAATCTCATCGCCGAACGAATCCTCGGCCTGCCCCGAGAGCCCGCGCCGAAGTAGATCGGAGAGTCTTCATGACCTGTGCAGTAGTCGGAATCGGTCGCACCACCTACTCACGTAGTTCAGGGCGCACGACACGCGCGATGGCCGTGTCCGCGTGCCGCGATGCGATCGCCGATGCCGGACTGACGTCCGCCGACATCGACGGCATCTGTACGTATATGGCCAACGACTCCGAGCAGCCCATCAATGTCGGATGGGCGCTCGGCATCGACGAGTTGGCTTGGGCCAACGCGATGTACGGCGGCGGAAACCTGGTCGCCGACCAGATCGCAACGGCGGCCGCCGTCATCGAGGCAGGCATGTGCAAGGCGGTTCTGGTGTACCGGTCCCTCAATGGCCGCTCCGGATACCGGTTCGGCCACGTCGAGGGGCCGATGCAGGTGCCGAACCACGACCAATTCGACGCCGCGTCCGGTTTCATGGTGCCGCCTCAATGGATCGCCATGTGGGCGCGTCGGCACCAGCACGAGTATGGATCGACGTGCGAAGACCTGGGACAGATCGCAATCACACAACGAGCGCATGCGGGACCCAACGAGCACGCCCTTCGCCGTGAACCGCTGGGTATGGACGAGTATCTCGCGGCGCGCTGGATCAACGAACCGTTCCGGGTCTTGGACTGCACGTCGGAAGTGGATGGTGCGGTGGCGATCCTGATCACGGGGGAGGACATGGCCCGTGACTGCAAGCAGCCGCCGATGTGGCTGGTCGGATCGTCGAACTCCCAGGGCGGCTCCGGCTGGAGCGAGTGGGACGACCCGACCGAGATGTTCTCGCGCACGGCCGGACCGAAGATCTGGGCGAATACCGGGCTGACGCCCAGCGACATGGACGTGGCATGCATGTATGACTGCTTCACCTACACGGTCATGGCGACGATGGAGGGGTTCGGCTTCTGCGAGAAGGGCGAAGTGGGGAAGTTCTTCTCGACGGGTCGTGCCACCTACGGCGGCGACGTCGTGGTCAATCCGCACGGCGGATTGCTCTCCGAGGGCTACATCCACGGGCTGAACCACCACTTCGAAGCGGCGCTGCAACTGCGCCACGCGGCGGGTGTCCGCCAAGTCGACAACGCGCAACTGGCACTTGTCACCGCAGGTGCGGGTCCATTCGGTGGCGCCAATGTCTACAGCAGGGAGAAGCCATGACCAATCCGCTACTGCTGCCGCCGATTCCGGTTCCCGATCCCGACACGGCGCCGTTCTGGGAAGGCCTGAAGGACGGAAGGTTGATGCTGTGCCGGTGCGACGACACCGGTAAGTGGATTCACCCGCCGCTGGAGCGCAGTCGGTTCACCGGGGGCCCCGTGCACTTCGAGGAGGTCAGCGGCGAGGGGACTGTCTTCAGCTACATCGTGATTCGCCAGGCGCTGGTTCCGGGCCGCACGCCGCCGTACGTCATCGCGCTGGTCGAATTGGCCGAGCAGCCGGGACTGCGGATCAGTGCGGTCCTCGACCTCGATCCCGCGGATGTCCGCATCGGCCAGCCGGTGAAACTGCGCATCGCGGATTTGGGGGAGAGCGGTTTCCGAATCCCCGAGTTCGTAGTCAAGGAAAGAGCTTAGGAGCTCGCACGTGGGAAGAATGGATGGTCGCGTCGCCTTCATCACGGGAGTCGCACGGGGACAGGGACGCTCGCACGCGGTCCGGCTGGCAGAGGAGGGTGCCGACATCGTCGGAATTGACATCTGCAGGCAACTCGACGGCGTGCTGTATTCGCTGGCATCCCCCGAGGACCTCGACGAGACGGTGAACCTGGTCGAGAAGACCGGAAGGCGGATGGTCGCAAGACAGGCCGACGTCCGCGACCGGGACGCGTTGGCGGCCGCGTTCGCCGACGGTGTCGCCGATTTCGGCCACATCGACACCGTCGTCGCCAACGCGGGCATTCTGCTGAATCGTGTCGACGAGCCCGATCCGGTGGCGGCGTGGGAGCTCGGCATCGGCGTGATGCTCACGGGTGTGTGGAACACCATGCAGATCGCCACCGAGCACATGATCGAGGCGGATCGCGGTGGGGCGATGATCGTGACCAGCTCAATGGCGGGGCTGCGGGCGCTCACCGACGGCACCGGCGGATCCGATGCCTATGCCGCCGCCAAGATCGGCGTCACCGGCCTGGTTCGCGCCTATGCACAGCGGTTGGCACCCAACAATATTCGCGTCAACGCGATCGCCCCGACCGGGGTTGCGACGCCGATGATCGTTGACAACCCGGCATTGTTCGAAGTGATCGCCAAGCACGAACACCTGGCGAACGCCTTCAAGAACTCCCTGCCCGTTCAGCTCATCGAGCCGGGAGACGTCAGCGAGACGGTGTTGTTCCTCGCCGCCAACGACAGCGGCCGGTACTACACCGGCAGCACGCTGATGGTCGATGCCGGTATGAATATCGCCTGACGTACCCTTCCAGCTGATCACTGGCGGGTGAGGTTCCAGATATCCAGCGACGCTGCGTGTTCAGTCGCGCTATCCCGCGTGGCCGGCGCCCGCCTCGTCCTCACGGGTCAGTCCGGCGCCGCCTATCAGTTCCTCGTGTAGCTCGAACCACACCGTGTGGTAAGAGTCGACGAGCGGCCGGGTCAACCACGTGGGGTCGCCGCCCCGGATCTTCACGAAGGCCGTGGACAGCTTCGCCGAGTACGTGTCCAGCCGCGGAAGGTGCTCAGAGGCGGAGGCCAGAATCGGCAGGATCGCGGCGTGTACGCCTTCGAGCCTGCCCAGTACCGCTGCGTCATAGTCCGCGTCCGAATGGTCGTTCGGCCCGCCGTTGCGGAGCTGCCAGTCGGAGACCAACGCCTTGAATTCCCGGTTCACGGTGCGAAAGTCGTCGTAGATCCGCGTGATCGCCTGACCGTCGATCCCGTTGCGCTCCTCCGCGAGTAATTCGGCCAACCGGTCCTTGCCCTCCGGCGTCAGCCGCACCGCCGTGCCCCGCACCACCAGTCCCGCTTCTGCCAAATTCTCAACCGCGGCGTCGACGACGTCCTCGTCCTGCTCGAGAGTCGCGGCCAGGCCCGCAGGCCTCACCCGGCCTTTCAGCCGGACGGCCTGCAGCAGCGCCAGCTCATCCATCGTCAGACCTTCCTGCGAGTGCGACTGCCGTGAGCATCGTGATCAGGGGAACGTCGCTGACGACGTCTGTGAGCCCAGCGCTGACCGCCTCATGCACTGCAGCTTCGGTTGTCGCTGAAAGCATTGGATCCGCACCGGCGGTGTGCGCCCGTAGCGGGGACACCCGGAGGGCGATCGCGGTCAGCTCGGTCAACTCCGGGCTGTCTCGTTCCGACCACGCCGCCACTTCCAACGCTCCGTCGTAGACCTCACCAGCGCCGCCGTCGACAGTGACCGATCGGCCCTCGAGCGCCCCGGCCACCCCAGCGCCGCAACCCACCACAGCGGGCAGACCAAGTTCGCGACTTACGACCGCAGCGTGGGATGTGGCGCCCCCGATTTCGGTCACGACGGCCCTGGCCGCGAGCATTCCCGCGACGTCGTCGGGGCTGGTCGAGATGCGGACGAGGATCACATCCTCACCCGCGTCTGCGGCATCGATTGCATCGTCGATGTCGGTGTAAGCCGTGCCGAAAGCGACGCCGGGGCTGGCAGGCATCCCCTTTGCCAACAGCGTGGCGGCGCTGCAGGTGTCGGGTTGTAGCGACGGGGACAACAGCGCGCGCACATGCGCTGGCGTTACCCTTTGCGCGGTTTCGAGGTCATCGATGACACCTAAACTGCGAAACTTCAAGGCCAGCCGGACGGCCGCCTGGGGAGAGCGCTTCGCGACGCGCGTCTGCAACAGCCACAGTCGACCTTCTTCGACGGTGAACTCGACGTCCTGGACGTCGCGGCCGAAACGTTCGAGCTCGGTCGCCGCAGTCAAGAGCTCGCCGTACACATCTGGTTGCGCGGTCCGCAATGCCTCCAGCGGCAGACAATCGTAGGTGCCCGAGACGACGTCCTCACCCTGCGCGCACGGCAGCCATTCACCCAGTGGCTCGTCGGCGCCCGTCACCGGATTGCGGCTGAACAGAACGCCGGTTCCGGAGTGCCTACCGAGGTTCCCGAACACCATCGCTTGGATCACGACCGCGGTTCCTGCGTTACCGTCGAGCCCGTGGCGAGCACGGTATGCCGTCGCGCGGGGACTGTTCCACGAGGCGAACACCGCTTCGATTGCGCCGCGGAGTTGGCTGAACGGGTCGTCCGGAATATCCGCCGACTCGTCGGAACCGAGCACGATCCGGCGGTACATGGAGTCGAACCGGGCGCGGGTGTCGGACGCGAACCCCGCTGTGGCACTTGAGGCCATCGCGTCTTGCACATCGTCGTCCATGCCGAGGTCGAGCACGGTGTCGAGCATGCCGGGCATCGACTGTGCCGCGCCTGAACGCACGCTGAGCAGTAGCGGACGCGGACCGCGGCCGAAGGTGCGCGATGTCTCGCGCTCCAGCCACCCGAGGCTGTCCAACACGTCGGGCCAGACACGGTCCAGTGCGCCCTGATCACCGCTCAGGAACGCGGTGCACACATCCGTCGTGAGGCAGAACGCAGGTGGCACGGGCAGGCCGAGCCGTCGAATGAGGTTGATGCCGTGGGCCTTGTTGCCCAGCTCTTGTCGGGACAACCGGCAGCTGCCGTCGAGCAGCGCAATTGAGGTTCGGTCCACGTCCGGTCCGGTCGAACTGCCGCCGCGGTTGGTCGAACCGTGGGTGACGGTGAACCTCATGCCGGCCTTTCGGGTAGGAACCGATGATGGCGATGCGCGGGCCTTCGGCGAAGACACGTGGCCATTGACCCAGCACAGTATGACAGGCAACTGTCACAACCAAGAACCGATCGGGCCGTCGACCAGAAGCGTCGCGAGGCTTGACCAGACATGTCAGAATCGGGATCGAGAGTGACAGTGAACTGTCACCCGCGGTGCAGGAGGACAATGGCCGACGACGAAACGCCCGCGGGCTTGACGGACCCTATTCGGGGGCGCAGCGAGCCGGACCGGATGTGGACGTTGACCAACGTCGGCGAGGCCACCCCGGACATCCTGTCGCCACTGTGCTGGTCGCTTTGGGGTGGTGGGGTCGAACGTGCCAGTCGCGCGGGCATCTACGACTTCGGGGTACTGCCTCGGTCCGCGCTCGCTGTTCCCAATGATCCGAATCAGTGGGCGACGGCGTGCTTCTACGGCAGGCAGGCGATGAACGTCGATCGCGCCCGCGAGCTGGCCGGCCTGCTACCCGGCACCACCGGCGACGACTTCGAGCGCGACCTGTTGGGCTCGGTTCGCGCCGATGCCACCCCAACCAAGAGCGATCCGCTCCGGATCCCGTTCGTGGCGGTGAAGGCGCCGCTGGCCGCGATACGGCAGCGCTGGGCGCCCCAGCGTGCGTACGACGATCAGATGGACTGGTGGCGTAGCGAGGTGCTGCCAGGCGATCCGGTGGATCCCAGCGCCCTGCTGGCCGACTCCGTCCGCCGTTTCACCCAGGTCATGCGGGTCCACATTCGCACGCGGATGATCCTGAACACCCTTCGCGCTCAAGTCGAATCGATCGCTGGTCGACTCGGACGCGCCGATCTGGTGCCGACGTTGCTCGCCGGGTACGGCGGTGTCATCGAGACCGGCCTTGCCGATGACGTGTGGATTGTGGGGCAGGGGCGACTCTCGGTGGCGGAGTTCGTCGCGCGGCATGGATTTCACGGTCCCAATGAGGGCAACGTCATCGGACATTCGTGGCGGGAGGATCCCGAGGCAGTCGAGCGGATCGCTGCGGTGCATGCGGACCGGCCCGAGGCTGAACGACCCCTGGCGCGTGCGAAGCGCGCGGTGGCGGCTCGGAAGCAGGCGGAATCCGAGCTGCTGGCCGGGTTGCCAAGGCTTCGCCGGGTTGCGCTTCACGGGCTGCTGCAGTTCACCGGATTTCAGGTCCGGTCAATGGAGCTCACCAAGGCCGCGTTTCTCACCGCGATTGACGGCACCCGGGCGGCCGCGGGCGCGCTTGGCCGAGAGCTGGTCAGGGCAGGCAAGCTCGATTCCGTCGACGACACCTTCTACTTCACCACCGCGGAGCTGCGGGGCCCCCTGCCGAAAAACGCGCGCGAACTCGTCGCGTTCCGCAGGCAGCGGCGTGAAGAGTACCGGGCACTGGATATTCCGGTGTCCTTCGTGGGCATGCCCGTACCCATCGAGGTGAACGACACCGCAGGCACGGACGATCAGGGCGTGCGCGGAATGCCCGCCGGGCCCGGCATCGTCGAGGGTACGGTCCGGGTCGTGCTCGATGCCGACGGCGACGATGTCCTCGACGACGGTGAGGTACTGGTGTGCAAGTTCGTTGATCCCGGATGGACGGCGCTGGTGTCGCTCGCGGGAGCGCTGGTCACCGACATCGGCAGTCCTGCCAGCCACGGCGCGATCGTGGCGCGGGAACTCGGCATCAGCTGCGTCGTCGGGACCGGCAACGGCACCAAGGTGCTGCGCACCGGCGACGTCGTGCGTGTCGATGGTTCGACCGGCGAGGTCGCCGTACTGGCCCGTTCGACCGGATAAAAGGAATCTTCGATGAGCAACACTATCGGGCAGTTGTCCTCGGGGTTGAGTGCGGACAGTGAACGAACGGTGCAGGAGTGTCCCGACATTCCCGCATGGACCGAGAATTTGTTGTTCACTCCGTACGATCCCGTCAATGACGTCGGCATGTGGCTGCACCTGGGCACCGTCGCGGACAAGTGGGAGATGTGGGAGGACCGGGTTCTCATCGCGCTCCCGCAGGATCAGGGCGTACTCAGCATGTGGGCCTATCACCGCACAATCCCAGAGCGCCGGCCGGCGGGCGCGAATCTCGAGTTTCACTGCGAGGAACCGTTTCGCAAGTGGCGCATAACGTTCGACGGCTTCTGCTTACGCTCGTCCTACGAGCAAATGCGGACCGCCCCGCTCGCCGACGGGCCCAAGAGTCACGTACGCATGGACCTCAACGTCGAGTGCGTGACCCCCGTGTGGGACGCGGCGACCGCAGGCGAGGGCATGGCGGAGCAGAGTTGGGCCCGTGAGCATTACGAACAACTCACCCGGGTGACGGGCCAACTCGTCGTCGACGGGGTGAGCACCGACTTCAACGGTGTTGGCTGGCGCGATCATTCGCGGGGACCTCGCGGTGCCGACACCCTCAAGGACTGGGGCGGACACGTGATAACCGGCGCAGTGCTGCCCAGTGGACGCGCATTCGGGCTCTGTCGGTACTGGGCCCGCGACGGACACACCACACTCGAGGGGGCATACCTGGTCGAGGACGGCGTCCTGCGGCAGGTCGATATCACCTCAGTACCGCCGCCTGCAGTACATGCTCGCCACGGCGAGACCTTTTCCTTCGAGCTGGGCAGGGAACACGAGATCGCATGCGCCGTACGGTCGTCGATGTGGATGTCCATGTCGGACGGTTTGCCCTACGGAGTCACGGACCCGGTGCGGGCCTACACGGTCAGCTGGGCGGAGCTGCAGTGGGCGGGCGAGTCGGGTCACGCCTATCTCGAGCGATCGGCGATGACGGTCTCATCCGCGCAATGACGGTGGCGGTGAACTCCTCTGGGAGGCTATGAAGTGAGCAGCGCGCCCGTGCCGAGATCAGAGTATGCCTCGGCGAAGCGGCCGAGCACCGCGCGCACGATCTCGACGGAGTACATCTGGTCGGGCGTGATGGCCCACATACAGAAACCCCACGCCGGGCTTCGCCGGTAGGCGGTCCACATCTGCTCGCGATCCGGCGGCGCGTCGACCCCGCTGTCGATCAGTCGTCTGCGGTAGTTGTCGAGCAATTCTCGTTCGTGGTCGCGGCGCAAGGCGGGCGGCAATGCTGCGATCAACGCGTAACCCACATCGTGCACCCATGAACCCCGCCGCACCAGTTGCCAGTCCAGCAGACCGACCGAACCGTCGGGCAGCACGTATGTGTTTCGGGGGTGGGGATCGCCGTGAAGCAACGTGACCGGCTCGACGGCCACCCGGTCCTGCAGCGCCCAGAACGCCGCTTCCATCGCGTCGATATCGGTGCCCGCGGACTCCAGGAGTTCTCGTTTATAGGGCAGTTCTAGAAACGCGCGAATTATGGCGAATCCGCTGGTGCGCAAGAAGTCGGCGAATCGACCCGTGACGGGGTTCTGCAACCACGACAAGTCACCGCCCTCCTTCAAGCGTGGACTGGCCCAGAACGGGGCGTGCGTCCGGCTCAGGGTCGCCAACAACTGGTCGACTTGTTCGACGGACAAGCCGGCGACTGCGTCGGGCACTTCTGCGCCGCGCAACGTGATGTCCTCCGCGATGATCAGAAACTGCGACGGACCGTCGAGGTGCTCGGCGAAATACGTGGTCATGGTTTCGACGTCGAGATCGTCGCGCAGGTCGCGGTAGAACGTCGTCTCGTCATCCAGGAGCACCGTGCCGCCGCCGCCCTCGGACAACGATTCGTCTACGGCTGTCGGCAGGTCGTGCACGGTGCCAAGCTGCGTCTTCATAAACAGTTGTTGGGGCAGCACACTTTCGGGTTCGGCGTAATCGACGTCGAGGTGTAAGTGAGAGGTGGTTCCCTGCCAGGACCTGCGGAGTCGGACATCGGTAACGGTGACATCAGGGTGATGTCGCCGCAGCAGAGATGTCAGTATCTCGGGAGTCAGATCAGCGGGGGAGTTGAGCGTCACGTTCGCGGCAAATCCGGTCATGCTCTTCCCTGTCCACTTGCGCTGAATATGTCAGTCGACTGTCACAGTAACACCGGCGCCGCAGCCAATCCGGATAGTACGAAGACGGATGGTGTCGATCAGTCAGGCGAAGGACGGAACAACGGGAGCCATACCCTGCTGTCCTCTTCGCCCGACATCGCCGTCCAGTCTTCGAAGAAGACTTCGACCGGCAAGCCGACCCGAATGTCATCCCCCGAAACCCCGACGACGTTGGTGATGAGCCGGACGTCGGGCTCGTCGGCGAGCTCGACCATGGCCACGATGTACGGAGGGTCGAGCCCGGGTATCCATGGCTGCCGGTTGATGGTGTAGGCGGCGACGGTGCCCCTGCCCGACACCGGCTCCGGTGCGACGTCGGTGCTTCGGCAGCGCCAGCACGCCGGCCCCGGCGGATGGAAGAAATGCCCGCAACCGTGGCAGCGATTGATCAGCAGCTTGCCATTGCGCCCGCCGGTCCAGAACGCCATCGACTCGGGTGTCGGAGTGGGCGCCAGCCGGGTCGGGGGTCTGCGGTAGGTGGAATCTGTCGTCATGCGCCGGCTCCCTGCCAATCACAACCGGTCAGTTCGGCGGAAAGATCCCACAATCTGCGGGCGCTCTCCGGATCGCGCGCCCTGGCGGCGAGCTTTGTCGGCTTCGGCTTGCCCCACTGGTGGAAAAGCCCCCGGGGTGCGATGTACGTCCCATTGGGCAGATCGGTGGTCACCGCCTCAATGGTGGAGCGGGCGCCGTCGGCGGGACGCTGGGCGATGTGAGGCGACAACGTCCGGCCGGCCCACTGCAGCAGTCCGGACCCGTCGCGGGTGATGTCGGTGGCTGTCATTCCGGGATCGGACGCGTAAGCGGTCCGGCCGCGGCGCGCCAGTTCCTGCACGAAGAGCACATTCGCCAGCTTCGACTCCCCGTAGGCCGACCACGGGTGGTAGCGACGCCGGTGCCAGTTGATGTCGTCGAAGTGCATCTTCGCCAACGCGTGGTTGCTGCTGGCGACCGCGACGACTCGATCGCGTACCCGATCCCCGAGCAGGCAGGTCAGCGCGAAATGGCCAAGGTGATTGGTGCCCATGTGGGCCTCGAAGCCGTCGGCCGTCCTGGTCAGCGGCAGCCCGAGGACTCCGGCGTTGTTGACCAGAACGTCGACGAAGTCCACCGAATCCGCGAACTTGCGAACGCTCGCCAGGTCGGCCAGGTCCAACTCCGCGACCTCGACGTTTCCGGTGATCGATGCGGCGGCCTGGTGTGCCTTGCTCGGCGTGCGGCACGCGATCACCACGTCGTGGCCTGCGGCGGCCATGACGGTTGCTGTTGCCTTGCCGACGCCGCTGTTTCCACCCGTCACGATGACGCGCACGTGGGCTCCTCCCGGCTGGTGAAAATCAAACCGTAAACTATTTATCGGTTTGATCAGAATACCGGCGCGGGCCGCCCAGTTGACAGTGCCCTTCGGCTACGTCCAAGCCGGGCCACGTACGTTGGATCGAATGCGCTGGTGTATACACAGGCCGATTGGCTCGCAGAGCCGCGGAGGAGCAAGGCATGGCTAAACACGGCGTCGACCCCGACGCAGGTGCGAAGGAACCGACAGACGCCGAGACGGCTGTCACTGAGACGGCCGACGGCACGACGACCGACGCCGAGGCGCAGTCCACGGCAGTGGAGGCAGAGGAGGCAGAGGAGGCAGAGCACCTCGACGCAGACGACGCCGACGAGGTCGAAAGCAAGGTGGCCCGCCCCAGGATGTCGCCCGTTCGGCTGGCCACCATCCTCGGGCTGGTGGCGGTGGTGGCTCTGGCGGCGCTGACCGGTTGGCTGGGTTTTCGCGCCTACGAGTCGCGCAAGGCCGCCGACGAGCGCAATCTCTTTCTCCAGGTGGGCAGGCAGGGCGCGCTGAATCTCACCACCATCGACTGGGAACACGCCGACTCCGACGTGCAGCGCATCCTAGACTCGGCGACCGGCTCGTTCTATGACGATTTCCAGAACCGCTCGGCGCCGTTCGTCCAAGTCGTCAAGCAGGCGAAGTCCAAGTCGGTCGGCAGCGTCAACGAGGCGGGCGTGGAGTCGGAATCGGGCGACGAGGCTCAGGTACTGGTCGCGGTGACGGTCAAGACATCCAATGCCGGTGCGGCCGAGCAGGAGCCGCGCTCGTGGCGGATGCGTATCACGGTGCAGAAGATGGGTGACCAAGCCAAGGTGAGCAATGTGGAGTTTGTGCCGTGACCGATACCCCGAAAGACAAGACCGCGGAGGAAGAGACCACCGTGACGGTCGATGAAGAGCCGACCGAGGATGCGACGCCCAGCGAGTCGGATGAGAAGTCGGATAGCGACACGCTGACAGATGCCACCGACGAACCCGCGGATGCGACCGAAGCCGCGGACGTGGCCGAACCCGCGAAGAGGCGGCGGCGGGTGGACTCGCGGCGAGTGATCGCCTTCGCCGTGCTTCCTGCCCTGGCGCTGCTGCTGGCCTTGGGCGCCGCGTTCCTGAAGTTCCAGGACTCGGCGGTACGCGGAAGCGACGTCGCCCGCAACGAGTCGGTGCAGGCGGCCAAGGACAGCACTGTGGCTCTGCTGTCGTACAAGCCCGATACCGTCGACAAGCAGCTTGTTGCGGCTCGTGATCTGCTGACCGGCGATTTCCGGGACTCCTACACGTCACTGACGAACGACGTCGTTATTCCGGGAGCGAAAGAGAAGCAGATTTCGGCGGTCGCCAAGGTGCCCGCAGCGGCCTCGGTATCAGCCAATCCCGGCCGTGCGGTGGTCCTTGTATTCGTCAACCAAACCGTGAGTGTCGGTAATGGCGTGCCTACCGACACCGCCTCTAGCGTTCGCATCACCTTGGACAAGGTCGGCGACCGCTGGCTAATCTCGAAATTCGACCCCGTCTAACGAATCCGCAATCGTGAGCGAGCCGGACTGGATTGATGTCGCCACGCCATCGGTGCAGTTACGCGCCCTGACCTGGGGGCGCCCGGATAGGCCGATTGCGTTGTGCCTGCACGGATTTCCCGACACCGCCTACGGTTGGCGAAAGATCGCACCGGCACTTGTCGACGCAGGCTGGCGCGTGGTGGCTCCGTTCATGCGGGGTTACGCACCGTCGTCGATTCCTGCGGACGGCAGCTATCACGTCGGCACGCTGATGAACGACGCGCTGCAGGTGCTGGATGCGGTCGGCCCGACCGGACGCGATGTGGTCGTCGGCCACGACTGGGGCGCGGCGACGGCCGCCGGGTTGGCCGCGATGCCGGACAGCCCGTTCGCCGCGTCGGTGATCATGTCGGTGCCGCCGTTCACGGCGTATCAACCGTGGGGTCGAGCGCCCGATCAACTCAGGCTGGTGGCGCAGATTCCCCGGCAGCTGCTACGCAGCTGGTACATCATGTACTTCCAGTTGCCCTGGCTTCCTGAGCTTTCCGCGTCCCGCGTGGTGCCGATGTTGTGGCGGCAATGGTCGCCCGGTTATGACCAGGCCGACGACGACGTCGCTCTTGTCGAGGATGCGATCGGCGCACCGGAGAACTGGCTCGCCGCGATAAGCATGTACCGGCAGAACTTTCGCGGCACCGAGCCGCCTGCCGAGTACGCGGACCTGCACCCGCTGTTCATGAAGCCGCCTTTGATGCCCTTTCTGTATCTGCACGGCGACGACGACGGCTGCATGGCACCGGATTACATCGCCTGGGTCGAGCGGATACTTCCGTCCGGAGGTGACGCCTCTGTGATCGAGGGTGCGGGTCATTTCCTCCAACTCGAGCAGCCGGATGTGGTGGCGCGACACATCGTCGGCTTCATCGGGCAAGCCTGACGGGAAACAGATGACGGTGCGCCGGCTGGCGGCGGTCGATGCGCAGACCTACTTGTTGTCGGCGAAGATTCCCAACGACCCGCTCCTGCTGTACGGGTTCGCCGGAGTCCCAGCCAATCTCGAGCAGGCAATCGAAGTCGTTCGCTGCCGGGCCAATGACTGCGCGGAGCTTCGGCTGCGGGTTCGCGACGGCAACGTCTTCACCTATCCGGAGTGGGTGAGCGGCGACGTGGATGCCGACCGGTTCACGGTGCATGAACTCGACGACAACAGCTGGGTGGGGTGCCTGGCGGCGGTCGCCAAACTGGCCGACGACCATCTCGATCCGCGGGTGGTGCCATGGCGGCTACATTTCTTCACCCCGGTGGAAGGCATACCCGTCGCCCGGGGCGCTGGGACTGTGGCCGTCCTGCAGATCTCGCACGCGTGCGCCGACGGGGCCAGGTCATCGGCGATGGCGGCGCGTCTGTTCGGGCGCGCGGGCGACATCGCGCCGGTGGCGACGCCGCGACTGCGCGGTGTCAAACTGCCGTGGCGCACCTTGGTCGCTGCACGGACGCACCGACAGCTGGTCCGCGACACCGAAGCGGCTCTGGTGCCCGCGCAGGCGAGGTCGCGTCCACCGCTGCGGACTAATGCCCCACCGGCCGGAAAGCGAAGCGTGCGTACCCTGATACGGCGACGGAACCAACTGCCCGGTCCGACCGTGACGATCGGTGTGCTGTGCGCGGTGTCCACGGCGTTGTCCGTTCATCTGCGCGAACTGGGCGACGACCCGTCGACTCTGGGCGCCGAGGTGCCGATGGCGAAAACCAGCGCACGTGAGGCGCATAACCACTTCGGCAATGTCGGCGTCGGCCTTTACCCGGAGCTGGGTCTCAACGAGCGCGCGACGCGGATCGCCGACGACATCGCTGACCGCCGTCGGCGGGCCCAGCATCCGGCGATGCGTGCTGCCAGCCGGGCGTTCGCGGTCACGCCCGCACCGCTGCTGCGTTTGGGCGTCGAGCAGTTCGACCCGGCCGTGCGGTCGTCGACGGTGATCGGCAACACGGTCGTCTCCAGCGTCAACCGGGGACCTACCGACCTGAGCTTCGGAGAAGTGCCCGTGGTCGTCACCGCCGGCTACCCCGCGCTGTCGCCGATGATGGGCCTCACCCACGGCGTGCACGGCATCGGGGACACCGTCGCCGTCAGCGTGTATGCCGCCGAGTCTGCAATCGGTGACATCGACGAATACGTCGCCCGACTCGACGCCGCACTGTCAGGATGAGTGCCGTGTCCGATCCGCCCGGTTGACGGCGACGACGTCCTTAAGGGCGGCCATCGACGGTGGGCGAATTTAGTCCGCGTAACGAAGGGACTCGATCCCGACGTCCAGGGCGGCCTCGAGGTAACTGAGGTCCCCCGTCGCCAGCAACACGCCGACACCGCCCTGGATCCCGGCGAGCAGCGCGGCGGCCATCCGCTCGGCGTCGAGCCCGCCGGCGACTTTGCCCTGTCCCTGCATATGCCGCACGCCGTCGGCGATCTCGGTGTGCCACTTGTGCATCAGCTCCGACGTCACTGCCTGCGCACCTGGGGTGGTTCGGCCGATCTCTGACATCAAGACCGCCAGCGGGCAGTGCTGCCCCTGCCGCCGGTAGCGATTCACCACGGCGTCACGCCACCGCTGCCACGCCGCCCATGACGTCAACTCGCCGAGATATGGCTGCTGGTCGTCGAGGACCATCTGCGCCTCGTACTCGGCGACGGCCAGCAGCAGTTTCTCCTTGCCGCCCGGGAAGTAGTGAAACAGTTGGCTCTTGGATGTACGGGTACGCGCCAGGACGTCGTCCAGGGTGGCGTTCTGCACACCGCTCGCTCGGATTTCGGCCGCCGCGCCTTCGATGATGCGTTGTCGAGTGGCCTGGCCCTTCGCCGTCAGATTGTGGACTTGCGGGTCCATTTTTGCCGGCGCACCATATGGACTCATGAGTCCAAACATTACCCGGCTCGCGGGCCGAACAGCACTCGTCACCGGATCCACCGGCGGCCTCGGGGTGGCCATCGCCTCCGCCCTCGCTGCCGAAGGAGCCTTCGTCGTCGTCAGTGGTCGTGACAAGGAACGCGGGGACGATGTGGTTGCCGGCATCCGATCACGCGGCGACAGAGCCGAATTCGTTGCCGCCGATATCGGCGCCGGGGATGCAGAGGTGAGGCGTCTCGCCGAGCAGGCCACCGCAGTGGCAGGCGGACGCATCGACATTCTGGTCAACAACGCCGCCATGTTGCTGATGCCGACGCCGACCGGCGACATCTCCGAGAAGACGCTGCGTGATGCCTTCGGGGTCAACGTCTTTGCACCGTTCCTGTTGGCCGGCCTCATCGCGCCCGACATGGCGCGCCGCGGTCACGGCGCGATCGTGAACATCGGCTCGATCACCGGACTCCGCGGAAGCGACGGTTCGGCGATCTATGAGGCCAACAAGGCGGCGATCCATTCGTTTACCCGCTCCTGGGCGGCCGAGTACGGACCGTCCGGTGTCCGGGTCAACGCCGTGGCCCCCGGGCCGATATCGACCGAACGTCAACAAGAGTTCGCCGATCATGTGGCGCCGGCGCTGGCGCGCATTCCGTCGCGCCGGATGAGCACTCCGGAAGAGGTCGCATCTGCGGTCCTATTCCTGGCCAGCGACGACGCAACCAACATTCACGGCGCCATTCTCAGCGTCGACGGAGGGTGGTCCGCGGTCTAGCGTCGGATCCGACGCGACAAAGGGCTGCCATCGGGCTAGAACACGTTCTAGTCTGTGTGGCCATGGGATTCCTGAAGCCCGACCTGCCCGTCGTCGACTTCGCCGAGTGGAGCAAGGGCACGCGCTCCGAGAAGATCCGGCCGATGGCCGAACACTGGGCCGAGGTCGGCTTCGGCACGCCCGTGGTCATGCATCTGTTCTACGTCTTCAAGATCCTGCTCTACATCCTCGGCGGGTGGCTGTTCGCGCTGGCGACTCAAGGCGTCGACGGCTTTACCAACGTGGGGCAGTGGTGGACCGAGCCGATCGTCTTCGAGAAGGTCGTGCTCTACACCATGTTGTTCGAGGTGATCGGGCTCGGGTGCGGGTTCGGACCGCTGAACAACCGTTTCTTTCCGCCGCTGGGGTCGATCCTCTACTGGTTGCGACCCAGCACGATTCGATTGCCACCGTGGCCGGATCGGGTGCCCCTGACGAAGGGCACCGCGCGGACGCCCGTGGATGCGGCGCTGTACGGAGCGCTGCTGGTGGTGTTGCTCATCGCGCTGTTCTCTGATGGCACGGGTCCGATTCCCGCACTCGGCACGACCGTCGGTGTGCTGCCGCCCTGGCAGATCTGGACCATCCTCGGTCTGCTGGCGGTGCTCGGCCTGCGGGACAAGGTGATCTTCCTGGCCGCGCGCGGGGAGGTGTACGGCTCGTTCACCGTCGCCTTTCTTTTGGCCGGCTACGGAGTCGACCTGATCATCGCCGCCAAGCTGGTATGCGTCGCGATCTGGATGGGTGCCGCGACGTCGAAGCTCAACAAGCACTTCCCGTTCGTGATCTCGACGATGATGTCCAACAATCCGCTGGTCCGAACGAAGTGGCTGAAGCGCAAGTTCTTCGAGAAATTTCCCGACGATCTGCGGCCGGGCCGGGTCTCGCGGTACATCGCCCATTTCAGCACCGCGATCGAGATGCTGGTGCCGTTGGTGCTGCTGTTCTCCCACGGCGGCTGGCCGACGGCGATCGCCGCTTTTGTCATGGTCTGCTTCCACTTCGGCATCCTGTCGGCTATCCCGATGGGGGTGCCGTTGGAGTGGAACGTCTTCATGATGTTTTCGGTGATCGCGTTATTCGTCGGTCACGCCGAAGTGGGCCTGACCGACATGACCACGCCGCTTCCCGTGTTGCTGTTCGCCGTTCTCGCCACCGTCGTGGTGCTCGGCAATTTTTTCCCGCGCAAGATCTCGTTCCTGCCCGGCATGCGGTATTACGCAGGCAACTGGGACACCACGTGGTGGTGCATCAAGCCGTCGGCCAACGAAAAGATCGAGCGTGGTTTGGTTTCGATCGCCAGCATGCCCGCCTCCCAGCTCGCGAAGTTCTACGGCAGCGAGGAGCAGGCGCTGATCTTCCTGTACAAGGGATATGCCTTCCGCGGGTTCAACTCTCACGGTAAAGCCCTGCTGACCCTCGTGCATCACGCGTTGGCGGGGCGCAATCAGGACGATTATCTGATCACCGAGGGAGAGCGGCTGTGCAGCACCGCTGTCGGCTGGAACTTCGGCGACGGCCACATGCACAACGAGCAACTGATCACAGCGATGCAGGAGCGTTGCCACTTCGAGCCGGACGAGGTGCGCGTCATCCTGCTCGATGCGCAACCGTTCCACCGGCAACGCCAGGAATATCGCCTGGTCGATGCCGCGACAGGGGAATTCGAGCGGGGTTATGTGAACGTCGCCGACATGGTGACGGGTCAGCCGTGGTCCGACGACATTCCCGTGAACGTCACCTGGTCGGCCGGTGGTCAAATCAAAGCGCCGCAGACCTGACTCCTTGGATTCAGCCTCCGAGCAGTTGGTTCATCTGGTCGATCTCGGCCTGCTGCGTGGTGACAATATTCTGGGCAATGCTCTTGGCGTCCACGTTGGCGCCGTTGGCTATTTCCGTCTTCGCCATCTCGATGGCCCCCTGGTGATGCCCGATCATCGACTGCAGCCACAGCTGGTCGAACTCAGCGCCCTCCAAGGAAGTGAGTCGGGCCATTGTGGCCTCGTCGACCATGCCATGCATTCCGCTCTGGCCGCCCTTCCCGCTACCGGTGTTCAGGTCCGGGTTCTCATCCCACTGCACCAGCAGGACCTTGAAGGTCTGGATCTCGGGCGTCTGTGCGGCCGATATGTCAGAGGCCAGCTTCTGCACGTCGCCGTCGGCCGAGCGGTCTGGGACGAGAGCTGACATGTCAACGGCCTGTTGGTGATGCGGAATCATGTCTGACGCGAACGCG
Source organism: Mycobacterium sp. (assembly GCF_032159565.1). GTDB lineage: Bacteria > Actinomycetota > Actinomycetes > Mycobacteriales > Mycobacteriaceae > Mycobacterium. The sequence goes on from NZ_JAVHWR010000154.1 coordinate 28,205, forward strand.
ATATCGGCGGCGTTGTGGTCGGCGGGCTTCCCGGTGATCACGGGCCGCTGGTCCTGCGTGGTGCCGGCGTCGCCGGCCGGTGCCGACTTCGCGCAGGCGGACAGGAACAAGACGGTTACCAAACAGGTCAGCAGCGCCGCCGCCCGGGTCAGGGTGGTTGTCATGACGTCACCGTACCGAGCACGGTCCTGGCCGAGACCACGCTGGTGCGCCCTGTGACCTACCAACCAGTAGGTTGACCTAGTAAACCTTGTTCCTCTACGTTCGATAATGGACCTCTGTGGGAGAACCCACCAAATTTTCGAAGGAGAAGTGTCATGGCTGAAGCCGTCATCGTCGAGGCAGTGCGGTCACCCGTCGGCAAGCGCAATGGTGGACTGTCGGGGGTGCACCCGGCGGAGCTTTCGGCTCAGGTCCTCAACGGTCTCGCCGAGCGCACCGGCATCGATCCCGGCATCGTCGACGACGTCATCTGGGGCTGTGTCATGCAGGCGGGCGAGCAGGCGCTCGACATCGGCCGCACCGCGCTGCTGACCGCGGGCTGGCCGGAGAGCGTGGCCGGTGTGACCATCGACCGCCAGTGCGGTTCGAGCCAGCAGTCGATCCACTTCGCCGCAGCCGGTGTGGTGGCAGGGCACTACGACGCCGTGGTCGCCGGCGGCGTCGAGTCGATGTCGCGCACGCCGATGGGCGCATCGCTGGCCGGCGGCGGCAACCCGTACCCGCAGGGTTTCAAGGACCGGTACAAGACGACGCCGAACCAGGGCATCGGCGCCGAGATGATCGCCGAGCAGTGGGGCTTCGATCGCACGGCGGTCGACGAGTTCTCCCTCGGTTCTCACGAGAAGGCCGCCGCGGCACAGGATTCCGGCGCGTTCGATGATCAGATCGTGGCGATCAAGGACCAGGACGGCAATCCGGTGCTCAAGGACGAGGGCATCCGTCGCGGCACCACCATCGAGAAAATGGCCACGCTCAAGCCTGCGTTCAAGGAGGACGGCGTCATCCATGCCGGGAACTCCTCGCAGATCTCCGACGGCTCGGCCGCGCTACTGTTCATGTCGGCGGAGAAGGCGAAGTCGTTGGGGCTCAAGCCTCTTGCCAGGGTGCACACGGCCACCCTCGCGGGCGCCGATCCGGTGATCATGCTGACGGCTCCGATTCCCGCCACGCAGAAGGCGCTGAAGAAGTCCGGCCTGAGGCTCGAGGAGATCGGCGTATTCGAGGTCAACGAGGCCTTCGCGCCGGTGCCGCTGGCGTGGCTGAAGGATATCGGCGCCGACGAGAAGAAGCTCAACCCGAACGGCGGTGCGATCGCACTCGGCCACCCGCTCGGCGGATCGGGCGCCCGCATCATGACGACCATGCTGTACCACATGCGGGACAAGGGAATTCAGTACGGTCTGCAGACCATGTGCGAGGGCGGCGGCCAGGCCAACGCCACCATCATCGAACTGTTGTGACGGAAACCGTGGCTCCCGCCGCTCTCACCGAGCGGCGGGGCAACGTCCTCGTCATCACGCTGAACCGGCCCGAGGCCCGCAACGCCGTCAACAGCGCGCTGAGCACCGCGGTCGGTGACGCGCTGCAGGAAGCGCAGGACGACGCCGAGGTGCGCGCTGTGGTCATCACCGGCGCGGGTAAATCCTTCTGCGCCGGAGCCGATCTCAAGGCCATATCGCGACGCGAGAACCTGTTCCACCCCGAACATGGCGAGTGGGGTTTTGCGGGCTACGTCCACCACTACATCGACAAGCCGACCATCGCGGCGGTCAACGGCACGGCGCTGGGCGGCGGCTCCGAACTGGCCCTCGCCAGCGATCTGGTGGTGGCCGAGGAACGTGCGAAGTTCGGGCTGCCCGAGGTCAAGCGCGGACTCATCGCCGCGGCCGGTGGCGTTTTCCGCATCGTCGACCACTTGCCGCGCAAGGTTGCGATGGAGCTGATCCTCACCGGTGAACCGATGAGTTCGGCGGACGCGCTCAAGTGGGGCCTGATCAATCAAGTCGTGCCCGACGGCACCGCGGTCGACGCCGCGCTGGCGCTGGCCGAACGGATCACCGTCAACGCGCCGCTGGCCGTCTGGGCGAGCAAGCGGGTGGCGATGGGCGTCGACGACGGCGTCATCGCCGGAGACGAACCCGGCTGGTCCAGGACCATGCGCGAAATCGGGACACTGATCCGATCCGAGGACGCCAAGGAAGGGCCCTTGGCGTTCGCCGAGAAGCGCCAGCCCGTCTGGAAAGCGAAGTAACGCGCCAGCCGCTATCCGGCGGGCGCCTCTGCCCCGGGCACGACCTCGGCATTCGGCAGGGGTGACGTGGTCGTGGTCGTCGTGGACGACGAGCCACTCACGGTAGGGGTCAGCGGCTCGGGCGGATTCGCGGGATCCAGCACCGTGTCGATGATGTAGATGCGGGCGTTTTCGGCCTGGATGCCACCGCAGATCACCTTCGTGGTGCCGTTGACCTTGATGTCACCGTTCTTGCCCTCGACCTTGATGTCGGCGCCCTGCTGGGTGGGACGCTGCCCGTGCACGTCTTCGGGGCCCAGCAGGCCGAGGAACACGTGGTAGTAGTCCAGCTTGGTGAGCGCGGCCGGATCGGCCTTCAAGGCGTCGAGCTGGCCGGGTTCCAGGGCGGCGAACGCGTCGTTGGTCGGCGCGAACACCACATAGGGGCCGTTGTCCAGCACCGAGGTGATGTTGACCGCCGGATTGAGCCCACCCGACACCGCCGAGTTGAAGGTGCTGATGTCGGGGATGCTGGCCAGCGCCTTGCTGACCGGCACGTCGTTCAGCCCCTTCCAATTGGGCACGGCCGCCTTGAACGGATCGCAGTTGCCCTGCAGGTCGGGGATCTCCACCGCAGGGGTCGGCGTCGGCGTCGGGTCGGCGTACGCGTTGATCGACAGCGGTACCGATGCCACGATCGCGGCCGTTGCCGCCGCTGCGCCCATTGCGTTGCGGGTGCGAGTCTTCACTTCGGCTCCTCAGCTCGTCAGTTGCTAGGCATGTTAGGGGCAGTGATGAGCCAATGCCAAAGTCAAGATCAGCGTGATCTCATGCCGTAGGCGCGCTGACCTGCGCTTTGCGAACATTCGCACAGAGTGCTGCTGCAACGATGCAGAGACCTGCGGCGAGGTGGAAGGCGAGGTCGTAATCGCCCTGCAGGTCACGCAATCTGCCTGCGCCCGCCGCCGCGATCGCCGCGCCGAGTTGGTGCGACGCGAAGACCCAGCCGAAGACCACCGGCGTACTCATGCCGAAGTAATTGCGGCACAGCACGATCGTCGGCGGGACGGTCGCCACCCAGTCCAGCCCGTAGAAGATGACGAACACCCACGTGCTGAATTCGGCATGCGGTGAGAGCAGCGACGGCAGCAGCAGCAGTGAAACGCCGCGGCCCGTGTAGTAGACGACAAGCAGCAGTCGCGGATCCACCCGGTCGGTGAGCCAACCGGAGAACACCGTGCCCGCGACGTCCAGGATGCCGATCGTCGCCAACAGGCCGGCCGCGACAGTCGTCGGCATGCCGTGGTCGTTGGCTGCCGGGATGAAGTGCGTGCCGATCAGCCCGTTGGTCGTCATACCGCAGATCGCGAAGCTGGCGGCCAGCAGCCAGAACGCGGGCACCCTGGCGCCCAGCAGCAGTCCGTCGAACGCGGCGCGGAAGCTCGAGGCGGGTACCGCGGAGGGCGAAGCGGCTACGGTCGCCCCGTAAGCCGTTAGCCCCCTGTCCTGCGGGTGATTTCGCATGAACACCGCAACAAGCGGCACCACCGCGACGGCCGCCGCGGCGACGATCAACGAAGCCCAGCGCCAGCCGTGCCGGGTGGTGACCTCGGCGACGATCGGCAAGAAGATCAACTGGCCCGTCGCGCTGGCTGCGGTGAGCACTCCGGTGATCAGGCCGCGTCTCGCTTCGAACCAGCGCGTCGCCACCGTCGCCACGAAGCCCATCGAGATCGACCCGGTCCCGACGCCGACCAGCACGCCCCACCACAGAACGAGCTGCCAGCTGGTCGTCATGAACACGCTCAGTGCCGACCCGGCCGCGATGAGCATCAGCGCCGCCGAGAGCACCGGGCGCACACCGAACCGGTCCATCAGTGCGGCCGCGAAGGGGGCCGTCAGGCCGAACAGCGTCATGTTGACCGACATGGCCAGCCCGACCACGCCGTGCGACCAGCCGAACTCGTGGTGCAGTGGAGTCATCATCACGCCGGGAACCGAGCGGAAACCCGCGGCTCCGAGGATGGCGATGAAGCTGACGACGGCCACCACCCACGCCCAGTGGATCCGGGTGGTGGGCACGTGTTTGTCGGCGGCGGCGAGCGTCACCAGAGCACTGTGTCGCAACGGCGCGGTGCGCGCATAGTGGCAAGAATGACAACACACGTCAAAAACATGCCAAAATGTCATTCATGCATCGTGTCGTCGTCCTGCTCCTTCCGCCCGTGGTGGGTTTCGATGCCGCGATCGCGCCGACGCTGTTCTCCAGCGCGACCGGCGCCGATGGCAACCCCCTATACGAGGTGGTCACCTGCGGGCTGACCGTCGGCCCGGTCGCGGCGACGTCGGGCTTCGACGTGCTGCCCAGATCCGGAGCGGAGGCGTTGGCCACGGCCGACACCGTGGTGATCCCCGGCACGCGGTATCCGTCTGCCCGCGTCGAGGGCGTGCTGCCCGCGGAGGTGACGGCCGCGCTGGCGCTGATCCGGCCCGGCACCCGTCTGGTGTCGATCTGCACCGGCGCCTTCATTCTCGCGGCGGCCGGGTTGCTCGACGGGCGGCAGGCGACCACGCACTGGAAGTTCGCCGACGCGTTGCGCAGGTTGCATCCTCAGGTGCTCGTCGACGAGAACGTGTTGTTCGTCGATGACGGCGACGTCCTGACGTCGGCGGGTCTGGCGGCCGGAATCGACTTGTGCCTGCACATCATTCGGCGGGACCACGGCGTACAGGTGGCCAATGCCGTCGCCAGATATTGCGTGGTGCCGCCGTGGCGTGAGGGCGGGCAGGCGCAATTCATCGATCGGCAGGTACCGACGCCGGATCACTACTCCACGGCGCCGACGCGCGACTGGGCGCTGGGTCACCTGGACGAGGAGCTGACGGTGCAGCGGCTGGCCCGGCACGCGAAGATGAGCGCCCGCACATTCAACCGTCGCTTCCGCGAGGAGACCGGCGAGTCGCCGGGTGCTTGGATTCGCGGCAGACGCGTGGACCGGGCACGTGAACTCCTCGAATCGCGGGATATGCCGATCGACGAGGTCGCCCGGCTGTCGGGCCTTGGCACCGGCGGCAATCTGCGACATCACCTACGCCGAGGCTTGGGCATGTCCCCGTCGCGCTACCGCAAGGTCTATCAGGGCGCCTGACGGGTCATTGATCGGGCCGCCGCTGCGCCGAGATCGACGAAATGGCGGCGCGCTCTCGAACTTTCTCGCCCAAACGTGAGTTTGGGCGACACTGGTCGGTGCGACGATGTGCCTATGGCCGAGCCGCTGATCATCCCCATCCGCGGTCGTGCGCCCGAGCTGCACGCCGAGAGCTGGGTCGCGCCCAACGCGTGCCTGATCGGGCAGGTGAATCTCGCCGCCAGGGCCAGCGTCTGGTACGGCGCGACGCTGCGGGCCGAGGCCGAACCCATCGAGATCGGCTTCGGCACCAACATCCAGGACGGCGTCACCATCCACGTCGACTCGGAGTTCCCCGTCAAGGTGGGCGCGGGTGTCAGCGTCGGCCACAACGCCGTGTTGCACGGCTGCGAGGTCGAGGACGACGCATTGATCGGCATGGGCGCGGTCATCCTGAACGGCGCGCGTATCGGCGAGGGATCGTTGATCGCCGCGGGGGCGCTGGTGCCGCAGGGCGTCGTCATTCCGCCGCGGTCACTGGTGACCGGTGTTCCCGGGGCCGTGCGGCGCGAACTCAGCGATGCCGAGATCGCAAACAACCGCCACAACGCGCAGGTGTACCAGCGGCTCATCGACCTGCACCGCGCCGCGCTGGACTAAGGCTCCGATTCCGCGCAACCAAGTACGGGTAAGACCCTACGGTGAAATCAATGCGAATCCTGGTGACCGGGGCGACCGGCTATGTCGGATCCCGGCTCGTCACCGAGTTGCTGTCCCAGGGCCATGACGTCGTCGCCACCTCACGCAAGGTCGATCGGCTGGGCGACTTCGGCTGGCACGACGACGTCACGGCGGTCGCGATGGATGCGCATGACCCGGCGTCGGCCAGCGCGGCCTTCGCCGAGGTGGGACGGATCGACGTCGTCTATTACCTGGTGCACGGCATCGGCCAGCCCGACTTCCGGGAAGCCGACAACGCGGCCGCGACCAACGTCGCCGAGGCCGCCAAAAAGGCCGGCGTGCGCCGCATCGTCTACCTCGGCGGCTTCGTGCCCGAGGAGGGCGAGTTGTCCGAGCATCTGACCAGCCGGGCGGAGGTCGCGCACGCGCTCAGCATCGAGGGCGGCCCGGAGGTGGTCTGGCTGGGCGCGGCGATGATCATCGGGGCGGGGTCGACGTCGTTCGAAATGTTGCGCTACGTCGGGGATCGCTTCGTGGTGATCCCGCTGCCGGTGTGGATGGAAAATCCGATGGACCCGATCTCCATCCACGACGTCCTCTTTTACCTGGTCGCCGCGGCCGACGGCGACCAGGTGCCTGCAGGTGCCTACGACATCTCCGGACCCGAATCGACCACCTACCGCGACCTGTTGGCCGCATATGGCCGCGCGACGGGCAAGTGGCGGGTTAGTGTGCCGATTCGTGGCGTGGATACCAGCGTGGTGTCAATGTTGACCGCGATGGTGTTGCCGGTGCCGGGCGGGCTCGCCGCCGATCTCGTTGAGTCGCTTGACCATCCGATGAGAGCCTCCGACGGCCTGCGTGAACTGGTGGCCGACCCGCCGGGCGGTTTGGTCGGGATCGACGACGCGATCAAGCGGTCGTTGTCGAACGGGCGCGCTCGGCCGGTCAATGAACTCACCGACCCGCATCACCTCGCCGACACCGATCCTGTGTGGGCCGGCGGCGACATGCATCGCATTCAGCAAGTCGCCAATGCGGTCACGCCGCCGATCGCCAGACCCGTTCTGGGACTTCTCAACGCCGTACCAGGACCCGTCGCCGCAGCGTTGCGGACCGGGCTAGACACTCTGATCCACCTCACACCGAAGGCGCCGGAATGACAGAACCGATCACCACCGAACCAGCGGCCACGCGTCCTCCTTTTCTGCAGGAGGTCAAGGACAACCTCACCAGGGTCGCCGTTCCCTACCACGAGCCGCCCGCAGTGGTGCTGCGACGGCGCGTCATCGTCGCCGTGGTGGTGGTAGTCGGCGCTGCACTGCTCGGCTATTCGCTTGCTCGCAATCCTGGCGACGACTCGTTCTACGGGCTCACCTTGGCGCTGGCCGGGGTATGGGTGCTCGGCGCATTCCTTGCGCGTCCGCTGCATCTCGGCCACGTGCGGTTCTTCGGTCGCAACCAACGACCCGTTATCAGCGGCACGGTGATCGGCCTCGCGCTCGGTGGCGTCTTCATCCTGGGCGGTTTCATCGCCCGCGAAGTGCCGGCGCTGCGGGATTACGCTGCCGACGTACTGGCGTTCGCCACCCAGGGCAGCCTGCCGCTGGTCGTCTTCATCACCGTCATAAACGGGCTCGCAGAAGAGCTGTTCTTCCGCGGTGCGCTCTACTCGGCGCTTGAAAAGCACCATCCGGCAATCATTTCCACAGTCGTCTACGTCATCGTCATCGGTGTGTCCACGCTGAACCCGATGCTGACCTTCGCCGCACTCGTCTTGGGCGCGGTGTGCGCGTTCGAGCGCCGGGCCACCGGCGGAGTACTCGCGCCGATCCTGACCCACATGGTGTGGGGGCTGATCATGGTGCTCGTACTCCCGCCGGTCTTCGGCGTCTAGCGCAAAGGATTGGCCACTTCGTCGGCACGCATGCCCGCCGCCCGCATGGCGACGGCTGCAAACGCGACGGGCGCCAGACCGGCCACCAGGAAGATCGTCTCCATCGAGACGACCTTGGACAGCGGGCCGACGATCGCGAACGACACCGGCATGAACGCCAGCGAGACGAAGAAATCCAGGCTCGACACCCGGCCGAGCATCTCCGTGGGAACCCGCCGCTGCAGCAACGTGCCCCAAATGACCATGCCCGCACCGTCGGTGACACCGATGACGAATGTCGCGACGGCCATCATCGGGAACGACGACGTGACGCCGACGATCACCAACGGAATGGAGCCGAGGCTCCACATCGCCATCATCACCGACAGGTAGCGACGGGGTAGCCGCCTCGACGACACCGCGAGCGCACCCAGCGCACCGCCCATCCCGAAGAACGCCAGGATGAAGCCGTACGTCTTGGCGCCGTCGGCGAAGCGGTCCTTGGCGATGAACGGCAGCAGCACCTCGATGGGGCCGAGCACCACCAGCACGAACATGCTCGCGAAGAGCAGCGTCCACAGCAGCCACGGGGTGTGCAGCATGAAGACGAAGCCGTCGCGCAGGTCGCGCAACATCTGCGGCCGCTCGGAATCGGGTTCGTCGACAGGCGTTTTCATCGCGGGTCTGGTGGCCACCAGCAGCAGCAGACCGACGGCGAACAGCCCGGCCACGGCGACCGAGCCCAGTGCCGGGGCCGTCGCACCCACCAGCACACCCGCGACGGCAGGGCCGACGGCGCGCTGGAAGACCGGCCGGACCACACCTTCGACGCCGTTGGCGGCGAGCAGTTGCTCGGCGGGCAGGATCCTGG
>NZ_JAVHWR010000196.1:0-33059 GCF_032159565.1 Mycobacterium sp.
CCAGGCGCACTCGCTCGGCGATGTGCTCGGCACGCCCGTCGTGCCCACCGGTGTCCGCGAGCCGACGCGGGTGCTCGCCGACGATGTGGACGCCGGTGGCGGGCTCCTGGACGCGCTGGCCCTCGACACGCTGGCCCTGCTGGAGGCGCGCTGGCGGGACATCGCCGGGATGCTGACCGCCCGTTTCAATGAATCAGAGCTGGGAAGCATTGCCCCAGAAGAACTTTCGGCACTTCCCGGAATTCAGGAGGTGCTCGGCCTGCACGACGTCGGCGAGTTGGCGAAATCGGGGGAGTGGGACCACGTCGTCGTCGACTGTGCATCGACTGCCGATGCGCTGCGGATGCTGACGCTGCCGTCCACCTTCGGTCTGTACCTGGAGCGGGCGTGGCCGCGCCACCGGAGGCTCAGCTCGGCGGCCGACGATTCCCGCGCCGCGGCGATCGTCGAGCTGATGGAACGTGTCGACGCGGGTACCGGTGCGCTGACCGCCCTGCTCACCGACGGGAACTGGGTGGGCGCGCACCTCGTGCTGACCGCGGAGCGGGTGGTGGCCGCCGAGGCCGCCCGAACCCTCGGCTCGCTGGCGTTGATGGGCGTTCGGGTCGACGAGCTGATCGTCAATCAGATCTTGGTGCAAGATGATTCGTACGAATACCGCAACCTGCCCGCGCATCCCGCCTTCGACTGGTACGCCGAGCGAATCTCCGAACAACGAATCGTGCTCGACGAACTCGACGCCACCATCGGCGATATGCAGCTGGTGCTGGTGCCGCACCTCGCGGGTGAACCGATCGGCCCGAAGGCGCTCAGTGAGTTGCTCGAATGTGCCCGCAAGCGCGACGGCTCCCCGCCGCCCGGCCCGCTGCGGCCGGTGGTCGACCGTGAGTCCGGCTCTGGGTTGAATTCGGTCTATCGGATGCGGCTAGAGTTGCCTCAGATCGACTCGACCTCGCTGACCCTTGGTCGGGTCGATGACGATTTGGTCATCGGCGCCGGCGGCATGCGGCGCCGGGTCCGGCTGGCGTCTGTCCTGCGGCGGTGCATCGTGATGGATGCACAGCTCAAGGGGAGCGAGCTGACCGTGCGATTCAAACCCGATCCGGAGGTGTGGCCGTCATGAGCGAGCACGCCGATCTCGGTCCGGAGTTGCGGGCGCTGGCGCAGTCGATCCTCGATCGCATCGATCCCGCGGTGCGGGCCGCCGCGGCGGCGGCGGTCGGCGCCGATGGATCAGGCAAGTGCCAGCAGGTGTGGTGTCCGGTATGTGCGCTTGCGGCTCTGGTGAGTGGCGAACAGCACCCGTTGCTGACCGTTGTCGCCGAACACAGCGTGGCGCTGCTGACCGTCGTGCGCGCAATGGTCGACGGCACCGAATCGACGCCTGCCCCGGATCGGCCGCCGCCCGACGAACCGCCGCCTTCGGGGCCCAGCCGGTATCAGCACATTCCGGTCACCGTGGAGGAGTGACGGTAGAGTTGTCCCCAAGCACCAGCCGGTGCGCCCAATCCGGGAGGGTCCATGTGGTATTGGCTGTTCAAATACATCTTCATGGGTCCCTTGCTCACATTGCTCGGCCGGCCCAAAGTCGAAGGGCTGGAATATGTTCCGGACTCCGGCGCGGTGATTCTGGCGAGTAACCACCTGGCCGTCGCGGACAGCTTCTACCTACCCCTGGTCGTCAAGCGCAGGATCACCTTCCTGGCCAAGTCCGAGTACTTCACCGGTACCGGGCTCAAGGGTTGGTTCCAGCGCTGGTTCTACACCGCGGCCGGGCAGGTGCCGATCGACCGCACCGACGCAGGCTCCGCGCAGGCCGCACTCGAAACCGCTTCGCGGTTGCTTAACGAGGGCAAGTTGCTCGGCATGTATCCCGAGGGCACCCGCTCGCCCGACGGCAGGCTGTACAAGGGCAAGACGGGGATGTCCCGGGTGGCGCTGCGAACCGGTGTGAAGGTCATCCCGGTCGCGATGATTGGCACCGACGCCGTCAACCCGCCCGGCAGCAAGACGTGGCGGTTCGCGCGGGTGACCGTGCGGTTCGGCAAGCCGATGGATTTCAGCCGGTTCGAAGGCCTCGAGGGCAACCGGTTCATCGAGCGCGCGGTCGTCGACGAGGTGATGTACGAGCTGATGCGGCTGTCGGGCCAGGAGTACGTCGATCTGTACGCCGCCGACATCAAGGAGGGTAAACAACCCGCCGCAGAGCTCGCTGCCTAGTTCGTAGCAGGCACACGAGCCGCGCCGAGCGCGGCGGGTCGGGAGTCGCCCTGGCGGGTGGACACCGCTCCGGCAACCACGATGACGGCCAGCGCCCACCACACGTAGGAGCCGCCGACGAGCTGGCGCCACAGGGACGCCGTCGTCTCGTGGTGTTCGGGCATCAGGGTGATCGGCGTCCACACCATCGAGGCGATCCCGGCAGCGGTGACCGCACCGAGAAGCGCATGCCGCTGCCGGTAGGCGACCACGCTGCACACGATGACCGTCGGCAGCGCCCAAACCCAATGGTGCGACCACGACACGGGCGACACCACCAGGCCGAACATCGCCACGCAGACGAGTGCCAGGACGGGGTCGCCCACCCGAAGGGCGCGCCGGGCCGCCCAGATCGTCACCCCCAGCACCGCGAAGCACAGCAGCGTCCACAGCACGAACCGTTCGCCTTCGCCGAGGCCCAGCCGGGCCAACGCGCCCGCGATGTTCTGGTTGGTGTTCAGCGTCGCGGTGCCGATGCGGTCGGTGTTGCGGACGGTATCGGTCCAGTACTCCCGCGAGTCGCGCCATGCGAACGCGAAGCCGACCAGGGTGGCCACGGCCGCCGAAGAGGCGGCGACGATCAGCGTGCGGGTGTCCCGGCGCAGCACGAAGTACAGCAGGAACACCGCGGGCGTGAGTTTCAAAGCGATCGCCACGCCGAGAAGGAGGCCGCGCGGCCACGGCGTCCTGCGGGGTACACAGTCGGCGATGACCAGCGTCATCAGCACGACGTTGATCTGGCCGAAGTCGAAGTTCGCCCGGATCGGCTCCAGGTAGACCACCGCGGGGGCGACGATCGCCGCGGCCACCCAGCACCGCCGCAGCCACCCGGGCTCGGAGGTGATCGACGACTGCGGCCAGACGTCGAGGCGGGTCAGCACGATCACGGTCGAAGCGATCAACAGCACGAAGGTGGTCACCGTGATGGCGGCGCCGGCCCCCGAGAGCGGGAGCAGGGCGAACGGGGCGAATGCGATCGCCGCGAGCGGTGGATAGGTGAACGGCAGTTCCAGCCCCGCGCGGGTCTCGAACATGGCGCCGTCGGCATACAGCGGCTTGCCGTCCAGCCAGGCCCGACCGCCCATGCGGTAGACGTCGATGTCGATGCGGTAGGTGACGTGGCCGAGCAGCCGCCAGCCGGCCCACACCACCGCAGCCAGCGTGAGCAGCTGAAACAGCCGCCACGCGCCGGTGGGCCACCAACTAGCCCCGCCGGGCGACCGCCACATACTCATCTCGGACAACACACTATCGGCCGCCCGCGGCGCGTCGGACCATATCCTCGGCACGTCGCGGCCCCGACGGCGTAAGTTTTTTGCGTGCATCTGTCGTTTGACCTCGGCATCGGGATCCCGCACGGGCGGCTGCCGCTCGTCTTCTGCCTCGTCGCGTTCATCCTGACTTTCTTCGTCACCCGCACGATCGTTCGCTACATCCGGAGCCACGCCGACAGCGACAAGCCCCGCAAATGGTGGCAACCGCGCAACATCTCGGCCGGCGGAGGCATCCACATCCATCACGTGGTGATCGGTGTGATCCTGGTCATGATTTCCGGCATCGCCATGGTGACGCTTGCCGTCAACGGTGGAGTACCCGAATTCACGGTGGCGGCAACATTTTTCGGGATCGGCGCGGCGCTGGTTCTCGATGAGTTCGCGTTGATCCTGCATCTTCAGGACGTGTACTGGGCCGAGGACGGGCGAACGTCGGTCGACGCGGTTTTCGCGGCGATCGCAGTGGCCGGACTGCTGATCCTCGGCTTCAACCCACTGTCGTTCTTCGACGTCGGGATCTGGCGGTCCGACCACAGCGTGGCGGCGCGGGCGGTGGTGATCGCGCTGGCGGTGGCGACGCTGGTGCTCGCGGTGATCGTGCTGCTGAAGGGCAAGGTGTGGACCGGCCTTGTCGGCATGTTCATCACCCCGCTGCTGTTCATCGGGGCGATCCGGCTGTCTCGCCCGCACGCGCCGTGGGCGCGTTGGCGGTACACGGGCAAGCCGCGCAAGATGCACCGCGCGCTGTTGCGGGAACGCACGCTGCGCAGGCCGGTGGTCCAGGCCAAGCTGTGGCTGCAGCACGTTGTTGCCGGCGAACCGCACTTCCCCGACGATCGCGAGGTCAATGAGCAGCTGGATCGCGAGATCCGCCCCGCTCCCGCGCCGCCGACTGATAGTCCGCCGGCCTCCGAGAAAGCGACTGTGTAGGGCGCGACGTGAGGTACTTCTACGACACGGAGTTCATAGACGACGGGCGCACCATCGAGCTCATCTCGATCGGCGTCGCCGCCGAAGACGGCCGCGAATACTACGCGATATCAAGCGAATTCGATCCCGAGCGGGCCGGACGCTGGGTCCGGACGCATGTCCTGCCCAAGCTGCCGCCGCCGTCGTCGCAACTGTGGCGGTCGCGCAGGCAGATCCGATCTGAGCTGGAGGACTTCTTCGGCATCGACGGCGACGAGCCGATCGAGCTGTGGGCCTGGGTCGGCGCCTACGACCACGTGGTGTTGTGTCAGCTGTGGGGGCCGATGACCGCACTGCCGCCTGCCATCCCGCGGTTCACCCGTGAGCTTCGCCAGTTCTGGGAGGAACGCGGATGCCCGCGGATGCCGCCGCGGCCGCGCGACGCGCACGACGCACTCGTCGACGCGAAGCACAACCTGCGGCGGTATCAGCTGATGACCGGTGGTGTTTAGAAGAACGCGCTGGTGTGGGTTACGGCGCCGTTGTCGCAGGTGATGTCGACCGGATGGTCGACGAACAGCGGAACGGCCGGGACGATCTTCAGGTCGACCGTCGAGTTCGCGGGCAGCTTGAACGAGCGGCTGACGAGGTCCGAACCGTACTGGCATTGCGACGTCGTCCCGCTGTGGTCGGTGACGTGAATGACCAATCCGCCGAGGATGGGATCGAGCGTGATGGACGGTCCCTCTTTCGGGCCCTGTGTGACACAGGTGAGCGGCGCGACGGTGTGCCAGGCGACGCTGTTGTCGGGCGGCGACATACCCGTCGCCTTGCCGTCCGGGCCTACCTGACCGTTGAGTGGGATGGCGGTTCCGCTGTTATCGAAGTACGTGAGCGAGACACCGCCGTCGGGTCCGATGTTGCCCGATATGTTGCCGTGTTCGACGCTGCCTTGGTTGTGGTCCCAGGTAGCAGGTGCGCCTGCGCTGGCGCCGTTGGCGGTGAAGTTGACGGTCTCGCCTGTGTCTCGCCTGATAGTCACCGGTCCGGGAAAACCCCACTGCTGGCAGTCGGCGGCCTGCGCGGGTGCAGCCGGACTGATCAATCCCGCGCCCGCCGCCACCACTGCCGCCGCGAACAACGGTGATGTCTTACAGAATGTGCCCTTCGACATGCGCTACTCCATTCACAAGATCTGCAGGTCAGTGACCCTCATCAGCAAACGTTAGCTCCGGCGAACCTGCGGAGAAATAGGGTGTTTCCCTACGTTTGTCGATCCCGGCCGTGTTCGAACGACGGGTTTGCGACGCTCCCCGACGACGTGCACGACGCGCACGACGCTTACTTCAGGAAGTCGCCCCACACCCAGGCCGTGCCGCCGGGTCCTCCCGGGAAGGCGACGTTGCACCAGTTGTCGTCGCGGCATCCGGAGCCGAGGTTCACTCGCTGACCCTCGCCGCCCTGGAGCGTGCCAACGACGGTGCCCGCCCCGCCGGGGGAGTCGTACGCGTCGACGTCGCCGGTGACCTCTCGCGAGTTGCCACCTTGACCTTGGCCTGCGGCGGGCGTCAGGCACTTGAGCGGTGTCACCAGCTCCCAGGTCCCATTGAGTTTGGCGGTGAAGTTGCCTCGCGCCTTCCCGTCCGGAGTGACGTCGCCAACGAGCTTGAGCGGTGGGTCGTCGGGGAACGTGTCACTTGTGTACCTGAGAGCGACAAAGCCATTGGGTTCGATGCCGCCGATGATCTTGCCGTTGTCCTGTCTGGCGTCGGTGGCAAACTTATCGTTTACGGTGGACGACTCTTCGGCATCGAATGAGAGCATGGGACCCGTGCTCAGCTTTATGTTGGTCGGGCCGGAAAACCCCACTGCTCGCAGTTGCCCGGGGCGGCGTGAGCAGGAGCTACGCGAACACGCCCGCGCCCGCTACCGCTACGGCGACTGCGGCGAGTGTTCGTGTCCTGCGAATCGTGTCCTTTGGCATCAGATTGCTCCCGTCTTCTCAGGTGTCGTCGATGACACCAAGCTGGACGTTAGCTGTATATCGGTGACAATGAATCGGGTGTTCCCCTACGTTTGTCGCACTTGCCCGCAGGTAAAACGGCTGGTCTGAGCCAGTTACCATGTATGAGTGAACTGGACCGTCGACGTACCCATCGACCAGCTGCCGGACCTGCCGCCGCTGCCCGACGAGCTGCGGCACCGGCTGGACGCCGCACTGGCCAAGCCGGCCGCGCAACAGCCCAGCTGGGACCCCGAGCAGGCCAAGGCGATGCGGACCGTGCTGGAGAGCGTGCCACCGGTGACGGTGCCCTCGGAGATCGAGAAGCTCAAGGGCCTGCTGGCCGATGTCGCGCTGGGCAAGGCATTCCTGCTGCAGGGCGGGGACTGCGCAGAGACGTTCGTCGACAACACCGAACCGCACATTCGCGCCAATATCCGGACACTCTTGCAGATGGCGGTGGTGCTGACGTACGGCGCCAGCATGCCGGTGGTCAAGGTCGCCCGCATCGCGGGCCAGTACGCCAAGCCGCGATCCGCCGACATCGATGCGCTCGGCCTGAGGTCCTACCGCGGAGACATGATCAACGGCTTCGCCCCAGACGCGGCGGTGCGCGAACACGATCCATCCCGGCTGGTGCGCGCGTATGCCAACGCCAGCGCCGCGATGAACCTGGTGCGGGCCCTGACCTCGTCGGGTCTGGCATCGCTGCACGCGGTGCATGACTGGAACCGGGAGTTCGTCCGGACCTCGCCTGCGGGCGCTCGCTATGAGGCGCTGGCAGGCGAGATCGACCGCGGGCTGACGTTCATGAGCGCGTGCGGCGTCGACGACCGAAACCTGCAGACCGCCGAAATCTTCGCCAGCCACGAGGCTTTGGTGCTCGACTACGAGCGGGCCATGCTGCGGCTGTCGCGCGACGAAGAGGGGACGCCGAAGCTCTACGACCTCTCGGCGCATTACGTGTGGATCGGGGAGCGCACCCGTCAGCTCGACGGGGCGCACGTCGCGTTCGCCGAAGTGATCGCCAACCCCATCGGCGTGAAGATAGGCCCGACGATGACGCCCGAGCTGGCCGTCGAGTACGTCGAGCGCCTCGACCCGCACAACCAGCCCGGTCGCCTAACGCTGGTCAGCCGGCTCGGCAACAACAAGGTGCGCGACCTGCTGCCGCCGATCATCGAAAAGGTGCAGGCGACGGGTCACCAGGTCATCTGGCAGTGCGACCCGATGCACGGCAACACCCACGAGTCGTCCACCGGCTACAAGACCCGCCACTTCGACCGCATCGTCGACGAGGTGCAGGGGTTCTTCGAGGTGCACCGGGCGCTGGGCACGCATCCCGGCGGCATGCACGTCGAGATCACCGGCGAGAACGTCACCGAATGCCTCGGCGGCGCACAGGACATCTCGGACTCCGATCTGGCGGGCCGCTACGAGACCGCATGCGATCCGCGGCTCAATACCCAGCAGTCGCTGGAGTTGGCGTTCTTGGTCGCGGAGATGCTCCGCGATTAGCTCGCTCGGGGTGCTGCGCGCCTCAGATCAGCCCGGACAGGTTGCTGCCGATCGTCCACGCGGCGGCGGCCAGCGAACAGGTGAGGACCAGCACGGCGATCACCCAGAAGAACAGCGCGCGCCTGGCGCGTTGGCGCGCCCAGTGGAACTCGTTCATATCGATCCCCGCGAATCGTCCTGCGAGGCCTTGATGTTCGGTTTCCGGTTCGTCGGACTGCCAGTCGTCCGGACCGCGGGTGAGCTCCCGGGTGTGCTGACGCGGCGGCGCGGGCCGGACGGTGTCGGTGGTGGCGTTATGGGTAGCCCGGCTGCGGTGCACCTCCGCCGACAGATGCTGCGCGGAGTTGCGCGGCGCGGGCACCCGGAAGTCGGGCAGGCGCAATTCGCCGACGATCGCCTCGAGTTCGGCCGACATGTCCTCTGCATCGGTATAACGGCCGGCCGGATCGCGCGCGGTCGCACGTAGCACCAGTTCGTCGAATTGTCTCGGCACCCCGCTGATCACGGCGCTGGGTGGGGGGACGTCGTGGTCTATCCGCTGGTATGCCACCGCCAGCGCGGAGTCGCCGGTGAACGGGGTGGTGCCGGTCAGCAGCTCGTAGGTGAGAATGCCCGCCGCGTAGACGTCACTTGTGGGGCCTGCGTCGCCGGTGCTGACCTGTTCGGGTGACAGATAGGCCGCGGTGCCCAAGATCACGCTGGTCGAGGTGATCTTTGCCTCCGCGATGGCGCGCACCAATCCGAAGTCGGCGATCTTGACGTCGCCGTTGTCGGAGATCAACACGTTCTCCGGCTTGACGTCGCGGTGCACCAGTCCTTCGTGGTGGGCGACGGCGAGCCCGCCGAGCACCGGACCAAGCACCGCGGCGACCGCGTGCGGCGGCATCGGCCCGCGCTCGGTCAACAGTTCGCGAAGCGTGCCGCCCTCGATCAGCTCCATCACCAGGAACGGATGGTGTCCGTCGATGCCCTGGTCGTACACGGCGACCAGACCGGGGTCCTTCAGCCGGGCGACGGCGCGGGCCTCGCGCTGGAATCGCGTCAGGAACTGGTTGTCGCCGGCGTACCGCGAATCCATGATCTTCAGCGCCACCGGACGATCCAGCCTCAGGTCCAACCCGCGGTACACCGCCGACATCCCGCCCGTCGCGATCAAGGTGTCGACGCGGTAGCGCCCATCCAGCACGACCCCGACAAGCGGCTCGGATTGCTGGTAGGTCTCCACCGCAATCATGTTACGGAGCGATACAGCCGCAACTGTGGTTGCCGAGCGCGTCCCAGGACGCGTCGCGCGCCCTACACTCGGGGCGGTGAGCAGTATTCCAGCCGCTGACGATGTGCTCGAACCCGGCGAAGACGTCTTCGACCTGCCGCATGTCGCCCAATTGCTCGGTGTCCCTGTGACGAAGGTCCATCAGCACCTGCGGGACGGCCACCTGGTCGGTGTCCGCCGCGAAGGGGCGGTGGTGGTGCCGAAGGCGTTCTTCGACGACACCGGTCAGGTCGTCAAGAGCCTGCCCGGGTTGCTCGTCCTCCTGCACGACGGCGGATACCGCAACACCGAGATCGTCCGTTGGCTGTTCACACCGGATCCGTCGTTGACGATCAGGCGCGACGGATCGGTGGAACGCCAGGACAACGCCCGGCCCGTCGATGCGCTGCACTCGCATCAGGCCCGCGAGGTGGTGCGCCGCGCCCAGGCGATGGCGTACTGATCGGGGTCCTTATAGAGCGAGTACCACGCGATCGCGGCGCAAACCGTGGCCAGCAGTACGTGAATCCACGAGTACATGCCATGGCTGCCATCGGGTTTGAAGATGACCATGATCCACGTCGAGAATCCGGCGATGAGGGCGATGGCCTGCCTGCTCTGGGCCAGTGCCGCCAGGATCGCCAGCGGCCAGGTGTAGTACCAGGGCAGGGCGGCGGGTACGAACAGCACCACAACCACCATCGCCAACGCGATGCCGGTCAGCGCCTGCCGGTCGGTGTGGCGGAACCGCCACCACAGCAACGGAAGTGAGATTCCGATGATTGCGATCCCGACGATCCGGGCCACCTCGAGCACAGCATAGAAGTTCACCGGGAAGAACAGTCCGCCAACGGCGTTGACGAGGTTGGACACGGCGGTCGGCACCGTGAGCCAGTTGATGATCTTCACCGAACCGGCCAGCGCGGTGAGCCAGCCGAGGCCGACACCGGCCAGCCAGGACAGCACGGCGAACACCGCGACGAAGATCGCTACCGATCCGGCGCCGGCGGCCGCGAACGCCTTCAGCGCCGAGAGGTTACGGCTGTCCCGAAGCTGACGCGCCCACACCCACACCATGAACGGGAGTGCGATGCCGGCTGTGGCTTTGACGGCAACCGCGACAACGATGAGCGCGTTGCCGGCGACCGGATGGCGGCCGAAGATCAGCGCGATACCCGCGGCCATCAGCCCGACCATCAGCATCTCGTTGTGCACACCACCCATCAAGTGGATGATCACCAGCGGGTTGAGCACGCAGATCCACAGCGCGGCCGCCCCGTTCGCGCCGACGTGACGGGCCAGCCGGGGCGCGGCCCAGATCAGCAGCATCAGCCCCGGCAGCATGCAGAGTCGCAGCACCATCGTGCCCGCGACGACGTGGTCGCCGACGAGCATCGTGACGAACTTAGCGACCAGAATAAAGGCGGGCCCGTACGGAGCCGTCGTCGTCGTCCAGATCGGACTGACGTTGTCCAGCAGTGAATTCGGGTTGTCGACCGGTCCGACCGCGTAGGGGTCGAAGCCGTCCCGCAGCAGCGCGCCCTGCGCCAGGTAGGAGTAGGTGTCGCGGCTGAACACCGGCACAGAGAGCAACAGCGGCGCCAGCCAGAAACCGGTCGTCGCCACCATCGTGTACTCGCGCGCCGATCGGTCGATTACGCTGCGTCCCAACCATAGCCATGCGAACAGCATCACCGCGACACCGCCCCACAGCAGCACCGACGACAGCACGAGACCGTGCCCGAATCGCAGCCACGAAAGGTGTATCGACTCCAGAAGCGGATCATGCAGTCGCGTGCTGCCCGCGCCAAGCCCGCCCGCGGTGACCATCGCGGCACCAAGGAAGCCCAGCAGAGCGGGACGGGCCTCCGGAGATGTGCTGAACGAGGACAGCCGCGAGAAGGTCGTCACTGCGTTCAATTGCTCCTCACGTCCGCGTGCCCCAATTGCTCCTCACGTCCGCGCGCTCAGGCGGACCGGTTGGCGGCCAACCTGGCGAGCTTGGCCAGCCCCGCCTTCGCCTGGGCGTCGATCGGTGCGGCGTCGATGGCTTCCAGCGACCGTGTGGTGAGCAGTTCGATGTGCTCTTCGACGGCGGCCAGCGCGCCGACCGACTCGATGACGCGGCGCAGGTCGCGCACCTGCGCATCGGAGAGTTCGGTGCCGACCGAGGAGCGCAACAGCTCGGCGGCCCCGGGGTCCGACTTGGCGGCGAGCTCGATGGCTTCGGCGAGCAGCACGGTGCGCTTACCGGAGCGCAGGTCGTCACCCGACGGCTTGCCGGTAACCGCCGGGTCGCCGAACACGCCCAGCACATCGTCACGCAGCTGGAAAGCCACCCCGAGCTCGTTGCCGACCTCGTGGAAGATCGCCTGCACGTCGGGCCGGTCGGCGGCCGCGGCCACGCCGAGCTGCAGCGGTCGGGTGATGGTGTACGACGCGGTCTTGTAAGTGTTGACGTTCATCGCCGATGCCACCGTCGTCGCCCCACTGGACTCGGCGACGATGTCGAGATACTGGCCGCCGAGCACCTCGGTGCGGATGTCGGACCAGACCCGCTGAACTCGACGCTGTGCGTCCGGGCTCAGGTCGGCCGTCGCGACGATGTCGTCGGCCCATACCAGCGCGAGGTCCCCGAGCAGGATCGCCGCCGAGAGCCCGAATTGCTCGGAGGATCCGCTCCAGCTGCGGTCGCGGTGCTTCTGGGCGAAGAGCCGGTGCACCGTGGGCAGACCGCGGCGGGTGGCCGAGTCGTCGATCACGTCGTCGTGCACCAACGCGCACGCGTGCAGCAGTTCCAGCGCCGCGAACAACCGGAGCGTCGAGGGGTCCACCGGCTCATTCGGGTCGGCGACCGCACGCCAGCCCCAGTAGGCGAAGGCGGGCCGCAGCCGCTTGCCGCCACGTAGCACGAATTCCTCGAGCGCCGCGGTCAGATCGGCGTAGTCGGTGCCGATGTAGGCGCAGTCGCTGCGGCGCGCTTCGAGGTACTCCCGCAGCTGATCGGTCACGGCGTCGGCCAACTCGACGGCTGACGGTGCCGCTGTATCCACGCTCAGCGCCCCGCCCCTTTCAGTCGAAGTTCTGGCCCCCGAGTGCCTTCAGAGTAGAGCGTTCCCAACGCTTCGTAGCAAGCCAGGGCGCTGCTAGTTCCTCGATGTGGTGGCGGGATCGGCGAAGCGAGGGGACTGGTCCCGGTTCACCCAGGCCAATGCGGCGAGGATGCCTGCCACCAGGAACGACGCCAGACCCAACCAGATCGCCGCTCCGGTGAACGAGCGGGCGCTCGGATCGGTGTACCGCGCCTGCGCCGACATCGTGCTCACCACGCCGGGCTTGAGTTTCCATTCGACGACCTCGGTCGCCACCTGGTCACCGTTGGTTGACGTGACCTCGCCGGGGAACGACACGGACAACGACACGTCGGCATCGGGGTCGGTCAGCGAGGTCAGATCGGCTCGGCCGTCAAGAATCACGAGATCGCCTGCGCGACGCAGTGATAGGTCGACGCCCGCAGCGTCGCGGTTCATGTTGGCCAGCTGCGGCAGCTCCGCGAAGGTCAGGTCGGAGAACACCGCCTGGGAGCCGACGTAGTCGTCCCTGTCGTAGTCCGACACCGCGACCTTGTTGCTGAAGGGCAGGTTGTTGAGCAGCTGCGGACCCTTGTCGTCGGCCGCCCGAGGCTTGGCGGCCGCGACGATCTGGCCCGACACCCGATCGTCGGGGGAGACGGTGAGGCTCGCCCTGACCCGCACGCAGCCGACGGCCGTCGGAAGGATCAGCGCCAGCGCCACGATCGCCAGCACGCGGACTCTGCGGCGGTTCGACACGAGGTCATCGTGCCAGACTCGGCGGTCAGAGCGGCAGTGACCGGCCGAGTATCGCGAACGGTCGCGGATCGCCGGCGAAGTGGTAACCGCGGATGACATCGGTGAAGCCGAGCCTGCGGTAGAGCCGCCAGGCCCGGTTCGACTCGCCGTTGATCTCCGGAGTGGACAGCAGCACGTACGACTCGCCACGGCCCGCGAGCAGCCTGCGGGTCAGCGCCTCACCGAGGCCGCGACCCTGCGCCCGCGGCTGGATGTGCAGTTCCGTGAGCTCGAAATAGCTCGTCATCAGCTCGGCGATCCGGGACCGGTCGGCGCCGACCCTCTGCAGGCCCGCGAGGACCTGCTGCTGCCACCACTGATCCGGCGCCCCGCAGTAGCCATATGCGACGCCCACGATCGGTGCCGCGGTCAACTCCGCGGTCGTAGCTGCGGCGTCTGTCGGATCCGGCCCCTCCACGGCGGCGACGGCCTTCCAGCCGTCCCTGCGGGTGTGCTCGAGCCACATCGACGCCCGCTGGTCCTCGGTGCCGCGCGGATACCGCATGGCGTCGACATAGACGCCCAGTGCGTCGGTCAGCCTCGCCTGCATGTCCGCCTGCGACAGATCGATGAGAAATGTCGCCAACTTCCCTTTCCGCCTTCCTGCGCCTTCGTGAGGTTGTCTGGGGAGCCAGTGCCATTATCGGCATGGCGAGCCGGTGGGTCACGGGGGCGGCGCACGTCATAGAATCAGGGCGCGAACTAGGTGGTACGGCTCAGATTCACCTCGTATCATGACTGTTAGTGGTCCGCGAACGCGGTCATACCTGGTGTTGTAGAACAAGTGACGGGCGGCAAGGAGGGACGCATGCCACTCTCCGATCATGAGCAGCGCATGCTCGATCAGATCGAGAGCGCGCTCTATGCCGAAGATCCCAAGTTCGCGTCGAGCGTGCGCGGCGGTGGTCTTCGGGCCCCATCGGCTCGTCGCCGACTGCAGGGCGCGGCACTGTTCGTGATCGGTCTCGCGATGCTGGTGTGCGGTGTTGCTTTCAAGGCCACCATGATCGGAAGCTTCCCGATCCTTTCCGTTTTCGGCTTCCTGGTGATGTTCGGCGGCGTCGTTTTCGCGATCACCGGAAACCGGGTGTCCGGCCGCCGCGACGGCTCCGGATCTGAGCAGGGCGGTCCCCGGCAGAAGCGGGCCAAGGGTTCGGGCGGGTCGTTCACCAGCCGCATGGAAGACCGGTTCCGCCGCCGCTTCGACGAATAACGCGGCCAATCGCAGTGGGGTAGCCGATACGGCTGCCCCATTTTTTTGCGCTGAGCCGCCCCACTTCGCCCCACAGCAGTCAGAGCTGCCCTTTTGCGCCGAGATCACATGGACCTCGTCGGCCTGTCGGCATGTTCGGTCCCTGATCGTGGGGAAACAGCAACGGCTTTTGCCAGCATTTGGAGCAATGTGGGGAATTGTGGGGTAAAGTGGCGTGCGATGGAGCGCCCGGGGCTCCTGACCGGCGGGAGGTGGCGGGGATGTTTCTCGGCACCTACACGCCCAAGCTCGACGACAAGGGGCGGCTGACGCTGCCCGCCAAGTTCCGCGATGCGCTGGCAGGGGGGTTGATGGTCACCAAGAGCCAAGATCACAGCCTGGCCGTTTATCCGCGCTCCGAGTTCGAGGCACTGGCCAGACGGGCGTCGGGCGCATCACGAAGCAATCCGGAAGCCCGGGCGTTCCTGCGCAACCTCGCCGCCGCAACCGATGAACAACATCCCGACGCCCAAGGCCGGATCACGTTGTCGGCCGACCACCGTCGCTACGCCAACCTGTCCAAGGACTGCGTGGTGATCGGCTCGGTCGACTACCTGGAGATCTGGGATTCCCAGGCATGGCAGAACTACCAAGAGATTCACGAAGAGAACTTCTCCGCGGCCAGCGATGAAACTCTGCGCGACATTATTTGATCCGGCGGACCGTGTATCGCGGCCTCTGTCCGAGCAGGCCCTGGCGTACTTCCCCGACGCCAGGTCCGCTCGCTCGGACAGAGACCACGGTGCAGGGGCGCCATTCCTCGGAGGGCTAGCAATGGCTGCCACCTCTGACCACGGACACATCCCGGTCCTGCTCGACCGATGCGTCGAACTGCTCAAGCCCGCCCTGACGCGGCGTGCTCCCGACGGCTCCGGTGCCGTGCTGGTGGACGCCACGTTGGGTGCGGGTGGGCATGCCGAGCGGTTCCTCGCCGAACTCCCGGGCCTGCGATTGATCGGTCTCGATCGCGATCCGAACGCCTTGTGGATCGCCGGTGAGCGCCTCGCCCCGTTCGCAGACCGGGTCCTGCTGACCCGGACGAGATTCGACGCAATCGCGGACGCGCTCACCGAATCCGGTTATTGGACAGGTGCGTCCGGCCGACCCGAGATCGACGGGATCCTATTCGACCTCGGCGTCTCGTCGATGCAGCTGGACCGCACCGAGCGCGGGTTCTCCTACGCGGCCGACGCGCCGCTGGACATGCGAATGGACCCCGACGCGGAGCTGACCGCAGCCGAGGTCGTCAACACCTACGACGAGAAGTCGCTTGCGCGCATCCTGCGTGAGTTCGGTGAGGAGCGGTTCGCCGGGCGGATCGCGGCGCGGATCGTCCGCAGGCGCGCCCGTCGGCCGTTCGCCCGCACCGGCGAAATCGTGGAGCTGCTCTACGAGGCAATCCCGGCACCGGCCCGCCGCACCGGTGGGCATCCGGCCAAGCGCACGTTCCAGGCGCTGCGCGTCGCCGTCAACGGTGAGCTGGACGTGCTCCGCGACGCGCTTCCCGCCGCACTGGCCGCATTGAATGCCGGTGGTCGCATCGCGGTGATGTCCTACCAGTCACTGGAGGATCGCATCGTCAAGAACGTATTCGCCTCGGCGACGGCGTCGCGGACCCCACCCGGTCTGCCCGTCGAATTACCCGGACACGAACCGGAATTCGCGAGCCTGACCCGTGGCGCCGAGCGTGCGGGCGCGACTGAGATCGAACTCAACCCACGAAGCGCGTCCGTGCGGCTTCGGGCATTGGAGAAGGTCGCCGAAAGGCCAGAAGGGGATGAGTCATGAAGGCCAAGCGACCCACCGCCGCGCGCGGCACCGATGAGCGCAGGCGTTCGCAGCGCCAGCCCACCCGCGCAGCGCAGCGGCGTTCACCGGAGGCACCACCGCAGCGGGGGCGTCCGCGCGCAGCCGAAACCGCACCGATCACCCGCCCGCAGATCAAGCCCGTCCGGCCGAAGAATGCCAGCCAGGCCAAGGCTCGCGCGAAGGCCCGAAAGGCCAAGGCGCCGAAGATCGTTCGGCCGCCCCTGAAGGAAAGGTTGCTCGCGCGAATCTCGGGGATCGACCTCAACCCGCGGACGCTGGCGGCCAGGGTTCCGTTCGTCGTCCTGGTCATCGGGTCGCTCGGCCTTGGGCTGGGTGTCACGCTGTGGTTGTCGACCGACGCCGCTGAGCGGTCATACCAGCTGGGCAGTGCCAGGGAAACCAATCAGGCCTTGCTGCAGCAGAAAGAGGCCCTCGAACGCGACGTGCTGGAGGCCCAGGCGGCACCGGCCCTCGCCGAGTCCGCTCGTGAGCTCGGCATGATCCCGTCCCGAGACACCGCACACCTCGTACAGGATCCGGCCGGAAACTGGATCGTGGTGGGCACACCCAAACCGGCAGAAGGCGTTCCGCCGCCACCGTTGAACGCGCCGCTACCCGACGACAGCCCCGCGCCGCCTGCGCAGGCCGCGGCCGGCCGGCCGGCACCGCCGCTGGTGGCCGACCCCCGCGAGATGGTCGTCCGGGTGCCGGAACGGACCGGGCCCGCAGCGCCCGTCCCCGTCCCCGCCCCCGCCCCCGCCCCCGCGCCTGATCCGGCCGCCGTCCCACTTGCCGGGCCGCTGCCCGACAGCCCGCACGGCGCGAGCGGCCAGCCGCCCGCGCTTGGACCTGCCGTACAGCCCGAAGGGCCGTTGGCCACGCCACTGCCCGCGCCGCAGCCCGTTGCACCCGCCGCGGCTGCGCCCGCCGAGCAGTTCGGCCCGGTCACCGCGACAGTCCCCGGCGCCCCCGCGTGAGCCGCGGCACCGGTCGGCGCGGCCGCAAGACCGGGCAGGCGGGTCCGAGCCAGGAGCGGTCCGCCCGTGCGCGTCGTACCCGGCAGCCGGCGCCCGACAACGGTCTGCGCAGTGCATCCTTCGTGTTCCGGCACCGGGCCGGTAACGCCGTCATCTTCCTGGTGCTCATCGTCGCCGCCGCGCAGCTGTTCAACCTGCAGGTGCCGCGCGCCGCGGGGTTGCGCGCCGAGGCGGCGGGTCAGCTCAAGGTCACCGACGTCGACAAGGCGGTGCGCGGCAGCATCGTCGACCGCAACGACGACAAGCTCGCGTTCACCATCGAGGCGCGTGCGCTGACGTTTCAGCCGGTCAAGGTCCGTAAGCAGCTTTCCGACGCCAGACAGAAGACGCCGGAGGCACCCGACCCCGAGGCGCGGCTGCGCGACATCGCCGCGGAGGTGGCGCTGCGGCTGAACAACAAGCCCGATGCCAAGACGGTGCTGAAGAAGCTGAAGAGCAACGAGCCGTTCGTCTACCTCGCCCGCGCAGTCGATCCCGCGATCGCCCAGGCCATCTCGAAGAAGTTCCCCGAGATCGGTTCCGAACGCCAGGACCTGCGCCAGTATCCCGGCGGTTCGCTGGCCGCCAACATCGTCGGAGGCATCGACTGGGACGGCCACGGGCTGCTCGGGCTGGAGGACTCCCTGGATGCCACGCTGGCCGGGGCCGACGGGTCGGTCACCTATGACCGCGGCTCCGACGGCGTGGTGATTCCGGGCAGCTACCGCAACCGGCACACCGCCGCCAACGGATCCACCGTCCAGCTGACCCTCGACGACGACATCCAGTTCTACGTCCAGCAGCAGGTTGCGCAGGCCAAGAACGCCTCCGGTGCGGAGAACCTCTCCGCGGTGGTGCTCGACGCGAAAACCGGTGAAGTGCTTGCGATGTCGAACGACAACACGTTCGACCCCAGCCAGGACCTTGGCCGCCAGGAGAACCGCGAGCTTGGCAACCTGGCCGTCTCGTCACCGTTCGAGCCGGGCTCGGTGAACAAGATCGTCACCGCCGCGTCGGTCATCGAGTACGGGCTGTCCAACCCCGACGAGGTGTTGCAGGTGCCCGGCTCCATCGACATGGGCGGCGTCACCGTCGGCGACGCGTGGGAGCACGGCGTGACGCCGTACACCACCACCGGCGTGTTCGGGAAGTCCTCGAACGTCGGCACGCTGATGCTGGCGCAGCGCATCGGCCCGGAGCGCTACGCCGAGATGCTGGACAAGTTCGGCCTCGGTCAACGAACCAACGTCGGTCTGCCCGGCGAGAGCGAGGGCCTGGTACCGCCGATCGACCAGTGGTCCGGCAGCACCTTCTCCAACCTGCCCATCGGACAGGGCCTTTCGATGACGCTGCTGCAGATGACGGGTATGTACCAGGCGATCGCCAACGACGGCGTCCGCATCCCGCCGCGCATCGTGAAGGCCACCATCGCACCCGACGGCAGCCGCACCGAGGAACCCCGCCCCGACGGCGTGCGGGTCGTTTCGCCGCAGACGGCGCAGACCGTGCGCAACATGCTGCGCGCGGTTCTGCAACGCGACCCGATGGGCACGCAACAGGGTACGGGGTCGACCGGAGCCGTCGAGGGCTATCAGCTCTCCGGCAAGACCGGTACCGCACAGAAGATCAACCCGGCGTGCGGCTGCTACTACAGCGACGTCTACTGGATCACCTTCGCCGGCATGGTCACCACCGACAACCCGCGGTACGTGATCGGCATCATGGCCGACAACCCGCACCGCACCGCGGAGGGGCAGCCGGGCACGACCATGGCACCGCTGTTCCACAACATCGCCAGCTGGCTGCTGCAGCGCGAGAACATCCCGTTGTCGCCCGACCCCGGCCCCCCGCTGACTCTGCAAGCCACCTGAGCCGGGGGCCGCCGGTCGGCAGGCCGGTACTGTGTCAAGGCCATGAAGCTGCGTCCCTTGCATCCCGCCGGCCAGGCGCTCGGGCCATTGGCCGACCTGGTAGACGCGGCTATCGAGCCGCCAGGCCAAGGGCGTGAGATCGTCGTCACCGGCGTGACCCTGCGCAGCCAGGACGCCCAGCCAGGAGATCTGTTCGCGGCGTTGCCGGGCGCGTCTTCGCATGGTGGGCGCTACGCCGTCGACGCCGTCCGGCGCGGCGCGGTCGCAGTGCTCACCGATTCTGAGGGGCTGGCTCACATGGGCGCCGACGCGACGGTGCCCGTACTGGTCCGGCCCGGCCCCCGGTCGGTGCTGGGCGGGCTGGCCGCCGCCGTGTACGGCAACCCGTCGCGGCATCTGCGGGTCATCGGGGTGACCGGCACGTCGGGCAAGACCACCACCACGTATCTGGTCGAGGCGGGACTGCGGGCGGCGGAGCGGGTCGCGGGCTTGATCGGCACCGTCGGCATCCGGATCGCCGGCGAGGACCTGCCGAGCATGCTGACCACACCCGAGGCGCCAGATCTGCAGGCGCTGCTGGCGCTGATGCTCGAGCGGGACGTCGACACCGTCGTGATGGAGGTGTCCAGCCACGCGCTGAGCCTCGGCCGTGTCGACGGAGTCGAGTTCGCGGTCGGCGGCTTCACCAACCTGTCCCGGGACCACCTCGACTTCCACCCGACGATGGAGGACTATTTCGACACCAAGGCGCGGTTGTTCATCCCCGAATCGCCAACAGCCGCAAACATTTCGGTGGTGTGCATCGACGACGACGCGGGGCTGGCCATGGCCGGGCTGGCGTCTCATCCGGTGACGGTCAGCGCCACCGGCCGCGACGCCGGCTGGCGCGTCGAGGACATCCGCGACGTCGGGCGCGGCGGGCAGGAGTTCGTCGCCGTCGATCCGGCCGGAGTTCACCACGGGCTGCGCGTCGGGCTGCCTGGGCGCTACAACGTCGCCAACTGTCTGCTCGCCGCCGCACTGCTGGACGCGGTCGGGGTATCGCCCGAGCAGGCCGCGCCGGGTCTGCGGGATGCGCGGGTGCCGGGCCGGCTGGAGCCGATCGACCGCGGCCAGGATTTTCTGGCACTGGTCGACTACGCCCACAAACCGGCGGCACTGCGCGCCGTGCTCGAGACTCTGCGCGGGCAGACCAGCGGCCGCGTCGCGGTGGTGTTCGGCGCGGGGGGCAACCGCGACCCGGGCAAGCGCGAGCAGATGGGCCGGGTGGCCGCGGAGCTCGCCCACCTCGTCGTCGTCACCGACGACAACCCGCGCGACGAGGATCCCGCCGCGATCCGGTCGGTGATCGTCGCAGGCGCGACGGGTGGCCCGGCGGAGGTGGTCGAGATCGGCGATCGGCGTGAGGCCATCGACCACGCCGTCGCTTGGGCCCGCGCAGGGGATGTCGTGCTGATCGCGGGAAAGGGTCATGAGACCGGCCAGACCAGCCGCGGGCAGACCCGGCCGTTCGACGACCGCGACGAGCTGGCCGGATCCCTCGATGCGCTGGGGTCCAACGGGTGATCGACCTGACGCTGGCCCAGATCGCCGAGATCGTCGGCGGTGAGCTCGCCGACATCTCCGCCGCCGACGCCGCGGAGACCAGGGTGACCGGCACCGTCGAGTTCGACTCGCGCGCGGTGACCCCGGGCGGGCTGTTCCTGGCGCTGCCCGGCGCGCGGTCGGACGGCCACGACTTCGCCAAGGCTGCGGTGGCTGCCGGTGCGGCCGGGGTGCTGGCCGCCAGGCCGGTCGGGGTTCCCGCGGTCGTCGTCGCACCGCGCTCCGACGCGGGAACCGACAGTGCGGCAGGCGTTCTCGAGTTCGACACCGACGGCTCGGGCGCGGCGGTGCTCTCCGCCCTTGCCCGGCTGGCCGCGGCGGTGGCCGCCGAGCTGGTGGCAGGCGGCCTGACGATCGTCGGCATCACCGGATCGTCAGGTAAGACGTCGACCAAGGACCTGGTCGCCGCGGTGCTCGCGCCGCTGGGTGAGGTGATCGCCCCGCCGGGCTCGTTCAACAACGAGCTGGGCCACCCGTGGACGGTCTTGCGGGCGGGCGAGGACACCGACTATCTGATTCTCGAGATGTCGGCCCGCCACCCCGGCAACATCGCGGCGCTGGCGGCGATCGCCCCGCCGTCGATCGGGGTCGTGCTCAACGTCGGCACCGCCCACCTCGGCGAATTCGGTTCACGCGACGCCATCGCTCGCACCAAAGGCGAACTGCCACAAGCAGTTCCAGCATCTGGAGTGGTCATCCTCAATGCCGACGACGACGCCGTCGCGGCCATGGCGGAGCGGACCGCCGCCCGCGTGGTCCGGGTGTCGCGGTCACCGGGCGTCGACGTGTGGGCGGGACCGGTGACGCTCGACGAGGTGGCGCGCCCGCGCTTTACGCTGTATGCGGCGGGCATCGAGGCCGACATATCGCTGGCGGTGCACGGCGACCACCAGGTGTCCAATGCGCTGTGTGCGGCCGCGGTCGCACTCGAGTGCGGAGCGACCGGCGCACAGGTGGCGGCCGCACTCGCAGGCGCGGGCCCGGTGTCGCAGCACCGCATGCACGTCAGCACCCGTGACGACGGCGTGACCGTCATCGACGACGCTTACAACGCCAACCCGGATTCCATGCTGGCCGGCCTCAAGTCGCTGGCCTGGATGGCCCGTCAGGGCACCGAGAGCCGACGTAGCTGGGCGGTGCTCGGCGAGATGGCCGAACTCGGCGACGACGCGATATCGGAGCACGATCGCATCGGCCGGCTGGCGGTGCGATTAGATGTCAGTCGACTGATCGTCGTGGGAACCGGGAGATCTATGAGCGCCATGCACCACGGGGCGGTCATGGAGGGTTCGTGGGGAGGAGAGGCCATCATGGTCGCCGACGCTGACGCCGCGCTGGCATTGTTGCGGGCCGAACTGCACCAGGGCGACGTGGTGCTCGTCAAGGCGTCGAACGCTGCAGGGCTGGGAAAGCTCGCCGAGGCGTTGGTCGCCTCATGAGGCAGATCCTCATCGCCGTCGGTATCGCGCTGACGGTGTCCATCCTGTTGACCCCGGTCCTGATCGGGCTCTTCACCCGGCAGGGCTTCGGCCACGAGATCCGCGAGGACGGGCCGCCGAGCCACCACAAGAAGCGCGGCACCCCGTCGATGGGCGGCGTCGCGATCCTGGCGGGCATCTGGGCCGGCTACCTCGGCACCCACCTGGTCGGGCTGGCTCTCGACGGCCAGGGCCCGTCCGCGGCGGGCCTGTTGGCCCTGGGGCTGGCGACCGCGCTCGGCATCGTCGGCTTCATCGACGATCTGATCAAGATCCGCCGGTCGCGCAACCTCGGCCTGAACAAGACCGCCAAGACGGTCGGCATGCTGGCGGCCGCGGTGATCTTCGGTGTGCTGGCACTGCAGTTCCGCAACGCCGACGGGCTCACTCCTGGCAGCGCCGAACTGTCCTATGTGCGCGAGATCGCGACGGTGACACTGGCTCCCGCCATTTTCGTGCTGTTTTGCGTGCTGATCGTCTACGCGTGGTCGAACGCGGTCAACTTCACCGACGGGCTCGACGGGCTCGCAGCGGGCGCGATGGCGATGGTCTGCGCGGCGTATGTGATCATCACCTTCTGGCAGTTCCGCAACGCGTGCGCGACGGCGCCCGGCGTCGGCTGCTACAACGTGCGAGACCCGCTCGACCTCGCACTGATCGCCGCCGCGACAGCAGGGGCGTGCGTCGGGTTCCTGTGGTGGAACGCCGCTCCCGCGAAGATCTTCATGGGGGATACCGGCTCGCTGGCCCTCGGCGGCGTCATCGCGGGGTTGTCGGTGCTCAGCCGCACCGAGATGCTCGCGGTGGTGCTCGGCGCCCTCTTCGTGGCCGAGGTGACGTCGGTGGTGGTGCAGATCCTGGCATTTCGGACCACCGGGCGGCGGGTGTTCCGGATGGCGCCCTTTCACCATCACTTCGAACTCGTCGGCTGGGCGGAAACCACGGTGATCATCCGCTTCTGGCTGTTGACCGCCATCGCCTGCGGCCTCGGTGTGGCGCTTTTCTACAGCGAGTGGCTCACCACCGTCGGGGCATGACGTGACCCGACAAGCCGTCGCGCCACTCGCGCCCGGCGCGCGCGTGCTGGTGACCGGGGCGGGCATCACCGGCCGCTCGGTGAGCGCGGCGCTGGAACCGACGGGTGTCCGGCTGACCATCTGCGACGACGACCCACTCGCCCTGCAGCGCCTCGTCACGCCTGCGACCGTCGTCACCAGCCCCGGATTCCCGCCCACCGCACCGGTGCTGGCTGCCGCCGCCGCCGCGGGCCTGCCGATCTGGGGCGACGTCGAGTTGGCATGGCGACTGGACCGGGCGGGCTGGTTCGGACCGTCGAAGCGCTGGCTGGTGGTGACGGGCACCAACGGCAAGACGACCACCACGTCGATGCTGCACGCGATGCTTGTCGCCGCGGGCAGGCGCGCGGTGTTGTGCGGCAACATCGGCAACCCGGTGATCGACATGCTCGGCGAGCCCGCCGAGCTGCTCGCGGTCGAGCTGTCGAGCTTCCAGCTGCACTGGGCGCCGTCGCTGCGGCCGGAGGCAGGCGCGGTGCTCAACGTCGCCGAGGACCATCTCGACTGGCACGGTTCGATGGATGCGTACGCGGCCGACAAGGCGCGGGCGCTGAACGGCCGGGTCGCCGTCGCCGGGCTCGACGATCCGGTTGCGGCCGGTCTGCTGCCGCAGGCCGCCGCATCGGTACGGGTCGGCTTTCGGCTCGGCAATCCGGCCGAAGGGGAGCTGGGGGTGCGCGACGGCACGTTGATCGACAGGGCCTTCGCCGAGGACCTGCCCCTTGCCGAGACAGCTTCCATCCCAGTGCCCGGGCCGGTCGGTGTCCTCGACGCGTTGGCCGCGGCGGCGCTGGCCCGTGCCGTCGGCGTGCCCGCACCGGCCATCGCCGACGCGCTCTCGTCGTTTCACGTCGGTCGCCACCGCGCCGAGGTGGTCGCCGAGGTGGACGGCGTCACCTACGTCGACGACTCCAAGGCCACCAACCCGCACGCCGCGCACGCGTCGATCGCCGCCTACCCGCGGGTGGTGTGGATCGCCGGCGGTCTACTCAAGGGCGCTTCGGTCGACGACGTCGTCTCCGAGGTGTCAACGCGCCTGGTCGGAGCGGTGCTGATCGGCCGGGACCGGGCGCTGGTCGCCAACGCGTTATCGCGACACGCCCCGGATGTACCCGTTGTGGAGGTTGTGACGGGGGAGGATTCTGTGGTGCCTGAGACCAATGAGTCAGATGTGAATTCTGTGACTCGCTTGATGACTGCCGTGGTCGCCGCCGCACGCAGGTTGGCCCGCCCCGGCGACACCGTGCTGCTGGCTCCCGCGGGCGCATCCTTCGACCAGTTCAGCGGTTACGCCGAACGCGGAGACGCCTTCGCGGCCGCCGTCCGCGCGACGGGGTAGCAGTGAGCACCATTCTGACCCGGTTGCGGCTCCGCCGGACCGGCGCCACCGCAGAGGCCGCCGCTGCCGACGAGGCCACCATCAACGTTCCGCGTACCCGCTTCGGCGCGTGGCTCGGCAGGCCGATGACCTCGTTCCACCTCATCATCGCCGTCGCGGCGCTGCTCGTGTCGCTGGGTCTGATCATGGTGTTGTCGGCGTCGGGCGTGCACTCCTACGACGAGGACGGCTCGCCGTGGGTGATCTTCGGCAAGCAGCTGATCTGGACGCTGGTCGGCCTCTTCGCGTTCTACGCGGCCATGCGCATGAAGGTGAACACCATGCGCAGCCTCGCATTCACTGGCTTCGCGGTCACGATCGTGATGCTCGTGCTGGTGCTGATCCCGGGAATCGGCAAGGAGGCCAACGGCTCCCGCGGCTGGTTCGTCGTCGCCGGCTTCTCGATGCAGCCGTCCGAGCTGGCCAAGATCGCATTCGCGATCTGGGGGGCGCACCTGCTGGCCGCCCGCCGAATGGAGCAGGCATCGCTTCGCGAGATGCTCATCCCGCTGGTGCCCGCGGCGGTGATCGCACTGGCGCTCATCGTCGCCCAGCCCGACCTCGGGCAGACGGTGTCGCTTGGCATCATCCTGCTGGCCCTGCTCTGGTACGCGGGCCTGCCGCTGCGGGTGTTTCTGTCCTCGATGTTCGCCGTCGTGGTGTCCGCGGCGATTCTCGCGGTGTCGGAGGGCTACCGGTCCGACCGGGTGATGTCCTGGCTCAACCCGGGCGCCGACGCGCAGGGCTCCGGCTATCAGGCCAAGCAGGCCCGATTCGCGCTGGCCAACGGCGGCGTTTTCGGCGACGGGCTGGGGCAGGGCACCGCGAAGTGGAACTACCTGCCCAACGCGCACAACGACTTCATCTTCGCGATCATCGGCGAGGAACTCGGCTTCATCGGCGCGGCGGGCCTGCTGTGCCTGTTCGGGCTGTTCGCCTACACCGGTATGCGGATCGCGCGCCGGTCGGCCGACCCGTTCCTGCGGTTGCTCACCGCGACCGCCACCATGTGGGTGCTCGGCCAGGTGTTCATCAACGTCGGCTACGTCATCGGCCTGCTCCCGGTGACCGGCCTGCAGCTGCCGCTCATATCGGCGGGTGGAACATCAACGGCGACAACACTTTTGATCATCGGCGTGATCGCGAACGCCGCCCGACACGAACCCGAGGCGGTGGCCGCGCTGCGTGCCGGCCGCGACGACACGGTGAACCGGCTGCTGCGGCTGCCGCTGCCGCAGCCATACAGGCCGACGCGGACCGAGGCCCTGCGCGACCGGCTGCGGTCGCGCAAACCGAAGGCGGCGGCAAAAGCTGCGCGCAAGCCCGCGAAGGACAATCGACGTAAACCCGATACGGCCGACCGGCCGGTGCGACGCTCAGGGCATCATGGAGGCGGCCAGCGCGCTCACCGCGGACGCGAGGAGCGTGTCAGGCACAGCGCACGCGAGGAGCGTGTCAAGCAGAGCGCCGCTGGACAACAGCGCCACCAGGGCCGACGGGCTCGCACACTGGAAGGTCAACGTCACGGGTGAATGGGCCGATCTCCGTAGTTCTCGCCGGCGGCGGGACGGCAGGCCACGTCGAACCCGCGATGGCCGTCGCCGATGCGCTCAGAGCGCTGGAACCCGACGTGCGAATCACCGCTCTGGGCACCCACCGCGGCCTCGAGAACCGGCTGGTGCCCGAACGCGGCTACCACCTCGAGCTCATCACGCCGGTGCCGCTGCCCCGGAAACCCTCCGCTGACCTACTGCGTCTGCCGCTGCGCGTGCGCCGCGCCGTCAAGGAGACGCGCACGGTGCTCGACGACGTCGGCGCCGACGTCATCGTCGGGTTCGGCGGGTATGTCGCAGTGCCCGCGTACCTGGCGGCGCGCCGTCGCCGGGTGCCGGTGGTCGTGCACGAGGCCAACGCCAGCGCGGGTTGGGCCAACAAGCTCGGCGCCCGGTCGGCGCGCCGGGTGCTCTCCGCGGTCGCGGATCCCGGTCTGCCCCGCGCCGAAGTGGTCGGCGTGCCGGTGCGCGCTGCGATCACATCGCTCGACCGGATCGCAGAGCGGGCGAAAGCCCGCGCTCACTTCGGCTTCGCCGACGATGCGCGGGTGCTATTGGTGTTCGGCGGCTCGCAGGGTGCGCGGTCGATCAACCGGGCC
Source organism: Mycobacterium sp. (assembly GCF_032159565.1). Lineage (GTDB taxonomy): Bacteria > Actinomycetota > Actinomycetes > Mycobacteriales > Mycobacteriaceae > Mycobacterium. Next base: position 26,721 of record NZ_JAVHWR010000196.1, read on the forward strand.
GTCGCTCCCGCAGCGAAAGACCTTGCCGCGGCTGGAGTTTCGGTGCTGCACGCACACGGGCCCAAGAACACCCTCGACCTGCCCGAGCCCGCCGACGGCGACCCGCCCTATGTGGCCGTGCCGTACCTCGACCGGATGGACCTCGCCTACGCCGCAGCGGATCTGGCGATCTGCCGGTCCGGCGCGATGACGGTGGCCGAGGTCTCCGCCGTCGGACTACCGGCGGTGTACGTCCCGCTGCCCATCGGCAACGGCGAGCAGCGACTCAACGCGCTGCCCGTCGTCAATGCGGGCGGCGGAATCCTCGTCGACGACGCCGACCTCACGCCCGGGTTCGTCGGCGACACGGTGGCTGGGTTGCTCTGCGACGCTCCGCGGCTGACGGCGATGACCGCCGCCGCCGCGATGGCCGGCCACCGCGACGCCGCACAGAAGGTGGCCGAGGTCGCCCTGGAGGTGGCACGCAGCGGACGCTCGCGCCGAAAGTCCGACCGGTGAGCCCCGGCGCGCTACCCGAGGAGTTGCAGCGGGTGCACATGGTCGGCATCGGCGGCGCGGGCATGTCCGGTATCGCGCGGATCCTGCTGGATCGCGGCGGACTGGTATCGGGCTCCGACGCCAAGGAGTCACGTGGGGTCGCGGCATTGCGCGCCAGGGGCGCCGAGATCCGCATCGGCCATGACGAGTCCTCACTGGACCTGCTGCCAGGCGGACCGACGGCGGTGGTCACCACCCATGCGGCGATCCCGAAGACGAACCCGGAACTCGTCGAGGCCAGGCGTCGCGGCATCCCGGTGATTCTGCGACCGGTGGTGCTGGCCAAGCTGATGGACGGCTACACCACCCTGATGGTGACCGGCACGCACGGCAAGACCACCACGACGTCGATGCTCATCGTCGCGTTGCAGCACAGCGGATTCGATCCGTCGTTCGCCGTCGGCGGCGATCTCGGCGAGGCGGGCACCAACGCCCACCACGGCAGCGGGGACTGTTTTGTCGCCGAGGCCGATGAGAGCGACGGCTCACTGCTCGAATACACGCCGAATGTCGCGGTGGTGACCAACATAGAGGCCGACCACCTCGACTTCTTCGGCAGCGCCGAGGCGTACGGCGCAGTGTTCGACGACTTCGTCGAGCGGCTGGCACCAGGCGGCGCACTGGTGGTCTGCACGGACGATTCGGGTGCCGCCGCACTCGCCGAACGCACTGCGGCCCTGGGGATACGGGTGCTGCGCTACGGCAGTGACGACCGTCCCGACCTGGTCGGCAGGCTGGTGAGCTGGGAACAGCAGAGCACCGGAGCGGTGGCGCACATCCAACTGGCCGCCGAGAAGCACCCGCGGGTGATGCGAATGTCGGTGCCGGGCAGGCACATGGCACTCAACGCGCTCGCCGCGCTGCTGGCCGCGATGGAGATCGGCGCGCCCGCCGAGAAAGTGCTCGACGGCCTGGCCGGGTTCGAGGGCGTGCGGCGTCGCTTCGAACTGGTCGGCACGGCGCACGGCGTTCGGGTGTTCGACGACTACGCCCACCACCCGACCGAAGTCCGCGCCACCCTCGGCGCCGTGCGGACGGTCACCGAGCAGAGTGGCCGCGGTCGCTCCGTCGTGGTGTTCCAGCCCCATTTGTATTCACGCACTGCCACATTCGCTCGCGAATTCGGCGAGGCACTGGACGGCGCCGACGAAGTCTTCGTGCTCGACGTGTACGCCGCGCGGGAGCAGCCGATGGCCGGCATCAGCGGGGCGACGGTTGCCGAACACGTCGGCAAGCCGGTGCATTACGTGCCGGACTTCTCCGCCGTCGCCGAACTCGTGGCCAACGCAGTGCATTCGGGTGATGTGGTCGTTACGATGGGCGCGGGCGACGTGACGATGCTCGGCCCGGAAATCGTCGCGGCGCTTCAGGCAAGAGCCAACCGCTCGACGCCGCAGCGAGGCCCAGGAGCGGGTGCGCGGTGACCGAGCCGGACGACGCCGGCGAGGTGACAGCTGAACCGGACGATGTGGACGAGGCGACGGCCGAGGCCCAGGAACCGCCCGCAGATTCGGTGGAGGGCCCGCGGCGCCGGGCCAGGCGGGAACGCGAAGCGCGCCGCGAGGCACAGGCCCGCGCCGTCGCGATCGAGGAAGCCCGCAGGGAAGCCAAGCGGCGGGTCAACGGCAAGTCGGCCGATGATTCCAAACCCCTTGCGCGGGGCAGAGTTCGGGGCCTGAAGGTGTTGGTGTGGGCGGTCGTGCTGGTCGTCCTGTTCGTCGGTCTCGGCCTGCTGCTCTATTTCACCCCGATCATGGCGGCGCGCAACGTCGTCATCACCGGCGTCGGCGCCGTCACCCAGGAAGAGGTCATCGCCGCCGCGGCAGTCAAGGACGGCACGCCGCTACTGCAGGTGAACACCGACGACGTGGCTGAGCGGGTGGCCACCATCCGCCGCGTCGCCAGCGCGCGCGTACAGCGTGAATACCCGTCGACGCTACGGATCACCGTGGTCGAGCGGATTCCGGTCGTGGTCAAGGACTACCCCGACGGGCCGCACCTGTTCGACCGCGACGGGGTGGACTTCGCAACCGCGCCGCCGCCGCCCAACCTGCCGTACCTCGAGACGGAAAACCCCGGACCCGGCGATCCGCCGACCAAGGCGGCGCTGGAAGTGATGACGGCGCTGCGGCCGGAGGTGGCCGGACAGGTCGCCAAGGTGTCGGCGCCTTCGGTGGCGGCGGTCACGCTGACGCTCGTCGACGGCAGGGAAGTGGTGTGGGGCACCAACGACCGCACGGAGGAGAAGGCGCAGAAATTGGCGGCGCTGCTGACGCAGCCGGGCCACACCTACGACGTCTCGAGCCCTGATTTGCCGACGGTCAAGTGATCGGTGTCCCCAGACACTGACCGAAATTCCGGGCGTTTCCGTCGGCGCGCCTGCGTGGCTAGTGCTTGACCTCGCCCTACCGTTCTGTTTGCGCGAAGTAACTTGACATAACTATAACCCTCTGGTTGAGGTTTAGAGTTTGCTCGAATTTCTTCGCTCCGAAAGGCAACCAGGGCTGAAGGGGATCGCTGATGAGCGCTCGCGCCAAGAAGGGACGATCATGACCCCCCCACACAACTACCTCGCCGTCATCAAGGTGGTCGGCATCGGCGGCGGCGGCGTCAACGCCGTCAACCGGATGATCGAGCACGGCCTCAAGGGCGTGGAGTTCATCGCGATCAACACTGACGCGCAGGCGCTGTTGATGAGCGATGCCGACGTCAAACTCGACGTGGGCCGAGACTCCACCCGCGGCCTCGGCGCGGGCGCAGACCCGGAGGTGGGTCGCAAGGCCGCCGACGACGCCAAGGACGACATCGAGGAGCTGCTGCGCGGCGCCGACATGGTGTTCGTCACCGCGGGCGAGGGCGGTGGCACCGGCACGGGCGGCGCGCCCGTCGTGGCGACCATCGCGCGCAAGCTCGGGGCCCTCACGGTCGGCGTGGTGACGAGGCCGTTCTCGTTCGAGGGCAAGCGCCGCAGCAACCAGGCCGAGACGGGCATCGCCTCGCTGCGGGAGAGCTGCGACACGTTGATCGTGATTCCCAACGATCGGCTGCTGCAGATGGGCGACGCCGCGGTGTCGCTGATGGACGCGTTCCGCAGCGCCGACGAGGTGCTGCTCAACGGTGTCCAGGGCATCACCGATCTGATCACCACCCCGGGTCTGATCAATGTCGACTTCGCCGACGTCAAGGGCATCATGTCCGGCGCGGGCACCGCGCTGATGGGCATCGGCTCGGCGCGCGGCGACGGCCGGTCGCTCAAGGCGGCCGAGATCGCCATCAACTCGCCGCTGCTCGAAGCGTCCATGGAGGGCGCGCAGGGCGTGCTGATGTCCATCGCAGGCGGAAGCGATCTCGGTCTGTTCGAGATCAACGAGGCCGCCTCGCTGGTACAGGAGGCCGCACACCCCGAGGCGAACATTATCTTCGGCACCGTGATCGACGACTCGCTCGGCGACGAGGTGCGGGTGACGGTGATCGCAGCGGGCTTCGACGCCGCAGGCCCGAGCCGAAAGCCGGTGGTGGGCAACGGCCAGGCGATCGCGCCGGGAAAGGCGGGCAAGGTCACCTCGTCGCTCTTCGAACCGGTCGATGCCGCCAGTGTGCCGGTGCACACCAACGGCGCGACGGTCAGCATCGGCGGAGATGATGACGACGACGTCGACGTTCCGCCGTTCATGCGGCACTGACAGCCGATTCCACTCGGTGGTGCTCCTCTCGTGCGCGCCCTTGATACTGGGGTCGTGAGTGTTCGGGTTCGGCGCGTGACGACCACCCGCGCTGGCGGTGTCTCGGCGCCGCCCTACGAGACTTTCAATCTCGGCGATCACGTCGGCGACGACCCGGCGGCCGTCGCGACCAACAGGAAGCGGCTGGCGGCCGCGATCGGGCTGGGCGCCGACGCGGTGGTCTGGATGAACCAGGTGCACGGCGACCGGGTGGCACAGGTCGACGGCCCGATCGGGTCCGCCGTCGACGGGACCGACGCATTGGTCACGACCACACGGCGATTGGCATTGGCCGTCGTAACCGCCGATTGCGTTCCCGTTTTAATGTCCGACGCCCGGGCGGGGGTGGTTGCTGCGGTGCATGCGGGCCGAGTCGGTGCGCAGAATGGCGTCGTCATCCGCGCCGTCGAGGCGATGCGTGACGCCGGGGCCCAACCCGACGACATCTCCGTCCTGCTCGGTCCGGCGGTCAGCGGCCGCAACTACGAAGTGCCTGCGGCGATGGCCGACGAGGTGGAAGCCGCCCTGCCCGGCAGCAGGACCACCACTGCCCAAGGAACCCCCGGGCTTGACTTGCGGGCCGGAATCGCCAGGCAAATAACAGGTTTGGGCATCACCGCCATCGATATCGATCCGCGATGCACGGTCGACGACCGCGCCCTCTTCAGCCACCGGCGCGACGCCCCGACGGGACGGCTCGCGTCAGTGGTGTGGATGGAATGACCGAGTTGGCCACCACGCGAGAGGTTGAACTGGCCGATGCGCTGACCCTCGTTCGCGAACGGCTGGCGAAGGCAGCGGATGCCGCGGGACGAAACAATGGCGAAATTGAATTACTCCCGATTACGAAATTCTTTCCAGCAACTGATGTGCTTATTCTGGCGCATTTAGGTTGTGATGCTTTTGGTGAATCGCGGGAACAAGAAGCGGCCGCGAAATCGGCCGAATGCAATTCCGCCGAACCCCATTCGCCGATTCGCTGGCACATGGTCGGCCGGATTCAGCGCAACAAGGCGCGGTCGATCGCCAACTGGGCGTACGCGGCGCACTCAGTCGACAGCGCCAAGCTGATCGCCGCACTGGACCGGGCGTCGTCCGACGCGCTCGCAGCAGGCGGGCGGTCCGATCCGCTGCAGGTCTACATCCAGCTCAGTCTCGACGGCGACGTCGCGCGCGGGGGAGTCGACTTCGCGCGCCGGGATCAGGTGGACGAGCTGTGCGCGCAGGTGCACGCCGCGCCCGGGTTGGAGTTCGTCGGCCTGATGGGCATACCGCCGCTTGGCGCCGACGCAGACCAGGCATTCGCGCGTTTGCAGGCCGAACACCAGCGGGTACAGGGTTTCTATCAGCACCGCCTCGGGCTGTCGGCAGGGATGTCCAGCGACCTCGAGGCGGCGGTCGAACATGGTTCGACGTGTGTGCGTGTCGGTACCGCGGTAATGGGGCAACGTCCTCTAACGTCACCATGAGTAGTCACTCCAGTCACATCTTCATCACAGGCATCACGCAAGAAGGGTCCAGCGATGAGCACACTGCACAAGGTCAAGGCGTACTTCGGGATGGCGCCTATGGACGACTACGACGACGAGTACTACGACGACGAGGACCGTCCCTCTCGCCCTTATCCGCGCCGTGAGCGTTTCGCCGACGAGGGGTACGGCCGCTACGAGGACCGTTACGACGACGAGGAGATGCCGGGCGCCTACCGCGGCGGGTACGCCGACGAGGGACGCTTCCATCCGCGCGAGTTCGATCGTGCCGCACCGAGGTTCGCGCCGCTGCGCGGCTCGACCCGCGGCGCCCTTGCCATGGATCCGCGCCGGATGGCGATGCTGTTCGACGAAAGCAGCCCGCTGTCGAAGATCACCACGCTGCGGCCCAAGGACTACAGCGAAGCCCGCACGATCGGCGAGCGGTTCCGTGACGGAACACCGGTCATCATGGACTTGGTCTCGATGGACAACGCTGACGCCAAGCGGCTGGTGGACTTCGCGGCCGGGTTGGCCTTCGCCCTGCGCGGCTCGTTCGACAAGGTTGCGACCAAGGTGTTCCTGCTGTCGCCCGCCGACGTCGACGTGAC
>NZ_JAVHWR010000027.1:0-37087 GCF_032159565.1 Mycobacterium sp.
CCCCCCGCGAATGACAATGTCTTTGGTTCTACCGGTCACTCGCACGTAGCCGTCGTCGGTCATCACTCCCAGATCGCCCGACTTCGACAAGCCGTCAACAGTGAACAGGGCCGCGGTCTCCTCGGGATTGGCGAGATATTCGATCATGTGGGCCGGTCCGCGGTAGGCGATGTCGCCCTCGGTGCCGCGGGGCACTTCGTTCCCTTCGATATCGACGATCTTTACCTCTGCACCTGGCACCGCCGAGCCATCCGATGTCAGGGCCCGCGACACATCGTCGTCGACGAAACACGTGGTGGTGACCAGGTTTTCGCTGCGCCCGTAGAGGCTGAGTACCTTGATGTTGGGAAGCATTGCATTGGCCCGCTCGACGACCGCGGCGGAGATCGGCGCACCCGCACAAACCCACAACCGCAACTTGGACAGGTCGTGGCGCTCAGCGTCGTACTCGCACAGCAGCCCGTGCAGGAACGTCGGGGCGGTAACCGCTGCCGTGCAGCCGAAGCGCTGAATCTCTTCGATGCCGCGGGCCGCTTCCCACTCGGCCATCAAATGTGTCGCCGCCCCCGTCAGCAGCGGCACCAGCACGCTGGTGACCAGGCCGGTGGTGTGGGCGACGGGTGAGGGGCCGAACTGCACATCGGCCGCGCTGTAGCCGAACGGCGCGATGAGGGCTCGGGCGCCCGAACAGTAGGTGTTGAAGGTGTGCACGCACCCTTTCGATCGCGAGGTGGTGCCGGAGGTGTAGACGATGACGAACGGCTCGTCCGGCCCTGGCGGGTCGCCCAGTTCTGCACGGGCGCTGTCGTCGTCGGTGGCGGCCTCCAGACCGTGCAGGCTGAACACCCCGTCGTCGGCGTTGATGATGGCATCGGCGGCGCTGTCGGGCCGGGTGACGACGATCATGAGGTCCGGATGTTCCTGGCGCAGACCGAAATACATGTCGAGATAGTTGAACTTCTTGAAGGTCGACGGTGTGAAAACTCCCCGTATTTCGGCGTTGGACGCCACATAGCCGACTTCTTCGCGCCGGTAGATCGGCATGATTGGCACAGCGATGACGCCAAGTCGCGACAACGCGGCGAGCACTTGCACAAACTCCACCCAGCTCGGCAACTGCACGGCGGCGGTGTCACCCGCCCGCCATCCTTGCCGGTGCAGACCGACGGCGAGCCGCTGGGCGCCATCGAAGAGCTGCCGGAAGGTAAGCGAACGGGTTCCGTCGGTCGCGAACACCTTGTCGGGGTTGTCTTCGACGCGCCGGACCAGCAGGTCGTGGAATGTATCGGTCGACCACGATCCGGACCCGTAGTAGTCGTCGATCTCATGCTGGCTGTAGTGGTCGGTGTATGGGCTGGGCTTCATCGCGCTTCCTCGGCTCTCGGGATCCGCCGTCCGGGACTCGCACCGGAGGGCACCACTGCCTCGAATCGTAGAATGGTCAGACCGAAAGGGTAATCACTCGAAAGAGGGATAATTCGCCGCACTCAGGCATTGCGCCATCGTGGTGCACGTTTTTCCTTGAAGGCCAGCACCCCTTCGGCCAGGTCGTCGGTGGTTAAGGCCAGGGCGAGTTGGGCTTGCAGGTAGTCCAGCGCGGAGTCCAGCGGCAGATCTCGAGTCGCCGCTAACGCCCGCTTTCCCATGCCGAGCAGCATCGGCGATTTGCCGGCGATGTCGTCGACCCATTGGCGCACGGCGTCGTCGAACTCGCTGTCGGATACCACCTTGTTGACCAACCCGGCGGCGGCCGCCTCGTTGGCACTTAGCAGCCGCCCGGTCATCATCAGCTCATTGGCGACCAGCCGTCCGGTCGCGCGGAAGATCAATGCCGAGATCATGAACGGAAAGGCGCCGACGTTGATCTCCGGGCAGCCCAGCCGGACTGACTCCTTGGCGATGACGAGGTCGCAGGCCAAGGCGATGCCCAGCGCGCCGGCCAGCACGTCGCCGTTAGCAGCGCAGACGACCGGCCTGTCGATGCCTGTGAGCGTGCGATACAAGGCAGGAAATCGCGATAGGCCCGCGTACTTGGCGATCGTCGCGCGATCGTCGGCGAACGCGTCGAGATTGCCGCCGGACGAGAAGATCCGCGGGTGTGACGACGTCAGCACAATGACCCTGACTCGCGGGTCGGATGCCGCCTGCTGCAGCAGGTCGCTCAGCTGATCGAGTAGCGCGTCGGACAGCGCGTTGCGTCGCCCGGGGTCGTTCAGGGTCAGGTATGCCGCCAGCACGTCGCCGCCTGGGCCGGCTCGCTCGAGCTGGTAGGTGACCAGTTCGCCAGACTCCGTCACGGTGTGCCTCCTAGTCGTGGGTCAATACGCATTTGCCGAACGTGCGTCCCTGTTCGAGGTATTCGTGCGCTTCGGCCGCCCGGTCCAGTGGGAACTCGCGGTCGATCACCGGCGGACGCACCGAGCAGCGATCGACCATGTTGAGCAGGCCGGCGAAATCCCTGTCGCTGCCCATGGTCGTTCCGAGCAGATCGAATTGGCCGAAATAAAAGCTGCGGATGTCGATCGGGGCGGTCTGGGCGGCGTTGGCGCCGAGCACCACGAGCCGGCCGCCGGGCCGCAGCGCGCGCACGGACTCGCTCCAGCGGCCGACAGGGTCGAGGACCAGATCGAACCCGGCCTCCTTCGGCGACAAGGCACGGGCGCGTTCGGGCCAGTCCGTTTCGCTGTGCAGAACGCCGCCGTGGGCCCCTGCGGACACCGCGCGCTCGATGGTGTCATTCGATGAGGACGTCACCACAATGCCCGCTCCGGCGGCGACCGCAAGGGAGATCGCCATGGTGGCGATTCCGCCGCCGGCTCCGACAACCAGCATCGACTCACCCGAGTGGAGTCGTCCCCGGACGAAGAGGGCCCGGTAGGTCGTCACGCCGACCAACGGCAGCGCCGCAGCCTCGGCCCAGCTCAGGCCGGCGGGCTTGGGGGCCACGCAGTCAGCGGGCACGCTGACCAGTTCGGCGTAGGTGCCAGGAGTGTGGTCGCCCAGGATCTCCCAATCGCTACCGGGCGCGTCGTCGCGGTCGCCCCAGCAGAGCGACGGCAGCACGACCACGCTTTCTCCCGTGTCGGTGCGCACGCCGGCTCCGTCGGCGCCGATGATGTGTGGCAGCGGCGATCCGTACCGACCCTGGCGTACCAGGACGTCGTGCCAGTTCAGCGCGCTGGCCCGCAGCGCAACAGTCACCCAGCCCTGCCGTTCTGCCGGGGCGGAGAACTCGCCGGGACGCAACACCTCGGCGCCCCCGAACTCCCGCATGATCACAGCGTGCATTCCCACCTCCATATGGCCTGCCCATTAGACCGTTGCGTTGCGTTTAGCGGTGCACAAGGACGGGATGGGTGACGGGCGAGTTATTGACGCCGGCGTGATAGCCGTCTCTTTTGCCAATCCGTTGTGACATGGGCGACATGCCGCTATACTTTGGTTCAATGGTACCAAAGGTCTGACCGAATACCTTGGTCGGCCGTACTCTTCAGCAGAGAGGGGTGGGGGATGGTCTCGCCAACCGCCATAGCCGCCGGCACACAGGACTCGCTGGTGGTGGTGAAGCGTGCTGAGGCAGCGATTGCGGCCGCCGGCGACCACCTCGCGTTGCCGTCTGCCGACGTGCCACTGATTCCGTTGGGGTGCCAGTTGGACGATCTGCGGCAGCGCCTCGAGCAGCGGATTGCGCAGTCCCCCGAGCCGACGGACGATTCGACGGCAACTGCCGAGCTGTTGATCTCGATTCTCAGGCTGCAGTCCGAACTGCTCGATGACGACTTGTCTCGACGGGTGAGGTGCCTGACGGAGATCCGTAACGCCCTAGGCGAGCTACGAGGCCTGTCGCCGCGCGAGATGATCTACGCCGCCCCGGTGGTGCTGAGCCGTCAGTTTGGTTTCGCACGGACCATGATCTCCACTGTGCGGGGCTCGGTGTGGCTACCCCAGCACCTGTACATCGAAGACGAAGGGGCCGATCCCTACTCGCGACCGTTCCTGGACTACGTACACGGTGCCCACATCCAACTCGCGGACGCCCCGATGGAGACAGAACTCATTCGCAAGCGATGCGGAGCCTTCGTGCCGTCGCCGAAGGATGACAAACGCACGTTCAAGGAGCTCATCGACGTCTCGGGCTGCTGTGGCTATATCGCCGCCCCGATCACCGTTGGCGGCAGGGCAATTGGGATGCTGCACGCCGACCGTCCCGAACCCGACGGAGTGGTGACGATGGACCATCTCGACCAATTGGAGGCCTTCGCCGAGTGTCTGGCGGTGGCGTTCGAGAGCGCGGTACTTGAGGAGAAGGCCGCCCAACAACACGTTGAAGTAGAGAATCTGTGCGCCAACGTTGACGAACTGCTCAGGGGATCAACCCGACCGACGTTGTGGTCGGTGTCGGGCGCCACGCCGGGACAGCGACATGATGCTCACTATCGCCGCGATCTATCCGCCGTGCCCGCGTTGACGGCCCGCGAACGAGAGATCATGTCGTACGTGGCGACGGGGGCCACCAACGGGCAGATTGCCCGATGCCTGGTGATCTCGGAGGGGACGGTGAAGTCGCATCTGAAGCACATTGCCAAGAAGCTCAATACGTCCAGCAGGGCAGCCGCGGTCGCGGTCTATGCCGGCATCGCCACCGCTGTTACGGGAGGATCGCGATGAATACAGACACGATGGTGGCCAGGCTGAACGAACTCGACGCACAGCTTTGTAGCGCGGTCGGCATCTCAGGATCAGGCAATGCGACGACCGTGGATGAGGCCATCGCGATGGCCGCTGCCACCACCAATCGACTGTTGACCGGCGAACGCGGCATCCGCGACGACACCGCGCCGCCGGTGGGCCACGGTTCGTTGACCGTGTTCCTGCAGGCGCAGGTCGACGCGCGTGTGGTACGAGCCGGTCACGGCGGCAATGTGGTGCGCTCATTGACCGAGGGCATCCGTCGCGTGAAGAAAGCCGGATCGCTGCAAGGGCTTGGCCGTCAAGCCTGTGCTGAACTGTGCGAGGCGCTCGGCTTCGACAACGCGCTGTTGTCGTTCGTCGAAGACGACGGATTCGTCGTCGAAGAATCCGACCACTGCCTCGGCGGCCCCACCGTGATCCGGCGTCGTGGATGCGTGGCTGAACGGCACTGTATTCGCTTGGGCGACACCATCCGCACGAATGAGGACGACGTGCCCGCATCGCCCGGGTACCGGGACATGCTCGGTTCCGTGGACTATCTCGTCGCCCCGGTCGTCGCCCAATCGCGGGTGGTCGCACTCCTTCACGTGAGTCGCCGCAGCGAAGGCGGCCTTTGTACCCGTGACATCGATCTACTGGATACTTTCGCCTCTGCCTATTCGTTGCTTCATCAGCGAATGCTGAATACCGAACGGGTGCAGCAACAGCGCACGTCGATTGCCCGTGCGGCGGCGCGGCTGACCGAGGCGGCGGACCGCATCGCCGCAGCAGCCATCAGCCTCGATGTCGAATACGACAATCGTGACGAGCCCCCGACCATCGCGCCGGATTCCGCGCTGGCGGCCGCACTTTCGGACCGTGAACGCGAAGTGTTCGAAAGGCTGGTCCTGGGAGCCTCCAACGCCGAAATCGCGGACCAACTCGTCATCACGGTGGAAACCGTCAAGACACACGTGAAGAGAGTCCTTCGCAAGATCGGGGCCATCAACCGGTCGGAGGCGATCGCCCTCTACATGGAGGCCAGAACCGGGTCTAGGCGACGCAACCGGTAAGCGGCGGGGTTTATGCCGCAGAGATACCGCCGTTGACGCTGATTGCCTGCCCGGTCAACCGCGCGGCCCCGGGGCTGCACAGGAACACCGCCAGCGCGGCGATATCCTCGGCTGTTGGCACACCGAGATGCGCTTGCTTGGCGGCTCGCTCGAAGAGCTTTGCGCTGAACCCGTCGCTCGTGATGCGTTCGGTCGACGCGGTGCCGTAGACCAGCGACGGCGTCAGCGCGTTGGCGCGGATACCGTAGCGCTTCTCCTCGATGGCGATCGCCCTGGTGAACATCACGATGGCGGCCTTCGCCGCGCCGATGACCGTTTCGCCCGGGGTGGCGGTCTTCGCCGCGTCGGATGCCACGTTCACGATGACGCCGCGCCCGCGGCTACGCATGCCCGGCAGGACCTCACTGGCCATATGCATCGACGGCAGCGCCAGTTCGGTGAGTGCGCGAGCGATGTCGGCTGTCGGGATATCGATGAACAGTTCAGGCCGGACGTCGGCCGCGGTCGTGCACATCAAAATGTCGATACCGGACAGGATCTGGTCGGCCTCCGCCGCGACGGCGACTGCGGTGTTGGGATCGGTGGCGTCCCCGCCGAGAAAGTGCGCTTCTGCGCCCGATTCGGCGATCGACTTCGCGGCCAGCTGACCGCGTTCGGCGTTGCGGCCGACGACCACGATCCGCGGTACGCCGGCGGCGGCGAGCGCCAGGGCTGAGGCAAGGCCGATGCCGGCGGTGCCCCCCACGATCAGCGCAGAGCACTCGTCGAGGTCCTTGGGTGTGGGCCCGTCGGCCCGGGTGTCGTCAGTCATTGCACATCCTTGCTACGCGTCGTCGTGTACCGCCGGAAGCGCCGACACCCGCTGTAGCCACTTCAGAAGGTCGTCGATCACCTCTGTTCGGTTGGTCTCGTTGAGGATCTCGTGCCGGCCATCGTCGTAGACGCGGACGGTGACATCGGTAAGACCGGCGTCACGGTAACGGTCCACAAGTGCCCACAGAAGAGCGAGCTCCGCATTGACGGGGTCTTTAGATCCGACCGCTATATACAAGGGCAGGTAGTGCGGCATGCGCGCCACCTGCGCAGGGTCGGCGAGCCGCCGGGCACCGGCGAACATATCTTTGGCCGACGCGGCGTCGATGCCGAATCCACACAGCGGATCAGCGAGATAGGCGTCGACAATCGACTCGTCGCGCGAGAGCCAGTCGAAATCCGTCCGCGCCGGCTGGAACGGGGCATTGAATGCGGACAGGTCCAGGTCGCTGGAGAGGTCCAGGGCGGGTTCGAGTAGGTCGAGGGCGGCGGTTCCCGTGAGGGCGACGGCGTCGACGTCGGTGCCGTGGTCGAGCAGAAACTGTTGAGCCGCAAACGAACCCATACTGTGGGCGATGATTGCAACCGGCAGGCCGGGGTCGTCTGATTTCGCTTGGGCGATCACCAGATTCAGGTCGTCGACGAGTGCCGACCACCCCTGGGGTCCGAGGTGGCCGGGTTCGTCGCCGTTGGCCAGCGAGGCGCCGTGCCCCCGGTGGTCATGGCCGTAAACCACGAAACCCGCTGAGGTCAGCGCCTCGGCGATGTGGTCGTATCGGCGGAGGTGCTCACCCATGCCGTGGACCAGCACGACGACGCCCGCGACCGGCTGGCCGTCGCGGGCGGGCCAGCGGTATCCCGCGAGCTGCCTGCCGTCCGCGGACTCGTAGGTGAAGTTGTCGGGAGTCATCACCGCACGCCTTCCAGGGGTGTGGCCGTGGCGCCGTTTCGCCCGGGGTCGGTCTTGTCGAAGAACTGTTGTCATCGCTCCATCACGCCTGCGTTGTCGCCGCACAGCGCGGAACCCCACATCGCTTCGCCATTGATGCTGGACGTGACCGTCATCGCTCTTCCTTACACCAAACATTCGAATGGTCAGACCATATCGGCGGAGGGGGTCGGGGTCAAGGTCGATGTTCGCTGCGGGCCACGCCGGCTTCCCCCTTATCGAAATGTTCGGTCTCCCCGAGGAAGTCCGGCCAACCGTCGGGCACGCCGCCGACGAGATCGTGGCTGGGCCGAGCCGGTCTCGCTGTCCGGACGCGACGGCGGCCAGGTGCAAGTCGAGGCAACGATGCACATCCACCAGGTGGTGCAAGATCTGATTGCGCAACGGCGGAAGCAGCCGGCCAACGACTTGTTGACCAATCCCGTGCAGGCAGAGGCCGATGGCGAGAAACTGACCGACCTCGAATCAACGCCACGATGGTGCTTTTCGCCGTCGCAGCCACGACACCACCCGACACACGGCCAGTTTCGCGGTCAAGGCACTGACCGCTTTCCCCGATCAGCGCCAGTGGTTGTCGGAGGACTTCGAGGACGTATCAACTCGGCGACCGAAGAGTTTTTGCGCTGGGCATCAGTGGTGCTGAACTTCCGGCGCACCGCGGTCGCCGAATACGAGCTCAACGGGCAACACATCGTGCCGGGCGACAAGGTCGTCGTGATGTATCCCTCCGGCAATCGCGACGCCGAGATGTTCGACAACCCGGGCACGTTCGATCGGGCGCGCCAGCCCAACCCCCACATCGCCTTCGGCGGTGGAGGTATCCACCACTGCCTGGGCAACCGGCTCGCCAAATCGATGCTGCGATCATCGTTGCGTGAATCGCACCTGCCCAACTTCGTCGCCGGTGAGGCGACACTGATGAAAGCCAATTTCATGCGCGGCGTGGTCAGCCTGCAATTCGAGCCCAACCTGGTTTCCCAACCATGACCACCGCACCGCGCCCGATGACATCCACCCTCGACGCCCTTTCGCGCACCTCCGATCAGCTCTATGACGACCTGCTGCTCTGAGTAAACCGTCAAGATCCGTGCCGAGGCTCGGGACTTCGCGACGACTGTGCTGGCACCGCGCGCAGCGGAGCTGAATTCTGCAGAGGAGTCCAAGGCCGCATTCCCACGGGACATCCTCGACGCGACTCCGATTACAAGATTTCCCCGTTCGGGTTGAAGAGCGTGCTCATCGAGCATCCGGCGGTGGCCGAGGCGGCGGTGGTCCCGGCCCCCGATCCAACCCAGTTGGCAGTGCCCAAGGCGCATATCAGCTTGGCGGTGGGGTGGGCCCCGGTCAGGCCGCCGCCGATGCCATCTTCGCGCATGCACACCCCAACCTCGCGCCCTGCCAAAGCATCCAGCGGAGTTCATGGAGCTACCCAGGACGATCTCTGACAAGCTTCGGCGTGTCGACCTACGCGTTCGCGAGAACTCTTGTGAGCCCGGCGATGTGGCAGGTGAATACCGCGACCGGTGAGCCGGCTTTTGATGAGGCGGCTCCCAGGGAAACCAGCCCGGCCGCCCCGAGCGTGGAGATGATCGCCTGACACCGCCGTCAAATGGGTGGGGCCCGTGTGACTCTGACGAGGGACGCATTATCCCTCTTGGTGGAGCAGTCACCGTGCTGTCGCCTCGATAGCGTTCCGCCCATGTCGCCGGCTGACGAGAACAATCTGCAGCTGCGGGCAACACGGGCCGCCCGCACGCTGAAGGCCGTGTCGCGGAGGCACAGCTGATGACGACGTATCTGGCCGTCAAGCCGGTCCGCGCGATGGGCGGCTTCTTCGCGATGTCGCTGGACACCTTCGTGCAGATGTTCAAGCCCCCATTCGCCTGGAAGGAATACATACTTCAAAGCTGGTTCGTGGCACGGGTATCGGTCCTGCCGGCGCTGATGCTGACGATGCCGTATTCGGTGCTGCTGGTGTTCACGTTCAATGTCCTGCTGACCGAATTCGGTGCATCGGACTTCTCCGGAACGGGCGCCGCGATTGGCACGGTCAACCAGATCGGCCCGATCGTCACGGTGCTGGTTGTCTCCGGCGCCGGGGCCACCGCCATGTGCGCCGATCTGGGGGCGCGGACAATTCGTGACGAACTCGACGCGCTGCGAGTGATGGGAATCAACCCCATCCAGGCGTTGGTGGTTCCCCGCGTGTTGGCAGCTACAACCGTGGCCTTAGCGCTGTCGGCCACCGTAATCCTGGTGGGCCTGTCCGGCGCGTTCTTTTTCTGCGTGTATGTCCAGCACGTCTCGCCGGGTGCGTTCGTGGCGGGTCTGACGCTGCTCACCGGCATGGCCGACGTCATCGTCTCGCTGGTCAAGGCGACGCTATTCGGGATGGCGGCGGGCCTGATCGCCTGCTACAAGGGCATCTCGGTCGGCGGTGGTCCGGCCGGTGTCGGCAACGCGGTCAACGAAACCGTCGTGTTCACCTTCATGGTGCTGTTCGCGATCAACATCATCGTGACCGCCGTCGGTATCCAGTTCACGGTCCAATGAGGTGAACCCATGACGCCTACCGTTCCGAGCAGGCTACATCCGCGGCTGCGGCGCACGGCGAAAAGCATTGTCAGCGAGTGGAACCGGATCGGATCGCAGGCTCAGTTCTATGGCAAGACACTGATGTCGATTCCCGATGCGGTCGTCAACTATCGGACAGAGCTGTGGCGGCTCATCGCACAGATGGGGTTGGGTGCCGGGGCGCTCGCGGTCGTCGGTGGAACTGTTGCGATCGTCGGCTTCCTAACGATCACCACGGGCGCCCTGGTGGCTGTGCAGGGATACAACCAATTGGCGTCTGTCGGGTTCGAAGCCCTGACCGGGTTCGCGTCGGCGTTTTTCAACGTCCGGCTGATCGTGCCGGGAACGACGTCCGTCGCCTTGTCGGCGACCATCGGTGCCGGCGCCACCGCCCAGATCGGCGCAATGCGGATCAACGAGGAGATCGACGCGCTCGAGGTGATCGGTATCCGGAGCGTCACCTACCTCGCATCCACCCGGGTGCTCGCCGGAATAGTCGTCGTGATCCCGCTGTACTGCGTGGCGGTCATGATGGCCTTTCTGGCCGCGCGCACCGGCACCACCGCCATCTACGGCCAAGGCTCCGGTGTGTACGACCACTACTTCGGCACCTTCCTCAACCCCACCGATCTGATCTGGTCGTTCTTCCAGGTGGTCGCGATCGCGGTGGTAATCATGTTGGTACACACCTACTACGGGTACAACGCGTCCGGTGGGCCTGCCGGGGTCGGTGAGGCCGTGGGCCGGGCGGTGCGTACCTCAATGGTGATCGCGGCGGTCGAAATCGCGTTCATCTCGCTGGCCGTCTACGGCCAGTCCGGCAACTTCAACCTGGCTGGCTAGCGGCATGGAACCCGGCCCAGGAGACCGTCGCATCCACCCCGGGTGGTGGGCCCTGATGCTGTTCGGGTTTACCGCGCTGTTCCTCGTCGTGACATCGGCGTTCTTTGCGGGCACGTTCAACTCCTATGTGCCGGTGACGCTGACGTCGGATCGGTCCGGGATCATCATGGAGACCAACGCGAAGGTCAAGATGCGTGGCGTCCAAGTGGGTCGGGTCAGCGACGTGTCCACTGCCAAGAGCGGCGCCAAGCTGACGCTGGAGATCAGTCCCGACCAGATCCGGTACATCCCGGCCAACGTCGAGGCGAAGATTGACGTCACCACGGCGTTCGGCGCCAAGTTCGTCGACCTGGTGTATCCGGACAACCCGAGTAAAGAACGGCTGGCTGCCGGCGCGGTGCTGCGTTCGACGAATGTCAGCACAGAGGTCAACACGGTCTTCGAAAACGTCGTCGACCTCGTCAAAATGATCGATCCGGCGAAGCTGAACGCGGTGCTGACTGCGGTGGCCGACGCGGTGCGCGGACAAGGCGAACGGATCGGCGAGGCCACCACCGACCTGAACCAGGTGTTGACGGCGCTCAACGACCGAAGTGAGATCATCCGCAAGGACTGGCGCTCGTTCAAGAACTTCAACGACACCTACGCCGCGGCCGCCCAGGACATCCTGACGGTGTTGGATGCCGCCAGCACCACCAGCAGCACGGTCGTGAAGAATTCGAGCTCCCTGGACAGCTTGCTGCTCAACGTCATTGGTTTCGGGAACGCCGGGACCAACCTGCTTGCGACTAGCAAGGACAACCTCGTCGCATCGGCCGACGTTCTCGAGCCCACCACGAACCTGCTGCTCAAGTACAGCCCCACCTACACGTGTCTGCTGCAGGGCCAGACGAACAACCTGAAGGACGGGGCCTATTCGGTGTTCGGCGGAGCCGACGGACGGACGCTTCAATTCGACGTCGCGCTGTTGCTCGGCAACGACCCGTACGTGTATCCCGACAATCTGCCGGTTGTCGGGGCCAAGGGGGGACCGGGCGGGAAGCCGGGGTGTGGGTCGCTGCCGGATGTTTCGAAGAACTTCCCGGTGCGCCAGCTCGTCACCGACACCGGGTGGGGGACCGGCGTGGATATTCGGCCCAACCCTGGCATCGGGCATCCGTGCTACGCCGACTGGTTCCCGGTGACCCGCGCGGTGCCCGAGGCGCCCACCATCCGCCAGTGCATCCCCGGGCCGGCAGTCGGGCCGGTTCCGTATCCGGGAGCGCCGCCGTACGGCGCGGCGCTGTATGGGCCGGGCGGGGTTCCGCTGTGGCCGGGCCTGCCCCCGGCGGGGCCCGAGCCGGGGCCGGCGCAACCCGAAGAGAACGGCCAGACGCCACCGTGATCGCCGACGAAATACCGACGCAGGAGAAGACGTGCAGAATCTGAGAGGCGCGGCGTGGCGCCTTGGTATCTTCCTTTCGATTTGCCTGCTTGGCGCATTCGTGCTGGTGACGGTCTTCGCGCAATTTCGGTTCGAGAAGGGCAGGAGCTACGCCGCCGAGTTCACCAACGTCTCCGGATTAAGGGATGGCGACATCGTCCGGATCGCCGGGGTGGAGGTCGGCAAGGTTCAGAAGATTTCCGTCAACCGGGACGCGACGGTGCGTGTCGAGTTCTCGGCCGACGACTCGGTGGTCCTCACCGAGGGATCCCGGGCGATCATCAGGTACGACGACCTGATCGGTAACCGCTTCCTGGCGCTCACGGAAGGCGCCGGGGGAATCAAGACCCTCAAGCCCGGCGACACGATTCCGGCTAACCGCACCGAACCCGCATTGGACCTCGACGCCCTGATCGGTGGCTTTCGGCCGCTGTTTCGTGCCCTCGACCCGAACCAGGTCAATGAGTTGACCGGACAGTTGATAGGGGCGTTTCAAGGACAGGGCCCCACGATCGGGTCGTTTCTGAACCAGGCGGCTGCGGTTACCAACACGCTGGCCGACCGAGATCTTCTGATCGGGCAGGTCATCGACAACCTCAACGTGGTGTTGGGGTCGCTGGGCGGCCAGAGCGAGAGGTTCGACAAGGCGGTCACGTCGCTGTCGGAGCTGGTCGGTGGGTTGGCGCAACGCAAGACCGATCTGACCAACGCGGTGGCCTACATCGATGCCGGCGCCGGTTCGTTCGCCGACTTATTTTCTGACGTTCGCGAACCGTTCCAAAGAGTGGTTAACGAACTCGACCGCGCCTCGGGCATCGCGGTGGCCGACCACGAATACCTCGACCGTTTCCTGGACCAGCTGCCAGACAAGTATCGGGAGCTGAACCGCCAGGCGATGTACGGCGACTTCTTCAGCTTCTACCTGTGCGATGCGGTGCTCAAGCTCAACGGCAAGGGTGGCCAGCCGGTGTACGTAAAGGTCGCTGGTCAGACCACAGGGCGGTGCGCGCCGAAATGAAATCGTTCTCCGAGCGCAACCCCGTGATCATCGGCCTCATCGGCATCACCGGAGTGGTCGCGATCGCACTGGCGGCGCTGAATTACCAGAAGCTGCCGTTTTTGAACCAGGGCAAGAACTACTCGGCCTATTTCGCCGATGCCGGAGGTCTGTTCACGGGTGCATCCGTCGAAGTCTCCGGCTACCCCGCAGGAAAGGTGTCAAGCATTGAACTCGACGGCTCTCGCGTTTTCGTCGAGTTCTGGCTCGACAAGGACATTCATGTGGGGGACCGCTCCGAGGCCAGGATCAGAGCCAAAAGTCTTCTGGGCACCAAGGTGCTCGAGGTGCTGCCCCGCGGTGAGGACTCACTCGTCAGCACCATCCCGATCGACCGGACGCAGTCGCCCTACCAGTTGCCCGACGCCCTTGGGGACTTGGCCACCACCATCGGCGGCCTGAACACCACGCAGCTATCGCAATCGCTCGCAACCCTGGCGCAAACGTTTTCCGACACCCCGGAGGAGGTGAAGAGCGCAGTGCAAGGCGTGGCGCGGTTCGCGCAAACGCTCAACGAGCGCGATGCCAACCTGCGCAGGCTGCTCGAGAACGCCGCCAAAGCGACGGGAGTGCTGGCCAAGCGCACCGACCAGGTGGTCAGCCTGGTGAGGGACACCAACGCGCTGCTTGCGGAACTGCAGACGCAAAGCGCCGCATTGGATCAGATCTGGCATAACGTCTCCGCCGCGGCACAGCAACTCAAGGGATTCATCGAAGAGAATCGGCAAACACTGCGGCCGGCTCTGGACAAGCTGAACGGCGTGCTGGCGATCATCGACAATCGCAAGGAGCGCGTGCAACTGGCCATCAAAGGGCTCAACACCTATGCCATGTCGCTTGGTGAATCCGTCGGCTCGGGCCCCTTCTTCAAGGCATACGTGGTGAACCTGCTGCCCGGTCAGTTCGTCCAACCGTTCGTCGATGCTGCATTCTCCGACCTGGGACTGGACCCGGCCACACTCCCGCCGTCCGAGTTGACCGAACCGCCGACCGGCCAGCCCGGCACCCCGCCGTTGCCGGTGCCGTACCCACGCACTGGTCAAGGCGGCGAGCCCCATCTGAACCTGCCCGACGCGATCACCGGCAACCTCGGAGATCAGGGGTGCGGTCCGCCCGGCTTGCCCCTGCCGGGCCCTACTGGCTGCTACCCGTATCGCGAGCCGCTGCCTGCCCCACCGCCCGGCGGCCCCCCGCCTGGGCCGCCTGCCCCGTCGCCTCCTGAGCTGCAGTCCACGCCGGAGCCGACACCGGCGCCGGTGTATGTGCCCGCGCCGGGCGAGGTTCCGCCCAGTCGGCCGGGAGGTCAACCATGATGAGCAGGCTGATGTCCCGCACCACCCTGGCGGTCGCGCTCGTCGTGGTGATGATTCTCGGGGTGATCGTCGGCGTGCGTGCCACCGGTCAGGGTGCCCGAACGATAGTCGTCGGCTACTTCGATAACAGCACCGGGGTGTTCGCCGGCGACGATGTGCGCATCCTCGGCGTGCCTGTGGGCAAGGTGGAAAAGATTGAACCGCAGCCCCAGCGGGTCAAGATTTCTTTCTGGTTTGATCGCAAGTTCAAGGTTCCAGCCAACGTCAACGCCGTGATCTTGTCGCCACAGCTGGTGACGGGTCGGGCCATCCAGCTGACGCCGGCATATACCTCTGGTGCGACGCTGCAAAACGGTGCGGAAATCCCGCAGAGCCGCACCGCCGTGCCGGTCGAGTGGGATGACGTCCGCGACCAACTTCAGCGGTTGAACGAACTGCTGCAGCCCACCAAGCCGGGCGGCGTGAGCACGCTGGGTGAGTTCATCAACACAACCGCCGATAATCTGCGCGGGCAGGGCGCCACCATCCGCGACACCGTCATCAAGCTGTCGCAGACGTTGTCCGCACTCGGCGACCACAGCAAAGACCTGTTCGGCACCTTGAAGAATCTGTCGACGCTGGTGTCGGCGCTACACGACAGCACCGATCTACTCGAGCAGCTGAACCGCAACCTGGCGTCCGTGACATCGCTGTTGGCCGACGATCCGAACAAGGTCGGCCTGACAATGGAGGACCTCAACGCGGTTGTCGGCGATCTGCAGAGCTTCTCCGCGGACAACCGCGAGGCGCTCGGCACCACGTCCGACAAATTGGCGTCGATCACCACGACGCTGGTCGGCAGCCTCGACGACATCAAGCAAGCGTTGCATCTCGCGCCGACGACGCTTCAGAACTTCAGCAACATCTACGAGCCGGCCAATGGTTCGTTTACCGGCGCGTTGGCAGTCAACAACTTCGCCAACCCGCTCGCCTTCATCTGCGGGGCGGTGCAGGCCGCCTCCCGGTTGGGGGCCGAGCAAGCCTCGAAGCTTTGCATGCAATACCTGGCGCCGATCGTGAAGAACCGCCAATACAACTGGCCGCCTTTGGGTTTCAACCCTTTTGTTGGGGCACAGGCCCGACCCAATGAGCTCTCGTATAGCGAGGACTGGATGCGGCCGGACAACGTTCCTCCCGCCGTTCCGGCAGGCCCGAGTGCGCCACCTTCGCCTGCCCAGGGTCCGCCGCTGCCCGCCGAAGCGCCGGCGCCGCTCGCCGCAGAAGCACCGCCACCGAATGCGTCGCCTCCCCCGACGGTCTCGACCGATCCAACCGCAGGCCTGCCCGGCATGATGGTTCCCTCCGGAGGTGGCTGATGAGAATCATCGGCCGACGCCGCACCGCGGTGAGCCTGATGTTGATCGTGGCCGTGGCGATATCTGGTTGCGCAGAGTGGCGCGGGCTCAACACGTTGCCACTCCCCGGTACGCAGGGCACCGGTCCAGGCTCCTTTGTGATCCAGGCACAGATGCCCGATGTCAACAATCTGCAACAGAACTCGCGGGTGCGAGTCGCCGACGTGACCGTCGGCAATGTGACGAAAATCCAACGCCAGGACTGGCATGCGTTGGTGACCATGCGCCTCAATGGTGATGTCAGCCTGCCCGCTAACGCGATGGCCAAGCTCGGCCAAACCAGCTTGCTCGGCTCGCAGCACATCGAGCTGGCACCTCCGACAGACGCCCCGCCGCAAGGCAAGCTGCACGACGGCTCAGTGATTCCGTTGGCGCACAGCGATTTTTACCCCACCACGGAGCAGACGCTAGCGGCCCTCTCATCGGTGCTCAACGGCGGCGGGCTAGGCCAAGTCCAGGACATCACTGAGGCGTTCAGTACGGCTTTCCGGGGGCGCGAGAAAGATCTCCGAAGCCTCATTGAGCAACTGGACAGGTTCACCGCGTACCTCAACGACCAGACCGGGGATATCATCGCGGCCTCCGAGAGCCTGAACCGCCTGGTCGGACAGCTGGCCGAGCAGCAGCCCGTCGTGGATCGAGCGCTCGAGACCATCCCCGATGCGCTGGCCGTGCTCAACCAACAGCGAGAAAACCTTGTCGATGCGGCCGACCGGCTCGGCAAATTCGGCGCCCTGCTCACCGACACCGTCAACAAATCCAAAGAGAACGTGGTCAAGATATTGCAGGAATCGGGACCGGTTCTGCAGTCCCTCGCCAACGCGGGCCCGAGCCTCACACGGGCGCTGAGCGGGATTGCCACCTTCCCATTTCCGAACGAGACGATCGAAAAGTGGCAACGGGGTGACTACGCCAACCTGACGGCGATCGTCGACCTCACGCTCAGCCGCATTGACGCCTCCGTCTTCACCGGGACCCGGTGGGAATGCGATTTGACCTGGTTGGAACTGCAGTGGGGCCGAACCATCGGTCAATTCCCGAGCCCATGCACCGGGGGCGGCCCGCCGAACGGCGCCGGCAACCCGCTGACCATTCCATACCGCTGGGATCAGGGGCCGTAATGCATCTACACAGACGGGCCAAGATCCAGCTGGCCATCTTTGCCGTGATCTCGCTCGTCGCGCTCACATTCATGTCACTTCAGTTCATGCAGCTGCCCGCCAAGATTTTCGGTGCCGGCCGCTACACGGTGACGGTGGAACTGCCGCAAGCCGCAGGCCTCTATGGCAGCAGCAACGTCACCTATCGCGGCGTCGAAGTGGGCCGGGTGGAATCGGTGAGGCTGACCGACACCGGCGTCGCGGCCGTGCTTTCGCTGAAATCCGGCATCGACGTTCCGTCGGATTTGAAGGCCGAGGTGCACAGCCAATCGGCGATCGGCGAACAGTACGTCCTGTTGCTGCCCCGCAACGCCACCTCGCCGCCCCTTAGGAACGGGGACGTTATTCCGCTGGCCGACACCAGCGTGCCCCCCGACATCAACACAATCCTCAGCCAGGTGGTCGCCGGGCTGAAGGCAGTGCCTAAAGACAACCTCAAGACCGCCATCGACGAGTCCTACACAGCCGTGGGCGGGCTGGGCCCAGAACTGAGCCGCATCGTCAACGGCTCAATCGACCTGTCGATCGAGGCGCGAAAGAATCTCGACCCCCTGATTGCGCTGATCGATCAATCGAGTCCGGTTCTCGATTCGCAGACCAACACGTCCGATTCGATTAAGGCATGGGCGTCGAACCTGGCCACGGTGACCAGTGAGTTGAAGACCCACGACCAGGACGTTGCCGGCCTTCTGGTGAACGGCGGCCCAGCGTTCGGGGAGGCCCGCCAGTTGGTTGAGCGGCTGCAACCCACCCTGCCGATCGTGCTTGCCAATCTCGTCAGCGTCGGCCAGGTCGCGCTCACTTACCAAGCCAACCTCGAACAGTTGCTGGTGCTGCTGCCCCAAGTTACGGCCGAGGCCGGTGGCACTTTCGTGGCGAATAGGAACACCAAGCAGGACTACCGGGGCGAGTACCTCAGCTTCAACCTCAACCTCAATTTGCCGCCGCCGTGCACCACCGGCTTCCTGCCGGCCCAGCAGAGGCGGGTGCCCAGCTTCGAGGACTATCCGGAGCGCGCGCCCGGCGATTTGTATTGCAGAACACCGCAGGACTCGGCGTTTAACGTGCGCGGCGCCAAGAACACCCCCTGTGTGACGAGGCCAGGCAAGCGCGCACCCACGGTGAAGTTGTGCGAAAGCGACGAGCAATACCTGCCACTGAACGACGGCTACAACTGGAAGGGCGACCCCAACGCCACGTGGACGGGCCAGGATATCCCGCAGCTGCCGCCCGGGTCGCCGCCGGCTGCGGCTCAGGGGCCGCCCGCTCCTGCGCCGCCGCCGATTGCCGCCGCCCAGTACGACCCGGCCACCGGCACATATGTCGGGCCGGACGGAAAGGTCTACAAACAATCGGATTTGGTCCAAGGTGCGCCGGGGGAGAAGACCTGGCAGACGATGCTCACGCCGCCCGGAAGCTGATGACTCAAACGACTGTGAAGGAGGCGATGCTATGCCGGTCGCGACCGATTCCGAACTAGATGACGAGGCCGTCGACGTTCTCGACGACGCCGCCGAGTCGGCCGAAGAAGGCTCAAACGTCACACCGTCCCGCCGGTCCGAAGGGTCCTCGGTGCGGCTCGCGATGTTACTCGGCGTGGCCATCGTCGTTGTGTTGGCGACGTTGGTGGGCTGGTACGGATTTCGTGTCCACCAGGCACAGCAAGCCCAAGTACAGCGAAGCCTAGTTCTGCAGGCAGCGAGGCAGGGCGTGGTGAACCTGACGACGATCGACTGGCAGCACGCCGACGCAGACGTCCAGCGGATTCTGGACGGGGCGACCGGGCAGTTCCACGACGACTTCGCCTCGCGTGCAGGGCCGTTCGTCGATGTGGTCAAGAAGGCCAAGTCGATCACGGTCGGCACCGTGACGGAGGCCGGGCTGGAATCGGAAACGGCCGACACAGCCCAGGCTCTGGTGGCCGTGACCGTGACGACTTCGAATGCCGGCACAACCCAGCCGGAACCGCGGGGCTGGCGGTTGCGCGTCTTCGTGCAGGAGGTCGGCGATCAGGCCAAGGTCTCCAACGTCGAGTTCGTGCCATGAGGTGGCCGACGCGTCGCGGCGGCGAGGAGACGGATGCAGACGCGGTGGAGGAAGCACCTGACATGCAAACCGACACTGTGGCGGCGGACGAGACCGGCTTCAGCGAGGCGACGGCCGAGGTCGAGATCGAGGTCGAGGTCGAGGAGTCAGAAGACGATAACCGACCGACGAGAGCAGGGCGGCGTATCGGCTGGCGGCGGGCGATGGCATACGCGGTGTTGCCCGCGGTGGCGTTGCTGCTGGCATCGGCCGCCGGGTTCCTGAAATATCAGAACTACTCGCTCGGCGACCCTGACCCAGCCCGCGAGTCGGTGCGGGTGGCGACCGACGGCACGGTGGCGCTGCTGTCGTACCGGCCGGAGACGGTGCAGAAGGACCTCGAGGCCGCGAGGAGCAGACTGACCGGGACGTTCCTGGACACGTACACAAAACTGACCCACGACGTGGTGATCCCGGGAGCGCAGCAGAAGCAGATCGGTGCAGTGGCCACCGTCCCGGCGGCCGCATCGACATCGGCGACGGCCACCCACGCCGTGGTCCTGCTGTTTGTCGACCAGACGGTCACGATCGGAAAGGACGCGCCGACCAACACGGCGTCAAGCGTTCGGGTCACTCTTGACAAAGTCGACAACCGGTGGCTCATCTCCCATTTCGATGCGGTCTGAGGCCCACCGGCGATGAAGGACAGATCCGCATCTCGTGGTACGCGGCGGGCGGGCGCGTTCTTAGGTTGTGCGGCGCTATTCGGTGGCGCGGCGGTCGCGGTCAGTCCCTGCGCTCGCGCAGACGTGGTCGCCTATCTGGTCAACGTGCATGTGCGGCCCGGCTATAACTTTCCCAATGCTGACGCAGCCCTGAGCTATGGATACGGGATCTGCGACAAGGTGGCGGCCGGCCGCGGCTTCCCTGAGGTCATGGCGGACGTGAGGGCTGACTTCAATACCTCCGATGATTACCAGGCCTCGTACTTGATTTCACAGGCTGTGAACGAACTCTGCCCCGCGCAGATATGGCAATTGCGGAACTCAGCAGCGCATTACCAGTCGCCCCCCGGCGTCACCCCATGACAAAAGGAGACGGACATGGCGTATCGGTCGCTGACACTGCCTGCCTTGCTGGTTGCCTCCGGGCTCGTGCTGGGCGCGCCCGCCGCACATGCCGACGGCGACGACAACACACTCGTACCCAACAACAAGCGGCTCAACGACGGCGTGGTCGCCAACGTCTACACCGTTCAGCATCAGGCGGGCTGCACCAACGACGTCAAGATCAATCCGCAACTGCGACTGGCGGCCGAGTGGCATACCAGAGATGTACTGAACAACCGCGACCTCGACGGCGACATCGGGTCGGACGGGTCCACGCCACAAAGCCGGGCCGAGGCCGCCGGCTATCGCGGCAAAGTGACGGAAACGGTGGCGACCAATCCGGCGTTGGCGATCAGCGGAGTCGACATCATCAACCAGTGGTATTACAACCCAGCCTATTTCGCCATCATGGCCAACTGCGCCAACACCCAGGTGGGGGTGTGGTCGGAAAACAGCCTGGATCGCACCGTTGTGGTGGCCGTGTACGGGCAGCCTGAGATACCCGTCGAGAACCGACCGCTTGGACCGGAAGTAGGGCTTCCGCCTGGAGTGGTCCTCGCGGAAAACTCTCCGCTCGATCCCAATCCGGACTACGACGGCAGCGACGAGATCGAATACGGCCTCGACTGGTTCCCGTGGATCCTGCGTGGCGTGTACCCGCCGCCCGCATATCCGCCGAACTAGGGGAGGCGTCACAAGGCCCTCGGACCTGCGATCAGCTACCGGCGGCGGGAGTACGCTGATGGCCACAGCAAAGGCATCTGCGATGGGAACGCCGACGGACGACAGCACTCAACGCGGCCTCGCCACCGGTATTGTCGGCGAGCTCGAGGCAGAGGGGTACCACGACGCGGAGCCGGTGGGGCGCGGCGGGTTCGGAGTCGTGTATCGGTGTAACGAACCGTCACTCGACCGAATCGTTGCGATCAAGGTACTCAGTTCCGATCAGGACGACCTCGACCTCGAACACTTCGAACGCGAGCAGCGGGCCATGGGGCGGGTCTCTGGCCATCCGAACATCGTGCCCGTGTTGCACTGTGGCCTAACGTTCACCGGACGTCCCTACATCGTGATGCCATACCACAGCCGGAACACGGTGGATTCCTGGATCAAGGGTCATGGACCACTGGCCGTCGGTGAAGCGTTGACGATAGGGGTGCGACTGGCGGGGGCTCTGGAGACCGCGCACCGCGCGGGCGTTCTGCATCGAGATGTGAAGCCCCCCAACATCCTTCTTACGGCGTACGGGGAACCACAGCTCTGCGACTTCGGCATAGCACGCATCACGGGTGGCCGTGAGACCGCTGCGAACATCATCGTCGGATCCCCGTCCTATACCGCGCCGGAGCTGTTCGAGGGTCACGCCCCCTCGGCAGCAGCCGATGTTTACGGTCTGGCGGCCACAGTCTTCACACTGCTCAACGGCGATCCGCCGTTCCCGTTCAAGCCGGGGCAGAATCCAATCGCGTTTGTTCGTCGGGTGTTAGCGGGTCCCATCCCCGATCTCCGCGCGAAGGGCGTCGAAGATGTCGTGTGCTCGGCATTGGAGCTAGGCTTGAATACCGATCCAACGCGGCGCCCCAGTTCGGCCGCGGAGTTCGGTGAGGTGCTGCGGGAAGCTGGCGCCCATGTCGGGCTCGCCATCGCCGAGATCCCGCTCGAGTTACCGGCACTGTCGACCGATGCCCCTGAATTGCCCTCCGACACAGGCACTCCCGTATCCCCATCGGCCGGGCGTTCGGCGGCTCTGGCGTTAGGGTCGGGCCCGTCAGGTGGCATCCAGCGAGCGCAGTATCCGCCGAGCGCACCGACACGTTTTCGACCGCCGACATTCAATCGTCCGACAGTGCCGAGGCGACACATCCTCGACCGCCTCGGCTCCGGGCGAAGACCGAAGTTGGTCCTCATCCACGCGCCCGCGGGCTACGGCAAAAGCACGCTGGCCGCACAGTGGGGCGAAATCCTCACCCGCGACGGACTGAAGGGCGCATGGCTGGCCATCGATAGCGACGACAACAACTCGATCTGGTTTCTTGCCCACCTGATTGAGGCGATTCGGCGCACCATGCCGGATCTCGCTGACGTGATGCAACAAGAATTCGAAGGACATTTGGACAACACGCAACAGTATGTGCTCAACGCCCTGATCGGTCGCCTGCACTCCGAGAAAGAAACCCTCGTGTTGGTGCTCGACGACTGGCACCGCGTAGACAACAGCGAGACCACGAACGCGCTTGCCTATCTGATCGAAAATGGCTGCCATCACCTACATTTGATTGTCGCAAGCCGAACCCGCACCGATCTTCCGCTGTCCACCCTCCGAGTCCAGGGCGAACTCCTCGAAATCGATGCGACGCAACTGCGGTTCGATACGGCCGAATCCCAGGCGATGCTTGTCGGTCAGTGTGGCCTCGACCTCACGGCAGCCGACGTGGCCGAACTCGAGGAATCCACCGACGGATGGGCAGCGGCGTTGCAGCTGGCATCGCTGTCGCTTCGTGAGCACGCCGATCCGGCCGCCCTCATCGAGCATCTGTCGGGGCGCAACGAAGCACTGGGCGAGTACTTGGCGTCGAACGTCCTCGACCGCCTTGAACCGGACCTCCTCGATTTCCTACTTGCAACCTGTATTCCCAAACAGATCTGCAGCGGATTAGCCACAGCGCTCACCGATAACCGGCGCAGCCGAAGCATCCTCGAAGATATCGAAAAACGTGACCTCTTCCTTAGAAGGACAGACGTCGAGGGGTCATGGTTTCAGTACCATCACCTGTTCGCCGAGTACCTGCTGCACCGCCTCGAGCGCGACGCAGAAGAGCGCATACCGGAACTACACCGAAGAGCGGCGGAGTGGTTCACCGAACAGGAGATGCTCAGCCAGGCCGTCGATCACATGATCCTTGGCGGCGAGGCTCGGCAGGCGGCGGATGCCGTCGAGCAGGCGGCCACGGATCTGATGGAACAATCACAGATGGCCACGTTGATCGGGCTTGCGGCCAAACTGCCGGCGCAGCACGTGGATGGGCGGCCGAGGTTGCAAGTTGACCTCGCGTGGGCGAACGTCGTACTTCACCGCCTAGCATCCGCCGAGGACGCGCTCAGGTTGGCCGAGATCGGCATGGACTCGATTCCGGCTGACGAAAATGGCGACCTGCGTGCCGAAATGAACCTGATCCGCGCGGTGGTCGCCGCATTCCAGGACCGCATCGAGCCCTCCACCAGCGCGGCCGTTGCCGATTGTGTCGACAGGGTGGACACATTGCGGCCCTTCATTCTGTGCCGCGCAGCCGACCTCGCTTCATTTCGGGCACTTCGGGTTCTGGACTTCGATGACGCGCTTCGCTGGCAGCGATGGGGACGGCAATACCACCGGCAGATCGCCGGGACGCTGAGCGTGAGCTACGGGTACTGTTTTGCGGCACTCGCCGCGAACGAACAGCTCGACGTTGCCGGAGCTGAAGCGCATTTGCGACATGCGGTGCGAATCGCGTTGTCGCCGTCCGGTGGTCCGACCTACGTCGCAAAGCTAGCCGGATCATTGTTGGGGGAGCTTCTCTACGAACGCGGCCAGCTCGACGAAGCGGAGGCATTGCTCGACGACGCCTACGAACTCGGTGCCGAGGGCGGAATCGTCGACTTCATGCTGGCGGCGTTCGGCACCGGGGCGCGTCTGAAATACGCTCGCGGTGAAGCGGATTCCGCCCATGATCGAATCAGCGAAGGCCTGGATATCGCGAAGCTCTTGCAACTTCCCAGACTCGAGGCGCGCATGCTCTATGAACGTGTCAGGCTTGCCGCCGTGTCCGGCGAGCCGATCGGCGAGTCGGTCGCACGGCGAATCGCCAGCTTGAGTTCTCAGAAGCTCGACGGAATCAGCGATGTGGCAGCCGAACTCATAGAGGATGCGCAAATCCGATTGCTCCTGCTCGGCGGTACGCCCCCAGCCTTCGCTGGGGCTTGTCAGCGGGCTCAGCGGCGCCTCGAACGTGTCGATCGGCGGAAGCGCCCGCGTGCACACCTCTATGCCACGCTGCAGTCGGTTCTCTGTCTCGGCACGGCAGGCGACACCGACCAAGCGATTCTCGTCCTGAGTTCCGCGCTGAGAACCTGTGCCGCTCTTGGGCTCAGCCAATTGCTTATCGACGAGGGGCCCGAGATGCTTCGTCTCGCGAAAGATGCCGTTGACGCAAAGGAACTCAGTTCCCCGGATCCGACGACGCGCGTGAATATTCGGGATTTCGTATCGAATCTGGTTGAGATATCAAGCGTCTGACGTGTCGCACGCTAGGTCTGGTGGACGATCAATTCGTCGGTTCGCACGCGTTTGTCGAGGTACCGCTCACGGGTGACGAGATACACGGGGAATGCCATCGATACGCCGATGTATGACAGTGCCACGAAGATCCAGCCCCATTTATACCCCAGTCCAATCCGCTTGCTGTCGGAGACGACCCACACCATGAACACCAGCCAGGCGATAGCCATGTCGATGCTGAGGAACGAGGCGGTGCCGCCGGCCGCTATCGCGTCGCCGAAGAACTCGACCGGGTTGAGGATGTTTCCACCGGCACCAATCCACTGAAAAGCGTGTGGCCAGGTCAACACCAGCGCCACGGCGCCGGAAAGGATGTAGAAGGCGTGGCGAATATTGGTGGTCGTGGATAGGGACATCGATTCGCTCCTTAGACCCCGTCCGCGATATCGGCCGTGCCGGGAACCGGCTGCGGGCGATTGACAGTGGGGACTTCCGGACGATCCTCGGCGCCGCCGGCTGACCGCGGTGGCAGGAACGCCGCAGCTCCCCGTACAAGAACGATCGCGAAGCCAATGCTGACCACCGTTGCCGCCGCGACCAATGCCGTCGAGGTGTGGTCGAGGTGAATAGCAATGATTGTGGGCCAGCCTGCGCCGAAGTTGGCCCCGAAGAATGTGAACGGAAACAGAACGAACAGACCCAGCAGTTGCCACCGACCGGCGCGGCGGGCACGCAACTGCGACGCTGCCACCGCGAAGCAGATCACCTGGGCGGCTTCCAGCACACCGATCACCAACGGGTACTGGAAGATCCGGAACACGTGCGGCCCCCAATAACTATAGAGGCCGCCGTTGATGCCGATCATCTCGAACGCGGCCGATTCAAGCAGTGTGATGCCGGCCCAGACGAACAGCCTGTGGCGGGTCATGGTTCCGCGGGCGATCTGATGAGCGATATAGATCGCAGGGGCGGCGTAGAGCACCACGTAACCGCTATGCGTCCAGATCGGTTGCGGGATGTCGAACGCCGTGAAGTGCGTCCACATGCCGTCCGTGGAGTAGAAGTACAGCATCATCGCCACGTCGTAAAGCGGCTCGGCGAATGCGCCGACCATGGCCGCCAAAACCAAAAGCGCATAGAACGGCGTCCGCTCGCGCGTCCCCATCCAGATCGCGATCACCAGAAGGATCGCTGTCAGCGCCCAGCTGCCGTACGTCAGGATCGCCTGCGTGGTGAGGTTCAGTTCGTGATCGACCGGTGGCACACAGTCACGCTATGAGCTAGGGCGATAGATGCGCGTCCCCAACAAGAGGTATTTTCCTCCCCCGGACGAGCGTGACGGCGCCCGAAAGCTCGAGTCAGCTGCGCTGCCGGTGGAATCTGGCTACCGCCTCGGTCCTGTTGGCGGCAACCATCTTTCGCAAGATATGCTTCACGTGTGATTTGACGGTGCCCTCGGCCACAGGCTGAGCGCGATCTGCGCGTTCGTCGGCGGCTCGCCGCATCGCCTGCAATCGCTCCATCATCAGATTCCGTTCGAACGCCACACCCAAACCTTCGGCGAACATTCCAAGCACGTCACGGTCGGAAGAGTCTCGCGTCCGTCGAAACTCGAGGACCCGATCGATCAACTCGGCCTCGGTGTGACTCACCCCACTAAGAATGCGCTACCATTGCGTAAACATCAATCATTAATATGGTCAGGCCGAACCTAAGCTGCAGGAGGCCTTGGTATGTTCACCACCCAACAGCAGGCGTTCGCCAGCGCCATCGAGCAGTTCTGTGAGAAACACTGCTCGACGGCACAACAGCGCGAAGCGCTCACCGACGGCGGACGGCTATCGAACAGCCCGGAGATACTGAGAAAGTTGGCAGATCTTGGCTGGCTCGGGGTGTCGCTACCCGTCGAATACGGCGGTGGCGGCGCGGGGATGATCGAGGAGTGCATCTTCCTGGAGGAGACGGCGCGCGGGCTGGCGCCGATCCACGCTTACGGTACCGGGCTGACCGCCGCGCAGACCTACCTGCGGCATGGCGCCGAGCAGCAGAAGAAGGAAGTACTCGGCAACCTGTGCAGCGGCCGCTTCGAGGCGATCGCCCTTTCCGAGCCAGGCGCCGGATCCGACTTGAGCGGCGTGACTACCAAGGCCGTGCGTGACGGCGACCGGTTCGTCGTCAACGGTCAGAAGACCTGGATCACCGCGGCGCACCTCGCCGACCACCTTCTGGTGCTTACCCGCACGGAGTCCGACGCCGGCAAGCACCACGGGCTGACGCTGCTCTATCTGCCGACCGGCTCGCCGGGACTCGACATCCGGCCGATCCAGACGATGGACGGCCATACCGTCAACGACGTGTTTTTCACCGACGTGTCGGTGCCGGTGGCGAATGTGGTCGGCGGGATCGGCGACGCCTGGCACCGTCTGATGCGCGGACTGAATGTCGAACGGCTCATCATCGCCGCGATGTCGCTCGGTGCCGCACGCCGGTCTCTGGAAGACACCATCGCTTATGTGCGCACCCGCGAACAGTTCGGCAAGCCGATCGGCGCCTTCCAGGCGGTACGGCACAGCATTGCCGATCTGGCAACCGAAATCGAACATTGTCGCGCCTTCGTGTACCACGTGGCAGAGCAGATCGACGCCGGACTGGAGGACCAGCTGGCCAGGGAGGGCGCGATGGCCAAGCTCAAGTGCACCGAGGTCGCCAAATCCGTCGCACTGGAGGGTATGCAGCTGATGGGCGGCGCCGGTTACACCGTCGAGTACGGCATGGAGATGCAGGTGCGCAAGGCGTTGGCGCCTCCGATCTACGGCGGCGCCAACGGGATTCAGCGAGAGATCATCGGAAAGAGTTTCGGTCTGTAGATCGACGAGAGGAAATCGGCCATGAGCGCAACGAAGCGCGACATCTTCGCACCCGATCTGTTGTCGGATAAGCGGATCCTGATCACCGGCGGCGGAACCGGTCTCGGTCGGGGAGTGGCCGCCCGGCTGGTCAAGTATGGGGCCCAAGTGCACCTGTGGGGCCGGCGCGAGGCGGTGCTCGCCGAGGCTGCCGAAGAGGCTTCCGGCGGCCGGGTCGGTGCGGTTCACTATCAGGCCGTTGACGTACGGGATTCGTCGGCCGTCGACGCAGCCGTGGCAGAGATCTGGCAGCGGCACGGGCCGCTCACCGGCCTGCTCAACAACGCGGCCGCGAACTTCATCGCCCCGACCGCCGGCCTGAGCCAGCGGGCCTTCGAAGCGGTGACGTCGACCGTGATGACCGGTTCCTTCAACACCACGGTTGCGGTCGGCAAGCGGTGGATCGCCGCGGGCATGCCCGGCGCGGTGCTCTCAAACCTCACCACATGGGTGTGGAGTGGGTCGGCATTCGTTGTGCCGTCGGCGATGGCCAAAGCGGCGGTGCATGCGATGACGATGTCGCTGGCGGTGGAGTGGGGACGGTACGGCATCAGGGTGAATGCGCTTGCACCCGGGCCCATTCCGACCGAGTACGCATGGGAGATGCTCAATCCGACCGACAAGAGTTCCGTGGGGGCCACCCAGGAGAACCAGATTCCGCTCGGACGCGCCGGAACGGTCGACGAGCTGGCGAACCTGACCATTTTCGCGTTCTCCGACGCTTGCGATTACTTGACCGGTGAGACCATCGCCATGGATGGTGGCCAGCGGCTGGCCGGGCCGAACACCTTCGCCGGCCTCAGCGCCATGACCGACCAAGACTGGACCGATGCCATGGAGCGCAGCAAGGCAGCCTCCGCCGCCGCCAAGGCAGCCCGCTCGGTCTGATTTCGCGCCCAAACGTGAGTTTGGGCGCGAAAGCTCGAGAAGAATCGCGCAAAACGTCGATCTCGGCGCCATTCAGACACGCACCAGCCGTTCGCCCGCGTCCAGGAAAGACGCGACCAACGCCGGGTCGGCGTAATACGGGTCGCCGACACCATCCTCGAACCGCCTGCGGCTGTACTCATATAGTGCCGCGAGCTTGTACATCGCCAGCGTGGCATACCAATTCACCCCGGACACATCGGCACCGGTGCGGTTGGCGTAGCGGTCGAGCAGCTCGGCCCGGCTCGGATAGCCCGGCTCCAGCACCGCGGTTCCCATCGCAGAGGTCGGAACCAGCGGCTCACCGGCCACCGGGTATGACGTCAGCAGGTACCCCAGGTCGGCGAGCGGGTCGCCGATGGTGGCGAGCTCCCAATCCAGCACCGCGGCGACGCATCCGGCTCCGATATCGACGATCATGTTGCCGATGCGAAAGTCGTTGTGAACGACCGACGTTGCGGATTCCGGCGGCAGGTGTGCGTGCAGCCAGTCGTCCAGAGGACCGAATGACTTTGGCACGGATCCGTCAACTGCGACCAGCGAACGCATCCGCCGCAACTGCCGGGCGTTGAACCCGTCTGGCTTGCCGAAATCGCCGAGCCCCACCTCACGCCAAGCCACGGTGTGTAACGCGGCAATAGTGTCGACCAGTGATTCGCCGATGCGACCGCGCAGCCGTTCGTCTTCCCCAGGCGCAGGCGTTGATTCGGTTATGACTGTCCCATCGACGAAATCCATCACGAAGACCGGAACGTCCAACAGCTCGCCCGCGGCCGCGGTGGCCAACACCCGGGGAGTGGGGACATCAGTGGAGGCGAGTGCGGCCAGCAGCTTCGCCTCCCGTAGCACGTCATGGGCACCCGGAGGCAGCGGCGGAGGCGGTGGTCGGCGCACCACCACTCGGCAGTGGCCGTCCGACACCAAGAAGGTCAGGTTGGAATGGCCGTCACCGATCGCATCGGCGGTCACCGCCGGTCCACACAGGCCATGCTCGGCCAGAAATGCGCCCAGCCGTTCGAGCTGGTCACCAGACCAGGACCACATCATCTGCCCTGGCTCGACAGGTAGTCCAGATAGCTACCCTGCCAATGTGTTTCGAACTGCCCGGCACCCGGTTCGCCGTCGATCACGGCCCGGCAGGCGCCCTCGCGGATCACGGTTTGCAATCTGTCGTGCGTCGGCAATTCGATCACTCCGAAGACATCGAGCTCCAGCTCGGTTTGCGTGCCGGTTATGTCGGTGAGGATCGCCCGCAGCCGACGTTGGCGCATCTGTTCACCGTATTCGGCGTGCTGGTCGATGTGGTGAATCGGATAGGTCACTCCGTCGCGTACGACGTACCCTGCGAAGCCCCACTCGCCCATAGCGATCCAGATCCAGCCATTCACCGCCCGGCCCGATTCGGTGTACGCGACGAACCACTTCCAATGCTGCGGTACGCCCCAGTCGCGCACTCCCCAGGAGTGGTCGCGATGCCCCATTCGGTCCCACTCGATGTGCCGGCCGGCGACCTCGAGCCGGCCGCGAACCCGACCTG
Source organism: Mycobacterium sp. (assembly GCF_032159565.1). Lineage (GTDB taxonomy): Bacteria > Actinomycetota > Actinomycetes > Mycobacteriales > Mycobacteriaceae > Mycobacterium. Next base: position 30,030 of record NZ_JAVHWR010000027.1, read on the forward strand.
TCTGCTCGATCCGGTTCACCGCAAACCACGACGGCAGCCCATCGGGATTGCTGTGGTAGCTGAAGGCGTCGTGAATGCCATTGAAAGCGAACTCGATCCGGACGCCGTCGCGGTCGTAGGTCATCACGCAGGACTTGCGCAGCTCTGGCTGACTGAGCGTCAACCCGTCGAACGCGAACTCGTCCAGGTCTGCGTGGTCGGGTACCTTTCCGCGGTGCTGATGCAGCGCCAGCGGTTGCGCGTCCGGGCCCCACACGCAGACGTTATAACCGACGGTCCCACTACCGGTGAGGTAGAGGTAAACCTGCACGCCCAGTTGATGCTCCGGCATGGTCAACTGCCAGAACAGGCTGTCGCGAGTTCGCTCCCCGGCGACCGGTCGGTGCCGCAGATCGTCAGTCGGGCGGAGCCCCGGGTCCTGCTTCCTGGTGGTTGTCACTGGGGCCTGGCCTGCAGTTCGGTTAGGGCCTGACGGGTGGCCGGCACCTGGACGGCCAGAGCCTGGCCGCGGTTCTCCAACTCCAGCGCGGAACGGAAGGAGTTGATCTCCAGGTTACGGACCACCGCGTTCTTAGTGGACCGGACGCTGTCTTCGGAATTGGCCGCGATGGTTTCGGCCATCTCGATGGCCGCGTCAAGCGCGGTGCCGGTTTCGATGAGCCGGTCGGCCAGCCCGATGCTTCGCGCTTCGGCCGCCCGCACCGTGCGTCCGGTGAATGCCAACTCCGCCGCTCGGCCGGGGCCGATCAGCCGGACCAGGTTCCACGACGTGCCGAGTTCGCCGATTGACAGCCCAATTCGCACGAAGCCGGCGCTGAAACTTGCGGTCTGGTCGGCGATCCGGATGTCTGCAGCCAGCGCCAGCGACAGGCCTCCACCGGCCGCGGGACCGCTGACCGCCGCGATCACCGGATAGGGCAGCGCACGCATCCCGGTGGAACCGGCCGCGGCGGTCTCGACGAGATCGGTGAATTCTGACACCGACATTCGGGTGAGCACACCGACCTCAGCCAGGTCGAAGCCGGTGCAGAAGGTCTTGCCGCCCGCCCCGGTGATGATCAATGCACGCAGCGGCGCGTTGCGTAATGTAGCTGTGGCCCAAGAAATTTCGCCGAACATCTCGACGGTTTGCGAGTTCCCGCGATCGGGGCGGTTCACCGACATCACCATGATGCCGTGAGGATGTTCATCGAAGGCCAGAGTGCGTGCCGTGCGCAGCTCGTCGAGGACGTCGGCTAGCGGGCGCCGCGACACCCGATTCCAGTGCGTGGTAACTGTGCTCATCCTCACCTCCCGGAAAAGTTGGGTACGCGCTTGGCTTTGAAGGCGTCCAGCGCCTCAGTCATGTCGTCACAGCGCGTCAGAAGTGCCTGTCCGCGGTTCTCGAGTTCGAGGGCCGCCGCGAAGGAGGTGACTTCCATGTTGGCCTGCAAGGCCCGTTTGGACAATCGGATGCCGCCGGGGGAGTTGGCGCAGATCTGGTTTGCCATCGTCAGCGTTTGGTCGAGTAGGTCTTCCGGACCGGTCAACCGGTTGAGCAGACCAAGCTGTTCTGCCTCCTCGGCATCGACCATGCGCCCGGTGAATCCGATCTCGGCCGCCGCCGACGGGCCGATCAGGCGCGGCAGCAACCAGGACGCGCCCAGGTCGCCCGCGGAAAGCCCGATCCGGACGAACGCGGCGTTGAACTTCGCCGCAGGCGATCCCAGCCGGATGTCGGCCATCAGCGAGAGCGACATGCCGCCGCCCGCGGCGGCCCCGTTGACCGCGGCGATCACCGGTACCGGGACCGCGCGCACGGCGGCGAGCGCACGGGCAGCGCGCTCCTGGAGGTCCAGCATGCCCAGCGCCCCAAGTGTCGGCAGCCGAGCTGCTTCATCGAGGTCGTAGCCCGCGCAGAACGCCTTGCCCGCACCGGTCAGGATCACCACCCGAACGTCGCGATCGTCTCCGATCGCCCGCGCCAACGCTTCGAGTTCGTCGAACATGGCGACTGTCATCGCGTTGTACCGGTCGGGCCGGTTGAGCGTCACTTGGACCACACCATCGGCGGGGGACTCGAGAAGCAATGTCTCATAACGTCGTTCGAGATCAATCATGAAACATGTTCCGTTCGTTCGGTTTTGCGGTTGACCGCCGATTGTTTAGATGAATTCGGGAGCACGCTTGTCGATGAACGCCTTGAGCCCCTCGACCGCCTCACCTTGCTCGAACAGCTCCTGGATCTGTTCGACCTCGTAGCGCAGTCCTTCATCGATCGGTCGGTCGTAGGCGGCATCGACGGTGCGCACCACGGCCAGTTGAGCGGATGTCGACGGCGCGGCCAACTCATGGGCCAGTTGCCACGCGGCGGCACGTGCGGTCCCGCCCGGCTCTGCGAAGCGGTCGACCAGCCCGATCCAGAATGCCTCGTCGGCCTCAACCTGACGCCCGGTGAGCATGAGGTCCAATGCGCGACCGCGCCCGACGAGACGGGGCAGGCGCTGGGTACCTCCACCACCTGGGATCAGTCCGAGTTTGACCTCGGGGAGACCGAGCCGCGCCTCTGCGGCGGCGACACGCATCGTGCAGGCCATCGCCAACTCGAGACCGCCGCCCAGCGCGAGCCCCTCGATGGCGGCCACGGAGACCATGGACAGGGCAGCAAGGCGTTCCAGCGCGCCGCGCATAGCGTCGCCGTACTCCCGAAACGACGCCGCGTCGACCGCCGACATGTGTTTGATGTCGGCGCCTGCGGCGAAAAAGCCGTTCACTGCGGACGTCACGATGATCACCTTGGCGCCTGCCGCCTCGGCGTAGTCCATCGCCGCATGCAGGCCCTCGAGGATTTCGAGTCCCAGCGCGTTGGCCGGTGGCCTGTCGAGAACGATCTCGACGATGGCCCCGTCCCGGTTCCACGTCACAGCGTCACGGCGTTGTGGTTGTGCCACGGGAATCTCCTTTGAGTGGATGAGGTTCGGTTCAGGCCATAGTCAGGCCACCGCTGACGGACAGCGTCTGCCCAGTGATGTACTCAGCCGCGTCGGACGCGAAGAAAGCGACGGCGGCGGCGATGTCCGACGGCTGCGCCAACCGCTTCATCGGCACCGCGCGGGTCATCCCGCCGATCACCTTGTCGGCGTCCTCTCCGGAACTGTCGGCGAACTTGCGCAGCGCCGGGGTGTCGGTGGGGCCGGGGCAGACGGTGTTGGCGGTGACACCCTTGGTCGCCACCTCGCGGGCGAGGGTCTTGGTGAACGCGATGATTCCGCCCTTTGCGCCGGAGTAGACCGATTCCAGCGACGAGCCGACACGGCCGGCATCCGAGCCGATGTTGATCACCCGACCGAATCCGCGCTCCACCATGCCGGGCACGACGGCGTGGATGACGCGAAGTGCACCCTTGAAGTTGATGTCAAGAATTTTGTCCCAGAAGTCTTCTGAGGTTTTCAGGAACGGCATGAAGTCGTCCCACCCGGCGTTGTTCACCACGATTTCGATGTCACCAAGCTCGGCCTCGACGGTCTTGACCGCACCCTGCACCGACGCGGTGTCGGTGACGTCCACCCGGATGGCAATGGCCTCGCCACCGGCATCGGTGATGCGCTTCGCGGTGGCTTCCGCCGCGTCCAGGTTGAGGTCGGCTACGGCGACTCGGAACCCGTTGATGCCCAGGGTTTCCGAGATACCCTGGCCGATGCCCTGGGCTCCGCCGGTGACGAATGCGACGCGGTTGCTCATATGTTCTCTCCTGTGAGATGAGTGGTGGGATGGTTCAGCGGCAGGACGGGGCGTCCGGGTTCGGTTTCCAGTCGATCGGGCCCGCGATTATTGAGTGGCTGGTCAGTTTGCGGCCAAGGACGCTCTGAGCCGCGCGGGCAGCGTCGATGAGCGCGGGCAGGGACACCCCCGTGGACACGCCCATCTCCACGAACATGCTGATCAGATCCTCCGAGGAGATGTTCCCGGTGGATCCGGCGGGCACGGGGCAGCCGCCGAGTTCGCCGAAGCTGGACTCGAAGCTGGTGCATCCGGCTCGAAGTGCGGCGTATGCGTTGGCCAGTCCCTGGCCGCGGGTGTTATGGAAATGTGCGGTGACCTCGACCCCAGGCAGCCGCTCGATGGCGGCGGTGAAGAACTCTTCGACATAGGCGGGGTTGGCCATGCCCGTGGTGTCGCCGAACCCGACCTCGGCGGCGCCCGCCGCTGCGAACTGCTCGGCGATGTCGAGCACCCGATTCATCAACACTTTGCCCTCGAACGGGCAGCCGTACGAGGTGGCGATGACGGCGGCGCAGCGCAGGTCTTCCGCAACAATGCGTTTCGCGATGATCTCGTTGTCGGCCATCGACTCAGCGATGGTCCGATTCACGTTCTTCCTGTTGTGGGTCTCCGATGCACTGACGAAGATCGCTACCTCGGAGAAGGTTTCGCGCACCTTGAGTGCGTTGTCGAGTCCCTTGCTGTTGGGTACGAGCACCATCAGCGAGATGTGGTCGGGCACGTCGATTCCGCGCAACACCTCGACGCCGTCTGAAAGCTGGGGGATGACGTCGGGTCGGACAAAACTGGCGACCTCAATGCGCTTCAGGCCGGTACGGGCCAGTCGGTTGATCAGGTCGATTTTATCTGCGGTGGCGATGGTTTCGGGCTCGTTCTGAAATCCGTCGCGCGGCCCGACTTCGCGGATCTCGACGTGAGCTGGCTTGGTCACAAGCGGGTCCTTTCCTGCTCGAGTTGGTCGCGAAACTCGGGGGCGGCGATCGCAGCCATGCGTCTGGCCCGTTCGCCGATGCTGCAGCCGCGCAGATGCGCGACGCCGTACTCGGTGACGACGGCGTCGACGTCGGATCGCGACGTGGTCACCACTCCGCCGTCGAGTGCGGTTTTGATTGTGGACTGACCGCCCGATGTGGCGCGCAGGGCGAAGATTGACCGCTTCCCGGTGAGCGCGGCTGCCCGGGCGAAGTCGACCTGGCCGCCGACCGCGCCGACATACACGCCGCGGCTGACCTCGGCGCCCACCTGTCCGCTCAGGTCGACCTCGACCGCGAAGTTCACCGATACCAATGAGCGCAGCTGCGAGAGTATTTGCGGGCTATGGGTGTAACTGGTCGGCAGGAATCTCGCAGGCAGCTCGGCGACCCGGTTGTACAGCTCGGCCGAACCCAGCGCGGTGCCGGCGACGATCAGCCCGCGGTCGATCTCCTTTTGGCTGCCTGTCGCCACGCCCTTGTCGAGCAGCCGGAGCAGCCCGTCGGTGACCATCCCGGTGTGAAATCCCAAATCCTCGTGTTCGGCTAGCGCGTCGAGAACCGCCGTGCCCAGCGAGCCGACTCCCAACTGCACGGTGTCGCCGTCGTCGACGAGTTCGGCGATGTTCGCGGCGATGCGCTGCTCGGTAGATCCCGGTGCGCGGGTGGGATCTTCGGGTAATGGCCGGTCGGTGGTGATGGTTGCCGCAAATCGGTCGAGCGGAATCCGCGGGCTGCCCACCGTGACGGGCATTCTTTGGTTGATCTCGGCGATGAGGACGGGTGTGTGCCGTATCGCATCGGCGACGTAGTCGACGCCGATGCCCAGCGAGCACCGCCCGTTCTCGTCGGGCGGCGAAACCTGCACCAGGCCGACGTCGCAGGGCAGCCGGTGCTCGGCGAACATCCGGGGCAACGCTGAGTAGTGGCACGGAATGACTTCCAGGCGGCCGGAGCGGCTCAGCTCGCGCAGTTCGCCGAGCCCGCCGTAGGACACCATCGACATTCGAGCGGGCATGGTGACGGCGAGCTGGTCGTTCCAGCTCAGCCCGGTGAACGTCCGGATGGGTCCGATCCGCGGGCTCTGCGCGATCAATGCGTCGACCAGCGGACGTGGTTCGGCGGCCGCCTGGCCCCACCAGACGCCGTCACCGCGCGCCAAAAGCGTGCCGAAGTCGATCACGTCGGCACCCGCTGGATGAGTGTGCCGGTCCCCAATCCGCCGCCGCAGCACATGGTTACCAGGCCGAGGTCGCCTTCGCGACGTTCGAGCTCGGCGACCAGGGTGGCGATCAGCCTGGCGCCGGTGGCGCCGACGGCGTGGCCCAGCGCGATGGCACCGCCGTTGACGTTCACACGATCGACGTCGGGATTCAGCTCGCGCTGCCAGGCCAGCACCACCGAGGAGAACGCCTCATTGACCTCGAATAGGTCGATATCGTCGATGGTGAGGTTGTTGCGCTGCAACAACTTCTGGGTCGCAGGGATCGGCCCGGTCAGCATGATAATCGGGTCGACACCGACGGTGGTCTGGTCGACGACTCGGGCGCGGACTCGTAATCCGAGCCGGCGGGCGGCGCCTCCGGAGCACAGCAGCACCGCGGCGGCTCCATCGCTGATCGGCGAGGACGACCCGGCGGTAATTCGCCCGCCCTCTTTACGGAACGCCGGCTTCAGGTTGGCCAGGGTCTCCACGGTGGTCTCCGGGCGCACGCATTGATCGGCGTGGCGGATCTGGCCGTCGAGCGTCAAAGGCACTATCTCGGCGTCGAAGCGGCCGTCGGCGATGGCCTTGGCTGCCTTTTGATGCGACCGTGCGGCGAAGGCGTCCATCTCGTCGCGGCTCAGCTGCCAGCGGTCGGCAATCAGCTCGGCGCTTTCGCCCTGATGCACGAAACCGTAGCGGTCGCGCAGCTCGGCGGGCCAGGGATCGCCGTAGAGTTCGGCGATCTTGCCGGGAGAGTCGATGGGCACGTGGCCCATGTGCTCCACGCCACCGGCGATCACGACGTCGTGAGTGCCCGAGGCCACCAGTGCCGCACCCATTTCCACCGCGGTCTGTGCCGAGCCACAGCGCCGGTCCAGCGTGGTGGCCGGCACCTCGGGCGGATACCCCGCCTGCAGCCAGCCATTGCGGGCGATATTGCGCGACTGTTCACCGAACTGGGCGGTGCAGCCAATCACCAGATCTTCGACCACTGCGGGCTCGATCCCGCTGCGCGCGATCAGCTCGCTGTAACAGGCGGCCAGCATCGCGTTGGGATGGATGTCGCGATACCACCCGCGCTCGGGATGCGATTTGCCGGTCGGGGTGCGAACGGCCTC
>NZ_JAVHWR010000029.1:0-48282 GCF_032159565.1 Mycobacterium sp.
CCGCACTTCTCCTACCTGCTGGCCGGTCTGATTCCCCAAGCCAAGATCAAAATCTACCCCGACGCTGCCCACGGGTTCCTGTTCCAGCACGCCACCGAGTTCGCCGCCGACGTCAACGCATTCCTCAACGACTGCGAGTCAGATCAAACCAAAGCTCCTGCAGATTCGGGCAATGACGTGTGAACCCACACTCCTGCCTGCCGGCCAGGACAATCCGTCGAGGTCCGGGCGACAACCAACCGGCAGCAGCAAAGCACTACTTCATCGCGACGGCGGCACGGCTGCTTCCTACTCATATGATGATTGTCGGTTCTCAAATTCCGTGTCATATAACGATCCCCTGACAAGCGTTCACTTAGCGTTGTGCTCATGCATAGGATGACGGCGTCCCACCTATCGGGCCTCGATCCGCACAAGCCATACATGCTCAGGGTGTTCGGCGAGGACGATAGCGCATGGCAGTTGGTTCGGCCGCCCGCGCGGGTAGAGCACCGGCCCGTGAAGATGCCGTCAGACACCCCTGGCGAACCGGACAAAAACGCTTGGCTTGACACGGTGACGGTGGATCTCGCCGATGGCGGGGTGCGCATCTTCAACTGGTCCGACGACGTCGAAGTCCGCGTGCCCTAAAGCCATGCCCAATCGCGCAGAGCGTCGTCGCGCCGAAAGGCTCGGGATCGTCTTGCGAGCAACCCCAACGCAGTGCCGAATAGATCTCGAGGACTGGGACCCCGAGAACGCCAAGATGGTGTGGTCGGACCCCCGTCCCGATGCACTCCAACGAGGATTCATCGAACTCGCCGAGCTACTGGCCGAATTGGCCGACGATCCAGCTGTCGTGACCTTAGTCATTCCGGTCGATCTCGCGGAAGCGGTGCAGAAAAGACAACCTGACGTGCCCTACACGATTGAAAGCGGATCGGGTCTTGTGGGCGGCCGCACCATGGCGACGCCCGACGGACGCATCGACGTAATCATCAACGCCGGCTGGCTCTTGGCGTACGACGAGAACAACGTGCCGATACTGAACCCCGAACCCATGACGGTCATTCGCCGCACAGTCACCCACGAAGCACAGCACGTTGTCATGCACCAGCGTCTATCGGGGTTCGACGAGTACGGCTTTGACGCAGTGGAGGGAAATTTCAACAGACAGTTGGCCGGGAACGCGGCGAAACTGTGCGATGAACACCGGGCGGAGTGGCAAGCCGTACAACTGACTGAGCCCGAGCTGCCGTCGGTGGGCGCCGTGACCGACGTGCTGGAGGCGCTCGGTAAACAGCTCGCCGATGTCAACAACGCTTACCAGGCGGCATCGGGCGAGCCGGATGCCGTCTGGGATCTTGCACGCGGTGTCTTCACCGCGTGCGGGCCATTCTGGACGTCGCTCGGTTACTGGACGGCTCAGCATCGGGCAGACGACGCCAACATCGCGGACTTACCCGCCGAGATCGCCGCGCTGCCCCTGTGGCAGCGATACGGCGGCAACGTGTGGTCTCTCCTACAGGACAGCCTTCGGCCCCTTCCGGTCGAAGACCTGACGACTAGTGGCGAAGTCCTGGGCGCTGCAGCGGAACTCGTTGCGTCGACCTTGACGTCATCGCTGGAGACGATTGGCTTCACCTACGAAGACACCGACGCCGGGGCGGCCTTCTACATCACTCGCTTTGACTTTCCGGACCAGTGAGAAGCCGCAATGGATGACACCGAGGAGATTGAACCGTAGGTGGACCTTGGCATCGTTGATCGGCCCAGCGGCATCGAAAAGGCTCGTCTCTCGCGTCTATCCGAAATACGTTGTGCTGCATTATATTTGCTGGCGTGAAAATATCGACTCGGGGTAGAAAACTCTCCTGACGTTCGTCAAGTCGTTGACCAGCCCCCACCTCGATATTTTCGGCGGGGAGGGTCGTTGTGCTGCAACGCCTTTCGTGTTTGCTGAGTGCGCCAATGTTGTTGCTGCGCAACAGGGCTGGTAGCACCGGGCCGCCGCGCCGCAGAGGAAAGGTGCTGCGGCTGCAGGCGGACTCGGTGCTGTTGTCGCCGGTCGTGCCGAGGCCATACCGACTGCGAGTGTCAGCGGCTCACGGCCGGCTTCATTTCCTACGGCCCACTTCCAATGCGATCGTCGGCAGACAGTTGGTCGCACCGTAGCTCTTGCGCTCCGTCTCGACCTACGGGCTAAGCGGTGGACAGAGTTCTGGTCTTAACGTAGGTGACGCGCCGGATTCGGCTCGGGCGAGAGATTTCCCGGTTCTCACGGTGGTCACCGCGGCAGTGGTGAGCTCACGGATACTCGGCGTGGGCGTGCCGAGCCGCTGAGTCCAAGCCTCGGCGTTAATTCGTCGCCGCGCGAGCATGAGCAGCTGGACTTCGACCTGCGTAGCCCACTGCGGGTCACCACAGACGCGCCTTATAGGTTTCAAGCACGCCAAATGACGATTCTTGCCAATGTTCTAGGAAGGCAACAACAAAGCGAGTTAGGTCATGTTGATGTCCAAGGGCGGTCTCACAATCTGCTAGTAAGTACTTCCATTGCAGGACCGCTTCACGTTGCAACCCGATGATGTAATACCTATAGGCGAGCTCATGTCGGAGCTCGAGCGTGCTGAGGTGGTCGTGCCCTTGCGTGCGCGCGGAATCCGCTAGCATCTTAAGGATTTGACCACTGGAGGAGAAGAAATTGCGCTCCTTCTGAATATCGCCAATAAGTCGTTGGACGGCGTGGGTCGCATCGTGTTGGGTACCCAGGTACTTGATGCAATCGTCGGCCACCAGCCCAAGCTGCGACAGTGCTTCATCGACCTCGCCGGAAAGAGCGAGCGCTAGACCCATCAGTCTCCGGGTCGCGAGCGTTGCTCGGTGGTCAGGTCCTAAGACATGCGTTTCGTCGGCTACTAGCCCCGGTAGTTCGGCAAGCGCTTCATCGATGCCCCCTGACATTGTGGTCAATTCAAATCTCAGCTGTCGTGTCTTCAAGGTGTACGGATGCGCGGTTCCCATTAGTCGAATTTGCTCGCTGACCACGTCGTCGAACATCCTTAGGGCTTCATCTACTCGTCCCGACTTGCCGAGCGTTGCGGCGAGCTTTCCGCGAACCATGAGCGAGTTCCAATCGCTGGCCCGCCCCTGCACGCGTTCGTAGTCGGAAAGAACCTGCTGAAATTGGGCGACCGCTTCGTCAAAACGGCCAGCCCGTCCCAGAACGTCGGCGAGGTTCTGGCGGGCCGTCAGGATCTTGTGCTCACGCCGGCTAGCGGCTCCCTGGTCGGCATCTTTGAGTCCGTCGGCTTGCCGTTCAAAGTCATTCAGCACTTCCTGCAACTCGTTGGCCGCCTCTCTGAAATCACCGGTGTTGCAGAGCCAGCAGGCGCGGTCGTGACGTGTGCTGAGTGTCGTCTCATGATCGGCGCCCAGAGCCCGTCGGCAGTCGGCTAGGAGCTCATCGGATTCCTTAACCGCGTCCGCGGATTGAAGTTCATCGGACTCGGCGAGCCATAGGATGAGGCGCCGACGTAGCGCAAGGACATCGGGGTCGTCTAGGTTGCGAACTCGTGCGGACTCATTGACCAGCTCGCGGAATCGAGCGGTTGCATCTTTGAACAAGCCCGCGTCACCGAACCAATCGGCCTGTGTCGCCCGCATTTCAAGAAAGTCTTCATTACTGACGTCAGCGCCATGCTCCGTGCCAGCTTCTATGTACGGCGTCAACAGCTGTGCTGCTTGCGAATATTGGTAGCTGTGCGCCAGTTGCTCAGCAACTTCGTATGCGGCGGCGAGGAAGGTAAACGGGCGTTGGGCGCCGATGGGCGGCATCTCGAGCAGCCAGCGGCTGACTAGGAGCGACTTCTCGGATGTATCGACGATGAGCCGGTCGCCTCTGGCGGTATCGATCCAGTCGGCTAAGGCCGTGGTGGCCGCGTTACGAAATGCTCGGTGTGCGTCTGGCAGCAGAATTTCCTGCACAAGATGGTGGTTAGCTACTTGCACTTGTAACGCTTCACGGAAGCGGTCGCCATCGCCATCGTCCACCAGCCATGCACCGGTGCTGGATGCTGCCTCAAGACCTTGCAGGGTTGCGTCGCGCTGGTTGGCGATGTCGGGGCAGCGCTCGACGGCGTCGGCCACGACCGTGCGTAGGAAGGGCCAAAGCTGGGCTGGTGCGGTTTCTGGAAGAGCGCCGGCAGCTATCGCGAGGGCGAACTGGCGGTCGGCGGGTTGTTCGCGAAATCTATCCCGATATATGCCCTCAAGACTCTGCGGATATACGTTGATCGCTTCGATTGGTAGCGCGCCGCCGTTTGTGGCAATAGCGCGTTCCACTAGCGGACTTCCCAGGATCGCTTCCAGCGCCAGCGGATTCGGATGCCGTCGAACGGCAAGCGTCGCCACATCGGTGGCGGTTTGCGGCGCGTACGCCAACACGATTTCTCGCAATTCACCTTCTGTGAGGGAAGGCATGTGGTGTATCTCCGCGCGCCCGCCGGCTAGCGCGCTTTCGCGCCACTGAGCATAGATGGGCGCTTCGCGGCTCTCCGGCCATGCTGTGGCCACTACTAACACCGGTCGTTTCGGGCCTTGGCCAGAGACGGCGTCGAGCAAGTCGCCTACTGTGGTGCTCATGAAGTGGATGTCCTCGACGACCACGATTGCTGGCAATTCGGTGTGAGCAGCGCCAACGATGAGAGCAGCGACCTCGTGGCTTAGAGATGCTCGGCGCACAAGGACATCTGCGCCAAGGTCGACCTCGCTTCGCTCTGCCTCTTTGAGTTCTCGACGATTTTTCAGCCATCTGTAACCCGTGATCCCGCCGGAGACCATCCCCCCGAGCCCTGGGATCGCGAACCCGGCCAATTCTTTCAAGACCTCGTTGGCTCGCGTGAAACCGGCCTTTAGGAAAGCCTCTCGCACCGACTCCACATCGGCCCGCGCCACCTCGGCGATGGCTTTGTCCTTCACTGACGACACCCGGTTCCACGCCAACATGACCGGCACCAAGTGCGTCTCGATCTCGGGACGAACTTGTGCAATCACATCAATTGCGTCGCCAGTCTGCATGCGCTCGCACTGCAACTGCCACCAAGCGAACCCCGGTACCGCGTTTGGCGGCCATTCGAATCCCCGTACGTCCGGTCCTATTCGCTTCCGGGCCGGCAAGGGGTCACGGCTGTGAGCCGCACCTTCACCTCCCTCCGCGATCTGTGGCCAATACCCATCGGGGTCACGGTCCAGGCGAAGTGATCGGTAGAGTTCGCGGACTACCCTCGACTTCCCACTACCGGCTGGCCCCTCAAGCAAAACGATGCGAGGAAGGGCTGTGTCGCCATCCGTGATCTGCTGTAGTCGCTCTCTGAGCACACCGACCAAGAGACGGTGGCCGTCTCCAATGAGCTCTTCCATCGAAACGAACCACCCAACACGTCGTAGTAAGGGGTGACGAGCTGCACATTAAGCGCAGCCACGACGACGTCGATCTCGCTGCTGTTGGAAACAACAAGAGTCCAATATTCGCACACAAACATCGGTGAACATCACGATTTCCCTGCGGCCGAACAGGACGGATAGTCGCCGCGCACCACTGGTGAGCGAAACTGCTCGCCGCAATGACGATGCTGCGGACCGGCTTCCTTATGCGACAGTGATGGGCGGTCGTCTTCGAGAAGCCGCGTCACGATTGAGCGAGCGCGCCCAGGCACGCGCCGACGGGCGGAGGACGATACGTTGTTGTTGTTGTGGGCACGCTTTTTGGTTGTTGGCGGCTGCTGCTCATCCTTACTTTATTACGCCAATTTACTACTTGGCCATGTTGGTAAAGCGCGACAGGTGAAGTTGATGTGCGACCGTGACGGTTTTGGTCGGGCCGTTGCGGTGCTTGGCAAGGATCAGGTCGGCCTCGCCGCCGCGCGGGTCGTCGCGTTCGAAGGCATCCGGGCGGTGCATCAGGATCACCATGTCCGCATCCTGCTCGATGGCTCCCGATTCACGAAGGTCCGACAGCATGGGCTTCTTGTCAGTGCGCTGCTCCGGACCGCGGTTCAGCTGGCTCATCGCGACCACCGGCACCTCCAGCTCCTTCGCCAAAAGCTTGAGCTGACGGGAGAATTCGGAGACTTCCTGCTGGCGCGACTCGACCTTTTTGCCGGATGTCATCAGCTGTAGATAATCGATGACGATCAATTTCAGGTCGTGTTTCTGCTTGAGCCTTCGTGCTTTCGCGCGGATCTCCATCATCATCAGGTTCGGCGAGTCGTCGATATAGAGCGGCGCTTCGCTGATCTCGCTCATTCGCCGAGCCAGCCGTGTCCAGTCGTCGTCATTCATCCGGCCCGACCGCATATCCGCTAGCTTGATCTTCGCTTCGGCCGACAGCAGCCGCATCACGATCTCGGACTTACTCATCTCGAGCGAGAAGATGACGCTCGACATCCGGTTCTTGATCGAGCACGACCGCAAAAAATCCAGTCCCAGGGTCGAATTGTGTGTCGGCACCATCGCGCGGCTCGTGAGGTACATGTGGTCGGAGTTATCCACCTGCACGCAGCGCACCGGAACACTGTCAATGGCTTCTACGTCGACGATCAGCCTGGAATTCGAGCTCGTCGCGCCAGTACTTGCACGACAATCCTTGTGCACCAGCGCCTTTCGCGTGAGAGCAAAGACCTCATCGTCGGTCGAGAAAGTTATCTTAAACGCCACAGAAGTCGACGTAGTGCGGCCCTTCACCCGCTTGGTCGATGTCTGGCTCGGGTAGCCCAGGCCGACGATCAGCTCGGCGACATCTGAGGCGAGCCGGTGGCTCGTCACCGAGAATTCAATGGCGCCGCCGGCGGTGACTGTACCGACCGTATCGAGGAGGCCTGCGAGCAGAGCCCGCCGCTGTTCCTCGGATGCACGCAGGTACCTGAGCGGAATGCGCTTGTTCTCAAGAACGCCCAGCGTCCGCAACCGCGCCTGCAGCGTTCCTTTGGCACCTTCGGCCTCGATGCGCATCACTATCTCGGGATCGGCGGACGTGATTTGAGCGGCCGCCGTCGTACCGTCGCCAAGCCACGTTCCCAGCGTGTAGGGCGGCACCAGAAGTTCCGCGACCGGAGCCTGTATCGGCTTGGCGTTGACCACGGAATGGTTCAATCGGCGGTCCGCAGCGGCGCATCGCAACGTTTCGGCGATCTCCTGGGTGGAACGCACGGCCTGTGCCGACTTCCGCGACGCCCTCGTTTCGGTCAGCCATTGGTGCGCAGCGTCCGCAATGATCTCGGTGCCGTCCGAGAAGGTGACCCGATAGCAGGGTCGTCCGTGCATCACATCCGTAACGGCCACGACGCGCGTCGGCTTACCGTCAGCGCCGATCAACTCGTCCCCGACCGCGACTTCGCCCATCGTGGTCCACCCCGTCGGCGTCGGCAGGGGCGTATCCAGAGACAACGCCTTTCCCACCCCCGGCCTCGCGGCGATCACGATCATCTGACCGGGGTGCAGACCGTTCGTCACCTCGTCGAGTTCCAGGAACCCCGTCGGCACACCCCGCGAAATGCCGCCCTGCGACGCGATCGCATCGATCTCGTCCATGGTGGGCTGCAACAGGTCTTCCAGAGCCACGAAGTCCTCGGACGTGCGGCCGTCGGTGACGTCGTAGATCTCGGCCTGCGCCCGGTCGACGATCTCCGCAACGTCGGCTCCATCCGCGCCGGCGTAGCCGTACTGCACGACGCGGGTGCCGGCGTCGACCAGCCGACGCAGCAGTGCCTTCTCGGCGACGATGCCCGCGTAGTACCCGGCGTTGGCGGCGGTGGGCACGGTGGAGATCAGCGTATGCAGATACGGGGCGCCGCCGATCCGCCGCAGGAGACCTCGCCGGTCCAACTCCGCGGCCACCGTCACCGCATCCGCGGGTTCGCCGCGGCCGTAGAGGTCGAGGATCGCGTCGTAGACGCTCTGGTGATTGGGGCGGTAGAAGTCGGCGGGGCGCAGCCGCTCGAGCACGTCGGCGATGGCGTCCTTGCTCAGCAGCATCCCGCCGAGTACGGCTTGTTCTGCGGCCTCGTCCTGCGGCGGCTGGCGACCGAAGTCCTCAGAGCGGGGAGGGGCGTCGTCGAAAGCCGAACGGCCACGGTCGTCCACGACAGCCACGGCGGCCCCACCCCCCTCAAGTCGGTCGAACGCATGTTCGAAAGTCGCTACCGTGACTGTAAGCGAGGCCTCCGACGGGCACAACCTCCCGACGCCGGAACCGCTTGCGACGGCCAACGCTAGACGTTGCTGGAGCGGTCCAAAAGCCACCCTGTGTATGAACTTGTGAATGGGGTGTGGATATCTACGCCCACCCGTGTTGAGGCGTTGGGGAGAACCTGTGGACGGACGGCGACGTCTGCCACATCCCTGCAGATAAGCGGACCACAAGGGTGTGAGCTATCTGTGGATGACAATTTCTTCGGCGTGTCGGGCCGGGTTGCCTTCCCGGGCGTGTTGTGTTTCGGGTCAGCGCCGCCGAGGTTAACGGCAGGTTAGCTTCGCTGGGCGGATAAGCCGAATTACAGTTCGCCAGAAATACAGCAACGGCGGCGCGAAGGCGGTTTAGGCCCTCACGCCGCCAATTGACGCTGGTGTTTAAGACTCGGCGACGACGTTCACCGAAACGGCGGCATCCACATCGGGATGGAGCCGTACGGCTACAGGATGCGTGCCGAGGGTCTTGATGTGACCCTTCGGCAGTTGCACCGTCCGCTTGTCCAGATTCGGTCCGCCCGCCTTCTTGATGGCGCCGACGACGTCGGCGGCGGTGATGGAGCCGAACAACTTGCCGGAGTCGGAGGCGGTCCTGGCCGGCAGGTCCACCGTGCCCAGACCCTCGAGCGCGGTCTTCAGCTCGTTGGCGTGCTCGATGCCGCGGACCGTCTTGATCTCGCGGGCCCGGCGAATCGCATCGGCCTGACGCTCGGCCCCCCGACTGGCAGCGATCGCCAGTCCGCGCGGCAGCAGATAGTTGCGCCCGTAGCCGTCCTTCACCTCGACGGTGTCGCCCGGCGCACCGAGGTGATCGACCTCGGCCGTAAGAATCAGTTTCATCTGTTCAGACTTTCCTTCCGTCCTGCGGGCTCAGCGGGTCGCCGAGCTGAACGGCAGCAGCGCGACCTCGCGGGCGTTCTTCACCGCGATAGCGATGTCGCGCTGGTGCTGCACGCAGTTGCCGGTGACGCGACGGGCTCGGATCTTGCCTCGCTCGCTGATGTAGGTCCGCAGCAGAGCGGTGTCCTTGTAGTCGATGGTCTGCCCCTTCCCCTTCTTCGAGCAGAACACGCACTTGCGGGTCTTGACCGGCTTCTCTGGAGCCGGACGCCGCTTGGTGGCCTTGGCCATGTCTCTATCTCTTTCTCAATTGCTATTTTGTTGGTTCTAAAAGGGCGGTTCGTCGTCGCCGCCGGAGAACGATCCGGACGCCGGAGCGCTGCCCCATGGGTCGTCCTTGGGCTCGGAGCCGCGAGAGCCACTGCGGTCGCCTCCGCCACCGCCGCTGCTCCCGAATCCGCCGCCACCGCCGCCGCTGCGGCTGGCCTTGTTCACCTTGGCGGTCGCATAGCGCAACGACGGCCCGATCTCGTCGACCTCGAGTTCGACGACGGTGCGCTTCTCGCCTTCACGGGTTTCGTAGGAACGCTGCTTGAGCCGGCCCTGCGCGATCACCCGCGAACCGCGGGTCAGGCTCTCGGCCACGTTCTCGGCGGCCTCGCGCCAGATGCTGCACCGCATGAACAGTGCGTCGCCGTCTTTCCACTCACTGCTCTGCCGGTCGAAGATCCGCGGAGTGGACGCCACCGTGAAGTTGGCGACGGCAGCGCCGGACGGGGTGAACCGCAGTTCGGGGTCGGCGGTCAGATTCCCGACGACGGTGATGATTGTGTCACCAGCCACGAAGTCCTCCTGGGCAGTAGTGTCCGCTCTCCACGCGAGCGCTCATCGCAGGGCGGTGGTTGTCGTGGGCGAGCCTACGCAGCCACCCCGACTACCGGCAGCCTTTAGTGCTTGTCCGTCCGCAGCACCTTGGTCCGCAGCACGGCCTCGTTCAGGTTGAGCTGACGGTCGAGCTCGGACACGGTCGCGGGCTCCGCCTTCACATCGACGACGGCGTAGATGCCCTCGGCGTGCTTGGCGATCTCGTATGCCAGCCGGCGCTTGCCCCAGATGTCGACCTTGTCGACGGAGCCGCCGTCCTTGCGGATGACGTTGAGGAACGTCTCCAGCGACGGGCTGACGGTGCGCTCGTCAAGGGTGGGGTCGAGGATGACCATGATTTCGTATGGACGCATGAGGACCTCATCACCTCCTATGGGCTAGTCGGCCGCGGCGTGTCCGTGGCAGGAGGGTCGCCTGCGTCGGCAACTGGCCCAGGTTACAGGAACCCCTGCTGATCTGCGAAATCGCTGCGGTTAGCGCCAGCAGGCCGGCTACTTGCAGGGCGCGGGACAGCCGCGGCCAATTTCGCCGCCCATGCCTCGTACGCCGCCGGCGTCGGATGAATGCCGTCTTCGACCCGCATCACGCGTTGAGAACAGCCGCCGGTCTCTCTTCGGGAATGCCGATTTCGGTTTCCGTCTGCACAGGCCGTAACCGTTTCGGCAACCAGCCCGGCGGACGATCCGGCGCGCCATCGAACACGCCTCCGGTTGGATCGTCGAACTGGCCGTGATTGCGCACCAGGTCGAACTCGGGACGATAGATCTGCCGTATCACCAACGCGCACAGCGCAATCACCGCTATATCGCGCAGCAGAACCGTGACGGTGAACCACTGCTCGGGCAGCCCGCGGTTCTGCTCGCCGTAGAGGAAAAGCATTCTGGGCACCCACACCAGCGCGTCGACGGTCATCCACGCCAGCACGATGCGCCGGTGCGGCAGCGCGAGCACCGCCAGCGGCACCAGCCACAACGAGAACTGCGGGCTCCACACTTTGTTCGTCAACAGGAACAGTGCGACGACGAGGAACGCCACCTGTGCGAACCGCGGCCGCTGCGGCGCAGTCAGCACGATGTAAGCGACACCGGCACAACACAATAGGAACAGCACGAACACCACTGTGTTGAGAATCTTAGGCGGCTCCCACAGCCCCAGCCCGGTGTCGAAGCCCTGCCAGTCGGTGAACGACTTCACCACGTTGAACAGCGAGTCCATGTCGTCACCGCGACGGGTGTTGAGCCGGAAGAACTCCGACCAGCCTCGCGGGAACAGCACCATCACCGGCAGGTTCACCACCAGCCACGCGACGACCGCGGCCACCGCCGTCTTACCCACTTCTCGAAGCCGACCCGTCCGCAGGCCGAGAAGTGCCAACGGGATCAGCAGCAGGATCGGATACAGCTTGGCCGCCACGCCGAGACCGATCAATACCCCGGCGAGCACCGGTTTTCGCCGCGCCCACGCCAATATGGCGCCTGTCGCGAAAGCCGTTGCCAGAGCGTCGAAGTTGGTGAAGATCTGGAAGATCACGATCGGCGAACCCGCGACCAGCGCCGCATCCCAGATCCGTCTGCCCGCCAGTCTCGACGTCGCCCACACGGTTGCGAACCACGCCAGCGCCAGGCCAAGCGCGGAGATATTGAAAAACATCACCACTTCCGCGATCGACCCGATGGGCACCAGCTTGCTCAACGCGGAGTAGGTCTTCGCCAACGCCATCGACAGATACTGATAGGTGCCCGTGATGACCGGATACTCCATGTACCGCACGGCGATGTTGCCGTCGAATTGCTTCTGCGGCTTGCCCTTACTATCGGTTTCGATCCAGCTCGACTTGTACGGGAATTTGCCGTGGTTCAACAGTTCCGCGGTGTAGAGCGGGACAGTGTCGGAGTAGCACAGCTCGTAGTACGCCCGCTGGTTCTGCCAGTTGGCGACCTTCTGATCGGCCGTCCCCGAACCCGTGGTCACCAGGCAGGCGGCCTTCGACGAGTAGCCCAGCGCGAGGAAGACCACCGCGATCACCAGCATCACCCGAAGCGGCGTCATGAAGCGCGCCCGGCCGATCAACGCGTGCCTTCCGACCGGTCCACCGATCACCTGCGAGAGCGCACCCGCCAAAGCGTCTGTCCTGCTGGGCAGATCGCGATTGTCGGCACTGCGCCTGTCGAGGGCCAGCGGAAGCGGAGACACCGGGGAGCGGACCGGCTCAGCTACCACTCCGTGCTCGACTTCGCTGTCTGCGCTCTCGCTCACGGGGGCGGAAGCGGCGGTTGCGGACCGGGTCCCGGTACGCCCGGCGGAACCGGCGTGCCCGGCGCACCGACCGCGTTCGGGTCGGGCGCCGGCTGCCCCGGCGGAGCGTTCGGCACCGTCGTCGGCGGACCGAACGGGATGGTGATGCCTGGCGCCACTTCGATACTCGGCTGGATCACCGTCTCGGACGGCTGCGTTGGCGTCGGCGACGGAGGAGGTGGCGCGGGCGGACCCGCGTAGCCTCCGATCTCCGTCGGCTTCGGGAACGACTCCTTGTCGGTGCCCTCCAGTGCGCCGTCCATCGTGTCTTTCCAGATGTCGGACGGCAGGCCGGACCCGTACACCGGAGATCCCGATTTGTTCTCCAGCGGCTGGGTGCCGTCGGTTGTGCCGACCCACACCGCCGTCGACAGCGACGGGGTGAACCCGACCATCCAGGCGTCCCGGTTGGCGTCGGTGTCGCCGAGCTGGTTGGTCCCCGTCTTGGCTGCCGACGGGCGTCCGCCCGCCAGGGCGTGACCTCTGGAGTACGCGGCGATCGGCTGCATGGCGGCGGTCACGTTGTCGGCGACGGCCTTGTCGATGCGCTGCTCTCCCGAGTTGTCCTCGTTGGCCGCGTCGAAGAGCACCTGACCATCGGCGTTGACGACCTTCTGCACGAAGTGCGGACGGTGGTAGACCCCCGATGCCGCGAGCGTGGCGTAGGCCGAGGCCATGTCGATGACGCGGCTCTGGTACTGGCCCAACACGATTCCGTTGTTCGGCGGGCCGCCCTTGCCGTCCTCGGACAAGGTGTGTTCCACGCCGGGGAAGCTCTCGGCGACACCGGCCTGGTGTGCGGCGGCGGCGACGTCGGACGGGCCGTTCTTCAGCTTCAGCATCAGCCGGTAGTAGGCGGTGTTCAACGACCGCTTCAGCGCTTCGGCGATGTTGCATGTTCCGCAACCTTCGCCTTCGACGTTGGTGATCTTGATGCCGTTGACCTCGACCGGCGAGCTGTCCACCTGATATCCCAGACCGATGCCCTGCTCAAGGGCCGCGACCAAGGCGAAGACCTTGAACGACGAGCCGGTCGGCAGCCCGGCCTGAGCGAAGTCGAAGCCCTGCGCGTCCGTCCCGCCGTAATAGGCCTTGATGCCGCCGGTCTTCGGGTCGATGGACACCACCGCAGAGCGCATGTCCGGATTCTGGCCGTCCAGCGTGTCGGTCACCGCTCCTTCGGCCGCCGATTGAGCCTTGGGGTCGATGGTCGTGGTGACCTGAAGGCCCTCGGTGTTCAGCGTCTGCTCGTTGATGTCGAACAGGTCGAGCAGTTCCTTTTGCACCTGCCGCTCGATCAACCCATTCGGGCCCGTCGTCTGGTTCTGGTTCTGCGCCTGATCGGACGGCACCGTCGGCGGAAACACTTGTGCCGTGCGGTCAGTTGCTGACAAGGCGCCGATCTCCACCATGCCGTCGAGCACCCAGTTCCACCGCTCCGAGGCCCCCTCGGGATTGATGGCCGGATCGAGCGCGGAGGGCTGTTGAATCAGCGCGGCCAGCAGCGCCCCGTCGGCGACCGTGAGCTGCTCGACCGGCTTGTCGAAATACGCCTTCGATGCAGCGGCGATGCCGTACGCGCCGCGGCCGAAATAGATGATGTTCAGATACGACTGCAGTACTTGGTCTTTGGACCACTCGCTGGACATTTTCGTCGAGATGACCAGCTCTTTGGCCTTACGCACGATGCCGCCAAGGCCCGATCGCTGCGAGCCGACCAATGCGTTCTTCACGTACTGCTGGGTGATCGTCGACCCGCCCTGGGTGTCGCCGCCGAAGACGTTGTTCTTGGCGGCCCGCGCGAAGCCGGTGAACGAGAAGCCCGGATTGGAGTAGAAGTCGCGATCTTCTGCGGCCATCACGGCGTCGCGCACATGCACCGGGATCTGGTTGATGTCGACGTCGACCCGGTTTCCTTCGGGCGGAACGATTTTGGCGAGTTCACTGCCGTCGCTGGCCAGGATCGTCGAGACCTGGTTGGTGCGGATGTCACCCGGCTTGGGCACCTCGACGATCATGTAGGCCATGCCGAACGTGATCATCGGCAACACGATCAGAACGGCGACCGTCACGTAGATGGAGCGCCGCACCCACTTCCAGTTGATCTGCTGCATCGCGGGCAGACGGCGAGGGGGCCGGCCGCCCGGCCCGCCACCGCCGGGCGGCGGACGGCGGGGTGGCCCCGGCGGCGGTGGCTTCTGCGGCGGCGTCCCGTCGAGCGCCGCCTTGACGGCCTCGACCGGGTCGCGCAGCGGCCGGGGGACGTCCCGTACAACCGGGATGACGGCGGTGCGTCGGTCGTCGAAGTGGCTGACGGGCCTACGGGGAGGACGCGGGCGTTGGACTTCCACCGTCTCGCGTTCCTCCACACCGTCAGCAGCCTGCCCCGCAGGGACATCTCTGGGTGACCGGTTATGGCGCCCTTCGCTATTCACTGGCCGTCCGCGCACCGTTGCGCGCGGTCCGGGTCGGACGCGAGCCCTTCGGCGGCCGAACCGCGCCGAGCACGTACGACTTCACCAGGTGATTCCAGCTGCAGGTGCGGCATACCTCCACCACGTGTACCGAGAATTCGTTGTAGCGGGTCGCCAGCATGACCAGCTCCTCGGCAGTCCGCGCCGAACCCGACACCGCGCCGAGGTGCTCGCCGAAGACCCATGACACCAAGGTGAGCTGTTCCTTGCGGCAGATCGGGCACATCACCGAGCTGGGCTTCCCATGGAACTTCGCGGCTCGCAGCAAGTACGGATTGGCGTCACAGACCTCCGAAACGCCGGTGCGTCCCGAGTAGACCTCCGCCAGCAGGGACCGCCGCCGAAGCGCGTAGTCCACCACCTGTCGCTGCAATCGCACGATGACCAGAGTACGTCGGGCCTCCCGGGCATGGAGGCGTGACGGGGTCAGGCGCCTGGCGCGTCGGCATCTGTCTGCGAAGATGCGCACCCGACTCTTACGATCATCGACGTGGCGACGCGGCGGACACCGGGCACCCGTGCGAAGGACAGCGACCGGGCCGATACCTGTCAGGTGCTCGACAGCGCGCTCGCCGAGGGGCAGCTCTCGATGGAGGAGCACCGGCAACGGGTTGGTGCGGCCACCAACGCCACCACGCTGGGCGAGCTGCAGTCGTTGGTCACCGACCTGCAGCCGTCGAATCCGGCGCACGAGCCCGCCACACGATCATCGAATCTGCGCCGCGGCCCGGTCGTGATCGCGGCGGTGACAGGTGTGGTGGTGGTGATCGGCGCGGCGATCGCGTGGGCCAAGACGAGCGACACCGGTCCCGCCCCGGATGCCACCACCCCGACACCGTCAGCCGAGGCCGGGGCGCCCCACGTCATGACCGCGATCCCGACGACGGAAGCCCAGGTTCCCGACGAGCCGGCGCCGGTCGTGCTTGCTCCGCCCCGGCAACTGCACACGGCGGACGGGATGGCCGGTCTGATCGACGAGATACGGAAGAGATTCGGCGACACCATGGGCTATGAGCTGGCCATCTCACCCGACGAAGCGGTGCTCGCCCGTCCCAACCCAGCCGACGACCGCTCGAAGCTGATCTACTCGTTCAAGGGTGGCTGGGGCGATCCGGACACCAGGCCCCGGTCCGACACCGACGACGTCACCGACCTCGGCGCGTTCGATGTGCAGACGGCGGCCGCCGCACTGCAGGGCGCGCCCGACGCCCTGCGGATCGCACCCGCCGACGTCTCGGACACCGTCATCGACATCGACCACATCTCGGACCCGGCCGGGCCGGGAGCACTGGAACTCTTGGTCAAGGTCACCACGACATCCGGCAGGAACGGGTTCATCTATCTCGACGGGGCGAGCAACGTCAAGCGCGTCGAATATCCCGGTTGACATCTACGATCATCGACGTGGCGACGCGGCAGGCACCGGGCACCCGTGCAACAGACAGCGACCGCACCGATACCTGCCAGGTGCTCGACAGCGCGTTCAGCGAGGGACAACTGTCGATGGAGGAGCACCGCCAGCGGGTGGCGTCGGCCACCACTGCCGCCACGCTGGGTGAGTTGCGGGACTTGGTCGCCGACCTGCAGAACGCGAACGCCCCGGTACAACTGCCGACCCTCAAGTCGCGGCCACGCTCCCCTAGCAAGCTGTGGGCCCAGCCCGCAGGCGGCGGCTGGGGCCTTCGGCTCGCGACCGGCGGCGTGCTTGTGCTTCTCGGTATGGGCATCGGCTGGGGCTTGTACGGCAACACCAGTTCGCCGCTGAGCTTGCAGACCGACCCGGGGGCCAAGTCCGACGGCATCTCCGCCAAGGTGCTGACGCCGCCTCGGCAGCTGCAGTCGCTGGGTGGGCTCAACGGATTGTTCGAACAGATGCGGCAGAAGTTCGGTGACACCAAGGGCTTCGAATTGAACATCCGTCCGGACCGGGCGACGCTCTACCGCCCCGACACCGAGGATCCGCGCCGCAAGCTGATGTTCGGCTATCGCGGCGGCTGGGGGGACCCCAACTCCACCTCCACCGTGGACAGCGACGATCGCGTCGTCGACCTGGGGAAGTTCAACTTCGAGCAGACCATCGCGGTTCTGCGAGGCGCGCCAGAGACGTTGAAGATGCAGCGCAAGGACATCTCCGACACCTGGATCGACGTCGAGCCGTCGAAGGATCCGGCGACGCCGGACGCGGTCAACATTCGTATCTACCTCAGCAGCGAGTTCGGCAGCGGCTTCATCGACCTAGCACCTGACGGCGCGATCAAGCAGATCAACGAGCCGAGCTAGCCGCTGGTCAGAGCTCCTTCGGCGGCACCCGATGTAGCGGCGAATATATCGGCGCGATACTATTGCGCGAGGTGTCGAGACGTCGTAGCGGCAAGCAAAGGAGGTGGTTCGATGCTGGAGCTCGCGGTGCTGGGTCTTCTGCTCGAGTCGCCGATGCACGGCTACGAGCTGCGTAAAAGATTGACGGGCCTCCTGGGTGCTTTCCGGGCGTTCTCCTACGGCTCGCTGTATCCCGCGCTGCGCCGGATGCAGGCCGACGGGTTGATCGTCGAGAATGCGGCACCGGACGGCATTCCCAAGGTGCGCCGTGCACGCCGGGTGTACCAGCTGACCGACGCAGGCAAGCAGCGCTTCGCCGAGTTGGTGGCCGACACCGGTCCGCAGAATTACACCGACGACGGGTTCGGTGTTCATCTCGCCTTCTTCAACCGCACCCCTGCCGAAGCCAGGATGCGGATCCTGGAGGGCCGGCGTCGTCAGGTCGAGGAACGCCGAGAAGGCCTTCGTGAAGCCGTCGCGCGGGCCAGCAGTTCGCTTGATCGCTACACCCGTCAGCTGCACCAGTTGGGGTTGGAGTCCAGCGAGCGCGAAGTGAAGTGGCTCAACGATTTGATTGCGGCCGAGCGGGTAGCTCAAGGCCGAGCCGAGCAGTCGTAGAACAAGCAGAGTTTTCAATGGCACTGGATCGAGAGGAAGAACATCCACATGACTGAGCACGTCGGAGCCGGATCGCCGGCGATATCCAACTCAGAGGTGCGGGTCGCGATTGTCGGTGTCGGCAACTGCGCTTCATCACTTGTGCAGGGTGTGCAGTATTACCAGGACGCGGACGAGAACGCCACGGTGCCCGGCCTGATGCACGTCAAGTTGGGCCAGTACCACGTCCGCGACGTCAAGTTCGTCGCCGCCTTCGACGTGGACGCCAAGAAGGTCGGCTTCGATCTCTCCGAGGCCATCTTCGCCTCGGAGAACAACACCATCAAGATCGCCGACGTCCCGCCGACCAATGTCACCGTGCAGCGCGGCCCGACGCTCGACGGCATCGGCAAGTACTACGCCGAGACCATCGAGGTGTCCGACGTCGACGCGGTCGACGTCGTCAAGACACTGAAGGACAACAACGTCGACGTCATGGTGTCCTACCTGCCGGTGGGTTCCGAAGAGGCCGACAAGTTCTACGCGCAGTGTGCGATCGACGCGGGCGTGGCCTTCGTCAACGCACTGCCGGTGTTCATCGCCTCCGACCCGGTGTGGGCCAAGAAGTTCGCCGACGCCGGTGTGCCGATCGTCGGCGACGACATCAAGAGCCAGGTGGGCGCGACGATCACCCACCGCGTGATGGCGAAGCTGTTCGAGGATCGCGGCGTTCAACTCGACCGCACCATGCAGCTCAACGTCGGCGGCAACATGGACTTCCTCAACATGCTCGAGCGTTCGCGTCTGGAGTCGAAGAAGATCTCCAAGACCCAGGCCGTCACCTCCAACCTGCAGCGCGAGTTCAACACCAAGGACGTGCACATCGGTCCGTCCGATCACGTCGGCTGGCTCGACGACCGCAAGTGGGCATACGTCCGCCTGGAGGGCCGCGCCTTCGGTGACGTGCCCCTGAACCTGGAGTACAAACTCGAGGTGTGGGATTCGCCGAACTCGGCAGGCGTCATCATCGACGCGGTCCGCGCGGCGAAGATCGCCAAGGACCGCGGCATCGGCGGCCCGGTCGAGGCCGCATCGGCCTACCTGATGAAGAGCCCGCCCAAGCAGATGCCCGACGACGTGGCCCGGACCGAGCTCGAAACGTTCATCGAAGGCTAGAAGCCATAGCCGAGCTCAGCCGGCACGTGGGTGACGAACGCCGCGTCCAGCGCAGTCAAGAGCTCAGAATCGTTGCACCGCAGGCGATGTGCGGAGGCAAAGGCCGAGGCGCGGTGGCCACCCATGTACAGGCTGCCGAGCACCGACCGATTGGTCTGCACATCTGCGGCGGCCTCGGTGGGCGCGCATCGCGCCATCCCGTCGCGCACCTCGAGCGCGTATCTGCCGCCTCCGTCCAGCACGTCGTCCGAAATATCGAGCACCACAGACACATCGGAGGCGTAGCTACGCGCCTCCAGCACCGCCGGTATGTCCAGCATCCGCAGCCACAGCGCATCCTCGACAAGGGTTGTTCGCGCCAGCCGCGGATCCGTCAGCAGATAGGGCAGCACATCGTCCGGATGCGTCCACGCGGTCACCTTCTCGTAGAGATCCATACCGAGCAGCACCCGCCACAGTGCGATGTGCGCTTCGGGCGTGGCCGCAGCCAGCTTGGTGATCTCGATCCTTTTCTTCTCGTCGCCGTGCACCCGATACAGCGCGAAGCCGTCGGCGTGCAGAAGGCAGAACAGTGCGCTGCCGCCGGATCTCTGCGCCTCGCGGTCGGCGAACACCTCGTCCCACAGTCGGCGCGGGCTGTGTAGTCCGCCCGGCGTCCGCAGCCGCCACCGTTCGTAGATGTCCTCCAATTGCTTGCGGTGCTCCGCCGGCCGTACCGTCCTCACGCCGCCGGGGTCGGGCACGTCGTCGTGGAACCTGGCCTCTCGCCGGTCAACAGCGAGCTCACGCCACGCCGTCGCGGGCCCGTACCCGAACCGGCCGTAAATGCCCGCCTCACTCGCCTCCAACCCGGCGATCGGATAGGCGCCCATCCGACTGTGCAGTTCGGCGAACATCCCCGTCAGCACA
This sequence comes from Mycobacterium sp., assembly GCF_032159565.1. Lineage (GTDB taxonomy): Bacteria > Actinomycetota > Actinomycetes > Mycobacteriales > Mycobacteriaceae > Mycobacterium. The sequence goes on from NZ_JAVHWR010000029.1 coordinate 19,722, forward strand.
CCGCGTCGACGATGTGTCGGGGAAACCGCCACCCAGGAAACACCGGCCATCGGCAGCACGGCGCCACCCGGCACGGTGAGTTCCAATTCCAGGTACAGCGCCACGCCGACGACGTCGGGCCCGTCGCACGCAACGACGCCGCCGTCCGCGGGCATCATGGTCCGCCACGCCTCGTTGGACTCCTCCGGACGCCAGGAACCGAAACACGTCGCCGCCAGCAGCGCCATCGCGGGCCAGTCCGCGTCCTCGGCCGTGCGGATCGTCAATCCTTTCGGAGCGTGCGTCTTCGGAACCATGCACTCGACGCTGACACAATGTCGTTCCGATGGCACCCGAATTTCGGGGGTGCGTAATGTCGAGCCGTGGCGGAAATCCCCGATGACGAACTGGTGAATCTCGACGAGTTCGCACTGCTACCCGAGAACGCCGAACAGATCGGCCACACCGGCCCACTGCCGCCGGTTGTCCGCGTGGATTCGGGCGACATCAGCGCATTGAAATGGGGCGACGAGCCGCCCGAGGTGGTGTTCCTGCACGGCGGCGGCCAGAACGCGCACACCTGGGACACCGTCATCCTCGGCCTCGGCCTGCCCGCGCTGGCAATCGACCTGCCCGGGCACGGGCGGTCGGCGTGGCGCGAGGACGGCGACTACGGGCCGAAGCTCAACGCCGAGACACTGCGACCCGTACTGCGGGAGTGGGCGCCGGATCCGCGGCTCGTCGTCGGCATGTCGCTCGGCGGATTGACCGCACTGCGCATCGCCGCCACCGAACCGGCGCTTGTTCCCGAACTGCTGCTCGTCGACGTCACCCCGTCAGCGCCGGAGCGCCACGAGGAGATGACCAAGGCGCAGATGGGCACCGTCGCGCTCGTCCAGGGCGATCGCACCTTTCCGTCGTTTGAGGCCATGCTCGATGTGACCGTTCAGGCCTCACCGCACCGCGACCGGATGTCGTTGCGGCGGGGCGTTTTCCACAATTCGAAGCACAACGACGACGGCACCTGGACATGGCGCTACGACACCTTCCGAAGCAAGAACAAAGAGATGCCGGATTCGTTTACGGGTCTGTGGGACGACGTGCCTGGGATCACCATGCCGACCACCCTGGTGCGCGGCGCCAACTCGTTCTTCGTCAACGACGAGGACGCCGACGCCTTCGCCAAGGGCGCTCCCGGTTTCCAGCGCACCCACATCGTCGCCGACTCGGGGCACTCCGTACAGGGCGATCAGCCGCGCGCTCTGGTCGACATCCTGCGCGGCGTGCTTGGGATCTGACTGCCCGATTGGCGTGTAGCCGAATCGGGAATGATTGACCCGTGCCCCCTTCGATCCGTGTCGGCGTGCAGCTGCAGCCGCAACATTCACCTTCCTACGGCCATCTCCGGGACGCGGTCCGCCGCTGCGAGGACATCGGCGTCGACGTCGCCTTCAACTGGGACCACTTCTTCCCGCTATACGGCGACCCGAACGGTCCACACTACGAATGCTGGACGATGCTCGGTGCGTGGGCTGAACAGACTTCGCGCATTCAAATCGGCGCGCTTGTGACCTGCAATTCGTACCGTAACCCGGAATTGCTGGCCGACATGGCGCGCACCGTCGACCACATCTCCGACGGCCGGCTGATCCTCGGCATCGGGTCGGGCTGGAAGCAGAAGGACTACGACGAGTACGGCTACGAGTTCGGCACGGCAGGCGGCCGCCTCGATGACCTGGCCGACGCGTTCCCCCGGATCACGTCGCGGCTGGCCAAGCTCAACCCGCAGCCGACCCGCGACATCCCGGTGCTGATCGGCGGCGGGGGCGAGAAGAAGACGCTGCGGCTGGTGGCCCAATACGGCGACATCTGGCACTCGTTCAGCGACAGCAGAGAATATCCGCAGAAATCGGAGGTGCTCGCGCGGCACTGCGCGGACGTCGGTCGCGACCCTGAGGCGATCGAGCGCTCGGCGGGTGTTTCCGGCAAGGGAACCGACGCGTTGCTCGCTGAAGCCGACGCACTCGCCGACCTCGGAGTCACCCTTCTCACCGTCGGCGCCAACGGTCCCGACTACGACCTGAGCGAGGCAGAAGCGTTGTGCCGCTGGCGCGATCAACGCGCCGGAGAATAATTCAGGCTGGGCTGCGTCGAAATCCGGCGACACAGAAGAGTCCTATTCGGTCAATCGCCGCCGACTGACCAATTCCCGTGATTAACTGTCGCCGCTATGCCGAAGAGGTATGGAGTCAAAGAAAAGGACCAGGTTGTTTCGCACATCATCAACCTGGTGCTCACCGGCAAGCTGCGCTCCGGTGATCGGGTCGACCGCAACGAGGTCGCCCAAGAGCTCGGCCTGAGCCGTGTGCCGATTCAGGAGGCCGTCGTTCAGCTGGAGCACGACGGCATCCTGTCCACGCGCTATCACCGCGGCGCGTTCGTCGAGCGCTTCGACGAGTCCGTCGTGCTCGAGCACCACGAGCTCCACGGCCTCCTCCTCGGCATCGCATCGGCGCGCGCAGCCAATGACCCGCGTCCGCACGTGCTCGCCCAGCTGGACTCGCTGACCGACTTCATGCGGGCCAACCGGGAGTCGCGCGCGTTCCAGGAAGCGGCCTGGCGGTACCGGCAGACCATCAACGACGAATACGCCGGCCCGCGACTGCTTGCCGAGATCCGCGCCTCCCAAAGCTTCATGCCCCGCTCGTTCTGGGTCACCTACATGAACAACCATGACGAGATGCTGCCGTTCCTCGAAGCCGAGACCGCGGCGATCCACACCCATGACCCGGAGGGCGCGCGCGCCGCGAATGCCGGCCGTTCGGCACTCATGGGCCGGATCATGGTGGTCGAACTTGTGCGCCGCGGTGTGTTCAGTCCCTCGAGCCTCGCCAAGCAGCCGTCGGTTGCGTTCTGAATGAGCTGAAGCCGGTTCCAACCCGTTCCCTCCCGCTACGTTGACTCCGATGACCCCATTCACGGGCCGGATAGGTAAAGCGTTCGTTTCGGCCCTGGTCGCACTGCTGGTGTTCAGCATTCCCCTCGCCGGGCCCGCGGCTGCCGACGTCGACCAGTGCGCGCCGCCTGGCGTCGACAGCGCCAGCGCAGTTCCGACGAACCTGGCGTCGGCCGCCCAAGGACCCGGCGAGGACAAGTACACGACGCCGACGGTGCAGCTGCTCGACACCGTCAAGGTCGACGCGCTCGGTCTTGGCACGCCCGGCGTGCTCACGGTCGGCACGCTGTCCGACGCGCCGCCCAGCATTTGCATCAACTCAGCGGGCCAGTTCACCGGCTTCGACAACGAGCTACTACGCGCGGCCGCCGAAAAGCTCGGATTGCGAATCAATTTCGTCGGCACCGAGTTCTCCGGACTCCTCGCCCAGGTGGCATCGCGGCGCTTCGACGTCGGATCGTCGTCGATCACCACCACCGACGCCCGGCGCAAGACCGTCGGGTTCACCAACGGCTACGACTTCGGCTACTTCTCGCTGGTCGTGCCGACCGGTTCGGCGATCACCGGATTCGACAAACTCGCCGCCGGGCAGCGCATCGGCGTCGTGCAGGGCACCGTGCAGGAGGCCTACGTCGTCGACTCGCTGCACCTGGACCCGGTCAAGTTCCCCGACTACAACACCCTCTACGCCAGCTTGAAGACCCGCCAGGTCGACGCGTGGGTGGCGCCGTCGCAGCAGGCGCAGGGCACCGTGCAGCCCGGCGACCCCGCCGAGATCGTCGAAAACACCTTCAGCCTCGACAATTTCGTCGCCTACGCCGTCGCCAAGGAAAACAAGCCGCTGATCGACGCGCTGAACTCCGGGCTGGATGCCGTCATCGCCGACGGCACCTGGTCGCGGCTGTACTCCGACTGGGTGCCGCGCGAGCTGCCCTCCGGGTGGAAACCGGGGTCCAAGGCCGCGCCCGTACCGAAACTGCCCGATTTCGCGGCCATCGCCGCCAGCCACCAAGGCGAGGCTGCGGGTTCAACTGCGGCGCAACCGAAGTCGGCGCTGTCGCAGCTCGCGGACACATTCCTCGATTGGGACCTGTACAAGCAGGCGGTCCCCACCCTGTTGAAGACGGGCCTGCCGAACACCCTGATCCTGACCGTCAGTGCCAGTGTGATCGGGCTGCTACTCGGAATGGCGCTGGCGGTCGCGGGCATCTCCCGCGCCCGTTGGCTGCGCTGGCCCGCGCGTGTGTACACCGACATCTTCCGCGGCCTGCCCGAAGTGGTGATCATCCTGCTGATCGGCCTCGGTATCGGCCCGGTGGTCGGCGGGCTGACCGGAAACAATCCCTATCCGCTCGGCATCGCGGCACTGGGCTTGATGGCGGCCGCCTACATCGGCGAAATATTCCGCTCCGGGATCCAAAGCGTCGAGGCCGGTCAGCTCGAGGCTTCGCGGGCGTTGGGCTTCAGCTACTCGTCGTCGATGCGTCTTGTGGTGGTGCCACAGGGGATTCGACGGGTGCTGCCTGCGCTGGTGAACCAGTTCATCTCACTGCTCAAGGCCAGTTCGCTGGTGTATTTCCTCGGCCTTGTCGCCAACCAGCGCGAGCTGTTCCAGGTCGGCCGCGATCTCAATGCGCAGACCGGCAACCTGTCACCGCTGGTGGCCGCGGGCCTGTTCTATCTGGCGCTGACCATTCCGCTGACCCACCTGGTCAACTACATCGATGCCCGATTGCGCAGCGGCAAACCTCCCGAGCCGGAGGATCCGCTGTCGCCGGTCAACCCCGCATCGTCGCAGGAGATGATCTGATGTCGGCCACTGCACAGCCAGTCTCATTGACCGGCACGGACATTCATCTGTCGTTCGGCCCCAGCGCGGTGTTACGCGGCGTTGACATCGACGTGCCCGCAGGCACGACCGCCGCGGTGATCGGACCGTCGGGCTCGGGTAAGTCGACACTGCTGCGCACGCTCAACCGGCTCTACGAGCCGGCCAAGGGCGACATCCTCTTGGACGGTAAGTCGGTGCTGCGCGACAACCCCGACGCTCTGCGCCAACGGATCGGCATGGTGTTCCAGCAGTTCAATCTGTTCCCGCACCGCTCCGTGCTCGACAACGTGACGCTGGCACCGCGCAAGCTCAAGAAACTCGGCGCCGACGAGGCCCGCGGGCTCGGGTTGGCTCAGCTGGAGCGAGTTGGTCTGCGGCACAAGGCCGATGTTCGGCCGGGAACTCTGTCGGGCGGCCAACAGCAGCGTGTCGCCATCGCCCGTGCGCTCGCCATGACTCCGCAGGTGATGTTCTTCGACGAGGCCACCTCGGCGCTGGACCCGGAACTGGTGAAGGGAATCCTCGAGTTGATCGCCGACCTCGGCGCGGACGGCATGACGATGGTGGTCGTGACACACGAGATGGGCTTCGCGCGGTCGGCGTCGGATGCCGTGGTGTTCATGGATCACGGCAAGGTCGTCGAGTCGGGCCCGCCGGAGCAAATCTTCGACGCCGCGCAGACAGGAAGGTTACAACGGTTTCTGTCGCAACTTTTGTAACCACAAACATTGCGTGATTGCATACCGGCAGGTCCTCACCGGTTAGACTAGCGAACTATGGTGGAGACAGAAGCGCAGGTCGACGAGCTGGCAGCCGAGCTGCAGCGCGTCCTGTCCAAGCTTTTCTCCGTCTTACGGCGCCGCGACGTCAAGGGCAGCACCGCAGGAGGCGATCTGACGCTCGCGCAGCTCTCCATCCTGTTGACCCTGCTGGAAAAGGGTCCCATCCGGATGACCGACCTTGCGGCCCACGAACGCGTGCGCACTCCGACCACCACGGTGGCGATCCGCCGGCTGGAGAAGCTGGGCCTGGTGAAACGGTCGCGCGACGCATCGGATCTGCGCGCGGTTCTGGTCGAGGTCACGCCGCGTGGGCTGGTCCAACACCGGGAGGCCCTCGCCGCGCGGCGGGATGCGCTGGCGGCGATGCTCGGCAAGCTCACCAACGACGACGTCGAAACCCTGACCAAGGCGTTGGGTCCGATGTCGCGGCTGGCCGACCAGGGAAGCGGCCAGGAAGAAAGCTAGCCCAACCAGTCGAGCACCGCGGCGGCGGTCCATGACTGCTGCATACTGCCCAGCGGCTCCCCGGTGAACGGTTCGTAGTACTCGGCGAAGGTGCCGTCGCTGGCCTGCCGCAGGCCTTCTCGCCGCAGGATCAGCGACCGCTCGGCCCAGCCCCGGCGGGCGAAGGCCCAGGAGAACAACCAGGTCATCACCGGCCAGACCGGCCCACGCCAGTACTCGCGAGAGCGGAAGTGGCGAGACACCGGGGACGTCGACGGGATGAGGGCGTACCTCAGGTCCGGGTGCCCGCAGAACCGCGGGCCCTCCAACAGCCGCAGCAGCGTCCGCTCCTTGTCGTGCGGCAGGCCGCCGCACAAGAGCGGGGCGAACTGCGCGACCGTCTCGGTGGCGATCCACCTGCCGGCCCGGACGTCGTAATCTCTTGCCGCGCCGGTTCTTTCATCGGTTGTCTCGACGACGCCCGCGCGGAATCGCTCCGCCCACCCGTACAGGTCCCTTACGTCGGCGTGCGGGCGCTTGTAGTCCTCGCCGATCTCAGCGAGCACCGTGCATGCCACCGACAGCACAGCCGAGACGAACACGTCCTCGACGGCGAAGCTCATCACCTTGGGCAGCAGGTCGTCGTCGTAGTGCGCCGACTTCATCTCTTCGACCAGCCACAGGTAGCGGTCGTACTCCAGGTCGGACGGACGCTGGCTGGCGTCGGTGACGATGGTGTTGTCCTCGCGCTGGTATTCCGGCACATTGCCCGGAATCACGTTGGCGTAGGCGGCATCCCAACGCGGCGAATTGTCCATCCCCGACTCCCACCCGTGGTACAGCGTCACCCTGCCGTGCGAGTTCTGATCGCGGGCTTCGGCCAGCCAGCGGTGCCAGCGCACCAGACCGTCCCACCGGCGGTCGAGGAACGCCTCGGCCACTGCGCGGGTTGAGCGACCGCGCGACCGGGCATGGTCGAGGATGCGCTGCACCGCGATCGCGTGCACCGGCGGCTGCGTGATTCCCGACGTGTGCCGCGTGCGCGGCGCGTTGACGGCCAGCGCGGACGTCGCCCATCGCGCGGGCCCCGGGAAGTAGCCGTCGACCCCGTTGGCGAACACGATGTGCGGGATCATCCCGTTGGTCCACTGCGCCGACAGCAGGGTGTCGAGTTCGACGACGGCCCGCTCGACGCTCAGCGGGGCCAGCCCGATGGACACGAAGGCGGCGTCCCAGCTCCACATGTGGGGGTAGAGCAGCGGGGCCGCGGTCGTCATCACACCCAGGTCGTTGCCGCGCAGCAGATATGCCGCGCGCGCCGCGAGCTGCGTGGGAGCGAAGCTGGGATCCGGTGCCATCTCCTCAATACTCGCAGTAGGTAGGGTGACCGGCATGCCGACCGCCTTCATCACCGGACCGGCGGGCGGGCTCGGGACGGCCATCGCCGAGGCCCTCGCACCCAGCCACACGCTTTTTCTCGGCGGCCGGCCGTCGGACCGGCTCGACGCCCTCGCCGAGCGGCTCGCCGCCACCACCTGGCCGCTGGATCTGGAGGACGCCGACGCCATCCCCGCCGTCGTGGAGCCCATCGACGAGCTCGATGTGCTGATTCACAACGCGGGCGCCGCCTTCCCCGGCAGGGTCGCGGAGTCGACGGTCGACGAGTGGCGCGTCACCATGGAGGTCAATGTCGTTGGCGCGGTGGCCCTTACGCTGGCCCTATTGCCTGCCTTACGCACCGCCCGCGGTCAGGTGCTGTTCATCAATTCCGGCGCAGGGATCAACGCGTCGCCCGGACTGGCGTCGTATAGCGCCAGTAAGTTCGCGCTGCGTGGCTTCGCGGACTCGCTGCGCAACGACGAGCCGCAGCTTCGGGTGACGTCCATCCATCCGGGGCGGATCGCGACGGTGATGCAGGAAGGGCTCGTCGCCTACGAGGGCGGCGAGTACAAGCCCGAGCGATTTCTCAGCCCGCAGACCGTCGCGAATATCGTGGCCGCCACCGTCAACGCCCCGCCCGAGGCCGACATCCAAGAGGTCATCGTCCGGCCCCGGTGATTTCGGCGTGATTTCCGGCGCCGAGCGTAGGTTTTCGCGCCAGAATCACTGTATGAGTTCGATCAGGGAGACCGCAGGACAATTCTTCGACGCGTGTGAGACCGGCAAGGGATGGGACGGTTGTGCGCCGTACTGCCATCCCGGCGCGACATTCGCAGGCCAGACCGATGCGCTGGCCGGCATCGACACCCTCGAGGCGTACACCGAGTGGATGAAGAACCTGCTGACACCGCTGCCCGACGGCACGGCAGAGGTGCGCTCGTTCGCCGTCGACGAGGACCGCAACAACGTTGCGGCTTACGGAATCTTCCGCGGGACGCATACCGGCGAGGGCGGCCCGGTGCCGCCGACCGCCAAGAGCGCAGCCGCCGACTACGTCTACGTCATGGATTTCGACGGCGACAAGATCGGCCACATGACGAAGATCTGGAACGACGGCTACACCCTGCGCCAGCTCGGCTGGAACTAGACGACCAGGTTGACCAGGCGGCCGGCGACCACGATCACCTTCTTCGGTGCCGCCCCGTCGAGGAACGCCTGCACCTTCTCGTCGGCCAGCGCGGCCGTCTCGATCGCATCGGCATCGGCGTCGGCGGGCACCGTGATGTGGCCGCGCACCTTCCCATTGACCTGCACCGGGAACTCGACGGTGTGCACGGTCAGGTACGCCTCGTCGGCGACCGGGAATGGACCGTGTGCCAGCGACTTCGGGTGGCCGAGCCGCTGCCACAGTTCCTCGGCGAGGTGCGGGGCCAGCGGCGCCACCATCAGCACGAGCGGTTCGACCGCGGCGCGCGGCACCGCTCCGCTGTGCCGTTTGGTCAAGTGGTTGGTGTACTCGATCAGCTTCGCGCCCGCCGTGTTGTTGCGCAGCGACGCATAGTCGTCGGTCACCCCGGCGATCGTGCGGTGCAACGCCCGCAGCGTCTCGTCGTCCGGTTCCTCGTCGGCGACGCGGAGATCGCCGGTCTGTTCGTCGACGACAAGTCGCCACACCCGCTGCAGAAACCGGTATGCGCCGACGACGTCCTTCGTCGCCCACGGCCGCGACGCTTCGAGCGGGCCCATCGCCATCTCGTACATCCGCAGCGTGTCCGCGCCGTAGTTGTCGCAGATCTCGTCGGGCGACACCGAGTTCTTCAGGCTCTTGCCGATCTTGCCGAACTCCTGGTTGACCTCGATCTCGCCGTCGGGCCCCTCCCAGTAGTACCTGCCCTCCCGCTCGACGACTTCGGCGGCAGGGACGTACGTGCCGCGCGCGTCGGTGTAGGCGTGCGCCTGGATGTAACCCTGGTTGACCAGCCGGCGGTACGGCTCCCGCGACGACACGTGCCCGAGGTCGTAGAGCACCTTGTGCCAGAACCGCGCATAGAGCAGGTGCAGCACCGCGTGCTCGACGCCGCCGACGTAGAGGTCGACACCGCCGGGATCGTCAGGACCGTGCTCGGAGGGCCGCGGCCCCATCCAGTACGCCTCGTTCTCCTTGTCGCACATGGCTTCGGAGTTGTGCGGATCGGTGTAGCGCAGCTGGTACCACGAGCTGCCCGCCCACTGCGGCATGACGTTGGTGTCGCGGGTGTAGGTCTTGGGGCCGTCGCCGAGGTCCAGCTCGACGTGCACCCAATCGGTCGCCTTGTTCAGCGGCGGCGACGGGACGCTGTCGGCGTCGTCGGGGTCGAACAAGACCGGCGAATAGTCTTCGATGTCGGGCAGTTCGACGGGCAACTCGGATTCGGGAAGGGGGTGCGCGCGCCCGTTCTCGTCGTAGACGATCGGGAACGGCTCACCCCAGTAGCGCTGCCGGGCGAACAACCAGTCTCGCAGCTTGTACTCGACGCGGGCCCTGCCCCGCCCGTCGGCCTCCAACCGCTTGGTGATCGCCTCCTTGGCCGACTCGACGCTGAGGCCGTTCAAGAAGCCTGAGTTCACCATCTCGCCGTCGCCGTTATAGGCGGCCTGCGAAATATCGCCGCCCGCAACGACTTCGATGATCGGGAGGTCGAATTCCCTGGCGAAGTCCCAGTCTCGTTGGTCTCCGCCGGGAACCGCCATGATGGCGCCCGTGCCGTAGCCGACCAGGACGTAGTCGGCGATGAAGACCGGGATCTGCGAGCCGTTGACGGGGTTGGTCGCGTAACTGCCCAGGAACACGCCCGTCTTCGACTTGTTCTCCTGACGCTCCAGATCGGACTTCGCCGCGATCGAGCGCCGGTAGGCGGCGACCGCCTCCGCCGGGGTGGCCGCCCCGAAGGTCCACCGCGGGTTCACCGCGTCGGGCCAATCGGCCGCGGTCAGTTCTTCGACAAGCGGATGCTCGGGAGCCAGCACCATGTAGGTGGCGCCGAACAGCGTGTCCTGCCGGGTGGTGAACACCTCGATGTCATCGGCGTCGGTCGCGAACGACACCGACGCGCCGGTGGACCGGCCGATCCAGTTGCGCTGCATGCTCTTGACCTTCTCCGGCCATTCCAGCACGTCGAGATCCTCGAGCAGCCTGTCTGAGTAGGCGGTGATGCGCATCATCCACTGCCGCAACCGCTTCCGAAACACCGGGAAGTTGCCGCGGTCGCTGCGCCCGTCGGAGGTGACCTCCTCGTTCGCCAGCACGGTGCCGAGTCCCGGGCACCAGTTGACCATCGAGTCGGCCCGATACACCAACCGGTGGGCGTCGATGACGTCGGCGCGTTCATCCGATGACAACGCCGACCACTGCCTGCCGTCGTCGAGGCCGCGGCGCCCGGATTCGAACTCGCCGACCAGTTCCTCGATGCGGCGGGCCCTGTTGAGGTCGACATCGAACCACGCGTTGTAGATCTGCAGGAAGATCCACTGCGTCCACTTGTAGAACTCGACGTCGGTTGTGGAGAAGCTGCGGCGGGCATCGTGGCCGAGTCCGAGTCTGCCCAGCTGACGCCGGAAATTGACGATGTTCGCCTCGGTCCTGGTGCGCGGATGGGTGCCGGTCTGCACCGCGTACTGCTCTGCGGGCAGGCCGAACGCGTCGAAGCCCAACGCGTGCAATACATTGCGGCTCGTCATCCGGAAGTAGCGGGCGTAGACGTCGGTCGCGATATACCCGAGCGGATGCCCGACGTGCAATCCCTCGCCCGACGGGTACGGGAACATGTCGAGGACGAACATCTTGTCGGCGGGAATCGGCGTTCCGTCCGTCGGCGCCAACGAGCCCACCGGGTTGGGCACGTGAAAGGTGCCCTGCTGCGACCACGTCTGCTGCCAGGCACGCTCGATCTCCCCGGCCAGTTTCGCGGTGTATCGATACTTCGGGGTGTCGGCTGGCGCATCGGCGGTGTCGGCGACCGACTCACTGCTCACGTGAACAAGGGTAAAGGGCCGCTGCGGACCGTCCTTCGGCCACGGGCAGGTATCGGTTGCATTGCGGAGCGGTCAGGGGTTCATTCCAGCTCGGTCCCAGGCCTGGTGGCCAACTCCGCCCCGGGGTTACGGTCGCCCCCTGACCAGGGGCATGTCTCGCCCCGCAGCCGAAAGGACTCGGGAGGGGATCGGGCGATGAAAGACAATGCCCGCCGCTGGCGGATCTTGGCAGGCGGTGTCGCCGCGGGTATGGCCGGCGTGCTCGGCCTGGCCGGCAACACCGCCGCAGCCGACCCTGTCTATCCCTATCTTCCGCAGCCCGCGCCCGCGACCGTCGCCCAGACGGTGCCCGTCATGCCCGGTGCCGCCGCGGCCGCCCAGGCCACCGGCCCACTCGGCGTCGCACCCTCCGCACCCGCCGCCCAGCCGCTGGCCGGTGCCGGCGTGATGCCCGCCGCGGCCGCGGTGACGCCCCAAACGCTGGTGCCCGCCGCCTCGGTGCCATTGGCAGATTTCTTCAAGGAGAAGGGCGTCAAGCTCGAACCCCAGGTGGCCCACGACTTCAAGGCGCTCAACATCGTGCTGCCCGTCCCGCGCGGCTGGTCGCAGGTGCCGGACCCGAACGTGCCCGACGCGTTCGCGGTGCTCGCCGACCGGGTCGGCGGCGACGGCGTCTACACCTCGAACGCGGCACTAGTCGTCTACAAACTCGTCGGCGGCAGCTTCGATGCCAAGGACGCCATCACCCATGGCTACATCGATTCCCAACAGCTGACCGCATGGCGCACCACCAACGCGTCGCTGGCCGACTTCGGTGGCATGCCGTCGGCGATGATCGAAGGCACCTACCGGGACAACAACATGACGCTCAACACGTCGCGCAGGCACACCATTGCCACCGCCGGTCCCGACAAGTACCTCGTGTCGCTCTCGGTCACCACTACCGCCGCTGAAGCCGTCCCCACCGCGAGCGCCACCGACGCAATCACCAACGGATTCAAGATCAGTGCCGTCGGCGCACCAGCTTCAGCGGCGGCGCGGGCGCCGGCGCTCGCGCAGTCACCGCCCCGGTAGCGCGACATGGGCGGTGCCCCCTAAGGTAGGCCGCATGCTCTTCGCGGCGGTGGGTTGTTTGTCTGCCGCCGCCGCGACCGCCGCCCTCGGCGCGTGGACGTTGTCGCGTCCCCGCTCCGCCGACATGATCCGGCAGGTCCTGCGCGCAGTCGCACCGACACAGCTCGCCGCCGCGGCGATGCTGACCGTCGCGGGAGTGGTGGCGCTGTCCTCGCAGCCGGACACCGGCGCAGTTGTCGTCGCGGTCTGTGTGATCGGGGCGGTCGCCACGGTGGCCGCCGGTTGCTGGCAGAGCGCGAAGTTCGTCGCGGCGAGTGCGATAGCGGCACCCGCTTGTGCAGGAGTGTCGGCGGGATGCGGAACCGCCGCCTGCGCGACCTGCACCCTGTCGCGCAACTAGGCGAAACTAGTTGCGGCTGATATCGATCGGGTGTGTCGCCAGCAACGACAACGGCAGCGGCTGGCGCCGCAGCACGCGTCCCCACAGATCCACCCTCGCCTGGACCAGAACGTCGGATGGCAGCGCCGACAATACGATCCAGTCGTCGCGCTCGATCTCGCCCTCGAGTTGGCCGATCGTCCAGCCCGAGTACCCGGCGAAGATGCGCACGCCTTCGACCAGCGGCGCGATCGCCTCGGGTTCGGCGTCCAGGTCGACCATCACCATCCGGCCCTGCACATGCCGGATGCCCGGCACCCCGCTCGGATCGGTGCCGACGCGCAATGTCGCAAGACACAGCGCGGCGTCGCGCTTCACCGGACCGCCGATGAACATCGTCTTCGGCTTGGTGGCGAGCTTGGCCCACTGCGGCAGCACGTTGTACACGGCGGTTTCGCTGGCCCGGTTCAGAACCACCCCGAGTGTGCCGCCGTCGTTGTGCTCGACGATGTAGATGACGCTGCGGCGGAAGGTCGGTTCGAGCAGATCGGTGTTGGCCAGCAGCAGCGTTCCGGCGCGCACCCGGTTCGCCGTCGGAGCGATGAAGTCCTCCGGATCTTCTGACTGCGCCACCTGACCATCATGTCACCAGCGAACGATCAAGGTGGCGAACAAGCGCGGCCTGCCGGGATATTTGTACTGTTAATCCCTGTGGTTGACGCTCACGCACCGATGGCCCTGTGGCGGTCTGTGCGCAGCCTTCCCGAGTTCTGGCGACTGCTTGAATTGAGGACGGCGAGCCAGTTCGGCGATGGCCTGTTTCAGGCCGGCCTCGCGGGCGGATTGTTGTTCAATCCCGACCGCCCGGCAGGCCCATGGGAGGTCGCGGGCGCGTTCGCCGTCATGTACCTGCCGTACTCGGTGCTGGGTCCGTTCGCAGGTGCGCTGCTGGACCGATGGGACAGGCGACAGGTGCTGATCGGCGCGAACTGCACGCGGGTCGTCCTCGTGCTCGCGATCGCCGCCCTACTGTTGGCCGGCGCCAGCGATCTACCCATCCTGTTCGGCGCGCTGGTCGTCAACGGCTTCACCCGCTTCGTGTCCTCCGGCCTGTCGGCCGCCCTGCCCGACGTGGTGCCCCGCGACCAGGTGGTCACGATGAACTCCGTCGCGACGGCCACCGGCGGTGCTGCGGCGTTCCTCGGCGCCGCCTTCATGTTGGCGCCCCGCGGACTGATCGGGGCCGACGACACGGGCGCCGCAGCAATCATCTTCATCGTCGTGATCCCGGTCTCGCTGGCGTTGCTGTTGTCGGTGCGCTTCCCCGCTCATGTACTCGGGCCGCACCGAAGTGTGCGGACGATTCACGGGTCGGTGGCCTACGCCGTTGCGACCGGCTGGCTGCACGGCGCGCGCACGGCGCTGTCGGTGCCGACTGTCGCGGGCACGCTCGCCGGGCTGGCCACTCATCGGATGGTGCTCGGGATCAACACCATGCTGGTGCTTGTCATGGTGCGACACGGTGACACCCAGAGCGTCGCGGGCATCGGCACCGCCGCGCTGTTCCTCGGCGCAGGCGGCGTCGGGTTGTTTCTGGCGACGCTGATCACGCCGGGCGCCGTCGGCCGATGGGGCCGGTACCGGACCGCCAACGGAGCGCTGTTGCTGGCGGCGGCCATCCAGCTCGGCGGCGTCGGTCTGCAGCTGCCCGTGATGGTGCTGTGCGGGTTCCTGCTCGGCGCGGCCGGTCAGGTCGTCAAGCTGTGCGCCGACACCGCGATGCAGATCGATGTCGACGACGCGCTGCGCGGCCATATGTTCGCCGTCCAGGATGCGGTGTTCTGGATCTCGTTCATCGCCGCGCTCACGGCGGCGGCGGCGGTCATCCCCGCCGACGGCCGGTCCCCCGGGCTGGCCGTCGCCGGTTCGGCGCTGTACCTCATCGGCCTCGCGGTGCATGCCGGCGTCGCCCGGCGCGCCCAAGCGCCGGGCTAAGGTGACCGCCATGGCGACAGCGGCTCCGATTCTGGACGACCTGCGAGCCGAGAGCGACTACCTCGACGGTCTGGTCGCCGACCTGCTGGCCGACGCCTGGACGACGGAGACCCCGGCGCCGGGCTGGACCGTCGCACACCAGATCGCTCATCTGCTGTGGACCGACCGGGTGGCCCTGTTGTCGGTCAACGACGAGGGCGGTTTCAACGAAGTGCTCGGTGCGGCCGCCGTAGACCCGAGCGGTTTCGTCGACCGCGGCGCCGAGGAGATCGCCGCCACCGCACCCGCCGACCTGCTGGCCGACTGGCGCCGCACCCGAGACCAGTTGCACGACGCGCTGGGCACGGTGCCCGACGACCGCAAGCTGCCCTGGTTCGGACCGCCGATGAGCGCCGCGTCGATGGCCACCGCACGGTTGATGGAGACGTGGGCGCACGGCCTCGACGTCGCCGACGCGCTCGACGTGAAACGGCCCGCAACTGCGCGGCTGCGCTCGATCGCGCACATCGGTGTCCGGACGCGTGACTTCGCGTTCGCGATCAACGGCCTTGCGGTGCCGACGGACCCGTTCCGGGTCGAGCTGACGGCTCCCGACGGCGCCGTGTGGATGTGGGGCCCGCAGGAGGCGCCGCAACGCGTGACGGGGTCGGCGGAGGACTTCTGCCTGCTGGTCACTCAGCGGCGTCCCCTGGCGGAGCTCGATGTCACTGCCGAGGGTGACGACGCGCAGAAGTGGCTGACGATCGCGCAGGCTTTCGCGGGCCCGCCCGGGCCCGGGCGCGGCTAGAGTGCGTTGGCGGCGTCGGCCCTGCCGTCGCCGTCGCTGTCGGTCAGCTTGAGGTCCCACGCGCCGTCGCCGTCGGTGTCGACGTAGGCGATGCCGTCGCCGAGCGCGCGGTCGGCCAGCCCGTTGCCGTCGATGTCGATGAGCCGGTCGCCGGCCTGCCCGTCGCCGTCCAGATCGGCCGTTGGGCCGCCGACCTGTTCGACGCCGTCGAGGCCGAACCACCGCAGTTGCCCGCCGCGGTCCACGCTGACCGCCCACGTGCCCGACCCGTCGTCGGTGAAATAGCTCTCGCCGTCCAGCACCGCGTGATCGGCGATGCCGTCACCGTCGAGATCGGCCAGCGCGTCGTCCACGCCGCCGTCGCCGTCGACATCCAGACCGACCGCGTCGAGTGTGCCGTTGCCGTCCACATCGGTATCCAGCGGTGCGCTCCACATCGTCGCCGACCCGTCCCCGTCGGAAAGGCAGTAGTCCATACCCGCTACGACGCCCGGCTAGCTCCTGGCGTTCCACCACCTGGTCAACTCGGCCACCGCCTCGTCGTGGTCGAGCGGCCCGCGGTCCAGCCGCAGCTCCTTGAGATAGCGCCACGCCTCGCCGACCTGCGGGCCCGCCGGGATGTCGAGGATCTTCATGATCTCGTTGCCGTCGAGGTCCGGCCGCACCCGCTGCAGGTCTTCCTTGGCGGCCAGCTCGGCGATCCGCGCCTCGAGATCGTCGTAGTTCGCCTGCAGCCGCGCGGCGCGCCGCTTGTTGCGCGTCGTGCAGTCGGCGCGCACCAGCTTGTGCAGCCGCGGCAGCAAGGGGCCCGCATCGGTGACATAGCGCCGGACCGCCGAGTCGGTCCATTTCCCGGCCCCGCCGGCATCCGCGTAGCCGTGGAAACGCAAATGCAGGTACACCAGCTGCGACACGTCGTCGACCATCTGCTTGGAGTACTTCAGTGCCCGCATCCGCTTGCGGGTCATCTTGGCGCCCACCACCTCGTGGTGATGAAAGCTCACCCCGCCGTCCGGTTCGTGCCGACGCGTCGAGGGCTTGCCGATGTCGTGCAGCAGTGCCGCCCAGCGCAGCACCAGATCGGGGCCTTCCCCTTCCCCTGAGTCGCTTCGCTCCAGCCCCCTGGGATCCTCCAGCTCGATCGCCTGCCGCAGCACCGTCAGCGAATGCTGATAGACGTCCTTGTGCTGATGGTGTTCATCGATCGCCATCCGCATCGCGCCGAGCTCGGGCAGCACCACATCGCCGAGTCCGCTCGCCACCATCAAGTCGATGCCTGCCACCGGATCCGAACCGAGGATCAGCTTGTCGAGTTCGGCGGCGACCCGTTCGGCGGTGATGCGTTCGAGCTGGCCTGCCATCGCCGCCATCGCCTCGCGGACCCGCGGCGCGACGGTGAAACCGAGTTGCGAGACAAACCGCGCGGCCCGCAGCATCCGCAACGGATCGTCGCCGAACGACACCTCCGGCGCGGCGGGTGTGTCCAGCAGGTGTGCGCGCAGCGCAGCCAAACCGTTTAGGGGATCGAGGAATTCACCGGGGCCGTCCGGCGTGATGCGCACCGCCATTGCGTTGACGGTGAAGTCGCGGCGAATCAGGTCGTCTTCGAGGCGGTCACCGAAGCGCACCTCCGGGTTGCGGGACACCTGGTCGTACGTGTCGGCGCGGAAGGTGGTGATCTCCAACCGTTGGTCGCCCTTGCCGACGCCGAGGGTGCCGTATTCGATGCCGGTGTCCCAGAGTGCGTCGGCCCACGGCCGCAGCATGCGCTGCATCTGCTCGGGCCTGGCGTCGGTGGTGAAGTCCAGGTCGGCGCCGAGCCGGCCGAGCAACGCGTCGCGGACGGTACCCCCGACGAGATACAGCTCGTGACCCGCGTCAGCGAACAGCCGGCCGAGATCCCGCAGCAGCTCGGCGTACTGGTGCAACGCCACCTGGGCAGCGACGAGCAGTTCAGCGTTGTCGGACACGTTCAATGAGCGTAGAGGTAACGGTCCTGCACCGAGCGGCGAGTGCGGGAGGAGCGAATATGCACGGCAGCTACTATCGCTTGGGTGTCGGACGGCGAACAGGCCAAACCACGACGGCGCCGGGGGCGGCGTCGTGGTCGTCGCGCGGCCGGTCCCCCCGACGCCGACGCCGCGCAGCACAACAACAACGCGGTCGTGCCGGACATGAACTCCGGCGGCCGGGCCGTCGATCCGGCCCATGCGCCGGTTCCCGACGGCAGGCCCAAGCCGCACAAACCGCGGGGTTCGCGCCGTGGCCCCGATCGGCTGCGCACCGTGCACGAGACATCGGCCGGCGGCCTGGTCATCGACGGTATCGACGGCCCGAAGGACACCCAGGTCGCCGCGCTGATCGGACGGGTCGACCGCCGCGGCCGAATGCTGTGGTCACTGCCCAAGGGCCACATCGAACTCGGTGAGACCGCAGAACAGACCGCGATCCGCGAGGTCGCCGAAGAGACCGGCATCCAGGGCACCGTGCTGGCGGCCCTCGGCAGCATCGACTACTGGTTCGTCACTGAGGGCAGGCGGGTGCACAAGACCGTGCACCACTACTTGTTGCGATTCCTCGGCGGCGAGCTGTCCGACGAAGATGTTGAGGTCAGCGAGGTGGCGTGGGTGCCGCTCAAGGAGCTGCCCGCCCGGCTCGCCTATGCCGACGAACGCAAGCTCGCCGAGGTCGCCGACGAGCTGATCGACAAGCTGCACACAGACGGGCCCTCCGCATTGCCGCCGCTGCCCCGCAGTTCGCCCCGCAGGCGCGCCCAGACGCACTCGCACACCCGCAACCGACGTCCCGACGAGGCAGGCCCACCCAAACCGGGCCGGCGGACGAACGGCTGCGGACCAGGGCCGTGACGGCCTGCCGGGGGTCCGGCACGGTGCTGCCCCGTCTGCTCGCCGTGCTGACACTGCTGATCCTGATAGCCACCCCCGCGGTGTCGCCGCACGCGGCCGCGGGCGAACCGGGCTCGGTGCCGTTTCTGCAGGTGCGCATCGACCGCGTCACGCCCGAGGTGATGACGACCACCAGCGATCCCATCGTCACCGTCTCCGGAACGGTGCTCAACGTCGGCGACCGCCCAGTCCGGGACGTGATGGTCCGACTCGAGTACGCCGCGGCCGTCACTTCCTCCGCCGGGCTCCGCACGAACCTCGGCGGCGACAACGACCAATTCGAGGCGGTCGCCGACTTCATCACCGTTTCCGCGGAATTGCAACGCGGACAGGACGTTCCGTTCAACCTGACGGTTCCGTTGCGCTCGGCGCAGACGCCGTCGCTGCGCATCGACAAGCCCGGGGTGTACCCGCTGCTGGTCAACGCCAACGGCACCCCCGACTACGGCGCCCCCGCCCGGCTCGACGACGCCCGCTTCCTGCTACCGGTGATCGGGGTTCCGCCGGAGCCCGCCGCGAACTCGTCGGCCGACGCACTCGCCGACGTCGTTGCGCCCGACACGTCCAAACCCGTCCGCACGACCGTGATGTGGCCGCTCGGCGACCGGCCACGGCTGGCGCCCGGGGCGCCGGGCGGCTCGACACCGGTGCGGCTGACCGACGACGAACTCGCCACCGAACTGGCGGTCGGCGGGCGGCTCGACGTGCTGTTGTCGGCGGTCGACTTCGCGACCAGCCCGTCCGTCGATCCCAGCGGTCAGGTGACCAGCGCGCTCTGTCTGGCCGTCGACCCCGACCTACTGGTCACCGTCAATGCGATGACCGCCGGATATGTCGTTGACGACGGACCCGATGCGGGACCTGCCACGCCGACGCATCCGGGCACCGGCCAGGAAGTCGCGCTGAATTGGCTCACCCGGCTCAAGGCGGTGGCCCAGCGGATGTGCGTGGCGCCTGCGAACTACGCGCAGGCCGACCTCGACGCCCTGCAGCGGGTGGGTGACGCCATGCTGAGCGCCGTCGCCACCAACGGCGCGGGCGATATCGTCGACCAGATCCTCGGCATCACCTCGGTCCGCGGCGCCACCCTGGTCGGAGACGGTCCGCTGACCGAGCCTGCGGTGCAGCTGCTCTCTGCACAGGGACCGACGGTCGCCGTCGCGGCGGCCAACCTCAACGCATCCGATTCGCAGGACGGCGGACGGGCCACCGCCGACGTGAGCCCAGTTCGCTACACCCCCGAAGTGGTCGTCGCGCCGTTCGACCCCACCGTGTCCGCCGCGTTGGCGGGGGCGGGTACGGATCCATGGTCGCCCACGTATCTCGATGCTGCCCTTGATATTCCGGTGCAGCACGATTCGGCGGTGGCACGCAGGCAGGATGCGCTGGGCTCTCTGCTGTGGCGGACCATCGCGCCGGAGGCCGAGCCTCGCACCCAGCTCCTGATGCCGCCGATGGAGTGGGGTCTGCAGGCCGACGACGCCGCAGCGATCCTGTCCGCGGTGGCCACCTCCATCCGGGCAGGCCTTGCCGCACCCCGTCCGCTGACGGCGGTGATCGCCGAGAGCCAGGCGGTGCCGCAACAGGACTCCCGTCCGATGCCCGGCAACGTGGCCGCCAATCCGCGTGCCCGCTTCGACGACGCCGTCATCTCCGGCATCGCGGGCACCGCTGGCCGGCTGTGGGGATTGACGTCGGCGCTGACGACCGACGAGCGCACCGGGCTCACCGGCACGCAGTACACCGCGCCGCTGAGGGAGGACATGCTGCGTGCGCTGAGCCAGTCAGTGCCGCCCGACGTTCGCAACGGGCAGGCTCAGCAGCGGTTGTCTGTCACCAGCGCGACGGTCAACGACCTGTTCAAGGCGGTGACGATCGTCAACCCAGGTGGTTCCTACACCCTGGCCACCGAACGCAGCCCGCTGCCCTTGGCCCTTCGCAATGACCTGCCGGTGCCGATTCGGGTACGGCTGCAGGTCGACGCTCCGCCCGGCATGACGGTCACCGACATGGGCGAGATCGTGCTGCCGCCCGGATACCTGCCGTTGCAGGTGCCCATCGAAGTGCACTTCACCCAGCGCGTCGCCGTCGACGTCTCCTTGCGCACCATCGACGGGCTGCCGCTCGGCGATCCGGTACGGCTGTCGGTGCACTCCAACGCCTACGGGAAGGTGCTGTTCTTCATCACGCTCGCGGTCGGCGCGGTTCTCGTCGCGCTGGCCGGTCGCCGGCTGTGGCACCGGTTCCGCGGTCAGCCCGATCGTGCGGACCTGGACCGGCCGGACCGTCCGGATCCGCTCGACACCGCGCTCGCGCACAGCGACGGAACCGAGAAATGAGCACCACCGGCCGGCACTTCGGACCGGCGCAGCCACCGTTCGACCGGCGCGGTGGCCCCGTGGGCCGACCGCCGATGCCTCCCCGAGCCGTGCCGCCACCACCGCCCGGCATGCGGGGCTATCCCCCGCCACCACCGCCCCGGCGGATGCCGCCACCACCGCCCAGACAGCGGATCCCGAGGGGACCGGCACCGCGGCGGCGGGCCGGTAGGCCCGAGCTCAGCGACGCCGCGGTGGTGTCGCGGTCATGGGGCATGGCAGTCGCGACGCTGGTCAGCCGGATCACCGGGTTCATCCGCATCGTCCTGCTCGCCGCCATTCTCGGCGCGGCGTTGTCCAGCGCCTTCTCGGTGGCCAACCAGCTGCCCAACCTCGTCGCGGCGCTGGTGCTGGAAGCGACGTTCACCGCGATCTTCGTCCCGGTGCTGGCCCGCGCCGAACGCGACGATCCCGACGGCGGCACCGCCTTTGTCCGCCGTCTCGTCACGCTGGCCGTCGCGCTGCTGTTGGTCGCGACGGTGGTGTCGGTGGTGGCGGCGCCCCTGCTGGTCCGGCTGATGTTGGGCAGCGACCCGCAGGTCAACCGGTCGCTGACCACAGCCTTCGCCTATCTGCTGCTTCCGCAGGTGATCTTCTACGGCCTGTCGTCGGTGTTCATGGCAATCCTGAACACCCGCAACGTCTTCGGGCCGCCCGCTTGGGCACCGGTTGTCAACAACGTCGTCGCAATCGCCACCCTCGTCCTGTATCTCATTGTGCCGGGTGAGCTTTCGATCGATCCCGTCGAGATGGGCAACGCCAAGCTACTGGTGCTCGGCATCGGCACCACGCTCGGTGTGTTCGCGCAGACGGCGGTGCTGCTCGTGGCGATCCGCAAGGAACGGATCAGCCTGCGTCCGCTGTGGGGTGTCGACGACCGCCTCCGGCGGTTCGGCGGGATGGCGGCGGCGATGGTGCTCTACGTGTTGATCAGCCAGGTCGGCCTGATCGTCGGGAACCAGATTGCAAGCGCCGCAGCGGCTTCGGGGCCCGCGATCTACAACTACACGTGGCTGGTGCTGATGCTCCCGTTCGGGATGATCGGCGTGACGGTGCTCACCGTGGTGATGCCGCGACTGAGCCGCAACGCCGCGGCCGACGACACATCGGCGGTGTTGGCCGATCTGTCGTTGGCGACGCGGCTGACCATGGTGACGCTGATTCCCATCGTGGCGTTGATGACCGTCGCGGGCCCGGCGATCGGCAGTGCGCTGTTCGCCTACGGCAACTTCGGCGACGTCGACGCGGGCTACCTGGGCATGGCGATCACGCTGTCGGCGTTCACGCTGATCCCGTATGCGCTTGTGCTGCTACAGCTTCGGGTGTTCTACGCGCGCGAACAACCGTGGACGCCGATCGTGGTGATCATCGTCATCACGACGGTGAAGATCGCCGCCTCACTGGCAGCACCTCATCTGACCGAGGACCGCGAGTTGGTGGCGGGATATCTCGGCCTGGCCAACGGAATCGGATTCCTCGCGGGCGCCATCGTCGGCTACATCCTGCTGCGCGCCAATCTGCGCCCGCCGGGCGGCCGCCTCATCAACCTGGAAGTGGTGCGAACCGTCCTGGTCGCCACCGCCGCGTCGATGATCGCCGGGCTGGTCGCTCATGTGGTCGATCAACTGCTCGGCCTGCAATCGTTGACCGAACACGGCGGCGGTGCCGGGTCGATGCTGCGGCTGCTCGTCGTCGGCCTGATCATGCTTCCGATCATCGGCGGGGTGATGCTTGCCGCCCGCGTTCCCGACGCGCAGGCCGCCCTGGCCTGGGTTCAGCGCCGCCTCGGCAAGACCCCGGACGTAGCCGGACGGTCGCTTGACCAACCCGTCCGATCACGCTCACGGGTGCCTCTCACGTACCCTGAGCACAGCAATTCGCTCGCGCCGCGTGGTCGTCACAGCCCGGCGGCCGCTTGGCGCGGGCCCCCGGCCTCGGTTGCCGGGGCAGGCATGCGGAAAGGACCAGCGGTGACCGACGAATCCGCAGGCGACTCCGCACCCCTGCCTGACAACGGCGCGACGACCCAAATGCCCCGCCCCACCGCGGACGACTTCGAGCCCGATGTTCCCGTTGACGGGGCGAATGTGCCCGGCCCTGGGGCCGGCGGCGAGGCGGAGCGGGGCGACCCGGGAACGATGCCGGTCAGCACCGTGTCACCGCCGACATCGGGTCGACCTCCCGCCGATTACGGCGGCGACCCCACTCGCGAGGGCCTGCCGTTCGACATTCCACGTGAACCGCCGATCGAGGCCGCGACCTCGGATGAAGACGTGCACCTCATTCCGGGCGCCACCATCGGCGGTGGCCGCTACCGGCTGCTTGTCTTCCACGGCGGGCCGCCCAACCTCCAGTTCTGGCAGGCGCTCGACACGGCGCTGGACCGCCAGGTCGCCCTGACGTTCGTCGACCCCGACGCCGCGCTGCGGGACGAGGAGCTGCAGGAAATACTGGACCGCACGCTTCGGCTCAGCCGGCTCGAGACTCCCGGCATCGCCCGCATCCTCGACGTCGCGAACACCGGATCGGGCGGGCTGATCGTGAGCGAGTGGATCCGCGGCGGGTCGCTTCAGGAAGTCGCGGCGACGTCACCGTCCGCGATCGGCGGCGCCCGCGCGATGCAGACGCTGGCCGCCGCCGCCGAGCAAGCCCATCGGGCGGGTGTGGCGATGTCGATCGATCATCCCAGCCGGGTCCGGGTGAGCATCGAGGGCGACGTGGCGCTGGCGTTCCCGGCGACCACGCCGGACGCCAGCCCGGAGGACGACATCCGCGGCATCGGCGCAGCGCTGTATGCACTGTTGATCAACCGCTGGCCGCTGACGGAGTCCGGGGTGCGCAGCGGGTTGGAGCCCGCGGAGGTCGACGCGGCGGGCGAGCCGGTCGAGCCGCGGTCGGTCGACCGCGACATCCCGTTCCAGATCTCGGCCGCGGCCGCGCGCTCGGTGCAGGCGGGCGGCGGCATCCGCAGCGCCCCCACCCTGCTCAACCTCCTCCAGCAGGCGACCGCCATCGCGGACCGGACCGAGCAGATCAACCCCCTCGCCCGACCCGAGGCCGTGCCGACGCCCGCCGGGGTTCGCGGCCCCGCGCCCGATGACCCGGACGGGGCCGCGCGCAGGCGCAAAGGGCTGATCGTCGGCCTGAGCGTCGGCGCGGCGGTGATCGTCATCGCTCTGATCGTGTTGGGGTCGGTGCTGAAGGGCATCTTCGGTGACGTCGGTGGGTTCTCCCAGGACCAACTGGGGCTCAGCGCGCCCACCACTTCCGCGGACGGCGGCGGGGGCGGCGGTGGCAGTGGCAGTGGCGCGACCATCAAACCCGTTAAGGCAACGGTGTTTTCGCCGGAGGGCGAACCTGACGCTCCCGATCAGGCGCCGTTGGCGATCGACGGCAATCAGTCGACGGCGTGGCCCATCGACACCTACAGCGATCCCGTTCCGTTCCCCAACTTCAAGAACGGCGTCGGGCTGATGCTGCAGCTGCCGCAACCCACCACGGTCGGCGAGGTCACCATCAATGTGAACAGCACCGGCACCTCGGTCGAGATTCGCTCGGCGCAGACGCCGAAGCCGTCGTCGCTGGCCGGCACGACCGTGCTGACACCGGCGACGCCACTGAAGCCCGGAACCAACACCATCAAGGTCGACAATGCCTCCCCGACGTCGAACCTGCTGGTCTGGGTGTCCACCCTGGGTCAGGTCGACGGTAAGAGCCGCTCGGACATCGCCGAGATCACCGTGAAGGCGGCCTCCTAGCGCGTTATCCCAAGCGCAGGCCTGGTGAAGCACCAAGTCAGCGGGCATCGCGCAAACTGGTGCACCAACCGGTGTCCGGGGATGCTTAGGGTTCGCTGTGTGGGCAGCATCGGAGGGGTTTCCGAGAGAGATCGCAGCGACGCCGAGTTGCTGGCCGCGCATGTCGCGGGAGACCGGTACGCCTTCGAGGAACTGTTCTACCGCCACCATCGGCAGCTGTACCGACTGGCGATGATGACCAGCCGAAACCCAGACGATGCCGCCGACGCGTTGCAGGACGCGCTGCTGTCCGCCCACCGGGGCGCGGCCTCATTCCGCCGGGACGCCGCGGTGAGCAGCTGGTTGTACCGCATCGTCGTCAACGCGTGCCTGGACCGGTTGCGCCGCAACAAGCTCCGCCCAACCACGGAGCTCAACGACGACAACTGCCCCGTCGGCGACCACAGCCCGCGGGTGGACACCGCGATCATGGTGGAACGCGCCCTTATGCGGCTACCGGTCGAGCAGCGTGCCGCGGTGGTCGCGGTCGACATGCAGGGTTACTCGGTGGCCGAGACCGCCCGGATGCTTGGCATCGCCGAGGGCACCGTGAAGAGCCGCTGTTCGCGTGCCCGCGCCAAACTCGCCGACGCGCTTGGCTATTTCGATACCCGCGTGGACGTGCCGGACGCCCGGGGCGCCATGCGGTGAGTCACTATTGACGGATGCGAGGCGGCGAATCGGGGCTTCCCGGGGAGCGGGTGCGTCAGGCACTCGTCCATCTTGGGACCGACTCGGCCTCGGCACCTGACGTTCCCGCTTCCGTGACGGCCCGCATCAGCGCGGCGCTGCGCGCGGCACCGACCGCGCCGTCGCACGCCACCGCCCGACCGCGGTCAAGCCGGTCGCGCACAATTCTGCTGCTTGTCGGCATCGCCGCCGCGGCAGCCGGGATCACGGTGGCCGTGGCGTTGCTGCTGCACACCACTGCGAACCCGCGTTTCCCGTCCGGACCGACGGCCGAGAAGATCACCGTCTCGACGACACCCGCCGACACGCCTAAAGCCGTGGTCACGCCCCCGTAACGCAGCCCACCACCGATGGGGGAACACCCCGGCTTACCCTGGTGTTTGTATCCGTGCAGGCAGAAAGGCTCGCATGACTTCTCAATCTTCTGTGCACGACGTCATCATCATCGGCTCAGGACCGGCCGGCTACACGGCTGCGATCTACGCGGCCCGGGCCCAGCTCACACCCCTGGTGTTCGAGGGCACGCAGTTCGGCGGCGCGCTGATGACCACGACCGAAGTGGAGAACTACCCCGGCTTCCGCGACGGCATCACCGGACCCGAGCTGATGGATCAGATGCGCGAGCAGGCGCTGCGGTTCGGCGCCGATCTCCGGATGGAAGACGTCGACGAGGTCTCGCTCAAGGGGCCGGTGAAGTCCGTCACCGTCGGTGACGAGAAGTACCACGCCCGCGCCGTGATCCTCGCGATGGGCGCAGCGGCCCGCCACCTGGGCGTTCCCGGTGAGGACAGGCTGCTGGGCATGGGTGTGAGCACGTGTGCCACCTGCGACGGCTTCTTCTTCCGTGACCAGGACATCGCCGTGGTCGGCGGTGGCGACTCCGCAATGGAGGAGGCCACCTTCCTGACCCGGTTCGCCCGCAGCGTGACGTTGATCCACCGGCGCGACGAGTTCCGCGCATCGCGCATCATGCTGGAACGCGCCAAGGCGAACGAGAAGATCCGCTTCATGACCAACACGCAGGTGCTGGAGGTCCAGGGCGACAACCGGGTGACCGGGGTGCGTCTGCTCAACAGCGCGACCGCCGAGGAATCCAGCCTGGCCGTCACCGGTGTGTTCGTCGCGATCGGTCACGACCCGCGGTCAGATTTGGTCCGCGGCCAGGTCGACCTCGATCCGGCCGGGTACGTGCTGGTGCGTGACCGCACCACCAGCACGTCGGTCGAAGGTGTCTTCGCGTCGGGCGACCTTGTCGACCACATCTACCGGCAGGCGATCACCGCGGCGGGAACCGGCTGTTCGGCCTCGATCGACGCCGAACGGTGGCTCGCCGAAACCGCTACGGGGACAACGCAAACCATAGACACCGACCTGATTGGAGCACAGCCATGACCGGCACTGAGAAGACCAGCAAGACGGTGAACGTCACCGATGACTCGTTCTCGGAAGACGTACTGTCGAGCAGCACTCCCGTTCTGGTGGACTTCTGGGCCACCTGGTGCGGTCCGTGCAAGATGGTCGCCCCGGTGCTCGAGGAGATCGCGGGCGAGAAGGCCGGTTCGCTCACGATCGCCAAGCTCGACGTCGACGCCAACCCCACCACCGCGCGCGATTTTCAGGTCGTGTCGATTCCCACCATGATTCTGTTCAAGGGCGGCGAGCCGGTGAAGCGGATTGTCGGCGCCAAGGGCAAGGCGGCACTGCTTCGCGAGCTCTCTGACATCGTCTGAGGTCTGGCAACCCCGCGGCGACTCGCCTGGCGTTTTCTTGAATCGGGCCTGCTTCTGAGATAATTCCGCTGAGCCTCTCCTGCAATCGTCACCGTCGGACCGCCGCCGATAAGCGTTATCGAAAGGGCCCATACATGTCGAGTCTGCGTCGAGGTGACCGCGGGGGTGCGGTCACCGAGATCCGGACCGCGCTCGCGGCGCTCGGGCTGGTGGACAGCCCCGACGCCGACCTGAGCACGGGTAGACACGTCGCGGTCGACTTCTTCGACCTCGAACTCGACGAGGCGGTTCGCGCTTTCCAGCAGCATCGTGGCCTGCTCGTCGACGGCATCGTCGGCGAGGCGACGTATCGCGCACTCAAGGAAGCGTCCTATCGACTCGGCGCGCGCATCCTCAGCCACCAATTCGGCGCGCCGATGTACGGCGACGACGTCGCCACCCTGCAGGCGCGCCTTCAGGACCTCGGTTTTTACACCGGGCTGGTGGACGGCCATTTCGGGCTGCAGACCCACAACGCGCTGATGTCGTATCAGCGTGAGTACGGAATGTCCCCCGACGGTATCTGCGGCCCGGAGACGTTGCGCTCCTTGTACTTTCTGGGCTCACGCGTCACCGGCGGCTCCATCCACGCCATCCGCGAGGAGGAAGTGGTCCGCCGGTCGGGACCCCGGCTGTCCGGCAAGCGCATCATCATCGATCCGGGCCGCGGTGGCGACGACCACGGGCAGATCACCCAAAGCTCCTCGGGTCCGATCAGCGAAGCCGACATCCTCTGGGATCTGGCGAGCCGGCTCGAGGGCCGGATGACCGCCATCGGCATGGAGACCTTCCTGTCCCGGCCACCCAACCGCAGCCCGTCGGACGCCGAACGGGCCATGACTGCCAACACCGTCGGCGCCGACCTGATGATCAGCCTGCGGTGCGCCACCCAGGCAAGTCCGTCCGCGAACGGCGTCGCGTCGTTCCACTTTGGAAACTCGCACGGTTCGGTGTCCACGATCGGACGGAACCTCGCTGACTTCATACAGCGAGAAGTCGTGGCGCGCACTGGTTTACGTGACTGCCGCACCCATGGGCGGACGTGGGATCTGCTCCGTCTGACGCGGATGCCGACGGTTCAGGTGGACGTCGGCTACATCACCAACCCTCGGGACCGCGGCATGTTGGTCGCCAACCAGACCCGGGACTCGATCGCCGAAGGCATCCTCGCCGCCGTCAAACGGCTCTACCTGTTGGGCAAGAACGACCGCCCCACCGGAACCTTCACATTCGCCGAGCTGCTCGCGCACGAGCTGTCGGTGGAACAGGCCGGCCGCAGCTGATAGGCCATGAGTAGTCACTGGGCGGATCCTCAGATGAGGTCCGGTTCGGAGGAGGCTGCTCATGTCGGTGTTGAAGGTTGCGCTTGATCCGTCGACGGTGATCGTCGCCGTGGACCCGGG
>NZ_JAVHWR010000045.1:0-7709 GCF_032159565.1 Mycobacterium sp.
ATGCACCCGGCAGCACCGCCGTCACGTCCCGCACCGCCTCGTCCACGTCGACACTCCGGAGCCGCGCGCCGTACAGCGCGCCCACTGCCGGCGTGCGGCTGTACGCCGCGACGCAGTGCACCAGCACTGTGCGTCCCTCGTCCCGCAACTGCTCGATCAGCCGCACCGTATCCAGCAGCACGAAGTCCAGGTGCGGGTTCTCGTCTTCGCTGGTGCGGTCGATCAGCCGTACCTCGACGTGGGGCATGTCGTCGCACATGTCGTCGTCGCTCACGCGGCAGAGCGACACCACAGCATCGACGCCTGCCGGTAGGTTCCGCAGTACGCCGATGCCGCCGAGCAGGACGCGATCGTCGTACGGGTGCCGCGCGCATGTGTCGATAGGCGACCCCGGGTACGAGTAGTCGAACAGGTCCGGCTTGCCTCCACGCTCGATCGCCGTGGCCAGCGCCACCAGGTCGTGCGCCCTGATGGATGGCCAGCCGTGCAACACCCGCCGCCAGGCGCCCGGTATCGCCGACGCGCCGCACGCCGCCCCCAGCAGGCCACCGGCGATCGCCGCCACGGTGTCGGTGTCATATCCGGCGCGGACGGCCGCGTCCAGTGCCACCCGCAGGTGGTCGGCGCCGAACACACCGGCGTCGGGATCCTCGACGGGAACCGGTGTCCTCGCGATCGCCGACCAGGCCGCCTGCGTCGCCGTCACCACCCAGCCGTTGTTGGGGAACGATGCGGGCGGCGCTGCCTCAGCGTCATCCAGGCGCCTGGCCCAAACGTCTCGTAGGTCAGAAGCGATGTGCCGCAACCCCACTCGGACATCGAGTTCACCGGTGAGTACCGCATGGCGGATCGCACAACACCACAGCACGCAGGCGTCTCCGGCGTCCGGGTCGTAGTGCGTCAACACGCTGATGGCACGGGCGGCCTCCACCATGGCGTCTTCGTCATCGAGGTAAGCGAGGGCCACCGGGGCAGTCCGCATCAACGCGCCGTTGCCCGAGGTACGGCCAGTCTGCTGGTGGAACGCCGCCGACGCCGCCCGCGCGTCCGCCGCCGTGATGCTTCCGCCGCGCGACGCAGCCCTGAGCACTGAGCCCGTCTGGACTCCGATGTCTTTGGTGACCCGCGACCACTCCAGCCACCGGGTCACGATCGCGTCCTGCGCGGCCGCCCCTCGCAGATCAGCGCCTGTCGCCGCCACCTCAGCGATCGCGATCGCCATCGATGTGTCATCGGTCCATTCGCCGCGCTCCCACCCGCCGCCGCCGACCATGGCCACCTCAAGCTCCGGTCCGCGCGGTGGCTGGAACTCGTATGGCGCACCGAGCGCATCTCCTGCCGCGGTGCCCAACAGCACACCCTCAACGCGATCGTGGTAAGACGTCATGTCTCCGCCTCCTCAGGCTGGCAATTTTGCGCAGATATGCGCTAATTGTCAATCACGGTACGCTACGAGTCCGACATGAGCGCGAACAGGCACCGAGACCCCAGCGGGCGGAAGCTAACCGACTACCCGCGGCCGTCGGTCGCCGTGGACACCGCAGTCCTGACACTGGACCCCAAACTGGGGTTGGTGGTCCTAGAGGTGCGTCGTCCGGCCGGTAAGGGGTGGGCGCTGCCCGGCACCTTCATCCACGAAGGAGAGACACTTGCCGGCGCCGTCGATCGGTCACTGCGCGTCAAAGCCAACGTGCGCGGTCTGCACCCGCGTCAACTTCACGTCTTCGACGACCCGAAGCGTGACGACCGCGGGTGGGTGCTGTCCGTAGCCCACGTACAGGTGGTCCGGCGGGAGCAGTTGGCGGACCGCTTCGCCGAGACAACCCGGCTCGTCTCAATAGACGCGCCCGGGCGGCTGCCATTCGACCACGCCGACATCATCACGCTGGCAGTCGAAGATGTTCGTTCGCGCTATCGCGACAAGCCGGATCCAGATGGGCTTCTCGGTGACAAGTTCACGCTTCGGGAGCTGCGCATCGCACATGAAACGATCGCCGGACGAGAGCTGCAACGCGACACCTTTCGACGTGCTGTGGAACCACGGTTGGTCGCCACCGGTACCAGAAGCGTGAGTGGACGGGGCCGTCCCGCCGAGCTGTACCGTCGCGCCGAGTGACCGACCGTCGCGGCCTCCGAAACGGGTGAGTTGCTTCCAGGCAGGGCAGACTTCACGCATCTCAAGCGGTTCTTCGAGCGAGAGCAAGACGACGACGAAGTAGCTGACCTGTTCGTAGCAGTTCGCGCGGGCAGCGTCCAGTTCTTCGGCACACCTGGCATGTACAGCGCGCAAGTCGGCTATTCGGACTGTGAGTGAAGGGACTCTACGGCGCGATCGTCGGTCAATCTGCCCTCAGCCGCCGCGTATCGCTCTCAGCCGCTTGAAGATCCGGTCGAGAAGTTGGCCGTCGCTATCCATGTGAAGCAGCACGGGGTCGACCTCCACTGTGCCATTCGCGTAGCGAAGCAGCTCTGGCATCTCTCCGACACGCGCCACGAAGTCGTCGATGAATGTGCGATACCCCTGCAGCGGAATGTCGGCGAACGTCGTCACGTCACGCATCAGGTCCGAATACTGGTTCGGCACCGATACGCTTCTGCATCGCTCCGACAGGTCGAGAAATCGGTCGTGATAATCCATCAGACGGTTGGCGGCGTGCGCGATCCCGTCGCCATCGGCCGTCGCCTCGTCTCCAGGATCGCCGAATACGTCCACGAATGCTGCTGTCAGCATGAAGCTTTCGACCTGGCCGACCAGCGCGGCGATCTCTTCGATCTGCTCGGTGACGAAGTACCGCACTTCTGGGCCAGAACTCAGCCTTGTGGCCGGCGCTCCGACGAAACCCAGCGCACTGTCCCGCAACCGCCCCTGCACCGCTGCCCGCCGCTGAACGAGCACCGACGCGAACGCGGCCCATCGCCAACACGGTAGCTTCTCGCTGAACAGCGTCCTCAGATCATCTGTTGTGTACGCCACCGCAGCGACCGCCGAAAACTCCTCTGACGGCTCGATCACGCTGGCGGCGTCAGGGTTCGGGACCACGGCCCGCATCGCCTTGGCGCCATCTGGGCCGTACACGCCACGGCTGTCTCCGCGCAGTGTCCAGCGGTGTTGCAATTCAGCGCGGCGACTGAGTTCCGCGTCGCGGGAGGCAGCTTCGATACGCCTCCGTTCGATCTCCCGCACGATCGCGCGTACCGCGAAGAACGTGCCAACCAACGCCGCCGCGCCGACGATAAACCAGAAGAACTTGACGATCACGCCGACCACCAACAGCACCACGAAAACCACTGCAAAACCCGAGTCCCCACCCGAGCGACGCCTCGCCCCCATGGGTTGAGGCTAGGCCGCCCCACCGACATCAACGGTCCCTCGAGTGCTAGCGGTCCAAGCTGACGTAGTGTTCCGGCCGGATCTCCTTCTCGCCGCTCCATTGGTAGGCGACAAGATTGCCCGTCTTGATCGCGCTGAAGTCGACGCATGCGGTGTGAGCCGTGTAGTCCAACCCTTCCGTCGGCTGACCGCTGCGCCAGTAGTGCCCATAGAACACCGGAACATCGCCGCGGTAGGAGAACGACCGCTCCGCCGGCTCGACCTCGGCTTCTGGCAGGGGCGGATACGGTTCGCCGCTCTCCGTTGTGAAGTTTCCGTCCATGACCGCGAGGTCGCGAAGCGTGGTCGCGCCTTCGCGCCACCACGCGACCCGGGCCTCCCGGCGCGGGTAACCGTCCTTGTCGAAGTACGGCGGCAGTCCGTGGCCGGTGATGTCGATCTCCGGCCCTTTCAACAGCACCTCGACCGCCTTGTACAGCGGGTCCGCCTTGTCCGACGCTCGGACGAATTGGTGAACCGTGCTGAACCGGTTCGACCCGAGCGCATCCTCGACGTCGCGCATCGACGGCCCGTGCCAGCACGCGTGAACCACGCGAATGCCATCCAAGTCCAGCCAGAGCGGCATGGTCGCGAACCATTTCAGGTATCTCGCACGGGTCTCGCCGGTGACCTGCTCTAGGAAGGCCCGATGCTGGTTTTCGTTCTTCTTGTTGCGAGGGCGAAGGTACTCGCCGGGCCGGTCCGGATGCTCGATGCTGTAAGCGACAGCGTTGAATTCGTGATTGCCCATGACGATTTGGGCGCTGCCGTCGTCGACCATCCGCTTGACCAACTCCAAAACCTGCGCCTGCTCCGTGCCGCGGTCGACGAGGTCACCGACGAAGATCGCCTGGCGGTCCGCATGGCGATAGGCGCCGGCCCCGTGGTCGCGGTAACCCAGGCGTTCGAGCAGATCCATCAGCAGCGACGCGCAGCCGTGCACGTCTCCGATGATGTCGAAGCCCCGTGCGGCCTCCGGCCGATCAGAACTCGATGATTCGGATGTGGTAGGTGTCGTCTTCGTTGACGCATTGAATGCTTGGATGACCATCCCTTTCCAATAGTGTTTTTCCAGTACGCTTCTCTGTCTCGGTAAAGATTTCGATCAACATTTCACCTTTCACGGTCGCCTCGATATCGGTGACGTCGCGGTGGTCTCGGTGCGTAGTCGCCTTG
Source organism: Mycobacterium sp. (assembly GCF_032159565.1). Classification (GTDB taxonomy): domain Bacteria; phylum Actinomycetota; class Actinomycetes; order Mycobacteriales; family Mycobacteriaceae; genus Mycobacterium. The sequence goes on from NZ_JAVHWR010000045.1 coordinate 4,547, forward strand.
CCGGCGTCGATGAAGTCCAAAAGAACCCAGGCCACCTCCGACGCGGAGCTGATCAACCCTCCGTGCTGGCCGAGCGATCGCCTCCCGACAGATTTCTTATCCATAGATCCGACGTCGTCATCTGCCCTCCTCAGGCGATGGCGGGCCAACTCGACCCGCAGGTCAAACGGTGATGAGTAAGGTGGCGCATCGTCCGGCGAGCGAGGAGTCCGTATCGCTAAGGAGGTGCGTTTTCGCGGATCTAGTTGTCCGACCAAGTATCCGGCGGCGCCACTTCAACTTTCAACTGAACTGTACCGCGGACGTCCGACAAGCTATTCGCGAGTTAAACGAAATTGGGGTCGACGCCGCCTGGGAGGCCGCCGACCGCTACGGCCCCGGCTGGGCGTGGCGCGAACTGGGGGCAGACCAAGGCGCCAAGGCCCGGCCTGGCCACGCTGCCGACCTGTACCGGCCGCAACTCGAAAGTGATCTGCGGTATCCCGACACCAAGCTCTATCCACACATTGCCGTGACGCTGGCGACGATGTCAAAACTCTATGAACGCGGCGGTCGCGCCGACGAATTCGCCTCGCTCATCGCGCAGATCCGCCAAGACTACGGTTGGAGGCCGTCACTGATGAAAGCGCTGAGCGCGAAGGGGCTCTGAACGGCGGCCGACGTTGTCGCTGCCCGTGGGTAGCGTCCGCGCTATGAGCGACCGACGACGAGCACGTAGGGCCAAACAGTCACGGCGAGACGAGCGGCGCGCGAAGAAGCGCGACGACGAAAGCTCTGCCGACACGACCTTCAGGGACGCGGTACGTCGTGCCCTGAATCGGCACCCACTCGGCCTGCTCAGCATCGCCAGCATGATGATCCACGTGGCGAAACCCGATTCGCTCAGATCGCCGGAGGGTGACGGCAACTATCTCGATCAGATCCTGACTAGCTTGATCAATACGCCGAATCGGGAGACGACCGCGGTGTTGGCCGTTATCGCCGAGCTCCTCGTCGACGATCCGGAGCCGCAACAGCGATGCCGACGCGAAGTGGCTGAACGAGGCGAGCATCTGCCGCGGTGGATCGGAGCCCTCTCGCGGGTCGAGGTCTACCGAGCGGTGCGCAGAGCATATGTGTTCGGCGACGTCGACGAACTCGTCATCGGTATGCGATTCGACGGCGGGCACGAGCTGACCGTCGCCGTCGGGATCGATCACAACATGTCGTCGCGCGTTTTCGACGCTGGAGTGGTCAAGGGTCCGATCGACGAGGTGCTTGCGCGAGTAGCCGAATCTAGCAGCGATACTTCTGTTTTCGATATGGCGCTCAATGATGCGCGGACGTGGATCGAGGATGCGCTCAACAAACCGACATTAATCCCGGAGAGTGCCACCTGGCCGCTCTACCGTGCACTCGTTCGGTGGCTGGTGGATCGGCTGCCAGAGGGCGGTGAACACCGGTCACCGGCAGGGAACTCGGAGTCGAACCACAAGCTCTGCAATACGTTCTTCGCTACCAGTTCCGCTGCGCCGTTCACCGAACCCGGTCATCGTGAGCTGCTGCTGCAGCTCTTCGAGTCTGGTACAGGTGACCCGTTGCGCTGGAGCGGGGTCCGCGTCGAACGGGCAATCGGCGACCTGCAGTACCTCGAGGAGAGCTTTCCGTTGGAGGTGGTGCTAGACGCTCCCGATCTGCTGCGCGCGTTCGTCCCATTCGCACACGCGCAGAGCGGGATACGAGACGAACTGACGTCGCGAACACTCGCCGCGATCGACGCGCTGCGGACGAGCTACAAGCGGGAAGTGTTGAGGGAGGCCGACTACTGGTGGCTCGATGACGCGGTCTGAGCGCCATTAAATGTCGGACCCCGCTGCAATGATGGAACCATGACTTCGACCGCATGCTCTGGCGCCGTTGCGGTGCGCTCTGATGAGCGCCTCGCGGTGCTGTTCGAGGAGTTGTCGGAGTTGGCCGGTCAGCGCAATGCGATCGACGGGCGCATCGTGGAGATCGCGGCGGAGATGGAGCGCGACGAGCTATGCGGTGCTACGGGGGCGCGGTCGGTGGCGGCGTTGCTGGCATGGAAGACCGGTTCGTCTCCGACAAACGCGCACACCATCGCTGCTGTCGCGCGCCGGGCGGTGGAGTTTCCCCGCTGTGTCCAGGGCTTGCGGGAGGGCCGGCTGTCGCTGGATCAGGTCGGCGTGATCGCCGAGCGGGCAGCTGAGGGTTCTGATGAACACTATGCGGCGCTGGCCGAGGTCGCCACCGTCGGCCAGCTGCGCACCGCGATCAAGCTCGAACCGCGTCCGGAACCGGATCCGCAACCCGAACGTCAGCGGTCGATCACCAAAACTACCGACGGGCAATCCACCACTTGGCGGATCACACTGCCCAAGCTCGAGGCGGCGAAATTCGATGCGGCGCTGCAGTCAAATCAGGATGCGTTGATCGCCGAGTGGAAGCGCCATCACGACGACGACCGACCCTCACCGAATCGGCCGCCGCTGCCCGGCGCTGGAGAGGCGTTCATGCGCTTGGTCGAGGCCGGGTGGGACGCCGACGCCGCCCACCGCCCACATGGGCAGCACACCACAGTGGTGGTGCACGTGGACGTCAATCAACGCGCGGCGTCCTTACACCTGGGTCCGCTGCTCACGGAGTCCGAGCGTCGATACCTGCTGTGTGACGCCACCTGCGAGGTGTGGTTCGAACGCGACGGGCAGGTCATCGGAGCCGGGCGGGCGACGCGGGTAATCAATCGCCGGCTTCGTCGTGCCCTCGAGCACCGCCATCCCACGTGTGCGGTGCCCGGCTGCGGGGCCACCCTCGGCCTGCACGCCCACCACATCCGCCATTGGGAAGACGGCGGCCCCACCGAATTGGACAACCTCGTCTTGGTGTGTCCGTACCACCATCGGTTGCACCATCGGGGGGTCATTACGATCGCCGGACCCGCACACACCCTGACCGTCACCGACAGCGCGGGAAGACAACTCAGCGCGGGATCGCTCGCCCGTCCACCGACTAAACCCCCGCCGGGCGTGGCGCCCTATCGAGGACCCACCGGTGAGCGCGCAGACTGGTGGTGGTACGAACCCTTCCAACCCCAACCACCACCAACAAACAACTGATATGTAGAGAATCTTGTCAAGTGGGCATGGGGAGGCGCCGGGGGGGG
>NZ_JAVHWR010000089.1:0-59775 GCF_032159565.1 Mycobacterium sp.
CTGTGGTTCAACGTGAAGGACGCCGAAACATTATCCGCCGCACCGTTGCTCGGGCTCTATTGGTGCCTCGTCGGGTTGATCATCGCTATCGCGGCCTCCGGTATCGCCAAGCGTGTCGGCGAATCGCTATCGACCGAGTTGAACCTGAAGTCGTGAGCACGCTCTACGAACGGGACGAAGCGTCGGTCGCGGGCATCGAGAAGCTGCGCTTCTTCCCGCTCGAGGTGGTGTCCGGACACGGCTCGACGCTTGTCACTCCCGACGGCCGCGAACTGCTCGACCTTTCGGCCACCTGGACGGCCAGCGGACTCGGGCACGGCCATCCCGCGGTCGTCGAAGCGGTCAGCAGGGCAGTGCGCACGGCGCCTGGCGCAGGCGGGCTTTCGGCGGTGCATCCCGATTCCGTCGGCCTTGCCGAGGATCTGCTCGCGCTGGTGCCGGGAGGCGGTGAACGACGGGTCTATCTGGGCCACGCGGGATCTGACGCATGTGATGTCGCCCTGCGGGCCTGCAGGCACGCGACGGGCAAGCGCACGGTGGTCGCGTTCGAGCACAGTTATCACGGCGGTGTCGGCGTCGCGATGGGCGTCTCTGGCGTGCATGTCGACGCCGGGGCGACACCGGATGCCGATGTTGTCTTCCTCCCCTTCCCCAACCCTTTTCGGCCCACGAGCTGCGGCATCGATGCAGACGTCGCCGCGTGCCTTGACCTCGCTGAGAAGCACTTCGCGACCGGCGCCATCGCCTGCCTGATCGTCGAGCCGATCCTTTCCGACGGCGGGTTGGTGGTGCCGCCGGACGGGTTTCTGGCGCAACTGCACGACCGCTGCCGTGCCAACGGCGTGCCGATGATCTGCGACGAGGTCAAGATGGGCCTCGGCAGGCCGGGCACCATGCACGCCTTCGAGCACGACGGCGTGGTACCCGAGATCGTGACGTTCGGCAAGGTGCTCGGCGGCGGTCTGCCGCTGTCCGCGGCGGTCGGCCCCGCGGAGATTCTCGACGAGCCTCCCGCGGCAGCGCTGCTGACCACGGCAGGCAATCCGGTGTGCACGGCGGCGGGGCGGGCGGTGCTCGCCACCATCGTGGCCGAGGGATTGGCCGACAATGCGGCGAAAGTCGGTGCGGCGCTGCGGGACCAGTTGCGGGCGCTGACCGGGTCGCCGGGTGCCGACCGCATCGGCGAGGTGCGCGGCCGCGGCCTCGCGATCGGGCTCGAACTGGTCGATCCGCAGACCGGCGACCGTGATCCGAGGCTGGCCGCACACGTGGTCTACCGTGCATGGGAATTGGGCGCGGTCGTCTTCTACGTCGGCGGCAACGTCCTGGAGATCACCCCGCCGCTCGTGCTGACCGAGGAGGAGGCCGGACGGGCCGCGGCCATCCTGGGCGAGGCCATCGCGGACGCGGCCGCCGGAAAGGTCGACGCCGAGGAGGTCGCCCGTTATGCCGGATGGTGATGTCGCGGACGTCTTCGCAGGCGTCGAGGATCGAGTGCCCGAGGCGCTGGCCGATCACCTGCGCGGCATTGCGCTCATCGACCACCACGTGCACGGTGCGTTCAACAAACCCGTCGACCGGGCAGCCTTCGAGGCGTCGATCAACGAAGGTTCGACGGACCCCGTTCCCGACTTCATGACGATGTTCGACTCGCCGCTCGGTCTCGCGATCCGGCGCTGGTGCGCACCGGTTCTCGGGCTGCCACGACATGCAGCCGCCGACGACTACTGGGCGCGGCGCAGCGAGCTCGGCCCCGACGAGCTGACCGCCACGATGCTGGCCAGGGCGGGCGTCGCGCGCTGGGTCGTCGACACCGGGTTCAAGGGTGACATGCTCACCACCCTCGATCAGCTCACCGAGCTGTCCGGCAGACCTGCCTCGGAGATCCTGCGTCTGGAGCGGCTCACCGAGGATCTGCTCGAGACCGGCACCGATCCCGACGACTTTCCCGCCGCATTCCGTGCGGCGATGCAGGAGGCGGCGAACTCGCAGCACATCGTCGGTACCAAGACCATCGCCGCCTACCGCACCAACTTCGACATCGACTGGTCGCGGCCGACCGATATGACGGTCGTCGAACACGCCCGCTCACTGGCCTCGCAGGGCAACGGATTACGCGTCGACAGCCCGGTGCTGATCGCCTTCGGTGTGCATGAGGCGGCCGAGCACGGCTTGCCGATCCAGGTACACGTCGGGTTCGGCGACCGGGATCTGGACCTGAACCGCACCGATCCGCTGTTGCTGCTGCCGCTGTTGCGCGCCATGACGCCTGTGCCGGTGCTGCTGCTGCACTGCTACCCGTTCCACCGTCAGGCCGGCTATCTGGCGCAGGCGTTCGATCACGTGAATTTCGATGTGGGCCTTGCCATCAACTACCTCGGTAGCCGATCGACCGCACTGGTCGGCGAGGCGCTCGACACCGCCCCCTTCGCCAAGCAGCTGTACTCGTCGGATGCCTTCGGGCCGCCGGAGCTCCATCTGCTCGGCGCCGTGCTGTGGCGGCGCGCCATGGGCCTTGTGCTCGGCGAGTGGGTGCGCACGGGCGAGTGCGGTGAACAGGATGCGATCGCGATCGTCGACATGATCGGCGTGCACAACGCCGCACGCGTGTATTCGCTCTGATGCCCGACGCCGCACCGCTTTTCGATGCGCTGAGGCGGTTCGTCGAACGGGATCAGGCGCCGTTCTACAGTCCCGGTCACAAGGGTGGCCGCACGCTCGACCCATGGTTTCGGGAGAACATCGCGGCGGTCGACCTGAACAATCTGCCCGACACCGACACGCTGCACTGCCCGCAGGGTCCGATCCTGGCTGCCGAACGACTGATCGCCGACGCATGGGGGGTTCCGCAGAGCTTCATCCTGGTGCAGGGCTCGACCGGCGGGAACATCGCCGTCGCACTGGCGTCGCTACGGGCCGATCAGCCGGTGCTCGTCGCCCGCAACGCGCACAAGTCGGTGCTTGCCGGTCTGGTTGCGGTCGGCGGCTCAACCGGGTGCACGGTGTGCAACCCGAATTGGCGGGCGCCGGACACGTGCTGTGCATCACCACGATCGGCAACGTCGACGCCGACATGGACCGGCTGGTCGAGGGTTTCACCGAAGTCGCCGATCATTTCGGACGACGCGACGCAGGCACATCGGGCGGCTTGACCGCCGACCTGCTCGCGGTCCGTCCGGAGACGGTGCTGACGCCGCGCGAGGCGTTCTTCGCCGCCGACCAGGCGGTTCCGCTCCGACAGGCATCGGGACGCGTTGCGGCCGAGGCGATTACGCCCTACCCGCCGGGCATTCCCCTGGTGATGCCGGGCGAACGCCTCGACGACGACGTCATCGCGCTGCTGTCGGCGCTTCGCCATGCGGGCAGTCCGATCAGCGCATCGGATCCGACGCTGGAAGTGGTGCTCGCGGTCCGCTGAGCGCGACCTCAGCAGCGGGGGTTGGGCCCCTTCTGGCCGGCCAGCTTGAGCACCGAATCGTCGACCTTGGCCTGTGACAGTTCACCGGCATTCAGCGCCTTTTCCAGCCGGTCCAGCACCGCGGGCACCTCGTCGGTGGTGACCCACAGCGCGACGTCGGCACCGGCCTGCAGCGCACGCAGCGCCGCATCGGCGACGCCGTAGCGCTGATTGATGGCGCCCATGCTGGACAGGTCGTCGCTGAAGACCAGCCCGCCGAACCCGGGCCCGCCGTAGTCGCCCGAGCGCAGCAGTCCGTACGCAGCGGGGCTCAGGCTGGCGGGGTCGGTGCCTGTCAGGCCGGGCACCTGCATGTGGCCGACCATGACGGCGACCGGCGCCTGCGTGGTCAGGGTCCGGTACGGCACGAGGTCGAGGGTTTGAAGGTCGGCCAGCGGCGGGGTCACCACACCGCCCTCGTGGGAGTCGCCCGACGCGTGGCCGTGGCCGGGGAAGTGCTTCAGCACCGGCAGCACACCGGCGTCGCGCAGGCCTTGGGCATAGGCGCCCGCGAACTCGACGACCTGCGCGGGATCCGAACCGAACGAGCGATCGCCGATCACCTCGTCATCGGATTCCGTGGTGACGTCGACGACCGGCGCGAAGTCGATGGTGACGCCGAGGCCCCGCATCGCCTGGCCGCGCTGGAATGCGATGTCGTGGACCTCGGCAGGTGTTTTGGTCTGTGCGAGCAACCGCGGCGACGGCTGTTCGCCGATCATGTCGGCAAGCCGGGACACCCGGCCGCCTTCCTCGTCGGTGCTCACCGCCAACGGCAGCGGGCCCGCGGACGCGGCGATGTCGGCGAGCGGTGCGCCCATCATCGACAGGTCGGTCCAGCTGCCGATCATGATCCCGCCGACGTGCTGGTTGTCCACGACGGCCCGCGCGTCGTCGGCGCCGGTGACACCGACCATCAGCAGCTGAGCCAGCTTGTCGCGGGTCGACATCGACGCCAGCACGTCACCGCAGGCGGGCGGTACGGGCGCACCGGGCAGCGGCCGGCCCAACGACGTGTTCGACGGGCCACTAGAGGGCGAAGCGGCGGGCTTCTCGGTGGCGGGCGAGCAGGCCAGCAACAAGCCGGTCAGCGCCGCGAGCGCACCGAGTACACGGGGCAGGGCCATGGGGTCATGCTGTCATGGCGCTGCCGGAGCCGGATATCGGCCGCATGTAAGGTTGGCCGCATGGACCGGTTTCTGGTGCCCGCTGCGGCAAGCATCGTTGTCGGCCTATTACTGGGCGCGGCCGCCATCTTCGGGATCACGCTGATGGTGCAGCAGGACACCAAGCCGCCGGTGCAGGCTGGCGATCCGGCGTCGGCCGTGCTGAACCGTGTCGAGTACGGCGACCGCAGCTAGCTCCGTCCTCCGCCCTGCGGGCGTGGGCCCACCGCTCTCCCGCCGTTGGCTGTGGCCGGTCGCCGCGCTCTCGCTGCTCCTCACCTTCGCGCAGTCGCCGGGAAAGATCTCGCCGGACACCAAGCTCGACCTGACCGCCAACCCCCTGCGGTTCCTGACCCGCGCGCTCAACCTGTGGAACAGCGAACTGCCGTTCGGCCAGGCGCAGAACCAGGCCTACGGCTACCTCTTCCCGCACGGCGCCTTCTTCCTGCTCGGCGACGTGCTTGGGCTGCCGGGTTGGGTGACCCAGCGACTGTGGTGGGCGCTGCTGCTAACGGTCGGGTTCTGGGGACTGCTGCGACTGGCGGAGGCGCTCGGCATCGGGACACCGGGTTCGCGGGTCGTCGCCGCCGCGGCCTTCGCGCTGTCGCCGCGCGTGCTCACCACGATCGGGGCCATATCGTCGGAGACGCTGCCGATGATGCTGGCGCCATGGGTGCTGCTGCCGGTCATCGGCGCCCTGCGAGGAACAGGTTTTGCGCACGCGAGGAGCAGTACAGGTAGCGTGCGGGTGCTCGCGGCGCGCTCGGCGCTGGCTCTCGCACTCATGGGTGCGGTCAACGCGGTCGCCACGCTGACGGGCTGTCTGCCCGCGCTCATCTGGTGGGCCTGCCACCGGCCCAACCGGCTGTGGTTGCGGTTCACCGCCTGGTGGGCGGTGTGCGCGGTGCTGGCCGTCACGTGGTGGGTGGTGGCGCTGATCATGCTCGGCCGGGTCAGTCCGCCGTTCCTCGACTTCATCGAATCCTCCGGCGTCACAACGCAATGGACGTCGCTCACCGAGGTGCTGCGCGGCACCGACAGCTGGACTCCGTTCGTCGCGCCGACCGCCACCGCGGGCGCGACGCTTGTTACCGGGACGGTGGCGGTGCTGGCCACCACGATCGTCGCGGCAGCCGGCCTGGCCGGGCTGGCGATGCGCGCGATGCCCGCCCGCGGCAGGCTGGTGACGATACTGCTGACCGGCGTCGCGCTGCTGGCCGCCGGATATGCCGGTGGTCTTGGATCGCCTCTTGCACATGCGGTCCAGACGTTCCTCGATGCGGACGGCACCCCGCTTCGCAACGTGCACAAGCTGGAGCCGCTGATCCGGTTGCCGCTGGTGCTCGGCCTCGCGCATCTGCTCGGCCGCATCCCACTTCCTCTGAGCGTGCCGCGACGCGAATGGGTGCACGCCTTCGCCCACCCCGAGAACAACAAACGGGTCGCGGTCGGCATCGTGGTGCTGTTGGCGTTGGCGGCGGGAACATCGCTGGCGTGGACGGGCCGGCTCACTCCACCGGGTGCATTCGACGCGATCCCGCCGTACTGGCACGAGACGGCGGCCTGGCTCGACGAGCACAACACGGGGTCTCCGCCCGGGCGTGTGCTGGTGGCGCCTGGCGCGCCGTTCGCAACCCAGGTGTGGGGAAGCAGTCACGACGAGCCCCTCCAGGTGCTCGGCCACAGCCCGTGGGGCGTCCGCGACTCGATCCCCCTCACCCCGCCGCAGACGATTCGCGCGCTGGATTCGGTGCAGCGGCTCTTCGCCGCAGGGCGGCCATCCGCCGGGCTTGCGGATACCCTTGCCCGCCAAGGCATTTCCTACGTCGTCGTCCGCAACGACCTGGACCCCGAGACGTCTCGGTCGGCGCGGCCCGTGGTCGTGCACCGCGCGATCGACGGCTCGCCGGGACTATCGAAGGTGGCGGAGTTCGGCGATCAGGTCGGACCCGGCACGCTCGCCGGCTTCATCACCGACAGCGGGCTGCGGCCGAAGTATCCCGCCGTCGAGATCTACCGGGTGGACGCGGACGCGAGGAGCAGGGACGGCACCACGCGTGGCCCACCCGGCGCTCCCTATCTGACCGACACCGACGCGATGGCCCGCGTCGACGGCGGACCCGAGGCGCTGCTGCGGCTCGACGAACGCCGCAGGCTGCTCGGCCAACCGCCGCTCGGGCCGACGCTGCTGACCGCCGACGCGCAGCGCGCCGGGCTGCGCACTCCGGTCGTCACCGTCACCGACACCCCGCTGGCGCGTGAAACCGACTACGGTCGCGTCGACGACCACTCGTCGGCGATCCGCGCCGAGGGGGACGCCCGGCACACGTTCAACCGGGTGCTCGACTATCCCGCGGGCGACACCCGGACGGTGCACGGCGACTGGACCGGTGGCCGGATCACGGTGTCGAGTTCGGCGGCCGACTCCACCGCACTGCCCAGCGTCGCGCCCGCGACCGGACCGACCGCGGCCATCGACAGCGACACCTCGACCAGCTGGGTGTCCAACGCCCTGCAGTCCGCCGTCGGGCAGTGGTTGCAGGTCGACTTCGACCATCCGGTCACCAACGCCACCATCACCGTGACGCCGAGCGCGACGGCGGTGGGCGCGCAGGTCCGCCGCATCGAGATCTCCACCGTCAACGGAACCAGCACACTGCGCTTCGACGAGGCGGGTAAGCCGATCACCGCGGCGTTGCCCTACGGCGAGACGCCGTGGGTGCGCATCACCGCGGCGGGCACCGACGACGGGTCGCCCGGCGTGCAGTTCGGCATCACCGACTTCACCGTGACGCAGTACGACGCCTCCGGTTTCGCGCAGCCGATCGAACTGCGCCACACCGTGTCGGTGCCTGGGCCGCCACCGAATTCCGCTGTTGCACAATGGGACCTGGGTTCGGAGCTGCTCGGGCGCTCCGGCTGCGCGGACGGACCCGACGGTGTGCACTGTGCGGCGACGATGGCGCAGTCGCCCGAGGAGCCGGTGAACCTGAGTCGGACGTTGACGGTTCCCGCGCCGATATCGGTGACGCCGACGGTGTGGGTGCGGCCGCGGCAGGGCCCCAGCCTTGCCGACCTGATCGCCCAGCCGAAAACGGCGAGGGCCATGGGCGACTCCGACCCGATCGACGTGCTCGGCTCGGTCTACGCGGCCGCCGACGGCGATCCGCGCACGGCGTGGACCGCGCCGCAGCGGGTGGCGCAGTACCGCACACCGCCGAACCTGACGCTCAAGTTGCCGTCCGCCAGCGAGGTCAGCGCACTGCGGTTGACGCCGAGTTCGTCGACGCTGCCCGCGCATCCTCGGATGGTGGCGGTCGACATCGGTGACGGCCCGCAGGTGCGCCGGTTGGCAGACGACGGGGCGCAGACGGTGAAGCTGCGGCCGAAGGTCACCGACACGGTCAAGGTGTCGATCCTCGACTGGGATGACGTGATCGACCGCACCGCACTGGGTTTCGATCAGATCAAGCCGCCAGGGCTGGCCGAGGTCACCGCGCTCGACGCGCACGGTCAACCGATCGCCGCCGCCGACGCGGCCCGCAACAGAAAGCGGGCGGTGACGCTGCCGTGTGGCCGCGGGCCGATCATCGCCGTCGCGGGCCAGTTCGTGCAGACCACCATCGACACCACGGTCGGTGCGCTGCTCGACGGCGACCCGATTGCGGCCAAGCCGTGCCGGACCGCCCCCATCGCGCTGCCCGAAGGCCAGCAGGAACTGCTGATCAGCCCGGGCGCGGCGTTCGTCGTCGACGGAGTGCAGCTCGCCGGGCCGCTGGCCCGTGAATTGCCGAGCGCGCCAAGCAGTCCCGTGCAGACAGCGAGATGGAGCAATGACCGCCGCGAGGTGGACGTGCCGGCGGCGCAGGCATCCCGCGTACTGGTGGTTCCCGAGAGCATCAACCCGGGCTGGACCGCCCGCACCGCCGACGGCGCCACGCTCACCCCGGTGACCGTCAACGGTTGGCAGCAGGGCTGGGTGGTTCCCGCGGGTACGTCGGGCACCATCACATTGTCGTTCGGCTCCAATGCCGTCTATCGGGCAGGCATCGCGGGCGGGCTGGCGTTGCTGCCGATTCTTCTGCTGCTGGCGCTGGTGCCTGCGCGTCGCCCACCGCCGGCCGCCGACCCGGCGCGGCCGTGGCAACCCGGTGCGGTCGCGACGGGGTTGGCGATCGTCGCGCTAGGCGCCGTGATCGCAGGCGTCGCCGGTGTCGTGGTGATGGGAGCGGCGATCGGCCTCAACTACGTGCTGCGCAACCGGGCCCGGCTGCGTGACGCGCTCACCGTCGGCACGAGTGCCTGCGGGCTGATCCTGGCGGGCGCGGTGCTGTCGCAGGGCCCATGGCGATCGGTGGACGGCTACGCCGGGCATTCCGCAGGCGTCCAGTTGCTTGCGCTGATTTCCATAGCCGCGCTGGCCGTCTCTACATGGCCAACAGCTGAGGCTCCGCAAGATCAGCCCCGTAGCTGAGGCCGCCGGTGGCGGCGCGTGAAAGCCCTCGAACTGCTGCGGCTGCGGTCTAGCATCGGCGGAGTGCCGCAACTGGATACTGTCCGAGGAACCATCGACACCGCCGACCTCGGGGTGACATTGATGCACGAACACGTCTTCGTGCTGTCCCCCGAGATCAACGACAATCACCCCGACGTCTTGGGCGATGAGGACGCGCGGGAGGCCGACGCGATCAACCGCCTCAACGAACTCAAGTCTCGCGGAGTGGACAGCATCGTCGACCTGACGGTGATCGGGCTCGGCCGCTACATCCCCCGCATCGCGCGCATCGCCGCGGCCACCGACATCAACATCGTCGTCGCCACCGGCATCTACACCTACAGCGACGTCCCGATGTATTTCCACTTCCGCGGGCCCGGCACGCTGCTGGACGGCCCGGAGATCATGACCGACATGTTCGTCCGCGACATCACCGGCGGCATCGCGGACACCGGCATCAAGGCGGCAATCCTCAAGTGCGCCACCGACGAACCGGGCGTCACGCCTGGTGTGGAGCGGGTGCTGCGCGCGGTCGCGCAGGCGCACCGCCAGACCGGTGTGCCGATCTCGACGCACACCCATGCCGCCACCAGGCGCGGGTTGGAGCAGCAGCGCATCTTCGCCGAGGAGGGCGTCGACCTGAGCAGGGTGGTGATCGGGCACTCCGGCGACTCCACCGACATCGGCTATCTGGAAGAGCTGATCGCCAACGGGTCCTACATCGGCATGGACCGCTTCGGACTCGACACGTTCCTCAACACCGAGGAGCGGGTGCAAACCGTCGCAACGATGTGCGAGCGCGGCCACGCCGACAAGATGGTGTTGTCCCACGACGCAGCCTGTTTCAACGACTGGCTGCCGGAGGAACTCCTTCCCCTGGCGACGCCTAACTGGCACTACCTGCACATCTCCGATGACGTGCTGCCCGCGCTGAAGGAACGCGGGGTGACCGATGAGCAGATCACCACGATGCTCGTGGACAACCCGCGCACGATCTTCGCCGCGCAGGGCGGCTACTGACGTGGCAGTCCAGACGCCACCGATCGGCACCCAGGTTTCGCAACTGGCCGCCCAAGACCCCGATGCGCCCGCCGTCACCTGCTCGGGTCAGACGCTGACCCGGCGCCAACTCGACCTGTCGACGAACCGGCTGGCGCGCGCCTTCGCCGAGCGCGGCGTCGGCGTCGGCGACTACGTCACGATCGTGCTGCCCAACTCGATCCAGTGGGCGCAGTCTGTGCTGGCCGCCTGGAAGCTCGGCGCGACGCCCCAGCCGCTGTCGGCGCGGCTGCCCGACACCGAACTCGCGGCCCTGCTGGACCTGCGATCGCAGGCACTCATCGTCGGCCGGGACGATCCGCGCGGCCAGACGCCAAGCGTGCCGGTCGGATTCACACCGGATCCGGCGCTGTCTGATGCCGCGCTGCCCGAAGTGGTGTCGCCGGTGTGGAAGTCGATGGCCTCCGGCGGCAGCACTGGAAGGCCCAAGCTGATCGAGGCGGGCGGCGACAGCCGGTTTCCGCCGAAGGCCGGCGATCCGCTGGGCGCGCAGGACGGCGACGTCAACCTGTTGTCGGTTCCGCTGTCCCACAACACAGGCTTCACCACGTTCGCCGTCGGGTTGGTGCAGGGCCATCACATGGTGCTGATGCCGCGCTTCGAACCGCACGGGTTCCTTTCGCTCGTCACGCAACACCGGGTCACGTTCCTGGCGACGGTGCCGACGATCATGCAGCGTCTGCTGCCGGTGTACCGGGCCAACCCCGACGCCTACGACCTGTCGTCGATCCGCCGGTTCTGGCATCTGGCGGCGCCGTGCCCACCCGCGATCAAACAGGCGTGGATCGAGCTGGTCGGACCGGAGACCGTCTGGGAACTGTACGGCGGCACCGAACTTCAAGCGTTGACCTTCATCTCCGGTGACCAGTGGTTGACCCACCCCGGCTCGGTCGGCGTCGTCGTCGCGGGCGAGATGAAGGTGCTCGACGACGACGGCAACGAATGCCCGCCCGGCGTCAGCGGTGAGATCTACATGCGGCCGTCGCCCGGCAGTCCGCCGACCTACCGCTACATCGGGTCGAAGGCGAAGAGCCGCGACGGTTGGGACTCACTCGGCGACCTCGGCTACTTCGACGCCGACGGCTTCCTCTACCTCAACGACCGCCGCGTCGACATGTTCACCGTCGGCGGCCGCAACGTCTATCCCGCGGAGATCGAGTCCGCGCTGAGTGCACACCCGAATGTGTTGTCCTGCTTGGTCGTTGGAATTCCCGACGGCGACCTGGGGCAGGTACCCTATGCCATCGTCCAGGCGGACGGGCTCGACGAGGCCGCCGTCATCGCCTTCCTCGCCGAGCGCATCGCCGGCTACAAGCTGCCCCGCACGGTGGAATTCAGTGACACGCCGCTGCGCGACGACGCGGGCAAGGCACGCCGGTCGGCCGTCCGCGACGACGTCATCGCGCGGCTCAGCTGAGCCGCTCGATGGCGAAGGCGGTCAGGAAACTCCGAGATCAGCTACCTGTACCCGGTGGCCGTCCGCTCAACCAGTCCTCACGGCACTGTCGAGCAGCGGGGCCGGCGCGTCGGGAGTGCTGTGACGATACTCCCAGCGCCGCAACGCAACTCGGCACGGCGACTCGACAAGCGCGTAGCTGACCGCCGCGATCGCGAAGCCGAACACCACGGTCAGTACCAGCACGACCGGCATATGCCCGTTGAATGCGAATTCGCCGATGATCGGGAACACCATCCACAGCGCGGCCAGGTGCCAGATGAACAACCCGTAGGACCACCGGCCCAGCGTCACCATCGTGGTGTTGCCGAGGATCCGGTGCGAAGTGTCCGGTGCATCGAGCACCAGCGGCGCCAGCAGCGCACCCGAAACCACCGCGCCCATCGCGACCTTGACGATGAACTGGTGGGCGGTGCCCGGCGTCAGGCCCTCCGGCCCCGCCACCGGAGAGGCCGCGATCAGAAACGCGACGACCGCCGCGGCCGCCATCAGGACCCGTTTCCTGGCCAGCCGATGCGGCCAGCCGACCGGGGTCACCGTCAACTCGGCCAGCAGCATGCCCGCGACAAACCAGGACAGAAACGCGGGCGGCCAGTTCACCGCGCTGACGCCGACGGGGGTGTCGATCGGGATCAGCGCCCAGCCGAGGCTCAGCACGCCTGCGGCGGCGAGCACGGGGATGCGTGCGCGCACCGGCACCCGCCGCACCAGCAGCGCTAATACGGGCAGCGCGAGGTAGAAGCTCACCTCCACGGCAAGGCTCCACATCTGTGTCAGCCCCGCCGTCAGCGTCAACGGCACATAGATCTGGGTCAGCGTCAGGTTCGCCAGCCAGACCGTCAGGTCGGCCTTGGCGTCGGGCAGCAGGGTCAAAATGACGATGACCGCCACCAGGTACGCGGGCATGATGCGGACCAGGCGGGACCGCAGGTAGTGCCCGGTGCGCGGGATCGGGCGAAGGCCGCGGGCCGCGGCGGCGTGGCCGCGCCACAACAGGAAGCCCGACAACGCGAAAAACACCGCGACGGCCAGATCGAACCGGCCGAAAAGCCGCCCCGCCATCCCGCCGGTGTGCCCGGTCTGGAAGGCGACGTGGGTGATTACGACGCCGACAGCCGCGCAGGCCCGCATTCCCTCGACGGGGGGTAAGAATCCGCGGGTGCCGCCGACGGCTTCTGAACGTGCCACGTCGACCAGTGTGCAGGACGCCCGAACGGGTAAGCCGTCGTAGTAAATGATGGCCCTTAGTTTGTGCTGTTAGGGTCGCTAGCCATTGGGTCAGCCCAAACCGACGGAGCCGGATGGCCGGCGACATCAAGCCAGGGAGGAACGGTTTGAACCGCGCAGTGGCGTTGCGTATCGCGGCGTGCGGAATCATCGGGCTCGGAGCTGCCCTGTTGATCGCCGCGTTGCTGCTCACCACCTACACCAAGAGCAAGATCACCAAGATTCCGTTGGACCTGGACGCCACCCTGGTCAGCGACGGAACCGGAACGGCGTTCGACCCGGCGTCACTGGCCGCCCCGAAGTTCGAGATCGGCAAGAACGTGCCGATCACCCAGCAGCAGCAGATCAGCGTCGAGGCGCCGTCGAACGCCGACGTCGTCACCCTTCAGGTCGGCACGACTGTGCGGCGCACCGACAAGCAACAGGACAACGGCTTGTTGCTGGCCCTGGTCGACACCGTCACCCTCGACCGCAAGACTGCGATGGCCGTCTCCAGCGAGAGCAATCCCGGTGGCGCCGTGCAGAAGCCGCGCACGATCCAGGACGATCAACCGCCGACGAATATCGCGCTTCCGCACGAGGGGCTGGCCTACCGCTTCCCGTTCGACACCGAGAAGAAGACCTACCCGTACTTCGACCCGATCGCCCAGAAGGCCTTCGATGCGAATTACGACGGCGAGGAAGACGTCAACGGCCTGACCACCTACCGGTTCACGCAGAACGTCGGCTACGACGGCGACGGCAAGCTGGTCGAGCCGGTGAAGTACGCGTCGCTGTTCGACAACGACGAGGACAGTCAGGTGACCGCGCCCGCGGGGATGTGGGGCATCCCCGGCAACCCCGACGAGCCGGTCACCATGACGCGCTACTACGCCGCGCAGCGCACGTTCTGGGTGGATCCGGTGTCGGGCACCATCGTCAAGTCCAAGGAGCGCGCGAACCAGTACTACGCGCGCGAGGCGCTCAAGCCCGAGGTGACGTTCGTGGACTACACCGTCACCTCCACCGAGCAGACGGTCGAGTCCCAGGTCTCCACTGCCCGCGACGAGCGCGACCGGGTGGCGCTGTGGGGACGCATCCTGCCGATCACCTTCACCGCCATCGGACTGGTGTCGCTCGTCGGTGGTGCGCTGCTCGGATCGTTCAGCCTGCGCGCCGAGTCCGCGCTGATCGACCCCGGCCTTGACGAGGCCGATCACGGCTTCTTCGACACCCAGGGCATCAAGGTGCCCGGCGCCGAGGCGAAGACCGAGAAGCTGCAATTGCCCACCCAGCGGCCCAGACAGCCACCAGACCGGTAGGTCTGATCAACCGCTTTCTGACGAAGTTCTGGGCGCCGGCCTATGCGCTGGCGCTCGCTCTTGTGGTGACCGGCCCGCTGCTGAAACCCGGATATCTGCTATTGCGTGACGCCGTATCCAGCCCGCGGTCGTACCTATCCGATGCCGCACTTGGTCTTTCGGACGCCGCGCCGCGAGCCCTGCCGCAGGATTTCGCGGTGGCCTTGGCGTCGCATGTCGTCGACGGCGGCATCGCGGTCAAGGTGCTGCTGATCGCCGGGCTGTGGCTTGCGGGCTGGGGCAGCGCCCGGTTGGCCGCAGCGGTGCTGCCCGACGCAGGTGTGCCGGGGCAGCTCCTCGCGGCAACATTGGCGGTGTGGAATCCCTATGTCGCAGAACGGCTTCTGCAGGGGCACTGGAGCCTGCTGGTCGGCTACGGGTGTCTGCCGTGGGTGGCGGCGACGGTGCTGCGGATGCGAACGGGCGGCAGGGCGCTGTGGATTGAGGCCTGCGCGCTGGCCTTCTGGACAGCGCTGGCCGGGCTGACCCCGACGGGGCTGATGCTGGCCGTGACGGTGGCGCTGGTGTGTTCGCTGACCCCAGGCCCCGGCCGGCCCAGGTGGATGTGCGCGGTCATCGGGGTGGGTGCGGCGGTTCTCGCGGCGCTGCCATGGTTGACGGCCGCCGCGGTGTCCGGATCGCTGTCGTCGACACAGGCTGACGGTGTGCCCGCGTTCGCGGCTCGTGCCGAGCCGGGACTCGGCACGCTGGGCAGCCTCGCCGGCCTCGGTGGCATCTGGAACAGTGCGGCTGTACCCGAATCGCGGACAACGCTTTTCGCGGTGGTGGCCGTTGTCGTATTGCTCGGCATCGTCGCGGCCGGACTGCCGGTCGCCGTCCGCACCCCCGCCGCGGTTCCGCTGCTCGTGCTGGCCGCCGTCGCCGTCGTGGTGCCCGCCCTGATGGCGACGGAGCCGGGGCTGGCGGCCGTGGAGTCGATGGTCCGCGCATTGCCCGGTCTCGGCGTGGTGCGCGACGCCCAGAAGTGGGTGGCGTTGGCGGTGCCGGGCTACACGCTTTCGGCAGCGGGGTCGGTGATCATGCTGCGGCGGTGGCTGCCCGGCGTCGCGACGGCGGCGGTGTGCAGTCTGGCTCTGATCGCGACGTTGCCGGATCTGGCGTGGGGAGTCGGCGGCAAGGTCACCGCGGTGCGGTATCCGCCCGGTTGGGCGGCGGTCGCGGCGATGATCAACGCCGACCCGGATCCGGTGGCGGTGCTGCCTGCGGGCAGCAGCATGCGGCAGTTCCCGTGGGCAGGAGAAGCGCCGGTGCTCGACCCGCTTCCGCGGTGGGTCCGCGCCGACGTGCTGACGACCGGGGACCTGGCGGTCTCGGGGCGTCTGGTGGCCGGTGAGGGCGGCCGCGCCAGGGAGGTCGAGCGGTTGCTGACGACGGGCGCCGACCACGCCGCGCTGGCCCGGGCGGGCGTCGGCTGGCTGGTGGTCGAGTCCGGCGCTGACATCACCGCGACCCGGCTTGGCGGCGACCGTCCCGCCGCGTCACATCGCGGATTGATGCTGGTCACGCATGCCGGATGGCTGGCGATGCTGGTGGTGGGTGGCGCGGGCGCACTCGCCGGTCTGGCCCGGCGGCGGGTGGAGTAGCGCACTACGCTACCGGCCCTCCCCGGCGCGCAGAAGCATGATCACATGACTGTCCTGACCGTGTTCGAAGCCGATCTGCCGACCGTCGAGTACGAGGACGCGACGACGCCCGACGAAGCTCACCGCAACCTACGCAAGGCGCTCGAGCAAGGCCCGATCGCGATGGGTGCGCACGGCCCCGAGATCCTCAGTTACGAACTGGTCCGCGCGACCCTGCGCGATGCCCGGTTCCAGGTGCCGCGAGGCCTCGGCCTGGAGACGCAGGGCATCACCGACGGCCCGCTGTGGCAGCGAGCCAGCACGAGCCTGCTGGCCATGAACGGCGACGGCCACAACAGGCTGCGCCGGCTCGTGTCGAAGGCATTCACCCCGCGCTCGGTCTCGCGGCTGGACGACATCATCGTCGACGTCATCACGAGGCTGACCGTTCCGCTCGCCGCGAAGGGACGCTGCGAGGTCGTCGCCGACATCGCAAGGCCCTATCCGGTGCCGATCATCTCCGCACTGCTCGGCGCGCCCCGTGACGACTGGAAACTGTTCTCCGACTGGGCCGACGACTTCTTCAAGCTGTTCAGCTGGAACGTCGCCGAGTACGAAAGCGACATCCTCACGGCCTGGGGAGAACTCGACAACTACATCGACGGAATGGTCGCCACCCGACGCGAGTCGCTGACCGACGACCTGATCTCCGAGCTGATCCGCGCCGAGGACGACGGCGACCGGTTGACGATCGGCGAACTGCGGATGCTGGCGGCGGGCATCTTGATGGCGGGCACGGACACCACCCGCAACCAGGTGGCCGCCGCGCTCGACGTGTTCTGCGACTATCCCGAACAGTGGGAACTGCTGGCGCAGCGCCCCGAGCTGGCGATGAAGGCCGTCGAAGAGGTAATGCGGTTCAGCCCAGTGATTTTCGGCGCAATGCGGACGACAGTCGAGGACGTCGAACTCGACGGTGTGACAATTCCGATGGGCGCATTCGTCGTGTGCAACACGGCGGCGGCGAATCACGACGCGGACGTGTACGTCGACCCGGATCGTTTCGACATCACGCGCGCGGACCCGCCGCCCATGCAGACCTTCGGGGCAGGCGCGCACTACTGCCTCGGCGCGAACCTGGCGCGTCGCGAAATCGCGGAGGCCCTTGTCGTGATGTCGGGCAGGATGAAGAACCTGCGACGAGACGGTTTGGCGCGGTGGAAGCCGATGATCGGAATCAGCGGCCCGGCAACGCTTCCGGTCGCGTTCGACGCCGCCTAGCCCCCGCCCTCGTTTTTTTCCGCCCAAACCAACGATTGGGCGGAAAAGTGCGAGAAGATCGCGCCATTTCGTCGATCTCGGCGTGTGTCGGACCGTCGGGGGACGATGCGACCCATGGTGGAAGTATTCCTTGGCAGGGAAGCGCTTGGCGACGGCCTGCGTCGTCATGATCTGCGTAGTTGGTATCGGCCGATATTCCGCGGTGTTTACATCCCGAAAGCGTCGACGCCGTCATTACACGACAGGACGGTAGGAGCCTGGCTCGCCTCGGACCGAGCCGGCGTCATCGCCGGGGTCGCCGCGTCGGCGCTGCACGGCGCCGCATGGATCGACGACAGCCATCCGATTGAGATCCTGGTCGACGAACGACGCCGCCAGCCCGGTCTCGTCGTGCGGATGGATCGCGTCGCCGACGATGAGATCACTACCGTTGATGACCTCCCGGTGACGACTCCCGCGCGCACCGCGTTCGATACCGGTCGACACGAGAAGCGGTCAGTGGCACTCGGCCGTCTGGATGCTCTGATGCGCGCGGCGCCGTTCGCAGACAGAGACGTGGCGACACTGATGCAGCGATACGGTGCGGTCCGGGGCATACGCCAGCTGCGTGCGCTTCTTCCGCTGGTCGACGCCGGCGCCGCGTCGCTGAAGGAAAGTTGGTTGCGACTTCTTCTGATCGACAACGGATTTCCGGTTCCCGAAACGCAGATTCCGGTGCTCGACAACGATGAGCCATTCGCGTTTCTGGACATGGGATGGCGTGACCTTCTCTTGGCGGTCGAGTACGACGGCGACCAACATCGCACCGATCGTCCTCAATACGTCAAGGACGTCAGGCGCATCAAGAGGATCGAACGGCACGGCTGGGAGATCATCCGGGTGATCAATGAAGACCGTCCCCACGAGATTTTGGCGCAAGTGTACGAGGCATGGCTCCGCCGCGGAGGCGCCGAGATCGACGAAATGGCGGCAATCACTCGCACTTTCCCGCCCAATCGTTGGTTTGGGCGAAATGGGAATGCGGCTTAGGGGCTTGGGCTAGTCCGCTGCGGACACGACGCCGCTGACCCGCCTGCCTTTTGACATCGAGTTCAGCACCACGAGCATGGCGTCGGCGCTCTGACGCCAGGAGAACTCCGCACTGCGGATTTGTGCCTTGCCGCCGAGTTGATCGCGCAGCACCGGATCGGTCAGCAGCCGCTCGAGGGCGACGACCATGTCGCGATGGTCGTCGACGAGGATGCCGGTCACGCCGTCGACGATCGAGTCAGTGAGCCCGCCGGAGGACCGGTAGCCGATCGTCGGCACGCCGTGCTGGGCGGCCTCGGTGACGGCGAGGCCCCAACCCTCCTTGCGTGACGGCAGCACATGCACCCAGCACCGTTGCAGCACTTCGTGTTTGGTGATGTCATCGACATGACCGTGGAAGGTGACCGCATCGGCAACCCCGAGCAGCCGCGCGTGCTCGACGAGGCGATCGCGCCACCAGCCGCCGCCGACCATGTCGAGGTGCAGGCCGGGAATACGCGGCAGCAGTTCGGCGACGGCGTTCAGCGCGTCCTCGATCTGCTTGTGCGGCACCAGCCTGCTGAGCAGTGCGATGCGCGGATGCTCCGCGCGCGCAAGCGCGAGCGTCTCCGGCGGCGCCTCGTCGAGTCCGTTGCGGACCACCGCGATCTGACCGGCGTCGACGCCGAGGTCGGTCAGGTCGCGCGCCGACGGCAGGGACACCGTGACGTACTGGTTGCGTCGGTGCAGCCATGGTGACAGCCGTGACTCGACGAACCAGCCGAAGCTGCCCTTCCATCGACCGGCGACGGGCCACAGTTCGCGGTGGCAGTGGTGAACCAGGACGACGACACGGCGACCGTAGGCGAGGCGGGCAAGGAAGGGCAGACCGTTCTGGGTGTCGATCACCACGTCGGGGCGGACCCTGCGCAGGGGACCGAGGCCGATGCGGGCCAGCACCATCGCCAACCCCGCCCAGATGTAGATCGAATAGGCGCCACCGGCGCGGTTGATCCGGACCCCGTCGACGACCTCGTTGCGCGAGGCGCCGGCGTAGCGCGCCGTCCGCAGCGTCACGTCGACACCCGATGCGGCCAGCTGCGCACCGATGCGCTGCAGGTAGGCCTCGCTGCCGCCGCCCTGCGGGTGGCCGGTATCGCGCCAGCACAGAAGCAGCACGGATCTCACGGGGCCAGACATTCGTGCCAGCGTAACCGCTGCATAAGGTCTGCTTATGTCCGCCACCGAGCTCTTCGCCCAGCGGGCGACGCTGTCCCGGTCGGTGCGGCTGCTGTCGCAGTTCCGCTTCGAACAGTCCGACCCCGCCCGGTTCTACACCGCGCTCGCGGAGGACACCGTGGCGATGGTCGGCGACCTGTGGGCGGCGACGCATGGTGAGACGGCCGTCGGGCAGACCGTGCTCGACGTGGGTGGCGGCCCCGGCTACTTCGCGACGGCGTTCGAAGATGCGGGCTACGACTACATCGGCGTCGAACCCGACGCTGCCGAGATGCATGCCGGTCCCGCGGCCGGGGGCGCGGCCACCTACGTCCGCGCGTCGGGCATGGCGTTGCCGTTCGCGGACGCCAGCGTGGACATCTGCCTGTCGTCCAATGTGGCCGAGCATGTGCCGGAGCCGTGGCGGTTGGCCAGAGAGATGCTGCGGGTCACCAGGCCCGGCGGGCTCGCCGTGTTGTCGTACACGGTGTGGCTCGGCCCGTTCGGCGGCCATGAGATGGGCATGACCCACTACTTCGGTGGCGCCCGCGCGGCTGCGCGATATACCCGCAAGCACGGTCGTGCGGCGAAGAACAACTACGGCTCGTCACTGTTCGCGGTGTCCGCCGCAGACGGTCTCGTATTCGGCGGCAACTCCGGCGCGCTGGTCGCCGCATTCCCCCGCTACCACCCCAGATGGGCGTGGTGGATGACGAAGGTGCCGTTGCTGAGGGAGTTTCTGGTGAGCAATCTGGTGCTGGTCTTTAGGCCGTCAAAGTTTGACGACTGAAACATGTTCTCGTTTTCCGCGTCACGTGGGTAATGTGACGCCCATACACGCGCACGCGAGGAGCACGAATGACACAGAGCACGGCATTCAAGACCGAGTGGGACAAGCTGTTCATCGGCGGCACGTGGGCCGAACCCGCGACCGCCGACGTCATCGAGGTGCACTCGCCGGCCACCGGTGAACTCGTCGGCAAGGTCCCCCTCGCGAGCCAGGCGGACGTCGACGCCGCCTGCGCGGCCGCGCGCAAGGCTTTCGACGAGGGCCCGTGGCCGCAGATGTCGCCGCAGGAGCGGGCGGCCGTGCTCGGCGCCGCGGTCAAGCTGATGGAGGAGCGCGCCGACGAGCTGAAGTTCCTGCTGGCGGCGGAGACCGGTCAGCCGCCGACGATCGTCGACATGATGCAGTACGGCGCCGCGATGGCGGCGTTCCAGTACTACGCGGCGGCGGCCGACAAATTCACCTGGCGCGACTTCCGGCAGGGTGTCTACGGCGAGACCATGGTGTTGCGTGAGCCGATCGGCGTGGTGGCCGCCGTCACCGCATGGAACGTGCCGTTCTTCCTGGCCGCCAACAAGCTGGGCCCCGCGCTGATCGCGGGCTGCACCATCGTGGTGAAGCCGGCCGCCGAGACGCCGCTGTCGCTGTTCGCGATGGCAGAGATCTTCGCCGAGGCAGGGCTGCCCGAGGGTGTGCTCTCCGTCGTGCCAGGCGGCCCGGAGACCGGGCGCGCACTGACCGCCAATCCCGAGATCGACAAGTTCACCTTCACCGGGTCGAGTGCGGTGGGCAAGGAGATCGGCAAGCTCGCGGCCGAGAAGCTCAAGCCGTGCTCGCTGGAACTCGGCGGCAAGTCCGCGGCCATCATTCTCGAGGACGCCGACCTGGACTCGACGCTGCCGATGCTGGCGTTCTCAGGGTTCATGAACTCCGGTCAGGCGTGCGTAGCCCAGACCCGCATCCTGGCGCCGCGGTCGCGCTACGACGAGGTCGTCGAAAAGGTCAGCGCCGCAGCGGCCGGAATGCCGATCGGCCTGCCCGACGACCCCGGCGCGATGATCGGCCCGCTGATTTCCGAAAAGCAGCGCGAGCGCGTCGAGGGCTACATCCGCAAGGGCGTCGAGGAAGGCGCACGGCTGGTCACCGGTGGCGGTCGCCCCGAGGGCCTGGACGGCGGATGGTTCGTGCAGCCAACGGTTTTCGCCGATGTCGACAACTCGATGACGATCGCCCAGGAGGAGATCTTCGGGCCGGTGCTTGCGGTGATTCCCTACGACACCGAGGACGACGCGGTACGCATCGCCAACGACTCGCCATACGGCCTCGCGGGCAGCGTGTTCACCACCGACAACGAGAAGGCGATGAAGATCGCGTCGAAGATCCGCACCGGCACGTATGCGGTCAACATGTACGCGTTCGATCCCGGCGCGCCGTTCGGCGGCTACAAGAACTCCGGTATCGGTCGGGAGAACGGGCCGGAGGGGATCGAGCAGTACACGCAGGCGAAGAGCGTGCTGCTGCCGTTCGGGTACAAGCCGGAGTAGGTGCACACACCAGTTGGTGAGAGGAAGTGCTTCGCGGTCCCGGCTGCCGTCGTCGCCGTCGCCCCGCTGGTTAGAACAGCACCCGCACGATCGTCTCGGCCACCGCGGCCGGCTTGTTCGACCCGTCGAGTTCAATGGTGTTCTTCACCGTCAGGTTGACGGTGTTGTCGTCCACCTTGGTCGCATCGATGAGTTCGGAGCGCACCCGGATCCGCCCGCCCGACGGCACAGCTGCGATGAAACGCACCTTGTTCGAGCCGTAGTTGATCGCCATCTTCGCGTTCTCGACGCGGTAGTTGTCCTTCGTGAGCGCCGGGATCATCGACAGCGTCAGGTAGCCGTGCGCAATCGTCTGGCCGTAAGGACTCTCGGTTTTCGCGCGCTCGGCATCGATGTGAATCCACTGATGATCCCCGGTAGCATCCGCGAAGGCGTTGATACGGTCCTGGTCGACCTCCTGCCACTCGCCGACGCCGAGTTCCTCCCCCACCGTGGCGACGGCATCGTCGATCGACGTGAGCACCTTCATCAGAATGCTTCCTCTCGTAGGTCCATGATCGTCAGGTCCACGCCCTCGATGATTTTGCGTTCGGCGGTCAACCGCGGCAACACATTACGCGCGAAGAACTCCGCCGCCGCCACCTTCCCCCGATAAAACGACCGGTCCCGGTCCGACGTATCGCCATCCAGGGCGGTCAGTGCGATCTCGGCGTGCTCGAGCAACAGCCAGCCGATCAGTAGATCGCCGACCGCCAGAAGGTAGGCCACCGACTCGAGGCCGAGCCGATACAGCTCGCGCGCGTTCTCCTGCGCACCCAGCAGATATCCCGTCAACGTAGCGGTCATCGCCTGCGCGTCGGCAAGGGCCGTGGCCAGCAGCGCGCGGCCCTCGGTCAGCTCCGGCCTGGCGGTCTCGCGGTCAAGGAACTTCTGCATCTGCGCGACGACGTGCGCAAGTGCCACACCCTTGTCGCGCGCGATCTTGCGGAAGAAGAAGTCCTGCGCCTGGATCGCGGTGGTGCCCTCGTACAGCGAGTCGATCTTGGCATCGCGAATATACTGCTCGATCGGGTAGTCCTGCAGAAAGCCCGATCCGCCGAACGTCTGCAGCGACTCGGTCAGGCACTGGTAGGCCCGCTCGGAGCCGACACCCTTGACGATCGGCAGCAGCAGATCGTTGACCCGCTCGGCGAGCGCGGCATCGGCTCCCGACACGATTTCGGCCACTGCGGGATCCTGATGCGCGGCGGTGAACAGATAGAGCGCGCGCAACCCTTCGGCGTAGGCCTTCTGCGTCATCAGCGCCCGGCGCACATCGGGGTGGTGGATGATGGTGACCCGCGGCGCCGTCTTGTCGGTCATCTGCGTCATGTCGGCGCCCTGTATCCGCGTCTTCGCATACTCGAGGGCATTCAGGTAGCCCGTCGACAGCGTCGCAATAGCCTTTGTGCCGACCATCATTCGCGCGTATTCGATGATCTTGAACATCTGGGCGATGCCGTTGTGCGAGTCACCGACCAGCCAACCGACCGCGGGCACGCCGTGCTGGCCGAACGTCAGCTCGCACGTCGCCGACGCCTTCAGCCCCATCTTGTGTTCGAGCCCGGTGACGAAGACACCGTTGCGCTCGCCCGGTTCTCCGGTCTCGGCATCCGGCAAGAACTTCGGGACGACGAACAGGCTCAGGCCCTTGGTGCCGGGTCCGGCGCCCTCGGGCCTGGCCAGCACCATGTGCAGTTCGTTCTCGAACAGGTCGTCGGTGTCACCGTTGGTGATGAAGCGTTTGACCCCGTCGATGTGCCAGCTGCCGTCGGCCTGCTGAACAGCCTTCGTGCGGCCGGCGCCGACGTCCGAACCCGCGGCGGGCTCGGTCAGCACCATGGTGGCGGCCCAATAGCGTTGCATCGCAATCGATGCCAGCTTCCGCTGCTCGTCGTTCCCGATGTGGTAGAGGATGTTCGCGAGGATGGGCCCGGCCAGGTACATGAACGCTGCGGGCTGGGCGCCGAGCGGGAATTCGTTGACGGCCCAGGCCACCATCGCGGGCGCGGGCACGCCGCCGATGTCCTCGTGGAGGCCGATGCGGAACCACTCGCCCTGCTGCCAGGCGCGGAACGACTTCTTGAACGGCTCGGGGATGGTCACCACATGTGTCCCGGGATCAAACGTCGGCGGGTGCCGGTCGGTCTCGGCGAACGCTTCGGCGAGCGGTCCCTCGGCGAGCTTCGACGCTTCATGAAGCATCTGGCGCACGGACTCGCCGTCGAGGTCGCCGAACTCTCCGGTCGCCAACGCCTTCTCGAGTTCGAGCACCTCGTACAGGTTGAACTCGAGATCGCGCACATTGCTTTTGTAATGGCCCATGGCAAGCCCTTCTGAAGCGACTGAGCGAGCGTAACCCCTCCTAAGAGCCCTGGAACCGCGCTTCGCGTCGCTCGATGAAGGACTGCAGCCCCTCGGCGGCGTCCGCGGTGCCGAACAGTCGCGTCATCTCCGGGCGCAGCCGCTCGATGGCGGCATCGTCGCCTTGGGTGCGGGCCAGGTGCGCCGAGGCCAGCACCGCCCGGACACCGAGAGGGGCGGCGCGGTCGGCGATGGTGTGGGCAATGCTTCTGGCGGCCGACTGCGCCTCCGCGGCATTCGCGGCGACCTCCTGGAGCAGCCCGATCCGGAGGGCCTCCTCGGCGTCGAACTCGTCTCCGGTGAGCAGCCAGCGCATCGCGTTCCCCCATCCGGTCTGCTGCGGCAGCCGGATCGTGGCACCACCGAAGGGATAGATCCCGCGACGCACCTCCATCTGGGTGAATCGGGTGTCGGCGGCCGCCACCCGGATGTCGGCGGCGAGCAGCAATTCGATGCCCAGGGTCATGCACCAACCGTGCGCCGCGGCGACGACGGGCTTGGTCCAGGTCCCGTCCAATCGCCACGGGTCGCGGCCGTCATCGGGGAAGGGCAACTCGCCGCTGACAATGGCCGGGCCCACATCGACCAGGTCGAGGCCCGCCGTGAAGTGGTCGCCGTGCGCGAAGAGGACGCCGGCGCGCAGAGTCTCATCCGCCTCCAGCACGCCGTACGCGCGGGATAAGTCGGCGAGCATCGCGAGGTTGAACGAATTGCGCTTGTCTGGCCGGTTCAGGCCGATGACCAGCACGTGGCCATCGCGTTCCAGCGTGACGGTGTCGAGCGTCCGCTCCGGTGCTGCCATCAGCCGAGTGAACCGCGCGGATCGACATTATGCAATGGCCCATAATCTGGCCTAGGCGACGTCGCACGCCCGACCTGCGACTGGACACGTGTTCACCTGCTGTTTATCGCCATGGTTCGCGGAAACAGGCGGGTGGGAATTGATCTTGTCGTTGATCAGTTCTATGCTGGCTGTCTTAATTCGGAGTCGGCAACGGCGCCGCTCGTCCGTAGGAGGCACACGATGTGGGTCATCGAGATCAACTTCGCCGGCCATCAGTTCACACATCTCGTGCACGACCGTCGTCGACCGCTGTTCCGCTTCGCCACCCGCGGCATGGGATGGCGCCCGCCGCAACTTCGCAACCAGCACGCGGCATGACGGCGCGCCAGACCGTGCCGGCGACCAAGACGCGAACCAAGCGGGGTTCGACCCGAACCAACATGCTGATCAGTGCCGCCGAAGTTCTGCGCGAGCGCGGCGCGGCAGGCGTGACGATCGACGAGGTGCTCGCCCGTAGCGGCGCCCCCCGCGGTTCGGTGTACTACCACTTCCCCGAGGGCAGGAACCAGATCCTGACCGAAGCCCTGCGGTGGGCCGGCGACACGATCGCCGACAGCATCGACTCCGCCGCGGAACGCGGCGCCCTTCCGCTGGTGCGCGGCTTCAGCGAATTCTGGGAGCGCACCCTTCGGGAAAGCGACTTCGGTGCGGGCTGTCCGGTCGTCGCCGCTGCGATCGGCTGCTCGGAAGCCGAGCCGCAACTGACCGCCATCGCGAGCGACATATTCGGCCGCTGGCGAGACGCGCTCACCCGCGCGTTCATCGCCGACGACTTCGACGCCGCGGAGGCCGAGTCACTTGCGGTAACCTGCATCGCGTCGCTGGAGGGCGCCGTGGTGTTGTGCCGCTCTATCCGCAACGCCGAGCCATTGCGCCAGGTCGCATGCCAGATGGAATTCCTCATCAAGTCACGAGAATTCGTCCGTCGTAACGGACTGCCGACCGGCGACCGCTAGGCCTTCCGCCACCTGGCGCAGATGAAGTCGCCGTTCATGCCGGACTCCACCAACGTCCATTCCGTGTGTACGGGCATCAGTCGTCCGCCGCTGCCCAGCGTGCACGGCGCGTAGCTGACGATCATCTCGTCGATCAGGCCGGCGCGCGCGAACTGCGCGGCCACATCGCCGCCGCCGACCACCCAGATGTCCTGATAGCCCGCTGCCCGCAACAGCAGTGGCTGCAGTTCGGTCACGTCTCCCTGGAAGGCCCGCACCGGATCACCGGCCCGAATGATATTGGGCCGGTGGGTCATTACCCAAGTGGGCTGCTTGTACTGCCAGTCATCGGGGTCATTGGCCACGATCCACTCGTATGTCGTGGCACCCATCACCAGCGCGCCGACGGAATCGCTGAACGCGCGGTACCCGAACGGACCGTCGACATCGATGTCGCGGGATATCAACCACTCCAAGCTGTCTCGGTCGTCGACGATGTACCCGTCGATGCTCGACGCCGTGTAGTAGATGGTCGCCATGTCAGTTGCCTCTCATCGGGTCGAGCGGCATGTGCGCGGCCACCCTCGGCCATGTCACCAGACGCAACAGTTCGGCGGCTAGGGCTTGCCGCGCGACGGCGTCTGCGACGCGACGCCGTGCCGCAGCGGAGTGCCCGGCTCGGCGGCCGTCGCCTCCTGCACAGGCGAACCGGCGGGCGTCGGAGTCACCCCGGGAGCGTTCGACTGGTCGCCGCCTGACGGCTCGGCGCCGTCGTGCAGTTCCTTGAGCCGCGCGTGCAGGATTTCCAGCACCGGTATGCGATTGCCGTGTTCGGTCTCGTGGTCGAACAGCCGCCGCAACGGGCCTTCCTCCAGCGAGCGGACCCGGTGCCGCAGGTCGGGCAGGGAGAGTTGGTCGTAGTCCGGAATGGGCAGTTCGTCGCTGTGAGCCATGCCTACCGGTTGCCCACCGCTGCCCCGCGGAAAACGGTCAGCTGCCCGTCCACTTCGGCGGCCGCTTCTCGGCGAAGGCCACCGCGCCCTCCCTGGCGTCGTTGGACGTGAAGACCGGCGCCAGGATCTTGTTCTGCTTCGTCCACATCTCGTCGGGGCTCCAACCGCGCGCCTCGACGATGATGCGCTTGGTCGCGGCCACCGCGAGCGGCCCGTTGCTGCTGATCCGCTCGGCCAGCCCGATCGCCGCCTCCAGCGCAGAACCCGGCTCGGCCAACAGGTTCACCAGCCCGAGCTCGTGAGCGCGCTCCGCCGGGAGGTTCTCACCGGTCAGCGCCAGCTCCATCGCGACCGCGTACGGGATACGCTGCGGCAGCCGCAGCAACCCGCCGCCGCCGGCGACCAGGCCACGCTTGACCTCAGGGATGCCGAACGCCGAGTCCCTCGAAGCCACGATCAGGTCGGTGGCCAGCGCCAGCTCCGTCCCGCCGGCAAGGGCGTAGCCCTCGACCGCCGCGATGAGCGGCTTTGCGGGCGGGCGTTCGGTGAACCCCATCCCGCGGCCCTCGACGACGACGTTCTCGCCGCGCGCGAACGCCTTGAGGTCCATGCCGGCGCAGAACGAACCACCCGCGCCGGTGAGGATGCCCACCGAGAGGCCGTCCTCGCCGTCCAGCCGGTCCATTGCGTCGGCGAGCCCCCTGCTGACCGCGGCGTTCACCGCGTTGCGGGCCTTGGGGCGGTTGATGGTGATGATCAGGATGCGGTCGCGCTGTTCGACCAGCACGGGGCTTTCGCCGTTGGCTTCTTCGCTCACGTCGGTGATGCTAGCGACCAGAGTTTGGCGCGCTACGCCGACTGGGTACTATGAAAACTAGAACACGTTCTAATTCACCGAGGGAGCCCCATGGCCACCACCGATATCGAGCCGTCGGAACTCACCAAGTGGGATCCGGGCCTGACCGCGCGCGTGATGGGGTTGACCCGGCCATTCCTGAAGCGCTACTTCCGCTCGGAGGTGCGCGGGCTGGAGAACATGCCGGCCGGCGGCGCGCTGCTGGTGTCCAATCACTCCGGCGGCATGCTGCCGATGGACGTGCCGATCCTCTCGGCTCACTACTACGAGCAGCACGGCTACGACCGGCCGCTGTACACGCTGAGCCACGACCTGCTGATGATGGGCCCGACCGGTGAGTTCTTCCAGAAGATCGGTTACATCAGCGCCAACCACGAGAATGCCGACGAGGCGCTGCGGTCCGGCGGCCTCGTGGTCGTGTTTCCGGGCGGCGACTACGACGTGTACCGCCCGACGCTGTCGGAGAACAAGATCGACTTCGGCGGCCGCACCGGCTACATCAAGGCCGCGCTCAACGCCGGGGTGCCGATCGTGCCCACCATCGGGATCGGCGGCCAGGAGACGCAGCTGTACCTGTCCCGCGGTACCTGGCTGGCCAAGCGGCTCGGACCGATCGCCCGGCTGGCGCGCGCCAAGATCGTGCCGATCTCCTTCGGTTTCCCGTTCGGCCTGAGCCTGGTGGTCCCGCCGAACATCCCGCTGCCCACCAAGATCGTGATGCAGGTACTGCCGCCCATCGACATCGTCGCCGAGTTCGGTGAGAACCCCGACATCGACGAGGTCGACGCCCACGTCCGCCACGTCATGCAGCGGGCGCTGGACGAGCTGGCCACCGAACGCCGTCTGCCGATCCTGGGCTGACGCTGATGGCGCTCCTGGACAGACTCAACGACACGCTGGGCCTGGTCGCCACCATGCGGCGGGCGGGCATGATCGCGCCGCTCCGGCCCGACAAGTACGTGAAGATCGCCGCGGCGATGCGTCGCGAAAACATCTCGGCGGTATCGGGTTTCGCCTCCGCCGCGCAACGCTGCCCCGACCGGCCCGGCCTCGTCGACGAGCTCGGCACGCTGACCTGGCGCGAGATCGACGAGCGGTGTGACGCCTTCGCGGCCGCCCTGCAGGCGCTGCCCGGCGGGCAGCCGCGGGTCATCGGCATCATGTGCCGCAACCATCGCGGCTTCATCGAGGCGGTCGTCGCGGCCAACCGCATCGGCACCGACCTGCTGCTGCTGAACACCTCGTTCGCCGGGCCCGCCCTTGCCGAGGTGGTCGCTCGTGAAGGCGCCGATGCCGTCGTCTACGACGAGGAGTTCACCGAGATCGTCGGGCGTGCGCTCGCCGACGCGCCGGACGCCACCCGAATCGTGGCCTGGACCGACGACCCGTCCGCGCTCGGTGACACGCCGACCGTCGAGAAGATGATCGCCGCGCATGCCGGCCGGGAACCGAAGCGTGCCGCGCAGAAGCCGCGGACGATTCTGCTGACGTCGGGCACCACCGGTACGCCCAAGGGTGCCAAACTCACCGGCGGCGACCCCGGTGCGCTCAAGGCGATCCTGGACCGCACCCCCTGGCACACCGAGGAAGCCATCGTCATCGCAGCACCGATGTTCCACGCGTGGGGCTTCTCGCAGATGATCTTCGCCGCGACGATGGCGTGCACGATCCTCACCCGGCGCAAGTTCGATCCGGAGGCGACGTTGGAGTTGGTCGACCGCCACCGCGCGACCGGGCTCGCCGTGGTGCCGGTGATGTTCGACCGGATTATGGAACTGCCGGACGGGGTACGCAGCCGCTACAGCGGACGGTCGCTGCGGTTCGCCGCCGCATCGGGGTCGCGGATGCGGCCGGATGTGGTGACAGCCTTCATGGACCAGTTCGGTGACGTCATCTACAACAACTACAACGCAACGGAGGCCGGATTGATCGCGTCGGCCACGCCCGAAGACCTGCGGGCCGCTCCCGACACCGCGGGCAAGCCGGCTCCCGGCACGGAGATCCGGGTGCTGGACAAGGACTTCCGCGAGGTGCCGACCGGTGAGGTCGGCCAGATCTTCTGCCGCAGCGGCACGCTGTTCGACGGGTACACCACGGGCAAGACCAAGGATTTCCACGACGACTTCATGGCCTCGGGCGACATGGGCTACGTCGACGCCAACGGCAGGCTGTTCGTCGTCGGCCGCGACGACGAGATGATCGTCTCCGGCGGCGAGAACGTCTACCCCATCGAGGTTGAGAAGACCCTGGCGTCGCACGCCGACGTGGCCGAGGCCGCCGTCATCGGGGTGGACGACGAACAGTACGGCCAGCGGCTGGCAGCGTTCGTCGTCCTCAACGACGGCGCGGGCGCGACGCCGGACAGCCTGAAGCAGCTCGTGCGCGAGAGCCTGGCGAATTACAAAGTGCCGCGGCAGATCACGGTGCTCGACGAGCTCCCACGCAGCATCACCGGCAAGATCGTGCGCAAAGACCTCCACGCACTGGTCGACAATGGGTAGGCGCAGACCCCTGCTCCGCGCGGGCCTGGAACTGGCCAACGCCGCAAACGGAGTCCGCCCGTTCGGCCGTGACGGCTATCCCACCATCCCGGCGTTCTTCCTGGGCTGGCCGACGAGCGAGATGGCGCCCCTGTACATGGCGGGCTCGATGCTCGGCGCAGGCTTGCGATGGTTGCGTGGCGACTATAAGACCAGCGGCGGCCGGATCTCCTTGTTGCTCAAGGTAATCACCTGGGGTCTGCTGTATCTCATCCATCGCCGCAATGTGGCATCGGAGCCGTACTTCGACGGGCCGCTGCGAGAGACCCTCGGCGACGACTACGAAGCCGTCGCCGAGCAGTCGCAACCGATCGGGCGCCGACGCCTTACCCGTATATTCCCGAACGAATTACTGCGTCGCCGGTACGTGGAGAAGGCCGACGTCGTCCGCTACGGTCCGCACCCGCGCGTCAACTACGCCGACGTCTGGCGCCGACGTGACCTGCCGCGAGATGGCAAGGCGCCGGTGCTGCTTCAGGTGCCGGGCGGGGCGTGGTCGATAGGTATGCGTCGACCGCAGGCCTATCCCATGCTGAGCCATTTCGCCGAACGCGGGTGGGTCTGCGTGTCGATCGACTACCGAGTCAGTCCGGTGCACACGTGGCCGGACCACATCGTCGACGTCAAGCGCGCGCTGGCCTGGATCAAGGAGCACATCGCCGAGTACGGCGGCGACCCTGACTTCGTCGCGATCACCGGCGGCTCGGCCGGCGGCCATTTGTGCGCGCTGGCTGCCCTGACGCCCGACGACCCGCAGTATCAGCCCGGCTTCGAAGACGCCGATACGTCTGTCGCCGCGGCCGTTCCGATCTACGGGCGGTATGACTGGTTCACCACCAAGGGAGCCGGCCGCTGGGAGTTCGTGCTGATACTGCTGCAGAGACTGGTCGTCAAGAAGCGCTTGACGAAGCACCTGCAGATCTACCGGGATGCGTCGCCGATCACCCGGGTGCGCGCCGATGCCCCGCCGTTCTTCGTGCTGCACGGCGTTGACGACTCGCTGATTCCGGTGCCCGAGGCGCGCGCATTCGTGGCCGCGATGCGAGACGTCTCGAAGGAGGCCGTCGTTTACTCCGAGATCCCGCACGCACAGCACGCGTTCGACTTCTTCGGCTCGCCGCGCGGTTACTACACCGCGCACGCGGTCGAGAAGTTCCTATCGTGGGTGCACGCGCGGCGGGACGAGAAGTAGTTAGGGCGCCATCGCCTTCTCGATCACCGTCAGCTCCTCGGAAAGCCCTGCGGCGCGGCGGATTTCGACGAAGGCCTCGATCATTGCGCCGGTCAGCTCGTGCGGGTCTGACAGCGTGGCGCCGTCGGACAGCACGGAGATGTTCAGCTGGTCGACGTAGCTCCACACCGTGATGTTCAGCCCGCTGCCGGTCGTCAGTGGACCGACCGAGTAGATCTCGGTCACGAGTGCGCCGCCGACCCTGCCGGGCTCACGCGGTCCCGGCACGTTCGAGATCGGCAAGTTGAGCACCTTGTTTTGGCCGTCCTTCTCCGCGAGCCAGCGGAATAGCGCCTCCGCCGGAGCCGGCGGGAAATACGAGGCCCATCGGCTCACCAGCTCGGGCCCCATCAGATGGTGGGTCTCCTTGGCGTCGACCGCGGCGTCATGCACGGCCTGCACCCGCTCCAGCGGATCGTCGAGCTCGACTGGTACAACCATCATCACACCGCTGAAGTAGTTGCCCGAGACGCGATCTCGCGAAAAGTCGAAACTCACCGGGACGGAGGCCAGCAACGGATGGTCGGCCCGACCGTCGTACTTCAGGCACAGCCCGCGTAGCGCCCCGGCCGAGATCGCGAGCACCATGTCGTTGATCGTGACGCCGAGGTGCTTGGCCGTTTCCTTCACATCCGCCAGAGCCAGAGTCGCGGTTGCGAATTTGCGGTCCGCATCGACCTTGTGGTTCATGAAGGTCGGTGGCGGGGTGAACGGACGGGTGAGCTCGGCTGAGAACTTCTTGGAGCTCTTGCGCACGCGTGCCAGACCCTGGGCGGTGTACCGCATCACGCCAGGTAGCCTGCCGATGTGCCGCGCGTGGTCAGCGAACGCCGAGCGCACCAGCTCGCCCTTGCTTGGGGCGGGGTCATTTGCATAGTGCCGTTCCGGCGGCGGCCCCTCCCGGAGGTCCATTCCGCGCGCCAGCAGATTGGCCGACGCGACACCGTCGGCCAGCGCATGGTGAATCTTGCCCAGCACCGCGATGCGGCCGTTGGCCAGACCCTCGATGAAGTACATCTCCCACAGCGGCTTGCTGCGGTCCAGCGCGGTGCTGGCGATCCGACCGACCGCCTCGTCCAGCTGGCGGCGGCCGCCGGGGCTGTCGACACGGTACGGCCGGACGTGGTAGTCGAGGTCGACCTCGCAGTTCTCCCGCCACATCGGGTGGTGCAGCTTGAGCGGAATATCGACAAGCTGATAGCAGAACGGCTCGAGCTTGGGCAGGCGGCCGCGGATGACCTCACGGAACTCCTCGATGCCGAATTTTCGGCCCTTCAGATCGCCGATCTCGATGACCGCCAACTTGAGTGTGTGCATGTGCACGGTGGGCGTCTCGGAGTACAGAAGTACCGCGTCCCACCCGCTGAGCCTCTTCACCGCTGATACCTCCTACCGGAGGCGTCTATATAACCTCTTTGGCCTTCATCAGTGAACGGTTTCGGTGAATATGGTTGAGGAACAAGCCGATTGCCGTAGCCACCGAACCAGTGCGGGCGCCGTCGGTCATGTCGAACCCGTGGCCTGCACCCGGCAACTCGATGTAGCTCACCACCGAACGCGATACTGCGCGCAACCGCTCGACGAAGCTGCGCGCCTGAGCCACCGGGATGACCGAGTCGCCACTGCCGTGGATGACCAGGAACGGCGGGGCATCGGGATGGATCGCAGCGATCGGCGAGGCCTTCCGGAAGATCTCCGGGTGACGGTCGATCTTGCGCTTGACCACCACGCGCTCCAGGAAGTCGACGAAGCGGTCGCGCTCCGGGGTGGAACGGTCCTCCCAGTCGTAGCGGCCGTATATCCCGACGACGGCATCGACGGAGGTGTCAGAGCCCTCCGGGAGGTCAGCCTGCAACTCGGGATCGTTAGGCGTCAGACCGGCCAGCGCCGAGAGGTGGCCACCCGCCGAACAACCCGCTATCGCGACGAAATTACGGTCGCCGCCGAAGCGGTCGACGTTGGCGCGCGCCCACGCGATCGCGGTCTTCACGTCGGTGATGTGTGCGGGCCAGCGATGGTGCGGCGCCACCCGGTAGTTCACCGACAGACATACCCAGCCCAGCTGGGCGAGATGCGACATCAGCGCATAGCCCTGCAGTTGTCGTCCGCCATGGATCCATGCGCCGCCGGGCACGAAGATCATCACCGGTGCCGGCTCGACGGGCAATTCCCTGACGCGCCACACATCCAGCAACTGCGACGGGTGATCGCCGTAGCGAACCGAGGCGCGGTGCAGGCTGCGGCGGTGCTGCCGCATCTTCAACACCGGCGCGTACCGCTCCGGCACCGGCCAGTCGAAGGTCAGGTCGGCGGCGGACACGGTGCCCCGCAGCGCGGCATCGATCACGGCGTTGGTCGACTCGAGGTCTCGGTTGCGACTGTCCGTCTGGTCGGAGATATCCCGCGGCCGTGCGCTCTTTGAGAAGAGATCCGGTACGTGCTTGTATCCCCAGATGCCCATCGCGGTCGCAGCACCAAGGGGCTCAAGGCGTTTCCCGATAATGGGCAGTGACGCAGATGCGACACTCATCGCCAGCAGATAATCGGTGGGCCCTGCGCGGAAAAACCAGCGGGCGCGTTTCCGTAAAGCGGGCGCGGAGAACCGGCCGTCCGGCCTGACCGTCATTGCCAGAATGTACCCCGCAACGCGTCGGCGAAACGACAACTTTCGAGGGTTGTCTACTTATCGCACGTTGTAAGCCTAAATGTGATCCACATCACAAACACCGACCTGCCAGAATGCAGGTTAACTGCCTCTAGACACCCGTCAACGGCAAAGGACTTCCAACGTGAGCAAGTCAGCGCTAGCCATCACCGACGAACATCAAGACCTGGCCGACGCCGCGAACGGCCAATTGGCGAGACTGTCGGCCAGGGCCCGCGCACGCGCCACGCTCGAGGGTGGGTCGTCCCATCCCGACAACATATGGAAGGCGGCGGCAGAACTGGGCTGGCTGGGGCTCGCCGTCGCCGAGGAGCACGGCGGTTCCGGTTTCGGCCTGGCGGAGTTGGCGGTGGTGCTGGAGGCCCAAGGCCGGGAGTTGAGCCCCGGCCCGTTTCTGCCGACAGTGGCGGCCGCTGTCACGATCGACCGCTGTGCATCCGATTCACTTCGCGCCGAACTGCTTCCGGGCCTGACCGACGGGACGACGGTCGGGGCGCTCGGTCTGTCCGGCAGCGTGGTCGTCGGCTCGGATCTCGACGTCACCGGGGAGATCCCGTCGGTCCTCGGTGCGCCCGACGCCGACGTGCTCGTGCTTGTCGCCGGCGACGATGTGGTGGCCGTCGATGCCGCGGCCGACGGCGTCACGGTCAGTGCGCTGGAAGCCCTCGACACCTCCCGCAGTGTCGGCTCGGTCGCACTGCGCGGCGTCAACGTCACCGAGGACAGGGTGATGCGCGGCGCCGCGCGGCGGGCCCGCACGGTGTTTCGTATCCTGGCGTCGGCGGAGGCGGTCGGCGTGGCCTGGGCCACCCTGGAGATGGCGGTGGAGTACGCCAAGGTCCGTGAGCAGTTCGGCAGAACCATCGGCACCTTCCAAGCCGTGAAGCACCACGCCGCCAACATGCTCGTCGATGCGGAACAGACCACCGCAGCCGTCTGGGATGCGGCCCGCGCCGAGGATCTGGACAGCGCATGGTTCCCTGCCGCGGTGGCGGCGTCACACGCTATCAGGGCGCAGGTTTTCAACGCGCAGAACAACATTCAGTTGCATGGTGGCATCGGTTTCACCTGGGAACACGATGCCCATCTTTACCTTCGCCGCGCCCGCACCCTGGCGGCGCTGATCGGCGACGGCGCCGACCCATTGCTCGATGTCGTGGACGGCAGGCGCACCGGCCAGGCCCACGGCGCCTCGTTCACGCTGCCCGCCGAGGCTGACGACTACCGCCGTCAGGCCGCCGAGGCCGTGGAGCAGGTGCGGTCGCTGCCCGAGGACAAGCAGCGCGACTTCCTCGTCGACTCCGGATATCTGGTGCCGCACTGGCCAACTCCATGGGGTCGCGCGGCCGACGTGCTCGAGCAGTTGGTCATCGAGGAGGAGTTCGCCGACGTCGAGCGGGCGGATATGGGCATCACCGGTTGGGTGGCGCTGACCATCGCGCAGGCCGGCACCGACGACCAGCGGGAGCGCTGGGTCGAACCCGTGCTGCGCGGGCAGGTGATGTGGTGCCAGCTGTTCTCCGAACCGGGTGCGGGCTCCGACGCCGCGGCCGTGCGCACGGCCGCCAAGAAGGTCGACGGCGGCTGGAAGGTCACCGGGCAGAAGGTGTGGACCAGCCTTGCACAGCACTGTCAGTGGGGTCTGGCGACGGTCCGCACCGACCCCGACGCACCCAAGCATGCCGGTGTCACCATGATGGCGATCGACATGAAAGCGCCTGGCGTGACGGTCAATCCACTGCGCGGGATCACCGGTGACGCTCACTTCAACGAGGTGTTCTTCGACGACGTCTTCGTTCCGGACGAGGACGTGGTCGGCGATGTGAACAAGGGCTGGCTGGTGGCCAGGGCCACGCTGGGCAACGAGCGCATCTCTATCGGTGGAGGTTCCGGCGGTCAAGTCGGCTTCGATGCGGACGACCTTGTCAAGCTGCTCGACAGTGCGCCCGCCGACGTGGCCGCCCAGCATGTGCGGCGGGCCGGCGAGGTGATCGCCGAGTTGCACACGCTGCGCCTGCTGAACCTGCGCCGCGCCAGTCGTGCCATCGCGGGTGCCGAGCCCGGACCCGAGGGCAACGTCACCAAGCTGCTTGTGGCCGAATCCGGCCAGCACTTAACCGAATTGGGTATCGCGCTGGCAGGCTCGGCAGCCGTCGTCGGCGCCAACCAGAAGCTGATCCGCAGCTACCTGGGCGGCAGGGCGATGACGATCGCGGGCGGCACGTCGGAGATCACCCGCAACACCATCGCCGAGCGCATCCTCGGCCTCCCGCGCGACCCGCTGCTAAAATAGCTCTTCCCGTCTCCGCGAGTGTGCGTGTCTGCCCGCGACACGCCGCGTCAGAACCGCACTCCACGCACGGTCGGCGGACGCGAGCGTGCATGGAGTGAGGCATAGGGTCGCGTGTCGGCGTCAGCTGCGCGGGATCTGCGCCGGCGCGAGGACGTCGGCGTCGCCCCCGAGCGGAGCGGTGGCCTGCGAGGCTAGCTGCTCGTACGGCGCACCCATCTCGATGCGGCTGACGTGATCGAGCCGTCGGTACTGCTCGTCGCTCAGCCGGACGTCGAGAGAGACGAGATACGACTCGACTTGTTCGACGGTCCTCGGGCCGATGATGGGCACCACCCCGGTCGAGGACTCCCGCGCCCGTTCTAGCAGCCACGCGACCGCGACCTGCGCTGCGGGAACACCGATTTCGCCGGCCACCTCGAGCACCGCGTCGACCGTCGCACGCTTGACGGGCTCCTCCTCGCTGTGCAGGAGCCGGTCCCAATCGGTGAGCCTGCCCTCCGAACTGGCCCGGTATTTCCCGGACAACAACCCGCCGCCGAGCGGCGACCACAGCGCAGCACCAAGGCCGAGGGACTCCGCCATCGGAAGGTTCTCCCGATCGGCGCTCCGCTCGACGAGGCTGTACTCCAACTGGACGCCGGAGATCGGGATCGCTCCGCGCAGGTCCGCCAGTGTCGCGGCCCGCGCCGTCATCCACGCCGGAAAATTCGAGAGCCCTGCGTAGAGGATCTTGCCTGCCGTGGCAAGGTCGTCGAGCCCGCGCACGATCTCGTCGAGCGGAGTCACGAAATCGGGGAAGTGCACCCACAGCAGATCGATGTAGTCGGTGCCGAGGCGGCGCAGACTGCCTTCGACGGATCGGAACATCGCCCGGCGCCCGTTGCCGGTTTGCAGGACGCCCGTGCCGTCGGGGCCTCCGATCGCGAACTTCGTCGCGACCGTGAAGTCGTCGCGTCTGCCGTCGAGCAAGCGGCCCAAATTCTCCTCGGCTTCCCCGACCTGATAACTCGCGGCGGTATCGATGAACGTGCCGCCCGCGCCTGCGAACGTGTCGAAGATCCGTGGGACGTCCTCCGGCGTGGCGCCGTAGCCCCACCGGGTGCCGAAGGTGCCCGCGCCGAGCGCGAGGGCGGAGACCCGCAGACCGTTGTTGCGGCCGAAGGTGAAATGTCGCATGCGTCGGTCAACCACGCCGCCGCTGAGTTTATTCGGGGATACTCAGATTGAGCGGCGTCCGGATATCGGGGAGCTCAAGCAGGCGCCAGCACGTCGCCGCGATCTGGCTCGCGCGTGGCATGCCGAGAACCGGGGCGGCCAGCCCGACGAACTTGGCCTCGAGCTGTTCGTCGGTCATGGGGTTGTCTGGGGTGCCGAGATTGTGGTCGACGTGGCGTTCGAGCGTTCGGCCGTCGCGCGGCGTCACCACGACCCGTGCGGAGTCCTTGCGCTGCGCGGCATCGGTATGGACGTGGATCCGCTGTCGCAGCGCGGCCAGTGCGGGACCCGCGACGCGTTCGTCGGTGAACTGGTCGAGCAGCGCCGCTCCGTCGGCGAGCGCGACCGCGAGCACGTGGTAGATGCTGAGCTTGCCCTGCAGACCCGTGCGCGGGTCGGCCAGCCCGGTCGTCGCGGTGGTCGCGGCGGCACCGATGTGCCCGACCGCGCACGGCTGCTATACAGACCTCTTCGTGGATCCCAGTTCTTCAAAATGGAAATCTTCTCTGGCTATAGGAAAGCTAGGACCCAATGTGATCATGTGTCAAGCGTCACTTTCAAAGGTGATCTGGAGTGCGGAGTTGGCAAACACCTGGACAAATGACGGTAGGCTTCTTCTATGCAGAAGTCACGACCGGAGAGCGAAACCGGACCGGCCTATCCAATAGCGTCGGTCAACAACGCGCTTCTTCTGCTTCTGCTGTTCCGCGAACAGCCGAGGGTGCGGCTGACCGACGCCTGCAAATACCTGGGCGTCGCCCACTCGACGGCACATCGACTCCTCGCGATGCTGTCCCACCACGGCTTCGTGCAGCAGGAGCCGGTCACCCGCGCCTACATCGCAGGCCCCGCACTGGTGGAGGTGGGCCTTGCCGTCGTCGGTTCGCTGAACGTCCGGGAGCAGGCCCGCCCGATGATGGAGGCGCTCGCCGCCGAGACTGGTGAGACGGTCCACCTCGGCGTGCTGGAGGGCGACCAGGTCCGCTACGTCGACGCGGTGGAGTCGGAGCGGGCCCTTCGGGTCGTGGCCCGAACAGGGACCCTGGTGCCCGCGCACTGCACGTCGTTGGGCAAGGCGCTGCTGAGCCAGCTGACCGATCAACAGGTCGCCGAGCTGTACCCGACGTCGGCCGAGCCGTTCTCCGCCCGTACCGACAAGTCGATCACCACCCAGGCGAAATTGCTGAAGGAGGTCTCGCGCGCCAGGTCCCGTGGTTATGCGGTGAATGCGGGTGAGACGGAGGACGACGTGGGCTCGGTGGCAGTGGCGTTCCGGGACTTCGCCGGCCGACCGGCCGCCATCGCAGTGGCCGCGCCGACGAGTCGTCTTACCACGCCACGCATTTCGCATATCGGCGACCTGATGATCCAGACGATTGCCCGTGCGCCCGAATCCCCCATGATCGCTCAGGTTCCCGGGAATTGAGCACCACTGCGCGCGCTCAGCGCGCCCGCGCCCGCTGTCGTCAGCATGACCAACGCCCAGTAGCGCGAAGGCCGCCTCGACGCCGAACCACTGCGACGCCACGCCAGTCGCCGCGAGGATGAACGTCTGTCCGACGCGGTTGGTCGCGACGCCCATGCCAAGGCGGGGCCGCGGCTGGTGTCGTCCACCAGGGCGACGACCCAATCCATCGTGGTGGTTTGCGTCAGCCCGATGGCGAATCCGAGTACCGACATCGCAAGCATCATCGGCATCAGGTTGCGGCTCAGCCCGACGGAGGCGCCGAGCAACGGCACATAGACGAGGAGAAGGTCGTTGGCGCCCTTCGCCGAGAAGCTCGTCATCAACGCTGCGGGCATCCCCCTGCGGCGCAACAGGCCCCACACCCGTTCCGGCTTGCCGGTGCGCACGGTCGACTTCTGCATCGTGGTGCGCATCGAGATCGCGGCGACGGGCAGTCCACCGACGAACACCCAGGCCGCGACCTGGAGCGCCGACGACGTCGGCGACAGGCTGGGATCGTCACTGTGTCCGATGATGACGCCACCGAGAACCGGCCCGACGATTTGACCGAGCGCGGAAACCGTTGTCAGAGTATCGAATCGGCTGATGCGGGCGAGCGAACTCTGCGCTTGGGCCATGATGCTCTGGCCGCCGATCGTCGCCGACATGTGGCCGATGCCGAGCGCGGTGGTGGCGAGCGCGAACGCGGGGATGGCCTCGACGACGACGAGCGAGAAGGCTCCCACCGCGGCGACGACGAAGCCGAGCACGATCAATATCGCCGGGTGATGGCGCTCTGACCATCTGCCGAAGCTGACTCCGAGCAGCATCGGCGGTACCGCGAAGCACGCCGCCGTCAGGCCGAGGGTGGTCCCGTCGGCACCGAGCGCCAGCAGCCGGTAGGTCGATACCGGCCGCGCCAGTGTGACCGCCACCTGCAACAGGAAGATGCTGGCGACGGTGCCGACGAG
Source organism: Mycobacterium sp. (assembly GCF_032159565.1). Lineage (GTDB taxonomy): Bacteria > Actinomycetota > Actinomycetes > Mycobacteriales > Mycobacteriaceae > Mycobacterium. The sequence continues at coordinate 39,975 of NZ_JAVHWR010000089.1, forward strand.
CCAGAGCGGCGGAAGCGAACGTTCTTTGAGGTTGACCACGGCCCGGCCGTGGCGATCAGAACTTCCAGCCACGCTCCGGCGTGGCCACGTCGACCTCTACACCGTCAGGGTCACGGAACTTGAAGAACCGCGGCGGGTCTGCCTGCTCGGCGCCGTAGACCTCGATGCCGCGTTCCTTCAGTGCGGTGACCACCGCGCCGGTGTCCTCGATCGTCACACCGATGTGGTGGGGACCCATTGCCCCGTAGGTCCACTCGGAGCGTTGGATGTCCGGATTCGGTTGCAGCAGCGAGTAGTTGACCTCGCCGTCGCTGAGATCCAGCGCCTTTCCGGGGTAGTGGCCGGGGGTGCGGGCCTCTCCGAGGCGCTTGAAGCCCAGCACGTTCTCGGAGAACTCTGCCGTCTGCTCGAGGTCCTGAACGACGATTCCGAGGTGTCGGATGCGCACTACTTTCTCCCTCTTCGTCTGAAGCGTTGAGATCTTCCGTAAAGTAGAAACCGTTTCTGCAAATCAGACTGCAGGCTCGCAAGGGGGCGCGCGTCAATCGGCACGCACAGAAATCACCGCCGCCGAATGCAGTGCTCGGCGGCGGTGAGGTAAGAGAAGCGCTACGCGGCCCTTGGCATGCCCGCCTTCACCGGTATCTTGGCGCTGCTGTGTCGAGTTCTGAACGCCGACACGATCTCGAACAGACCGAGGGCAACAAGGAACGCACCCGTCACGATGGCGAGCGTGACAATCGACGTGAATGGCACCAGCAGCAGGATGATGCCGGCCAGGATGGACATGATTCCGAAGAAGATATCCCAGCCACGCGCGCTCCTTTCGGCACCGCTGATCGCCGCGACAGTGGTCGCGACTCCTCTGATGATGAAGCTGATCCCGATGTAGACGGCGAACAGCAGAATCGCGAACGCCTCGCCGAAGTACCGAAACGTCAGCACCGCAAGGATCACCGACACCGCGCCGCTGATGAAGAGCAGTGCCCGACCGCCACCCGATAAATCGGATGCCATCGCGATGAACAGTTGTGCGCCGCCGACGACCAGCAGATACAGGCCAAACAGGACAGTGGCGACAAGGACTGTTTTGCCCGGCCACACCAGCATCAGCGCACCGAGGATGATCGCGATCACCCCGGACCCGAGCAACACTTTCCACTTGTGCGGCACGAGTTTCGAGGGATCGACGACCGGTATTTCCGGCTGCCCTACCGCAGAAGTCACAAGAACCTCCCCTAGTTGAAGTGATTGTCTCCGACAGCAGTCTTCTCGGCTGACGCGGCCACCGCGTGCGCCCGTCAGCACCAAAATCGCACTTCCGACTCGTCCCGGGGGGATGACTGGCTCAGGTGTCGCCCTAGAACTGCAGCGCCGTGAAGCGCCAGTCCAGTACTTGCCTGTCGTCGGCGCCCTCACCTGCCGCATAAACCAGTGACCGCAGCTTGAGCACACCGCCGCGGCGGTCGGGCAGTGGCACAGCGCCGTCGACATGCAACTCGCTGTAGAGGGTGTCGCCCTCATGCACCGGACCGGTGTGGTCGCACGACTCCCAGCCGAGCACGGTCGCGATATTGGGTAGAAGGCGAGTGGCCTGGGCGAAGGCCAGCCCGATAGTGTGGCCGCCGTAGACCAGACGCTGGCCGCCTGCACGTGAATCATGGTGTGTCGCTGCGATGTTCAAGGTGAGCCGGGCCAGTTCCGGTGCGCTGGTGACGACATCGGCGGTGCTGTGCAGCACGGCGCCTGCGATGCCGGAGTCGAAGTGGGTGCCCGGCACCCTGGTGCGGAAGGCGTCGGCGTCCCAGTCGGCGGTCGGATCGGTCGCCAATGCGGGTTCGGCGCCGATGGACGACATGTCGTCGGCGTGCCCGGTGTCGGCGGCGCCGTCGCGAAGCGGCAACATGGCACAGCGGTGGAAGTCGAGAACCAGCCGGCCGATCTGGTCGATCGTGGTCATCCGCAGCGCCGCGAGACCGGTGGGCCGCCGGCCCGGCTTGGCCGCGTTCTGCTTGAGCGCGACGACTTCGGTGCGGGTGAACAGCGTGTCACCGATTACGGGGAACCGGTGAAAGGACAGGCCCCGGTAGAACAGGTTGGCTTTCACCCGTTGTGTGGCCAGCGTGGTCTGCCCGATGGCGACGTCGCATACCAATTGCGGGTGAGCGAGCGCGGTGGTCGCTCCGGTGACCGCGATCGCGAGATCGGCGTCGAGAGCCAGCCGCAACCGGTCGCCGATGATCGACTGGTGCACCGCCGCGGCACCGGCCGTCAGCGTCATCGACGGTGCCCAGTCGAAGGCCTGGCCGACTTCGAGGTCGTCGAAGTAGGGTCCGCCAGGTTCGTAACCGCGTATCGTCACAGCTTGCCTTGCGAGTACTTCGCTATCAGCTCCTGCTTGTACAGCTTGCCGGTGTCGGTGCGAGGCAGCTGCGGCTCGAACGAGATCGACCGCGGACACTTGTAGTGCGACAGGCGGTCCCGCAGCCAGCCGAGGAGCTCAGCGGCGAACTCGTCGGTGGCGTCGGTGGAGTGCACCGTCTGCACCACGCCCTTGACGCTCTGCCCCATCTCGTCGTCGGGGATGCCGAAGACCGCGGCGTCCATCACCTTTGGATGGGTGACCAACATGTTCTCGGCCTCCTGCGGGTAGATGTTCACCCCGCCCGAGATGATCATGTGATGCCGCCTGTCGGTGAGGTAGAGGTAACCGTCCTCGTCGAGATACCCGATGTCGCCGACGGTCTTCCAGCCATGCTTGTCGCGTGACTTCGCCGTCTTCTCCGGGTCGTTGAGGTACTCGAAGTCGAAGCCGCCCTCGAAGTAGATCTCTCCGGCCTGGCCCGCGGGCAACTCGTTGCCGTCTTCGTCGAGGATGTGCAGCGGGGTCATCATCGATCTGCCGACCGAACCGGGATGGGCCAGCCATTCGTCGGCGGTGATCAGTGTCGAGCCGATCGCCTCGGAGGAGGCGTAGTACTCGTCGACGATCGGTCCCCACCAGTCGATCAGCTGCTTCTTGATCTCGACCGGGCAGGGCGCCGCCGCATGCATGACTCGCTTGAGGCTGGACAGATCGTACGAATCGCGCACGTCCTCAGGCAGTTTCAGCATGCGAGTGAACATCACCGGGACGAACTGGCCGTGCGTGACGCGGTGTCGCTGGATGGCGTCGAGGCAGCCTTCGGCGTCGAATTTATCCATCACCACCGTCGTGATGCCCGCACCCTGAATCGTCATCGACCACACCGAGGGCGCGGTGTGATAGAGCGGCGCGGGGCTGAGGTAGATGGCCTCGGGGTCGAGCCAGAAGCTCACCAGGCCCGACATCATGCCCGGCGCCTCGGCCGGCGGCACGTGCTGGAGTTCGCGCTTGATGCCCTTGGGGCGGCCCGTGGTGCCCGATGAGTACTGCAGCAGGTCGCCTTCGATCTCGTCATCGATGGGCGTATCCGGTTCGTCGGCAACGCATTCGGGGTAGGGATGCCAGCCGGCCAGGTCGCTGGAGGCGGATGTCGCCGACCTTTCGGCTCCGTCGGCGATGAGCAGCAACTCGGGCAGCCCGTTGGGTAGCTCCGCCTCAAGGCTTTCGAGCGTCTTTCGTGTCCCAGCCGAGCCGACGATCGCCTTGGCGCTGCTGTTGTCGACGATGTAGGCCGCCTCGGCCGCGGTCAGGTGGGTGTTGATCGGAACGTAGTAGAGCCCGCTGCGCCGTGCCGCCCACATCACGGCGTGGTAGTGCTCGTTGTTCTCCATCACGATCGCTATGGCGTCGCCCTCGCGAAGTCCATGCTCACGGAAGAAGTGTGCGAGCCGGTTGGCGCGGGCCTCCAGCTCGCCGAACGTCACCGTCATACCCGACGGATGCATGACGACGGCGGGCTTGAGGGGGTGCGCTTCTGCGTGCTCGCGGATCTGCATGGCTGCGACTTTACGACGCCCGAACTTGACAGGTGTCAAGAGGGCAGAAAACGCAGGTGGTCGCCACTGCGGACTTACGATGACAGGTCGGCGAGCGGGGGTGCATCTATGAGCGTGGTCGCGCCGTCGGGCGTGGTGACATCGGACATCGGCGAGCGCGCGCGGAGTGCCACATTTCCGCGGCGTGTCGTGTGCAAACACGCACGCTCGCGGTGCAAGGGTGCCCCAGCTCGCGGTGCAAGGTGCCCCCAGCTTGCGGTGCAAGGGGCTTGGGCCGGGCTAGTCGGCTTCGGCCAGGCGGTGCTTCAGTGCGTCGAACTCGTCCTTGATGCCGGTCGGCAGCTTCTCGCCGACGAACTCAAACCACTCCTCGATCAGCGGGAGTTCCTGGCGCCACTCGGCAGCGTTGACCGCCAGCGCCTCGTTGACGTCGGCGGCGTCGACATCAAGGCCAGACAGGTCCAGATCATCGGCGGTCGGCACGATGCCGATCGGCGTCGTCTTCCCGCCGGCCGTCTGTTCGATGCGGTCGACGATCCACTTCATCACGCGGCTGTTCTCGCCGAAGCCGGGCCACAGGAAACGGCCGTCGTCGCCGCGACGGAACCAGTTGACGAAGAAGATCTTCGGCATCTTCGACTCGTCGGCGTTCTTGCCGATGTCGATCCAGTGCGCGAAGTAGTCGCCGACGTTGTAGCCGAGGAACGGCAGCATCGCCATCGGATCACGCCGGACAGTGCCGACTTTGCCTTCGGCGGCAGCAGTCTGTTCCGAACCCAGCGTGGCGCCGATGAACACACCGTGCTGCCAGTCGCGAGCCTGAGTCACGAGCGGCACCGTGGTCTTGCGGCGGCCACCGAACAGGATCGCCGAGATGGGCACGCCCTGCGGGTCGTCCCACTCCGGGGCAAGCGTGGGGCACTGCGACATCGGTGTGCAGTAGCGCGAATTCGGATGGGCGGCCTTGCTTTCCGTCTCCCGCAGGTTCCAGTCGTTGCCCTTCCAGTCGATGAGGTGGTCGGGCTCGCCTTCCAGGCCTTCCCACCACACATCGTTGTCGTCGGTCAACGCGACATTGGTGAAGACGGTGTTACCGGCCTCGATGGTCTTCATCGCGTTCGGGTTCGACGACCAGTTGGTCCCCGGCGCGACACCGAAGAAGCCGAATTCGGGGTTGACCGCATACAGCCGGCCGTCCTTGCCGAACCGCATCCAGGCGATGTCGTCACCGACCGTCTCGGCACGCCAACCCGGGATGGTCGGCTGCAGCATCGCGAGGTTGGTCTTGCCGCAGGCCGACGGGAACGCCGCGACGACGTAGTACGACTTGTTCTCGGGCGAAATCAGCTTGAGGATCAGCATGTGCTCGGCGAGCCAGCCCTCGTCGTGGGCCATCGCCGAGGCGATACGAAGCGAGTAACACTTCTTGCCCAGCAGCGCGTTGCCGCCGTAGCCCGAGCCGTAGCTCCAGATCTCACGGGTCTCGGGGAAGTGGCTGATGTACTTGGTGTCGTTGCAGGGCCACGGCACGTCCTTCTGGCCTGGCTCCAGCGGGGCGCCGATCGAGTGCAACGCCTTCACGAAGAAGCCGTCGTCGCCCATCTTCTCCAGTGCGGCCTTGCCCATCCGGGTCATCGTCCGCATCGACACGACCACGTACTCCGAGTCGGTGATCTCGACGCCGAGCTTGGGATCCTCGGCGCCGAGCGGGCCCATGCAGAACGGCACCACATACATGGTGCGGCCGCGCATACAGCCGCGGTACAGATCGGTCATGATGCCGCGCATCTCGGCGGGGTCCATCCAATTGTTGGTGGGACCGGCGTCGATTTCGCGTTCCGAACAGATGAAGGTGCGCGATTCCACCCGCGCCACATCAGATGGGTCAGACAGCGCCAGGTACGAATTGGGCTTCTTCGTCTCGTCCAGCTTCTTGAAGGTGCCTGCCGCCTCCAGCTGCTCGCACAGCTGGGCGTTCTCCTCGTCTGAGCCGTCGGCGAACACCACCCGATCGGGCTGCGTGAGCTCCGCGACCTCCTGGACCCAGCCAAGAAGTCCTGCGTGTTTCGTCGGTGCGGTGTCCAGACCGGGAATGGTCGCTGAGGTCATCAAAATCTCCTGCGTAACGGTTTCCGCCAGGACGCGGTCGAAAGCGTCACTGGTGCTTATCACCCTCTTATAGAGGTTAACGCGGGTGACATACCCGTGGTTAACCGGATCTATGTCCGATCACTCACAGGAACGATTCAGAAAGCCCAGCTCGATCGCTATCGAGTCAGTCCTGCGGTCCGCCCGCCAACTGCGAGCGCACCGTCTCCAGAGCCTTCTGCAGTGGCGGCAGCCGCCGGTCCCGCAGCGCGGCGGCCCGTGCGGTCGCGATCGCGTGCTCTCGCAGTTCGGCATCGATCTCGTCGACCTGACCCGCGGCCGCCCCGGCGTCGGCTTCGTCGCGGTGGGCCACCTCGGCGGTCAGCGTGGCTTCGGCGGCAAGTACCCGGGTGGCGACCCGCTCCTCGACCGCGGACTGAACCGTGCCGGTCACCTCGGTGATCCAGCGGTCCAGCACCGACCGGTCGCTGAGCACTCCCCGCATGCCGACCACCCACACCGTCAGCAGCAGACCGACCACGCCGCCGGCCACCAGCCCGGCGATCGTCAGGCCGGGCGCAACGCCGGCGAACAGCCTGCTGATGCCCAGCGCGACGCCGAGGCCGAAGCCGGCACCGAGCACCATCATCAGCCGTGTTTCCAGGCGGCGGGACTTCAGCGGCGGCGGGGATACCGCGGGCGGCGTCGGTGGCGGGGGCGGCTCCGGCGCGGTCAGTTCGAGTTCGGTCGCGACGTCGCTGAGGTGCCGGGTGATACCGGCTTCGACCTCGCTGACCACCTCGCTGACGCGGGTGCCGACGTAGGCCTCGAACTCCGGCAACCGGCGACGGGTCATCGCCGACGCGTCCTCCTGCAGCTCCGAACGCACAGACGTGCAGCGGTTGCGGGCGAAGTACGCCAGTTGCACACGGGCCTGTTGGATCTGGCTGCGCAACGCGATGGTGCGCTCCGATTTGGACACCCTGCGATTGCGCAGCACCTCGTCCCGTCGCTCCCGAAGAGCCGTCACCCGTGCCTGCCGGTCGCCGCCCGCGCCGTCCTTGTCGTGACGCCAGATGACGGTCTGCAACCGGGACTCCCACGCCCGCAACCTGTTTCGCCTTTTCACGTCCGCATCGTCGAGAGGTGACCGCAACAGCTCGACGATCTCCTCCACGTTCGGTTCGCCGAGATCGGGCGCCGCCGCCACACCCACCCACGGCACATCCCGATATCGCTCCGCATGCGCGGCGAGCCGGGACCGATCCTCGGCCAGCACGTCGCGCCAGTCGCGGTGTACATCGATCTTTGACACCGCACTGATCACCAGATCTGTGTGCTGAGCGGCGAGATCGACTAGGGCACAGTCGGATTCGGTGATCGGAGCTACCGCGGAGACGACGAACACAACCGCAGCGGGCGCGTCGGCCGACCTGATCTCCTCGGATTCGACGAACTCGACGTCGGGCAGCCGATCCCGCAATGCGGTGATCAAACCGGTCGCACCCGCCAACCACGGCCCGGTGACGAGCACGACGTCGCGGTGTTCCACACCCGGTGAGCTCAGCCCGGGATCCACCCCTGCCACCAGTGCATCCACCGCACCGATCGGATCGCCCGCCTGGTCGACGTCGGTCACCGCGGCCCCGTACGTCGCAGCAGCCGCAGCGAGCCGCGACAGATGTCGGCTCCGCAGTCGCGGTGAATGGGGTTGACAGGGCCACGGCTGTAGCGGTGCCAGTGCAGCGCGCGCCGGAGATGCGCCGATGGCTGGTCGTCGGCGTCGACCGTCAGGCCCTCCGCCTGCACCAGCTCGACGGCGGCGGCCATCGCGGCGAGGACGGCGTCGTCGCCGGACAGGAACTTCGTTACGGCCGGCGTGCCGCGCGCCGCCATCGTGCGCAGTTCGACCAGCGCCGAGCGCACCCGCCGATAGCGCACCTCCGCGCCCGTCGCGGCGATCCGTGCCACCACAGGGTCGATGCGGCTGAGCCGGCGCAGCACGACGGGTAGCGCCGCGCCATCCGTGCCCTGCCGCAGCGCCAACACGCAATGCGCGATGCCGAAGAGGTCGAGGGTGTCCAGCAGTCGCGCCCGCACGCCGCGGGCCAGGCTGTGCCCGGCTGACAGAAATTTGTCGGTCGAGGTCAGGTCGGCCGGCTCGGCCGTCAACGTGTGCAGCGCGGCGACGAGTTCGTCGTCCATTGCCGCGACAGCCAGCAGTCCGACCATCGACACGGTCGGCACGCCGGTCAGCGCCCGGATCTCGGCGGCCCGCCGGTCGGCCACCGCGATCGGTCCCCCGGCACCGAAACCGGCCAGATCCGCCTTGTTGAGCACCAGCAGCGTCGGACGCCCGCGCAGCATCGCGTGGTCCTCCGGCTTGAGCGCCTCGGCGACGACCAGCACGTCCACGTCTGCCGTGGCGTCGTCTGCGACGGTGATCCCCGCACCTACGAGCGCGATTTCCACGGTCCCCCGACCCACGCCGTCACGCCCGCGAACCGCAACCCTGAGCGGGCCTTGAACCTCGTCGATGAGCGCGATTATCCGCGGATCACCGGTTTGTTCAGCGAACCGTGCCAGTTCGTTGGTGAAAATCTGGTGGCCTTCCCTGACTGCCGTCTCGCGCACGTGTCTGCCCCCCACCGCAAATGGTGGCATCTCCGTGGGTACACCGCGAGCGGATCTTTCGGGCAGCGGCGCGCACCGAGATCGACGAAATGGCGATCGCTTCTCGCACTTTCTCGCCCGAACGTGAGTTTGGGCGTAATGAGAATAGGCAACTGTTGGGTATCAATCTGCGCCTCGATGCGGGCCGATGGGTGATGATGCGGGACCATGGACAGATGCATGCGCGCTGGGGTACCGGCACGCCATCGTCTCAGAGGTGGCGATGACCCGACCCGCTTCGCATCTCCATCCCCGGGTCACCGCCTACCGGTCGCGGCGATCCTCCGTTTCCTCCGGCCAACAGCAGACGTGGGACCGGCTCTGGCCCGAGCTCGGTACGCAGGCGCGGACGCCTGAAGGCCCGGCCGGACGGCTCGACACCCAGACGTGGTTCGGCAGGTCCGCACCCGTGGTGCTGGAGATCGGCAGCGGCACCGGCACGTCGACGCTGGCTATGGCCACCGCCGAGCCGGATGTCGATGTCATCGCAGTCGAGGTGTACCGGCGCGGGCTGGCCCAGTTGCTCAGCGCGATCGACCGGGAAGGCATCGCCAACATTCGGCTGGTCCGGGGTGACGGTATCGACGTGTTGCAGCACATGTTCGGCCCCGAGTCGCTCACCGGCGTGCGGGTGTTCTTCCCTGACCCGTGGCCCAAAGCACGCCATCACAAGCGCCGGCTTCTGCAACCCGACACGATCGCCCTGATCGCCGACCGGCTGCGCCCGGGCGGTGTCCTGCACGCTGCCACCGACCACCCGGGTTACGCCGAGCAGATCGCCGAATGCGGCGACGCGGAGCCCCGGCTTCGGCGCGTTTCCGCGCACGTGAGGAGCGAAAATGGTTCCGCGGACGCGCAGGATGCCCTTCCCATCTCGGTGACCCGACCTCTCACCAAGTACGAGACGAAGGCGCAGGACGCCGGCAGCGCGGTCGCCGAACTGGTCTGGGAGAAACGCTAGACATGAGCATCGCCGAAGAAGTCGTGGAGGCGCCGCAGCTGACGCCCAGCACCTCGCGCGTCCTGCTGGTCTGGGACGCGCCCAACCTCGACATGGGCCTCGGCTCCATCCTCGGCGGCCGTCCGACCGCCGCACACCGGCCCCGCTTCGACGCTCTGGGCCGTTGGCTGCTCAGCCGCACCGCCGAGCTGGCCGCAGGCCAAGACGGCGCGTCCGTAGAGCCGGAGGCCACCGTCTTCACCAACATCGCCTCAGGTAGTGCCGACGTTGTCAGGCCATGGGTCGAAGCACTGCGTAACGTGGGTTTCGCGGTCTTCGCCAAACCCAAGATCGACGAGGACAGCGACGTCGACGTCGACATGCTCAACCACATCGCCCTGCGCCGCAGCGAGGGGCTGGCCGGGCTGCTGGTGGCGTCGGCCGACGGACAAGCGTTCCGTCAGCCGCTGGAGGACATCGCCCGTGCAGGTATCCCTGTTCAGGTGCTCGGATTTCGCGAACATGCGAGCTGGGCGCTAGCCTCGGATACTTTGGAGTTTGTCGACCTGGAGGACATCCCCGGTGTCTTCCGGGAGCCACTGCCGCGAATCGGCCTAGATTCGCTGCCCGAGCAGGGGGCTTGGCTGCAGCCATTCCGGCCGCTGTCCTCGCTACTGACGTCGCGTGTGTGAACAATTGAACTGCGCGCGGCGCATAGAGATCTTGTGAGTTAGGAGTTTAGGTGTTCGCCTGGTGGGGCCGAACGGTCTACCGCTACCGATACATCGTTATCGGTGTGATGGTCGCACTGTGCCTTGGCGGCGGCGTCTACGGGATCAGCCTCGGCCAGCACGTCACGCAGAGCGGCTTCTACGACGAAGGCAGTCAGTCTGTGCACGCCTCCGTCGTCTCCGACAAGGCGTACGGCCGTGACACCTCCGGACACATCATCGGGATCTACACCGCGCCCAAGGGCAAGACCGTCGACGATCCGGCCTTCCAGAAGAAGGTTCTGGACAACCTCGCGCAGGTCGAGAAGGACCACCCCGATCAGATTCTCCGGTCGATCGGCTACTTCAAGAGCCCCGAAGTGCTCAAGAACATGGCCGACGCCGACAAACAGCACGCCTTCATGTCGATTCAGCTCAAGGGCGACAACGACGACGTGATCCTGAGCAACTACAACAAGAACGTCGGCGAGGACGGCAAGACCGTCAAGGAAGCGCTCAACATCCCCGGCGTGGAAGTCCAGCAGGCCGGCCTGCAGCCGCTGGCCAGTGAGTTGACCGGAACCATCGGCGAAGATCAGCAGCGCGGCGAACTGCTCGGTGTGCCGTTGGTCATGGTCGTGCTGTTCTTCGTGTTCGGCGGCGTGATTGCGGCCAGCCTGCCGATGATCGTGGGCGGCCTGACCATCGCCGGGTCACTGGGCATCATCCGTCTGCTGGCCGAGTTCATCCCCGTGCACTTCTTCGCGCAACCGGTGGTGACGCTGGTCGGGCTCGGCATCGCGATCGACTTCGGCCTTTACATCGTCAGCCGGTTCCGGGAGGAGATCGCCGAGGGCTACGACACCGAGGCCGCCCTTCGTCGAACCATGATGACGTCGGGTCGCACGGTGACGTTCTCCGCGGTGATCATCGTCGCGTCGGCTGTGCCGCTGCTGCTTTTCCCGCAGACCTTCCTGAAGTCGATCACCTACGCGATCATCGCCACGGTCGTGCTTTCTGCGCTCCTGTCGCTCACCGTGCTGGCCGGGGCGCTGGCCATCGTGGGACCCAATATCGACGCCCTGGGCGTGCGGACGCTGCTGCGGGTGCCGTTCCTGCGGAACTGGGCGTTCTCCCGGCGGATCATCGACTGGTTTGCCGAGAAGACCCAGAAGACCAAGACGCGTGAAGAGGTCGAGAAGGGCTTCTGGGGCAAGCTGGTCAACCGAGTCATGAAGCGGCCCGTCGCCTTCGCCGCGCCGATCATCATCGTGATGATCCTGCTGATCATCCCGCTGGGCCAGCTGGCCCTCGGCGGCATCAGCGAGAAGTACCTGCCGCCGGACAACGGCGTGCGCCAGGCGCAGGAGCAGTTCGACAAGACCTTCCCCGGGTTCCGCACCGAGCCGCTGACGTTGGTGATGGAAAGCACCAACGGCCAACCCGTCAGCGACGCCCAGATCGCCGAGGTGCGCAACAAGGCGATGCAGATCCCGGGCTTCATCGACGCCAACAACGACCCGTCGAAGATGTGGCAGGAACGGCCCTACCTCGACGGTGCGTCCAAGGACCCCTCTGTTCGGGTGATCCAGAACGGTCTGGAGAACCGTAACGACGCCGCCAAGAAGATCGAGGAGCTGCGCGCGATTCCGCCGCCGCACGGCATCACCGTGTCGGTCGGTGGCACGCCTGCGCTGGAGCAGGACAGTATCCACAGCCTGTTCGCCAAGCTGCCGATGATGGTGGCGCTGCTCATCGTCACGACCACCGTTTTGATGTTCCTGGCATTCGGCTCGGTGGTGCTGCCGATCAAGGCGGCGGTGATGAGCGCCCTCACGCTGGGCTCCACGATGGGCGTGCTGACGTGGATGTTCGTCGACGGGCACGGCTCCGGCCTGATGAACTACACACCGCAGCCGCTGATGGCGCCGATGATCGGCATGATCATCGCCATCATCTGGGGTCTGTCGACCGACTATGAGGTGTTCCTGGTCTCCCGCATGGTCGAGGCACGCGAGCGCGGCATGTCCACCGCCGAGGCCATCCGTATCGGCACCGCCACCACCGGCAGGCTGATCACCGGCGCCGCCCTGATCCTGGCCGTCGTCGCGGGCGCGTTCGCGTTCTCCGACCTGGTGATGATGAAGTACCTCGCGTTCGGCCTGCTGATCGCGCTGCTGCTGGACGCCACCGTGATCCGCATGTTCCTGGTGCCCGCGGTGATGAAGCTGCTCGGCGATGACTGCTGGTGGGCGCCGAAGTGGATGAAGCGGCTGCAGGAGCGGCTCGGCCTCGGCGAGACCGAGTTGCCCGACGAGCGCAAGCGCCCCACGGTCCGCGACAAGGAGGAGGCGCTTGTCGGCGCCGGCGCTCCGGTGCCGCCGCGGCCGCAACCGCCCCACGACCCGTCCCATCCGGCAGCCGAGGGCTCCTCACGTCCGGGCGCCGCGACCACGCGCATTCAGACGGCGCCGGGCCGCAGCGCGGGACCGTCGGTCGCGGGTACCACGCGGATGCGGACACCACACACGGCGCCTGCAGACGAGCCGCAGACCACCCGGATGCCCGCCGCAGGCACCGGGAAGCCCCGCAACCCGGTGAACAACACCAACCCGGCGCCTCAACGCAAGCGTGCGGCACCGCCGCCACCGGTGCGGGAGGACCGCGAGATCGAATCGTGGCTCGGCGAGTTGCGCGGTAACGGGCCCGCCGGATCGCGGCCCGCACCCAGCCCGCGTCCCCAGCCGGGTGCCGAACCGACCACCGCGATCCCGGCGCAGCGTCCGCGCCGCAGCAGGCACGCCAGTACGGATGCCGAGCCGACGACCGCGATTCCCGCGCAGCCGCAACAGGATCCGGAGACGACCGAGAAGCTGCCCGCGCAGGAGGCCGAAGAAGAGGGCAGGCGCCGCGGCACCAATGGCGGCGTCAGCGCGGCTGAGCTGCTCCGGCGGGAAGGTCGCGGGCGCTAGTCGCTCTTCACCGTTTCGATGTCGTCGGCCTTGGCCTCGATGACCTTGCCCCCGTCATCCGCCTCCTGGGCTTCCATCTCGGCCTTGGGTGCCGTGGCGAGCAGCACCCGGATGGCGCTGTTCAGGAAGGCCACCGTCGGCACCGCCAGCAGTGCGCCGACGATGCCGGCCAGCACTGCACCCGCGGCGATGGCCAACACCACGGCCAACGGGTGAACCGACACCGCGCGGCCCATCACCAGCGGCTGCAACACGTGGCCTTCCAGCTGCTGAACAGCGATGATGAGGCCGAGGGTGATCAACGCGTAGATGAAGCCCTTGGCGAGCAATGCGACGACGACGGCGAGGAATCCGGCGACGACCGCACCGACCAGAGGGATGAAGGCACCGAGGAAGACCAGCGACGCCAATGGCAGGGCCAGCGGCACACCCATGATGGCCAGGCCGGTGCCGATGCCGAGGGCGTCGACCAGCGCGACGAGGAACGTCGCTCGCACGTAGCCGATCAGCGATTGGAATCCGGCGCGGCCCGCATCGCGCACCCGGTCCTGGACGTTTTCCGGGAAGATCCTCGTGACGAACTGCCAGATATTGCGCCCGCCGTGTAGGAAGAAGATCAGGGTGAACAGCACAAGCAGTGCGCCCGTGATGATTTCGGTCACGGTGGCCGCGGTCGACAGCGCGCCGCTGGTGAGCTTCGTCTGGTTGTTGCGCAGTGCTTCGATGGCCGAGTTGCCCGCGTTGGTGATCTGGTCCTTGCTCAGATGCGCGGGCCCCTCGATCAGCCACGTTCGCGTGCTCTGGATGGACTGGGTGACCTGTTCGACCAGGCCCGGCAGGCCGGTGACGAACTGGCTGACGACGAATGTCAGCATGCCGCCGACAATGGCGACTCCTGTCAGCAGCACGAGCGCGACCGCGCCGCCCCGGGGAGAGCCGCGGCGATCGAGAAAATCGACCGCCGGGATCATCAGCGCGGTCAGCATCAGCGCCAACGCGACCGGCACCACGATGACCTCGAGCCGCGTGATCACCCAGATGACTGCTACCGCGAACGCAATGATCACAAGAAGGCGCCACGCCCATGCTGCACCCTTGTGGATCAGAGGCGGGACCGCGTCGTCGTACCCAGATCCGATAGAGGCCATGCCGGTAGCGTAACGGCCGGTCGGAGGCCGCCACCGCTACTCTTTATGCGTGTCCCACGACGCGCCGGCGAATAATGCGCGCAGCCAAGAGGGAACCACGCGCGGCAAGTACGGGTGGCTGCGCTGGGTGATCATCGGCACCGCGGTTGCGGTGTTGACGGTCGAGATCGTGCTGGTGTGGGATCAGCTGGCGAAAGCCTTCCACAGCCTTTATGCGGCCAAATGGCTCTGGGTGCTCGCCGCGGTGGCCGCGGCGATGGCGTCCATGCACAGCTTCGCGCAGATCCAGCGCACGTTGCTGAAGTCGGCGGGCGTCGAGGTGCAACAGTGGCGGTCGGAAGCCGCCTTCTACGCGGGCAACGCGCTGTCCACCACCATGCCGGGCGGTCCGGTGCTCTCCGCCACGTTCATCTACCGCCAGCAGCGGAGGTGGGGAGCCTCGCCGGTGGTGGCGTCCTGGCAGTTGGTGATGTCGGGTGTGCTGCAAGTCGTCGGCCTCGCCCTGCTGGGTTTGGGCGGCGCGTTCCTGTTGGGGGCCTCCAAAAACCCTCTGTCGCTTATCTTTACGCTCGGCGGATTCATCGCCTTGCTGCTGCTTGCACAGGCAGTCGCATCGCGCCCCGATCTGATCGACGGTATCGCGGTCAGACTCCTGACGTGGTTCAACCAGCTGCGCGGCAAGCCGGTCGACACCGGCGTGGACATGTGGCGAGAGCACCTTCACCAACTCGAGTCGGTCAGCCTCAGCCGACGCGACCTCACCGTCGCGTTCAGCTGGTCGCTGTTCAACTGGGTCGCCGACGTGGCGTGTCTGGCATTCGCCGCCTACGCCGCAGGCGGCAGGCCGTCGCTGGCCGGGCTGACGGTTGCGTACGCCGCCGCGCGGGCGGTCGGCTCGATCCCACTGATGCCGGGGGGGCTGCTGGTGGTCGAGGCGGTGCTGGTGCCCGGCCTGGTGTCGAGCGGCATGACGCTGGCCGCCGCGATCTCTGCAATGCTGATCTATCGGCTGATCAGCTGGATCTTCATTGCGGCGATCGGCTGGGTTGTGTTCTTCTTCGTCTTCCGCACCGAAAAGGACGTCGACCCCGACGTAGGCCTCGACGAGGCCGAACCCGACGCTTAGGAGCACAGCTTGCCGATCGGAACACGCACCGCTGCCGCGGTCCTCGGGGCGATCACACTGACCATCGGCGGGTGTTCCTCGTCGGCGAGCCGTACCGGTGAGGTGACGCAGCCCCCGTCCGCCGCGCCGGGCGCCACCCGTGCCGATGTGCCGGTGGCTGTGACGCCGGTGCTGGCGAGCGTGGTGGCGGCGCCGGTGCCTGCGCCGGCCACCGACGGCAAGACCCACCTCGCCTACGAACTGATGCTGACGAACACGCTCGGCCAGGAGGTGACGCTGACGTCGGTGGCCGTCCGCGCAGCCGACCGGACACTGCTGACCTTGTCAGGCGACAAACTCGGCTATTGGACCCGTGCGCTCGGAACGCAAACGCCGACAGCGAAGTTGGGGCCAGGACAGGCGGGCGTCGTCTGGCTCGACGTCGCGCTCGACGACTCCGCCGCGGTCCCCACCGAGCTGGTGCACACCGTCGGCATCACGATCCCGAAGCCCTCGCCCCCGCTGATACCGGCCACCATGGAGGAGCAGGTCGCACCGGTGACGGTGCAGACGCGCAAGCCCGTGATGATCGCGCCGCCGCTGGACGGCCCGAACTGGTTGGACGGCAACAGTTGTTGCGATATGACCGCGCATCGCAACGCCCTCAATCCGCTCAGCGGCGGGCTGTGGGCCGCCGAGCGGTTCGCCATCGACTACATCCAGCTGAAGCCCGACGGGACGATGTCCACCGGCGACCTCACCAAGGTCGAAAGCTATCCCTACTTCGGCGCCGACATCCATGCGGTCGCCGACGGTCCCGTCGTCGGAGCGCTCGAAGGCCTGCCCGAGCAGATTCCGACGAAGAGCCCGACCGATCTCAAGCTCGAGGACTACGGCGGCAACCACATCGTGCAGGACATCGGCGACGGCAACTACGCGTTCTACGCGCACCTGAAGACCGGCAGCCTGAAGGTCAAGGTCGGCGACCAACTGAGCACCGGACAGGTCATCGCGTCACTGGGCAACACCGGCAATTCGGATGCGCCACATCTACATTTCCACGTGATGAGCACGCCGGACCCGCTGCGGTCCGACGGGTTGCCGTTCGTAATCAAGTCGTTTCGTCTCGACAACCGCGTCGGCTCCCAGGACGCCCTTGATGCGCTGTTGCGCGGCAAACCCGCACCGATGCAGCCCGGGTTCACCGCCCGCGACGAATCCGACGTCAGCCCCCTGGTGCTCGACGTGATGACCTATGAAACGCAGTAGCGCACTCGCCGCGCTCGCCGACGTCGCCGGTGTGCTGGTGTTCTGCACGGCCGGACGCCGCAGCCACGCCGAGGGCTTGACCGTCGCAGGTGTGGCCGAGACCGCGTGGCCGTTCCTGGTGGGCACCGCGGTCGGTTGGCTGCTCAGCCGCGGCTGGCGCCGTCCGACAGCGGTCGTTCCGACCGGATTGGCCGTGTGGGTGTGCACGGTCGCGATCGGAATGCTGTTGCGCAAGGCTACTTCCGCGGGCGTCGCGGGGAGCTTCGTCGTGGTGGCGTCCGCGGCGACGGCGGTGGTTCTGCTCGGCTGGCGCCTGGTTGTCGCAGCCCTACGGCGCAGGCCGCATCATTCCTGACCGTTCGAATGCCATTGCGGCTCGGTGGAAGCCGACACCGTCAAGGTGGCACGCAAGCCGCCGAGTGGACTGTCGGACAGCACGATGCTGCCGCCGTGCAGTGCCGCCTGCTGAGCCACCAGGGCAAGGCCGAGTCCCGAACCTCCGGGCGCGGCGGTGGATCCGCGTGCGAAGCGGCCGAGCACGATGTGATGTTCCTCGGCCGGCAGACCGCCACCGTTGTCGTCGACCGTGATCGTTATCGAGTGATCAATCCGGTGACCTGTCAGCAGCACCCTGGACGCCGATCCGTGTGCCACGGCGTTGCGCACCAGGTTGTCGACTGCAAGGCGCAGGCCGCTCGGCCAGCCCCAGATGCTGCCGAGATGCTCGTCGGCCTCGACGACGACCTGCACCGCCCCACCCGGGCGCATGTTCTCCCGCGCCACCCGGTCGAGCAGGTCGGTCACGTCGATGACTTCGCGGTCCTCCGCCTGCGCCAGCTCACCCGACGCGAGCTGACCGAGCGCCGTGATGATCGCCTCGACGCGACGCTGCGCCCGCGACAGGTCCATGACCACCTCGGCCCGCTCGTCTTCAGGTAGGTCGTGAAGCCGCAGCGTGTCCAGGTCGGCACGCATCGCGGTCAGCGGTGTGCGCAACTCGTGTGCGGCGTTCGCCGCGAAATCCTGTGCGGCCTGCAGGGAGTTCTGGGTGGCCTGCTGTGCGGCGGCGAGCCGGCTGAGCATTCCCGTCATCGCCTCGGACAGTTCTTCGGCCTCGCGGACACCGCGTACCTCCGGCATTTCCTCGGTGCCCTTGCCGAGCCGTCTGGTGTGTTCGGTGAGCCGCCGCAGCGGCCGGATCGCGGGACCCGACAACAGCCATCCCACCCCCGCCGCGATCAACACCGTGACCAGGCCGACCGCGACGTAGAACGGTATGCGGGCCCGGTTCAACAGGATGCTGTCGGCCCTGATGCCGATCGAGACCAGCACGCCGCCTTGCTGGTCCACGGGAATTGTGCGCACTCGATAGTCGACGCCGTTGACGACGACGTCGGCCGTGCCCGGCTGCAGGCGCGGCAGTTGAAGCCCGCGCTGAAAAACCACCTGGCCGGTCGACTCCATTCGGCCTGTCGTCAGCACCCCCTGCCGGGGATTGGACAACTGGTCGGGGTACATGCTGGCCTCGACGATTGAGTCCAGCCGCCGATCCAGTTGTGCGGCATCGTTATTGGCGAGAACCAGCGATGTCAGAATGGTGAACACCGCGACGACGGCGGCGGCCGCGGTAGCGGCGGCGAGCGCCACCCTGGTGCGCAGCGAAGCGGAACGCGCGAAACGGAGGCGGCGCACTACGTTTCGTCTCGGTGCGGGATGCTCGACTTCACTACGTTTCGTCTCGCAGCACATAGCCGATCCCGCGAACCGTGTGGATCACCCGGGGCAAGTCCTCGCGTTCGAGTTTGCGCCGCAAGTAGCTGATGAATACGTCGGCCACGTTGGTGTCCACGTCGAAGTCGTAGCCCCACACCAGTTCGAGCAGTCGCTGCCGGCTGAGCACGACGCCCGCATTCTCGGCCAGCACCGCCAGCAGGTCGAACTCCCGCTTGGTCAGATCGACCCGCTCACCGTCGACGAACACCAGTCGCCGAGCGGTGTCGATGGTCAGCGGACCGACCGACATGGTGTCCGACGACTGATTGGACTGACTCGTGCGGCGCAGCAGAGCGTGCAGCCGTGCCACCAGCTCGCCGAGATCGAACGGCTTCGTCAGATAGTCGTCGGCGCCGGCCTCGAGGCCGGCGATCCGGTCGTTGACGGTGTCGCGCGCGGAGAGCACGCAGATGGGGATGTCGTTACCAAGTGCCCGCAGCGCGGTGACGACCGCGACGCCGTCCAGTTCGGGCATCTGCACGTCCAGTACCAAGGCGTCGTGTTTCTCGTTGGACAGGAGCCGCAGGGCCTCTTTGCCGGTCGCTGCGACCCGCACGTCAAAACCCGAGTGCCGTAGCCCGCGGGCAACAGACGTTCTGACGTCCGGATCGTCGTCCACCATGAGCACCATTCGACCGGTGCTCTCCTGCGCGGGCGGCTCTCCCCCGACCCGCACGCGGGTTACGGGGTGTCAGCGATGCCGTCGCCGTTGCTATCACCGCACCGGTTCTTGATATCCACCAGCGGCTGGCGAATGGCGGTCAGCTCGCCCTTCTGAATGGGGTTGGCGCTCATGTACTTGTCCACCTCGGTGCGGACCTCATCGCGGGTCTTGCCCTCGAGGCTGGTGAAGAAGTAGTTGACGTCGGAATGGCTGAACAGGTAATCCGACGTGGCCTTGGACACGCCTGCGGCCGTGAAGGCGAGATCCGCGGCGGTGCAGTTGGGCGGCTCCTCGGCCATCGCAGTCGGAAGAGCGCCGAACAGCATCACGCCGGCGAGCGCACCGGTACCGATAGCGCCAGCTACCGCACGCCGCGCCGTACGGGCAGGAAGCAACATCTACAGGCTCCTTCGTCCAATGAGTTGTGGCAGTAACCATTGCGGTTACAGACACCGAAAGCTAATCAGAATCCCTGCCGACTTTCCTGCCTTGCAGGAAAACGATTAGTAGAAAAATCAAAAACCCCAGCTCAGGGTTG
>NZ_JAVHWR010000096.1:0-37059 GCF_032159565.1 Mycobacterium sp.
ATCCCAGCGACACTGCCGAGGCCAACCCGGCGCTTGGTGTGCGGGGGATTCGCATCGCCGAGGGAAACCCGGGGCTGCTGGAGCGGCAGCTGGACGCGATCGCCGCGGCGGCCGAGCGGACCGGCAACCCGCCATGGGTGATGGCGCCGATGATCGCCACCGCCGATGAGGCGAAACGCTTTGCCGCGCAGGTCCGCCTCCGCGGCCTCACGCCGGGCGTGATGATCGAGGTGCCCGCCGCGGCGCTGCTGGCCGACCGCATCCTCGAGCATGTCGAGTTCCTGTCGATCGGCACGAACGACCTGGCTCAGTACACGATGGCGGCCGACCGCATGTCGGCCGATCTGGCCACGCTCACCGACCCGTGGCAGCCCGCGGTGGTCGCTCTGGTCGCGATGGCGGTGCGCGCAGGCGCGGCCGTCGGCAAGCCGGTCGGCGTATGCGGTGAGGCGGCCGCGGACCCGCTGCTGGCTTGCGTGCTGACCGGTCTGGGGGTCACCTCACTGTCGGCGGCCGCAGCGGCGGTCAACGGTGTCGGCGCCAAGCTGTCGCAGGTGACGCTGCAGCAGTGCCGCGATGCGGCCGACGCGGTGTTGGCCACGGCAAGCGCGGGTGACGCCCGCGCGGCGGCCATGGCAGTCCTCGGCTGACCGCTGCGCTAATTTGCCGATCAGCGCCGGCGGTGCACGATTGCAGCGGCTCTGCTGCCCGCACCGGCCGCCTATGGCTAAGTTAACCGGTGAGTAACTAGCACCGTTATGCAAGCAGCTGATTCAGCTGGATATCGGCCGATCTCAGCGAGAAGCATCCCATTCAGCCGCCTTGATGCAATTTGCGGAACGAGCAACGGATGCGAGCAATTGCGCGCATAATTCATCCAACATCGGGTGCGGAGGCGGGTTCGCTGAGGCCATCGGTCCGTGGGTCTGGGCCTGATGAAGCAAGAGAACTTTCGCGCGCTAAGAGGACCGACCCGACATGACCACAAGTGCCGAAGGACTACAGCAGTCCGGTGGAGTGGAGATGCGTGTCCACGGAGTCGGAGACCACGGGGTGTTCAGCGCTCTCGGCAATCCGGTGTACACGGGCCCGGTGGCCGACCGGGTGCGCATCGGCAGTCTGCCGCTGATACCGAAACACGAGTTGAAGCTGATCCACTGGAGCCGGCCGAGCAGGAAGATCACCCGGAACTTGAGTTGGTATCTGGCGTATCCGTTCACGTTGATCAACATTGCCGGCTTCATGGGCCCACAACGCAGCGAGAACCCCGCCGAAAGGCGACTGTGGTGGTTCATGCGGACCGCCATCGTGATCTCGAGCCTGATGATGACGTTCGCAATGGCGATGTGGATGTCCGTCATCCTCGAGACCGCATGGCGGTTGCTCGGCGGAGTGCCTGCCGGCCTCGCCGGCATTGTCCAGTGCCTCTTCGGTCCCGGCTTGCTCGCCTGCGTCGTCGTGAACCGGATGCTTCGCGGTCGGCCGCTTGTCGACCAGGCGAACCGCGGGGTCGCACTACTCACCCTCGGGGTGCTGCTCGGCACCGCGGGCCTTCTGGCGACCAGAGTCATGGTCGGCAACGGGGTGCTCGACTCCGGCGGCGCCACCGCAGGTGACCCGATGACCCTCATGGTCAGCGTCACCACTGCGGTCGCATGGGGCTTTGCAATCACGCTGTGCTGGATCGCGTGGCGGGCGGAGGGCCGTCGAAAAGGCTACGGCCGACTGAGCTTTCGGCCGACCCCGGACCGCACCGCGCTGGCAGGCGCGGGACTGCTCATCGCCTTCGCCGTCGCGATACTGCACACCGCGGGGTCCGGACTCCGACTGGTATTGCAGACGATCCTCACCTACACACCGCCGGTGATCGAGCGACGGGCGCAGGGCATCCAGGACAGTTCCCATGTGCTGCCGATCGATCTGATCCCGGTGCTGTTCTTGATGATGGCGGCGGTCTTCGGCGCGCTCTTCTGGTGGGAGTATCGGCGGCGCAAGCCGATGTGCGCCATCGGCGTCGGCCGGCCGCGCGGCCTGAAAGAGCCGGTGCCCAGCCATGTGCTTCTGCGGGACACCCACGAATTCCTCGGTCGTACCGGGGTTGTCGGGCTTTTCGTCTCGCTCGGTCTGTGGATTGCATCGGCCGCGCTGATGGTCGCGGCCTCGAACGGTGAGTGGGACATCGACGAATCAGCCACGCCTTTGCTGATCACGGTCAAGATCACGGGCCTGCTGCTGCTCGTCGTGATCGTCGTCCGCAGGCCGGAACAGACAGTGCAGCGGACGAAACGGGTACTGGAGTCGTTCGCCGACCTGGCCGGGTTCTGGGCGCCCGATCTGCATCCGCTCGCAGGCACGTCCTACCGCCTTGCGGTGCTGCGCGGACTCCGTCGAGGTGTCCGCGATATGAGGACGGATGTACCGGACAAGCCGATTGCACTCGTCGGTCACTCCCAGGGCGCCGTCATCTGTGCATGGTTCATCCGGGGCGGGCACTGGCGGGAGAGGCCGTCGGAGAACTACTCCGACGAACACGCGTTGGCGATGGGCATGCACGACACCCCTGATGAACAGTCGGATCGCATAGCGCTGTTCACGTGTGGCTCGCCGCTGGGCTCGCTGTACCGTACTTTCTTCCCCCGCTATTTCGACGAGCACTTCGTCAGGGCTGCGGCGCGAAATTCGCACGGAAACGTCTGGCACAACTACTGGCGTAAGACCGATCCCTTCGGCGCCAGGCTCAACCGCGGCGCCGAAGGCACCGCCGTCGAGGGTTCGCAGGTGTGCGACATCGACGTCACCGAGCTCGAGGACGAGGTGACCAGGGGGCACTACGAGTACTGGCAGGAAGGCCGCGTCAGGCGGGATATCGAGGCGTATTTCGCCTCGTTCGAGCTCCTCGGCAGAAGCCGGCACTCAGCGTACGAAAAGGGCGGTATGCAGCGCAGGCTGCGGGGGTTGAAGGTGGCGTTGCCCCGGCTGCACCCGCACGGGAATTAATCGGACCGCAGTCCGGTTAACTGCGGTATGCCTGCTATCACTGCTGACACAATGACATTGCCGCGGCTCTCTGCGCCAACGGCAGCCGACACCGAGCGGCCCGTCCGCTCGATCACCACCGGTCCGCGGGGCTACGAGGGCGAGGGCTTCCCGGTCGTGCGCGCCTTCGCCGGCGTGAGCGCCGCCGACCTCGACCCGTTCGTCCACATGGACCAGATGGGCGAGGTGGAGTACCAGCCCGGCGAACCGAGAGGCACGGATTGGCACCCCCACCGCGGCTTCGAAACCGTCACCTACATGATCGACGGCCGCTTCGCCCACCAGGATTCGCACGGCGGCGGCGGACTCATCACCGACGGCGCGACGCAATGGATGACCGCCGGCTCGGGAATACTGCACATCGAGACACCGCCCGCCGAACTCGTCGAGAGCGGGGGCATGTTCCACGGCATCCAGCTGTGGGTGAACCTGCCCGGCAAGGACAAGTTCGCGACGCCGAAATACCAGGCGATCGAGGGCAATGAGGTCAAGCTGCTGTCGTCCGAGGACGGTGGGGCGCTGGTGCGCGTCATCGCGGGCGACGTCGACGGGCATGGCGGCCCAGGCGCCACCCATACTCCGATCACGTTGGCACACAGCACCATCGAACCCGGCGCGCGGCTAAGCGTGCCGTGGAACCGTGACTTCAACGCGCTGGTATACGTGCTGTCCGGCCGAGGATCGGTGGGACCCATCGGTCATCCGATCCACGAGGGCCAGCTGGCGGTGTTCGGTCCCGGCGACCGCATCACCGTCACCGCAGAGCCGACGCAGGAATCGCGCAGGCCCGCGATGGAGGTACTGATCCTCGGTGGCAGGCCGATCCGCGAGCCCGTCGTCGCCCACGGCCCGTTCGTGATGAACTCCAAGTCTGAACTGGTCAAGGCGCTCGAGGACTACAACGCGGGCAAGTTCGGCGTGATCCCGCCGAATGCCTTGATGCCGCACCGGGTTCGCTGATGCATCACTGGTGGGCCGCAAGCTCCACCGGGTGTGGATACACCAGTTCCAATTCACCGATCGCGGCCGCCGCCGTCACCAACGGCATGGCGGCCGCGATTGCCATTTCTCCCCCAGCTTCCGAGGGCAGTGCCCCCGACTCCGCCCGCAACGCCACCACGAACTCGTCGCCGATCGGCGCCCAGTCGCCTCCGGTACCGATCGTTCCCGACAGCCGGTCGCGGATCGCGTTGACGTGGAACTCGACCACCTCGCGCACCCGCGGATACGTCCCGAGCGGCGGCGGCGTCGGAATGTCGGTGATGAGGTCCGCCGCCGCGCGCACCCGGATCGCCCGGTTGAAGGCCCGCACGATCGGCCCGCGGAAATCCGTCTTGCCGCCGCCCTCCGAAAGGTATTGGCGCACAGCGTCGTCGGCGACCCGTGAGGCCCCGATCGCATCGTGGCTCAAGGTGGCCAGCCGGTCGGACATGTGCTCGTCGTCGCCGCGGGTGATGCGCAGCACCGCCGCCTCGAGGTAGCGCGCGAAGATGTCGCGTGCCGACTCGACCGCCGCCTCCGCCGACGCGGTGGCGCCGCGCGGCCACAACAGCAGGGACACCACGACCCCCACGAGCGCGCCGACGACGACGTCCTCGACGCGAATGAGGCCGACGCTCCATCCCGTCGGCACGATCAGGTTGAAGAAGATCAGCACCATCATGGTGAATGCCGCCTGGCCCGCGGTGAACGATGCGACCTCGGGCACGAACGCCGAGCCGAACACCACCACCGGCATCAGGATCCACAGCACCGCAGGGTCGACGCCGACCACGCCGATCAACATCGCGCCGAGAACGAACCCGATCCCGGTGCCAAGCACGGCGCGCAGCATCTTCGTGCCCGTGGTGAGTGCGCTGCTGCGCAGCACCGACAACGCGCCGAGCACCACCCAGAATCCGTGCTCGACGGGAAACAGGTGAGTGACAGCGACGGCGAGCGCAAGCCCAAGGCCGGTGCGCAGCGCGTTGCGCACGGCCACCGACCGGCCGGTGAGAAACCCCGACGTCGTCGACGTGATCGCTGTCGTCGCCGGGATCAGCCGGTCGGTTGCGGTCGTGGCAGGTAGCCGTAGGCCCAGTGCCCTTGCCCACACCGGCCGCCCGTCGGCCGCGGCGGCGGCCGCGATCACCCTGCCGGTCGCTCCGATCGTGGCAGCGATGGTCCTACGGTCCAGCAGTTGGCGACCCAGTGCAGACGCGGTGATGTCGTCGGGCGCACCGAGGATCGACTCGACGTCGTCGCGGTAGCGTCCGCGCGCCACCGACCGCAGATGGATGAGCGCGGCTTGAAGGTTCGCGCGCGCGTCCGTCTGGTCGGCGGCGCGGGTTTGCCGAAGCACGGCGGCCGAGCACCTCAGCACCCGCACGCCCGGCGCCTGCATGTCCCGCATGCCCGGGCCCGCCTCATCGCTCACCCGGTCGGCGAGCCATTCGAGGTCCTCGACCACCCGCACCAGGGCCCGGCTGCCCGCGGACAGCCCGACCGGGCGGAAGTCCGCGCCGAGGAAGTTCTCCCGCAACGCCAGCATCGCGTCGGCCACCGCGTCGCGGGTGGCCTTTCCCTCGAGGCGGTCGGCCAGCGCCGCGACGGCTTCGGCCGCGTGCCGCCGCAGTTCTCCGTGGTGGCGCGGCGGCAGGAAGAACAACGCGGCGGGCACACACACGGCGAGCGCGATCGCCCACCCCAGCAGCCGCTCGCCGATCGGGCCGGGCGGTGTGCAGGCGGGCAGCACGAACGTCAGCAATGTGGGCCGCTGACCGGCCGCGATCGTCTCGCTGAGCACACCAGAGAACGTCACCGCCACACCGATCACGAACATCAGGCCGACCGAAAGCCAGGCGTGCGGCGACACCAGGGTGCCCAGCGTGATGAGGACGGCGCCGTTGAGACCGAGGCCCGCGTATGCCACCGCGCGGGTCTGGGTGTTGCCGGGGAAGTCCGCCAGCACCATCAACGCGAACGACCCGAAGATCGTGAACAACGGCGTCTGCGAACCGCCCGCAACGGCGAAGCTGACCGCTGCGGCCAACGGGACCACCGCCGCCGCGCGCAGGGCCCGTCGCAGCGCGTCGAACTCGGGATCGCGCTCGCGGATGCGCGCGCGGACGCGAGGAGCGGAAAGGGTACCGACCGCCCGGCCCACCACGCCGGCCGGTGCGTCAGCCATCCGTTGGAACGGAGGCGAATCGGCCGCTGTCAAGTGCGTCGGTGAGCTGCCTGGCGATCCATGCCAGCGCGGCGGTATCCCGCGGGAGAGTCGCCTGCTCGTACCCGACCAGGAGATACACCGCCCACCGCGCGAACATTTGCGCCTGATGATGGTTCGCCAGCAGCTCCAGAGCCGAGGAGTACATGAAATCGTAGCGCTGTTGGTCGACCTGCACCTGGACGTCGTACACATCGGCGTCGATCGAGCTCCACGCCCGGATGGCGGCCTCGGCACCGTGCGGAAGCTGGAGGGCGACCTCGATCAGGCTGTCGATCCGGCGGCGCGGATTGGTCTCGCTTTTGACGAATTCGATGACGAGCACCGTTCGCTCCTTCATCCAGTTCTCGACGAGCTCGCGGGTGTAGGCCCGCCAGCCGGAGAAATAGTGATAGAAGGATCCGGTCGTGACGCCCAGGCGGTTGCACACCTCGGCCAGTTTCAAGCCCCCGTAGCCGAGGTCGGACAGCACGTCAAGGCCGGTCTCGAAGTAAGCCTCGCGTGAAACGACGCCCGCCATGGGAGGGAACCCTAGCCGCTAACGAGGATCTCGGAGCCCGGTCCGACATCTGCTGCACGGATCCGTAGCGACGGCTGGAAAAAGGGCGGCATTTCCGCACAGTTTGCTGAGCTGTCATACAAATCGGGTGTTCTGCAAAGCCCCGTGATGTCGTATGGCAAGATATTGACCATGCCGCATACGGCGAGCAGGGGGCCAGGTCGCCCACCAGCAGCGAAGGCTGCCGAAACACGTGAGCGCATTTTGCGTGCCGCACGCGAAGTGTTCAGCGAACTGGGCTATGACGCTGCCACTTTTCAGGCGATCGCCATCCGCGCAGATCTGACGCGGCCCGCGATCAATCACTATTTCGCCAGCAAACGGTTGCTGTACCGGGAAGTAGTCGAGCAGACGAACGCGATGGTGGTAGCGGCGGGCATGTCGAAGGCCCAAGGCCAGACCAGCCTGCTCGGCCGGCTATCGGCGTTCTTCTCCGCCACTATGCAGGCCGACAGCGAGGACCGTTCGGCCGCAGCGTTTCTGGTGACCTCGGTGCTCGAGGGGCAGCGGCATCCCGAGCTCCGCAGCGATGACCACGATTCGATGCGCAACTCGCGGGCGTTCGTGTCGTGGGCCGTCAACGACGCGATCGAGAAGGGCGAGCTGACCACCGACACCGACGTCCCGCAACTTGTCGAGATGCTCGTCGCGGTGATGTGGGGGATGGGCTTCTACGCCGGCTACGTCGGTTCGCACAACGAGCTCGAGTCCGTCGTCGACAAGCTCGAACTGCTGCTGGCCAACAAGCTTTGGAAGCTGGCCGAGTAACTCCTCTCTGGCAATCCGCTGTGTGACCTGGGGTGATGTTTCCCACAGACGCATGTAGATCAACTAACTTTTTTAGTAGCATGGCTTAGGACATGACTGATCTACATGAAGCCCCTTCGAGCCGTACCGAGGGCGACAGTTGGGAAATCACCGAGAGCGTCGGCGCAACCGCATTGGGCGTCGCCGCCGCCCGCGCCGTCGAGACGGCGCGCGATGATGCGCTGATCCGCGACGAGTTCGCCTATCTGCTGGTCGCGACGGCCGGGCCGCAGTGGGCCCAGATGGCCAGCAGCGACCCCGAGTGGATTGCCGAGGACGAAGAATTCCGTGCGCTGCACGAGATGTCCCGCGACTACCAGGCCGTGCGCACCCACTACTTCGACGACTTCTTCCACGCCGCGATGCGGGCGGGTATCCGCCAGGTGGTGATCCTGGCCGCCGGCCTCGACTCTCGCGCATACCGGCTGCAGTGGCCGGCGGGCACGACGGTTTTCGAGATCGATCAGCCCAAGGTGCTGGAGTACAAGACCTCGACGCTGGACGCGCACGGGGCACAGCCGCGGGCGCGCCGCGTTCCGGTGGCGGTCGATCTGCGAAACGACTGGCCTGCCGCACTCGCCGACGCGGGCTTCGACGCCACGGCGCCGACCGCGTGGCTGGCCGAGGGCCTGCTGCCCTATCTGCCTGCCGAGGCTCAAGACAGGCTCTTTCAGCTCGTCACCGCGCACAGTGCGGCGGGGAGCAGGATCGCGGTCGAGGCGTTCAGCATGGACCTGACGGCACAGGCCGACCACCAACGGATCGCGCGCCGTGAGCGCAGCGCCCGGATGCGGGAACTCTCGGGCATCGACATCGATGTCGACACCCTGACCTACGCCGACGGCAACCGGGCGGACGCCGCAGGCTGGCTCGCCGATCACGGCTGGCGCGTCGACGCCGTGCCGAGCGAGGTCGAGATGACCCGGCTGGGCCGGCCGGCTCCCGACTACGAAGCCGAAGAGATCGCATCCAGCGTGCTGTTGCGCGCCGAACTGTCGGGAGAGGCTCGATGAGCTCACTACGCACCCACGACGACACCTGGGACATCGCCAGCAGCGTCGGGACCACCGCCGTTATGGTGGCCGCGGCGCGCGCCGCCGAAACCAGACAGGCCGACGCGCTGATCACCGATCCCTACGCCGACATCCTGGTCGCGGGAGCGGGAACCGGCATGTGGGCCACGATGCTCGATGAGGCGATCGTCGAAAAGGCCGCCGCCATCGACCCCGAGATCGCCGCGATCTTCCGGCACATGCGCAATTACCAGGCCGTGCGCACCCACTTCTTCGACGAGCACTTCACCCGGGCGGCCGCGGCCGGAATCCGGCAGATCGTCATCCTGGCCTCCGGCCTCGACTCCCGTGCCTATCGGTTGAACTGGCCCGACGGCACCACGGTCTACGAGATCGATCAGCCCAAGGTTCTGGAGTACAAGGCCGAGACGTTGGCGGACAACGATGTGAGGCCGGCGGCGACGCTGCACCAGGTGCCGGTGGATCTGCGCAATGACTGGCCCACAGCGTTGCGCGAGAAGGGGTTTGATTCCGGCCAGCCGACCGCATGGCTGGCCGAAGGCCTGCTGATGTATCTACCCGCCGATGCGCAGGATCGGCTCTTCACGTTGATCACCGAGCTCAGCGCCCCCGGCAGCCGGATCGCCGCCGAGGCGGTCGGCGTCAGTTCCGACGAACGGCGTGCGCAGATGCAGGAACGGTTCGACACGATCGCCAACCAGCTCGGCATCGTGCGGGAGATCGACGTGCAGGAGCTGATGTACAACGATCCCGACCGCGCTGACATCGCCGAATGGCTGAACGCGCACGGCTGGCGCGCGAGCGCGGTGACCTCTCGGGATGAGATGCGGCGGCTCGGTCGCTTCGTCGAGCTGGCGGATGCCGACGACGACGCATTCGCCACTTTCGCCACTGCAGAAAGGCTCTGAGTCGGGCACTTCTGGACGTCCCAACCGGTTGGTTAGGATCGGGCTCACATGAGGAGCAGGATGACTGCCCCCGGGTCAGGAAGGACGTCCATCATGACCACCGATTCGATTCCTCAGGCCGCCCCCGCAGTACCCGCGCCGGTCGCGCCTGATATCCCGGCGACGGTCGCCCGGCTGCGCGCCACCTACGCGAGCGGCCGCACCCGCAGCGTCGAATGGCGTAAACAGCAACTCAAGGCGCTCGGGGCGATGGTCAGCGAAAACGAGGCCGCCATCGCGGCCGCGCTGGAGCAGGACCTGGGCCGCAAATCGTTCGAGGCCTGGCTGGCGGACATCGCCCCCACCGTCGGGGAGGCCAAGGACGCGGAGCGCAACGTCCGCAAGTGGATGCGGCGCAAATACCGCTTGCTCGAGATGTCACAGCTGCCCGGCCGCGGCTGGATCGAGTACGAGCCGTACGGCACGGTTCTCATCATCGGCGCGTGGAACTTCCCGATCGTGTTGACGCTGGGACCCGCCGTCGCCGCCATCGCAGCGGGAAACACCGTCGTGCTCAAGCCGTCCGAGGTGGCGCCGGCATCGTCGGCCGTGATGGCCGAGCTGGTGGGAAAGTATCTGGACAACGACGCGATCGCGGTCATCGAGGGCGACGGCGCGGTGAGCCAGGAGTTGATCGCGCAGGGCTTCGACCGTCTGCTGTTCACCGGTGGCACCGAGGTCGGCCGCAAGGTGTACGAGGGCGCCGCCGCGCACCTGACGCCGGTGACACTGGAACTTGGGGGCAAGAGCCCCGTCATCGTCGCCGAGGACGCCGACATCGACGTCGCCGCCAAGCGGATCGCCTGGACCAAGCTGATCAACTCCGGGCAGACCTGCATCGCCCCGGACTACGTTCTCGTCGATGCGAAGGTCCGCGACGAACTCGTCGGCAAGATCAAGGACGCTGTCACGACTTTCGAGGCCGACAACCCCGGCGGGAAGCGCATCGTCAACCAGCGTCACTTCGACCGACTGACGGCCTCGCTCGCCGCGACGCAGGGCACCATCGCCGTCGGGGGCGGCTCGGACGCGTCGTCGATCTCCATCCAGCCGACGGTGGTGGTGGATCCCGATCCGAACGAGCAATTGATGACCGATGAGATCTTCGGGCCGATCCTGCCGATAGTCACCGTCGAAAACCTGGACGGGGCAATCGACTTCGTCAACTCGCGGCCCAAGCCGCTGGCGGCCTACCTTTTCACCAAGGCCAAGAGCATCCGCGAGCGCGTGATCAAGGAGGTCTCGGCGGGCGGCATGGTGGTGAATCATCTGCTGTTCCAGTTCGCGAGCAACAAGCTGCCGTTCGGCGGCGTCGGTCCGTCGGGAATGGGTGCCTACCACGGCAGGTTCGGCTTCGAGGAGTTCAGCCACAAGAAGTCGGTGATGACCAAGCCGACCCGCCCCGACGCAATGAGCTTCATGTACCCCCCGTATACAGAGACAGCGAAGAAGCTGGCGCGCAAGCTGATCTGACGTCCGCGCCCGCTCGACAAGACCGCTAAGAGAGGAACACCAGTGCCAGGAGTGCAGGATCGCGTCATCGTCGTCACCGGAGCCGGCGGCGGACTGGGGCGCGAGTACGCGCTGACGCTCGCCAGAGAAGGCGCCAGCGTCGTCGTCAACGACCTCGGTGGTGCTCGGGATGGCACGGGCGCCGGCCACAACATGGCCGACGACGTGGTCTCAGAGATCAAGGACGCGGGCGGTCGCGCGGTGGCCAACTATGACTCGGTGGCCGAGCCGGAGGGCGCCGAGGGCATCATCAAGACCGCGCTCGACGAGTTCGGCAAGGTCGACGGTGTGGTCAGCAACGCAGGCATCCTGCGCGACGGCACCTTCCACAAGATGGAGTTCGCGAACTGGGACGCCGTCCTCAAGGTTCACCTGTACGGCGGCTACAACGTCATCCGCGCCGCATGGCCGCACTTCCGCGAGCAGAGCTACGGACGCGTCGTCGTAGCGACGTCGACCAGCGGGCTGTTCGGCAACTTCGGGCAGGCCAACTACGGCGCCGCCAAGCTCGGCCTGGTCGGCCTGATCAACACGCTGGCTCAAGAGGGCGCGAAGTACAACATCAAGACCAACGCGGTGGCACCGATCGCGGCCACCAGGATGACGCAGGACATCCTGCCGCCGGAGGTTTTCGAGAAGCTCACGCCGGAATACGTGGCGCCAGTGGTGGCTTACCTGGTGAGCGAGGAAAACCAGGAGAGCGCAGCGGTTTTCATCGTCGGCGGTGGCAAGGTGCAGCGCGCGGCGCTGTTCCAGAACGAGGGCGTCACCTTCTCCGACGGTGTGCCGTCGGTCGACGACATCGCCGCCAAGTGGGGCGAGATCACCGACCTGTCTGCGGCGCAGCGCGCCACCTTCACCCTGGGCTGATCGCCCTCGTATGAAAGCGCTTGTCGCACGGGAGCTTTCCGGACCGGCAGGACTGGACTACACCGACGTGGATGATGTCGGTGGTGACGACGTGGTCGTCGTCGACGTCGGTGCGGCCGGGGTCAGCTTCCCCGACCTGCTGCTCCTGCGCGGCGAGTACCAGCTGCGGCTCGAACCGCCGTTCGTCCCAGGCATGGAGGTCGCCGGAGTGGTGCGGTCGGCGCCGTATGAGTCCGAATACGCACCGGGTCAACGGGTTACGGCGCTGTCGATGCTCGGCGGGTGGGCCGAACAGGTGGTGGTGCCGTCGGCCAACCTCACGCGGATACCGGATGACCTCGACGACGCCGAGGCCGTCGCGCTGCTGGGGAACTACCAGACGATGTACTTCGCGCTGGCCAAGCGTGGCGCGCTGCGCGCGGGCGAGACCGTGCTGGTGCTGGGATCGGCGGGCGGCGTCGGGACGGCGGCCGTGCAGATCGCGAAGGCGCTGGGCGCCAGGGTGATCGCGATGGTGCACCGGCCGCAGGCCGTCGAGTTCGTCAAGTCGCTGGGAGCCGACCTCGTGTTGCCGCTGACCGACGGCTGGCTTCAGGCGGTGAAGGACCACACCGACGGCCGCGGCGTCGACCTGGTCGTCGACCCCGTCGGCGGTGACGCATTCGACGATGCGGTGCGCGCGCTGGACACCGAGGGCCGGTTGCTGGTGATCGGCTTTGCGGCGGGCGGTATTCCGACGGTCAAGGTCAACCGGCTGCTGCTGCGCAACGTCAGCCTCGTCGGTGTCGGATACGGCGAGTACGTCAACCGCAAGCCGGGATCGCAGTCGGTGTTCGAGTTCGGCGTCGGCGAACTGGTCAAGGCCGGGCTGCGGCCCCCACCGCCGATGCGGTATCCGTTGTCCGAAGGCAGCGCGGCACTGCAGGCCCTGGCCGACGGCGGCGTGCTGGGGAAGGTCGTGCTGGAGCCGTGATGAGCGCTTGCGCGAAGGACCTCGAACTATGACCGTTCGAGCGCTGGCCTTCGACGTCTTCGGCACCGTCGTCGACTGGCGCTCGAGCATCATCGAAGAGCTGACGGAGTTCGGCCGCGCGCACGGCTTCGACGCGGACTGGCCGGCCATGGCCGACGGCTGGCGCAAGGGCTATGCGCCCGCGATGGATCGGGTGCGCCGCGGCGATCTGCCCTGGACGCGCATCGACGACCTGCACCGGATGATCCTCGACGAACTGCTCGCGGCGGCGGGAGCCACCGATCTCGCCGACGAGGACGTCGACCATCTCAACCGTGCGTGGCACCGGCTGGACCCGTGGCCGGACAGCGTGGCCGGCCTGACGCGGCTCAAGGAGCGGTTCATCATCACCACGCTGTCGAACGGGAACGTGTCGCTGCTGACCAATATGGCGAAACGCGCCGGGCTGCCGTGGGACTGCGTGATCTCCGCCGAGCTGTTCGCTCACTACAAGCCCGACCCCGAGGCGTACCTCGGCTGTGCCGACCTGCTCGGCGTGCGGCCGGAGGAGCTGATGCTCGTCGCCGCGCACCCCTCCGATCTGCGGGCCGCACGGGCGGTAGGTCTAGCTACCGCGTATGTCGCAAGGCCGCTGGAGTATGGTCCCGGCAAACGGGCTGACAGGCTGGATGACGGCGAATTCGATGTCACGGCAGCAGATTTTGCCGACCTTGCCGATCAGCTGGGCGCCTGAATATCCGGCGTAACGTGGTGGAGTGACTGATCAAGTGACTACCGACCTGCCGCCCGCTTTGAGAAGGGCTTTGGACCTTCTCGCCGATCCGCCGGCGGATCCCGACATCAGCAAGGGTTACCTCGACCTGGTGGCCGACGGCCCTGTGGCCGAAGCCACGCTGCCGAAGAACACCGGCGCGATCCAGGCGGCGTGGGCGTCCGGAATCGGCTCGATGCTCTACGACAACGCACAGGCCTTCGCGCGCAAGTATGTGAGCGCGTGGCAGCTGCCCACCGAGTGGCTGGAGATCCCGGCCGGTGGCGTCGCGCTCGACATCGGCAGCGGCCCGGGCAACGTCACGGCCGCCCTGGCACGCGCCGCCGGTTCCGACGGGCTGGCGTTGGGCATCGACATCTCCGAGCCGATGCTGGCGCGTGCAGTCGAGGCGCAAGCGGGTCGCAACGTCGGCTTCATGCGCGCCGACGCGCAACAGCTGCCGTTCCGCGACGAGACCGTCGACGCGGTCACCTCGCTTGCCGTGCTGCAGTTGGTGCCCAACCCGTCGGCCACCCTGGCGGAGATCGCGCGGGTGCTGAAGCCCGGCGGACGGGTCGCCATCATGGTGCCGACCGCCGGCCGCGGCGCCGAGTTCCTCAAGTGGCTGCCAAACGGCGGGGTCACCTTCTTCACCGAGGACGAACTCGGCGACACCTTCGAGGATCTCGGCCTGGTCGGCGTGCGCACGAAGACGCTCGGCAACATCCAATGGGTGCGTGCGAGAAAGCCCTGACGACTGTTGTCGGTTGGTGCTCCTCACGTCCGCAAGTAGGTTCGAGCCGTGAGCACCGGCGGGATCGTCCTGGTCGCACTAGTCATCGCCGTCGGGCTGATCGGCATCGTCGTTCCGCTGCTGCCCGGCATCCTGCTGGTGTACGCGGCGATCCTGGTGTGGGCCTTGGTCGAACACAACGTCACGTCGTGGGTGACGCTCGCGGTGGTGACCGTGCTGATCGGCGCGACCACGCTGACCAAGTACATGTGGCCGATGAAGCGCATGCGCGCCGCCGACGTCGGCACGCTCACGCTGCTGGCCGGCGCGGTCCTCGGCATCGTCGGCTTCTTCGTGATCCCCGTCGTCGGCCTGGTAATCGGGTTCGTGCTGGGCGTGTACCTGGCTGAGCTGGCCAACCGCCGTGACCAGCGGATCGCCTGGGTCGCGACGAAGCACGCGCTCAAGGGCGTGGCGCTATCGGTGGGCGTCGAGTTGGCCGGTGGGTTGCTCGCCACGATGGCGTGGGTTTTCGGGGTCTACCTAACTCAGTAAAAAGTAAGCGCGACGTGGCTAGGTTCTAGTGATGGCCAAGCTCCGTTTCGGATACTTCATCGCGCCGTTCCACCGCGCGGGCACCAACCCCACCCTCGCGCTGCAGCGCGACCTGGAGTTCGTCGAGCACCTCGATAGGATCGGTTTCGACGAGGTGTGGATCGGCGAGCACCATTCGGCGGGCAGCGAGATCATCAGCTCACCGGAGGTGTTCATCGCCGCGGCGGCCGAACGGGCCAAGCGAATCCGGTTCGGCACCGGCGTCATCTCACTGCCGTACCACAACCCGTTGTGGGCGGCCGACCGGCTGATGCTGCTCGACCACCTCACCCACGGCCGGGTCATCGGTGGCGTCGGACCTGGCTCACTGCCCACCGACTCGTCGATGATCGGGCTGACCCCCACCGACACCCGCGAACTGTTGGAGACCAACCTCGACATCCTTGTCCGGCTGTTGGCAGGCGAGACCGTCACCGCGAAGACCGCAACCCATGAGTTGCACGACGCCCAACTCCAGCTCGCGCCCTACTCCGACGACGGCATCCCGTTGTCGGTCGCGGCCGTCGCCTCACCGACAGGTGCGCGGCTGGCAGGCAAGCACGGCATCGGCCTGCTCTCGATCGGCGCCACGCTGATCGTCGAGGGCTTCGATGCGCTCGCGCACCACTGGGGCATCGCCGAGGAGCGCGCTGCCGCCTTCGGCACCACCGTCGACCGCAAGAACTGGTCGCTGGTCTGTCCCATGCACATCGCCGAAACCGAAGAACAGGCCCGCGCCGACGTCCGCTTCGGCATCGAGCCCTGGTTCCGCTACTTCCAGAAGGTTGCGGCCTTCCCTCAGATGACCATGCCCGGCGACCAGATCGACGAGATGATCGGCATCATCAACGATGCGGGGGCCGGCGTCATCGGCACGCCCGAGACGGCCAGGGCTCAGGTGCAGCGACTGTGGGACCAGTCCGGCGGCTTCGGCGCCATGCTGCAGATGGGACACGAGTGGGCCAACCCCGCGGCCAGCAGGCGCTCCGCGGAACTGTTTGCCGCTGAAGTCATTCCGCACTTCCAGGGTCAGGCGCAGCCGACGCTGGACGCGGCGGCTCGCGCCAGCGAGGTGCGCGAGGACCTGGCGCAGACGGCGATGAGCGCCATCGAGCACATGACCAAGAAGTACGAGGCCGAGAAGGCCGGCGGCTGACGATCAAGCGGCGTGAGCCGCGTTGAGGAGGCCGCCGAACAAACGCCGGCGGCTGACGATCAAGCGGCGTGAGCCGCGTTGAGGAGGCCGCCGAAAAAACGCCGGCGGCGCCTAGTTTTGATATCCGCGCCTCAAGAGCGGGCATCCGCGCCCAACCGCGCGATCTCTTCGGCGACCAGTTCGGCAATCCTGTCGAGGGGAGTCGCTCGCGCGATCGTAGCGCCGAGCCGACGGGCGGCGTCCCTGCGATCGCCGGCTTCTCGGACGGCTGCGGCGATCGCGTCCGGTGACGGGTGGGCCGTTCGGAGGTTCACGCCGACCCCGGCATACTCGACCCTTGCGGCCACCTCCGCCTTGTCGGCGGATTCGCCCGCGACAACAACAGGAATGCCGTAGCGGATGGCGTGCTGCACCCCGCCGTACCCGCCGTTGGTGATCATCACATCGACGTGTGGCATCAGTACCGAATACGGAATCCATTCCGCGACATAGGCGTTCGCGGGAGTCTCGGCGAGAAGTCGCCGGCGGTCGCAGCGTCCGGTCGTCGCCACCACGACCACCCCGTCTGCGTCGGCGAGCGCTCGAAGGGCGGGCGCGATCAGCTGGTCGAGGTCAGCGTTGTCGAACGTCCCCTGCGTCACATGCACCACAGTGTCGGCGCGAAGCACGGCGTCCCACCATGCCGGCGGTTGGAAGCCGTCATCGGTTTCCGGCAGAACGGGTCCGACGAACTCGACATTGCCCGGCAGGTCGCGCCGCGGATACTCGAATTCCGTGACCGTGAGCTGCATCAGCCGGTCGGCGAGCCGGGGCCAATCCAGCACGGAGACCTCGATGTCCGGAGCGCCGACGTCGCTCAGTGCAGCGTTCAACTCGTTGCGGATACCCCTGAACATCATCCGATCCACGACTGCATGCATGCCGCTGTAGTCCATTCCGGCCCGCGGCATCCACGACATCCCGAACGGCGGGGAGTCGGCGCTGGTCAAAGTGAGCGGGCCCACGCCGCAGACAAGAACCGCCGGCCGTGGGCTCTTCGACGCCACCAACGGAAGAGCGCCGGTGAAGGCCAGGTCGACGAGGACGACTTCGGCCGGTTCGGCTGAGAGGACGCGTTCGAGCGCCCGGTGTTGGGCCGCCAGCGGCGCGACGAACGTCGACCGCACATCCGACAGACCGGTCAGATAGCGCCGAACCAGACGGGGAAGCACTCGAGGAATGGCGGACACGGCGGTCGGCGCGGCCGGTTGAGCGGCCCCATCCAGTGGTGCGAAGCCGAGGTTGAAGTCGGTGACGAGGTCGCTGTACTCCTCGCCGGTGAGCACCCGTACGTCGTGCCCGAGGCTCTGCAGGTGGGCGCCGATCAACACCATGGGCAGCACGTGCCCAGACAGCGGGCTAACCGCTGCAACTATGCGAGCCAACAAACAGTCCTCGGGATCAACGAGCAACCATCGAGTCGGCCGCTGCAATGTCCCGGGGTTTTCACCGACCGCACAGGTTTCAAACTTGCGTCGGGCGGGGTGGCTGCGT
The DNA here is from genome assembly GCF_032159565.1 of Mycobacterium sp. Taxonomy (GTDB): domain Bacteria; phylum Actinomycetota; class Actinomycetes; order Mycobacteriales; family Mycobacteriaceae; genus Mycobacterium. Next base: position 17,714 of record NZ_JAVHWR010000096.1, read on the forward strand.
CGGCGAAGCCTGAGAGAACGCTGATTACTCCCGGATAGCGGAGCTTGCAATCACTTTCGGCGCGCGACGGCCGCGTTAACGGAAGAAGTGTATAACGCTTGGTTATGGGTAGTTGATCACTGGGCTAACCGCAGGGAGTTCGATCATGAACATCGTCCAAGGCGCCGTCCGTGCCGTCACTCTTACCGCTGACGCCACCACGGCGGCGGCCGGGGCGGTGGGAGGCGCGGCGATCAACGGAGTCATCGGAGGCATCCGCGGGACGGCTGCAGGTATTCGCAGCGGGTCGTCCGACGGCAGCCACTCGTCGGCCGCGGCGGCCCTTACATTGGCGGCGGTCGGTACCGCCGGGCTGGTTGAGTGGCCGATTGTGCTCGCGGTCGGCGGCACAGCTCTCGTGGTGCACCAGCTCAGTCAGCAGGCCGGCCGCAATGCGTCCGATGCGACCACCACCCAGCGCGCCGCAGCACGGCCGGTGAAGGCCAAGCCCGCGAACGCCACGAAGGCGGCCAAGCGCGCGCCGTCGAGGTCGCGGCGGACCTCCACCAAGTGAGGTTTCCGCTCGCAACTCTGATAGCACGCGCGTCGACCGTCGCGGTAACTCCGGTGGCCATCGGTGCCGCCTGCGCGGCGACGGCTGTCGAAACGGGACTACGGCTGCGCGCCGGCCCGGCGCCGACCGCGGCCCGGTTGGCGTCGCCGGATGCGATCGAGTGCGCGGTCGGCGCGGTCAAGGAGTTCGTCGGCATCGCCCCGAGCCGACGCACCTGGTCGGGTGGCGGCCGCTGCTGGATCGAGGTCCGCGGGTTGCAATCGCAGCACGGCCGGCAAATCGGTTCGGCGGTGCTGCGCGCCGTGCGCAAGGCGCCCGGTGTGCGATCCGCGCAACTCAACTATCCGCTGTCCCGCATCGTCGTTCACCTCGACGAAGCCGAATGGAGCGTGGCCCAGCTGTGCGAGATCGTCGCGGACGCCGAAGAGGAGTCACGGCAGCCGGACGTTGACGACTCCGCGACTCACCACACCGACCTGCCGGGTGACGGTGTAGTACTCGCAGGCAAGGTGATCGCCGCTGCAGCCAATGGCCTCGGCCTTGGCGTCGCGGTCGCGGGCCGGCTACTGATGTTGCCCAGCCTGCCCACCGGTCTGTCTGCGGCCGTCACGTTGATCGACTATCAACCGCGAATGCGCGTGCTGGTCGAAGAGCGGCTCGGCAAGGATGCCACCGACACCGTCCTGGCAGTCGCCGCTGCGGCCGTGTACGCGATCACCCAGGCCCCTTCCGCCCTGGCCGTCGAATTCATCCGGCACGTCGGACAGGTCGGGGAGGCTCTGGCCGCCGCACGCGCATGGGAGGTTTTCGAGCCGATGCTGGCCGCGAGTGCCGAATGCATCGACGCAACGCCGCCCGCGCAACGGCCATGTCCGGTGCCGCCGGGAATTGTGGAGAAACATGCCGAGCGAAGCGGTGTCGTTCAGGTTGTCGCCGCGCTCTCGTTGGGCTTGCTGACCCGTAACCTCAACACGGCGGCCACCGCAGCCGTCGTGACCGCCCCCAAGCCTGCGCGCAATGCACGCGAGGCCTTCGCCAGCACGCTCGGACGTGGCCTGGCCGACCGGCATGGCGTGCTGCCGCTGCGGCCGTCGATGCTACGCATGCTCGACCGTGTGGATGCGGTCGCGGTGGATCCACGGGTGCTCGCCATCGACTCTCTGCGGGTCAGTCAGATCAGGAACGTCGCCGACGGGAACCGTGGCGCGGTGTGGCAATGGGCGCAGGACCGGCTGGACGGCGGCGGACTGGACGCCGGTTGGCACCGGGCCCCGGCCGACCTCGACGGCGCACGGAGGAATGGCCGGTCACGTGGTGAAGTGTTCGTCCGCAATGCCCATCACCCCCTAGCGCACAGCGTGCTGGCGGAGATCCGGTGGGCCGGTGCGGATGTCGTTTCGGTCGACGTCGACGACCTCGACGACCTGCGCTCGTCGTTCGACGAGTTGTATGCCGCCGACGACGAGGTGGACGCCGCGCTCGCGCGCGCCGTCCGAGACCTGCAGCAGAACGGCAGGACCGTCGCGGTGTTGTCCGCGAACGCACCGCGCGCGCTGGACGCGGCAGACGTCGCTATCGGCTTGATGGGCACCAGCGGTGTCATGCCATGGCACGCCGGCCTGATGGCCGACGACCTCCAGGGCATCTGGCGCATCCTGCACGCTCTGCCCGCCGCCCGCACAGCGAGTCGGCGGGGCGTCGAATTGGCAACCAGTGGAACACTTCTCGGCGCGCTGTTGATGATTCCCGGTGTCCGCGGCGTCGGCCCTGGGCCGGGCATCGCCGGCGCGGGCGCAGCTCTTGTGGTGGGCAACCGGGCCGCGCGCCGCGTGCTCGGGGACAAGACACCCGCGCCTGCACCCGTCCAAGACTGGCACGCCATGTCGGTGGACCGGGTGAGGCGCGAACTGTCGAATATCAATACGGTTGGACCACAGGATGATTCGGGCAGCTCGGCACCGGCGTCAGCGGGTCGGGCCGGCGCGGCGGCCGATTCGGTGCGCCATGGTGTTGCGGAGTTCCTCACCACGTTGCGCGGTGAGCTCGCCGATCCACTCACCCCGGTACTGGCGGTCGGGTCGGCGGCAAGCGCCTTGCTCGGGTCACCGGTCGATGCCGTGCTCGTGGGCTCGGTGCTGACGGGCAACGCGCTGCTTGCGGCGACGCAGGAACTTCGGGCCGAACGGCTGCTACGGCGCCTGCTGGCGGTGCAGGATCCGCCCGCGCGGCGGTTGAAAGACGGCCGCCCCGAGAACGTGGAAGCCGCGCAGCTGCGGCTCGGCGACACCATCGAGGTGTGGCCGGGCGAGGTGGTTCCCGCCGACGCGCGCCTCTGCGAGGCCACCGATCTGGAGGCCGATGAGTCGGCCTTGACCGGTGAGTCGTTGCCGGTGGCCAAACAGGTGGACGCGACGCCGGGTGCGGTGCTCGCCGAGCGCAGTTGCATGCTGCACGCGGGGACGACAGTGGTGGCGGGCAAGGCGGTCGCCGTCGTCACGGCCGTCGGTCCGCAGACGCAGGTGCGCCGCGCCGCCGAGGTGCCGCAGGGCGAATCGGCGGCGGTCGGTTTGCAGACCCAGTTGCGGGATTTGACGAATCGGGCGCTGCCCCTCAGCCTCGCAGGCGGTGCGCTGGTCAGCGGACTGAGTTTGTTGCGGATCTTCCCGTTGCGCCAGGCGGTGGCGACCGGGGTGGCGGTCGCCGTCGCGGCGGTCCCCGAAGGCCTTCCGTTGGTCGCCACCCTGGCGCAGCAGGCGTCTGCTCGACGGCTGACGCGGGCCGGAGCGCTGGTGCGAAGCCCGCGCTCGGTCGAGGCGCTCGGGCGCGTCGACGTCGTGTGCTTCGACAAAACGGGCACGCTCAGCGAGAACCGGCTGCGGGTCGCGCGCGTCGAAACGGCGGCGCGCTGCTCACGAGCGCAGGTACTTGCCTGCGCGGGTCGCGCCACCCCGGCGCCGAACGGCGATCGCCACGAGCACGCCACCGACGCCGCCGTCGCCGAGGCCGCGGCAGGCGGCCCCGCCGCCGGGGGAGCCGCCGCTCATCTGCCGTTCCGTTCGGGCAGGCCGTTCTCCGCCTCGCTCACCGATGGCGAGCTGTCGGTGAAGGGAGCGCCCGAGGTGGTGCTGGCCGGCTGTGCCGACCTGGATCCCGCGATCGACAGGGCCGTGGCCCGGATGGCGCAAAGCGGTCTACGCGTCATCGCCGTTGCGAGCAGGGGACTTTCCGAGGCGCAAGCCCAACGGGCGCGCGACGACGCCGAGGAATTCGCAAAGCTGTGCGGCACGGGGCTGCGGCTGGTCGGACTGCTCGGTCTGTCCGACACGCCCCGCGAAGAAGCCGCGGATCTGCTGAAGTCGTTGCAGGACCAGCAGATCGGTGTGCGGCTGATCACCGGTGACCACCCCGTCACGGCCACCGCGATCGCCGCCGAGCTAGGCCTTCCGGTGACGGCCGAGCAGGTGATCAGCGGTCGCGACTGGGATGCGCTGCCGCGCCGCGGACAGGAGCGCGCCGTCAAGGAGCGGGTCGTCTTCGCCCGCATGTCACCCGAGCACAAGGTTCAGATCGTGCAGACGCTGGAGCGCGCGAATCTGGTGTGCGCCATGGTCGGTGACGGCGCTAACGACGCCGCCGCCATTCGAGCCGCCACGGTCGGCATCGGTGTCGCGTCGCGTGGAAGTGACCCGGCTCGGACTTCCGCTGACGTCATGCTGCTCGACGGACGGATCGGGGCGTTGTTGGACGCCCTCGACGAAGGCCGGCAGCTGTGGCGCCGCGTGCAGGCCGCCGTGTCCGTGCTGCTCGGCGGCAACGCGGGCGAGGTGGCGTTCGCGATCGTCGGCAGCGCCCTCACCGGTCGGTCACCCCTGAACACGCGTCAGCTGTTGTTGGTCAACATGATGACCGACGCGCTCCCGGCGGCGGCGTTGGCGGTGAGCCCGACAACCAACGACGCGGAGGACCGCGGCGGGCGCGGCCCTGACCGCGCGGCGCTCTGGCGGACGGTGGCGATTCGGGGAACAACGACCGCAGGCGCCGCCACGGCGGCGTGGTTCATGTCGGGGTTCACGCTCGCACCGCGTCGAGCCTCGACGGTGGCGCTGGTGGCGCTGGTGTCGACTCAACTCGGTCAGACGCTCATCGATTCGCACAGCCCGCTCGTCGTCGCGACCGCAGCCGGATCGCTGGTGTCACTGGGTGCCCTGATCAGTACGCCGGGGATCAGTCAGCTGCTCGGCTGCACGCCGCTGGGGCCGATCGGGTGGACTCAGGCGCTCGGCACGGCCGCCGCGGCGACCGCGGCTGCTGCGGTGGCCCCCCGGTTGATCGGCGTGGTTGCATCGTCGATCTCGACGACGCCGCACCTCCACAGCAGTGCATACAGTTCTCGCAACGGAATGGACAACACTCGCGTCACTGCGTCGGTCAACGGATCCGAGGGCGCACCGGTGGTGGAGGCGGTCACGCCTCCCACACTGAGAAAAGTAGGGGTCCACAGACCCAAGACGACATGACGGGAAGGCGACGAATGGCTGAAGAATCCCGACGGACCCATCGCGACGCGGTGGAACGGGTCCGCGAGGCGCAGACGTTCGCGGTAACGCTTCCCGTGCTCGGCCGGGTGCGCCTCCCGCGTCCCGAGCAACTCGCCTTCTACGGCGCGCTGGGGGCGTTGGCGGCGGTGGAGATCATCGAGTGGCCGGTGGCCCTTGTGCTCGGCGTGGGCCATGCGTTGATGCAGAACGAGCACAGCCGCGTCGCGCACGAGGTCGGCGAGGCGCTCGAGGACGCCTAACCAAGAAGTGCGGCGCGCAGCCTCGCGACATCCTCGGCTGTCACGCCGGCGGCGCCGAGGTAGCCGTCCAGGGAACCGAAGTCGTCGAGGATCGCCCGCTTCGCCGATTCGAGATACGCCTCCTGAACACCGAGCACCGCATCGGTGAGCCGCGCTTCGGCCACCTCCGCGACCTCGGGTGTCTCCGACATCCGGTCGCGGATCGTCTCGACGATGTGGGCGCGCAGTTCCGGCACGGCGTCATTGCTGGCCAGATAATCGGCCATGACGGCATCGCGGTGCACGCCCGCTGCCTCAAGCACCATCGCGATGGTGAACCCCGTCCGGTCCTTTCCGGCGAAGCAGTGTGCCAGCACCCTGTCGTCGTCACCGAGCATCGTGACCACCTTGTGCACCGCGCGCTGCGCGAGGGTTGACCGGGCGATCCGGTCGTATTCCTCGGTCATGTAGCGGGCGGCGGCGTCGCTGACCGACTCGTCATCGGACTTCTCTGTCAGCATCTTCTGGAAGGCGTGCTCGTGTGGCGCGTCGGCGTCGGAGGCGATCGTTTCCACGAACGGCAGGTGGTGGATAACCACGTTGTCGGGCACCAGCCCCTTGCCGTGGCGCTCCAACTCCGGCGCCGACCGCAGGTCCGCCACATCGGTGATGGCCAGCCGGCCAAGGGTTTCGCGGCCCGCGTCGTCGAGGTTGCTCAGCTCGCCGGACCGGAACAACCTGCCCGGTTGGATCCCGCCCTTCTCGGCGACGTCGCGAAAGTTCCATGTCCCCGAAAGCGGCGGCACTAGCTCGTCACCGCCGCTGCGAAGGCTGATTTCTCCTTGCCGAGCTCGCCTCGCGCGATGGTCCGCATGTGTACCTCGTCGGGGCCGTCGAACAGTCGCATGGCCCGATGCCAGCCGTAAAGCCGCGCCAGAACGGTGTCGTCGCTGATGCCGGCTGCGCCGTGCACCTGGATCGCCCGGTCGATGACGTTGCACGCCATCTGCGGTGCAACCGCCTTGATCATCGAAACCAATTGGCGCGCTTCTCTGCTCTGGTTGCCGTGCTGGTCGATGGCCCACGCCGCCTTGTGGCACAACAGACGGCTCTGGTCGATTTCGTTGCGGGACTGGGCAATCTGCTGCTGCACCACGCCCTGCTCCGCCAGGGGCTTGCCGAAAGCGATGCGCGTCTGCACCCGGTCGATCATCAGCGCCATCGCCCGCTCGGCCACCCCGATCGCCCGCATGCAGTGATGAATGCGGCCGGGGCCGAGCCGCGCCTGTGCGATCGCGAAGCCGCTGCCCTCTTCGTCGAGCAGATTCGACACGGGCACCCGGACGTTGTCGAAGCTGATTTCGCAGTGCCCGTGCTGGTCCTGCCAGCCGAACACCGGCAGCGACCGCTCGATCGACACACCGGGTGTGTCGACGGGCACCAGGATCATCGACTGCTGCTGATGGCTCGCGGCCTCGGGATTCGTCCGGCCCATCACGATGAGGATCTTGCAACGCGGGTCGGCGGCACCCGAGATCCACCACTTGCGACCGTTGATGACGTAGTCGTCTCCGTCGCGCAGCATGGTCGTCTGGATGTTGCGGGCATCGCTGGATGCAACCGCGGGCTCGGTCATGGCGAACGCGCTGCGAATCTGACCGTCGAGCAGTGGCTCGAGCCACTGCTTGCGCTGCTCCTCGGTGGCGAACAGGTGCAGGGTCTCCATGTTCCCGGTGTCCGGGGCCGCGCAGTTGGTCACCTCGGGGGCGATCTCCATGCTCCAGCCGGTCAATTCCGCCAGGGGCGCGTACTCCAGGTTCGTCAGGCCCGAGATCGACGGCAGGAACAGGTTCCACAGCCCGCGCTCCTTGGCCAGCGGCTTGAGCTCCTCGATGACCGGCGGGACGGTGTGGTCGTCGGGGCCCGCCGCACGCCGGTACTCCTCGTATGAGGCCTCCGCGGGGAAGACGAATTCGGTCATGAAAGCCGAAAGGCGCTTGTGGTGATCCTGCGCCTTGGCAGACATCGCGAAGTCCATGTAGCCACACTAAACGGTGCGCAAAATGGACTGATGACCGAGAGCCGTCCCCCGTTTCCGCCGTTCACACTCGAAACCGCGCAGCAGAAGGTCCAGGCCGCCGAGGACGCGTGGAACACTCGCGACCCCGAGCGGGTCAGCCTCGCCTACACCGCCGATTCGCAGTGGCGCAATCGCGACCAGCACATCGTCGGACGCGAGCAGATCGTCGCTTTTCTAACCCGGAAGTGGGAGCGGGAACTGGATTATGTGTTGCGCAAAGGTCTGTGGGGATTTCGGAACAACCGGATAGCGGTGCGCTTCCAGTACGAATGTCATGACGCCGACGGGCAGTGGTTCCGCAGTTATGGCAACGAGCTGTGGGAGTTCACCCCCGAGGGGCTGATGGCGCGGCGGGAGGCCAGCATCAACGACGTCAGGATCGACGAATCGGACCGCCGCTACTTCGGTCCGCGACCCGAATCGGAGTACGGGCGGGACTTCCCGCTCTGGTGATGGTCACGCGGGACTGTCCGGGTTGTGCGGCGTCGGGCTCTCATCCGATTCCCACTTGGACTCCATCGCATGGGTTACCACGGTTCCCGCGGCGATCTCTCGCTGGAACGTCTCGCCGTCGTCGTCTTCGAAGGTGACGGTAAAGACGGCGGTGCCGGCCGCGTCCTTGCTCACCTGCTTGAACACCGCCTTGGACGGTTGTGGGTCTCCTGTCCCGCGGGATATGGCGATGATGTCGCCGGGAGCCACGTCGTCGATGTGGTCGTTGGAGATGTTCGACATGTGCGCGACGGTAGTCGAGGCGAACGAGTGAGGCCCTCCCCGGTACGCCGCCGGGGAGGGCCTCTGTGGAGGGAGAACTATTCGTGTTGTTATTCAGTTGTGGGCTTACCGGCCGAGGTAGGTGTGGCCGTGACCGTGGTGGTAGCGCCAGCCCGGGAGCGCGCTCGGTGCCGGCCTGGCGTACGTGTCCGGGGTAGCCACGATCGAGGTGTGCGAGCCGTTCTGGGTTGTGGTCACCGTGGCGTTGGCCATTCCTGCCAGGCCGAGGGCGGCACAGGAGAGGATGCCGGCCGAGGCGACCGGGAGGGCGATGCGGGCGATGATGTTCGTCATTTCAATTCCTTTGTCTTCGTTGAGTTTTCGGTCTCTCCGCCGGTGTGTTCCGGCGATGACTTAAGAATGCCGGAACCGGTCGCCGCTGTATGTCGGCAGATCGGCCGGTGACACGGGGGAATCCGTTGTCCCCCAATCGGGGGAACGGGGCAGGTTGCTGTGCCAAGCTGAAACGCATGGCGGCGGAGAAGGTGCGGGTCGTAGTCGGTGACGACCACCCGATGTTCCGCGAGGGCGTCGTCCGCGCGCTGGTGTCCAGCGGCGAGATCGACGTCGTGGCCGAGGCGGAGGACGGGCTCGAGGCCCTGGAGCTCATCCGGACCCACCAGCCACACGTGGCGCTGCTCGACTACCGGATGCCCGGCATGGACGGCGGGGAGGTGGCCGCCGCGGTCATCCGCGACCAGCTGCCGACGCGGGTGCTGTTGGTGTCCGCCCACGACGAGTCGGCCATCGTCTACAAGGCGCTGCAAGACGGCGCGGCGGGCTTCCTGCCGAAGGAGTCGACCAGGAGTGAGCTGGTGAGCGCCGTCCTGAAGTGTGCGAAGGGCAAGGACGTCCTTGCGCCGGAACTCGCGGCGGGCCTGGCGTCGGAGATCCGGCGCCGAAATGAGCCGGACGTCCCTGCACTGAGCCCCCGCGAGCGCGAAGTGCTCAAGCTGATCGCCGCGGGCAGCAGCATTCCGACGATGGCCAAGGAGCTGTTCCTCGCTCCGTCGACGGTCAAGACCCACGTGCAACGGCTGTACGAGAAGCTCGGCGTCAGCGACCGCGGCGCTGCGGTGGCAGAAGCCATGCGCCGCAAGCTGCTGGACTAGCCGCGGACGCGAGGAGCACCAACAAGCGTGGACAACCCGTTCGGTTGGATCGTCGACTACTTCGCGACCGAACCCGTGCGCGTCTCGGCGATCCTGCGCCTGCCGCTGATCGGTCTGATCGCCGTGCTGGTGTTGATCTGGGAGGTCGACCACTGGCTGCCCCAGCTGTATGCGGTGATCCTGGGCGTGTACGCGGTCGCGGCGGTGCTCTGGTTGATCGCTGTGCTGCGTGGGCCCGTACCCCGGTGGGCGGACTGGGCGTCGACGATTGTCGACCTGCTGGTGATCGTCGCGCTGTGCCTGGTGTCCGGAGGTGCGACGTCGGCCCTGCTGCCGGTGTTCTTCCTACTGCCGATCTCGGTGGCGTTCGGCGACCGCCCCGCGCTGACGGCGATCTTCGGCATCGTCACGGCGGTGGGCTATCTCGCCGCCTGGATCTTCTACTCCAAGCGCGACGACAGGATCGGCCTGCCGAACATCGTGTACACGCATTTCGGCTTCCTGGTGTGGCTGGCCGTCGCGACGACGGCGCTGTGCTACGTACTGGCTCGACGGTCGTTGCGTGTCAAGGCATTACAGGATGTACGCCGCCAGCTGGTCTCGGAAGCGATGCAGGCCGACGAGCGGCGTAACCGGGAAGTGGCCGAACATCTGCACGACGGCCCGCTGCAGATGCTGCTCGCCGCGCGCCTGGAACTCGACCAAGCGCGTGAGCGCAACCCTGACCCGGCGTTGGACATGGTGTACGAGGCGCTGCAGGAAACCGCGACCGGCCTGCGCTCCACCGTCACCGAGTTGCATCCGCAGGTGCTCGCGCAACTCGGGCTCACACCCGCCCTGCGAGAAATGCTGAAGCAGTTCGAGACTCGTACCCAGATCACTGTGGACGCCGATCTCGACGAGGTGGGCAAGCCGCGATCCCAGCAGTTGCTGCACCGTGCGGCCCGCGAACTGCTCACCAACGTCGGCAAGCACGCAGGCGCCAACACGGTGCACGTGATGCTGAAGCGCAAGGGGAACCGGTTCAACCTGACGATCGCCGACGACGGCAGGGGCTTCGATCCCGCGGTGGTCGGCCGGTCGGTCGCCGACGGACACATCGGATTGGGTTCTCTGATGGCGAGATTCGACGCGATGGGCGGCGCGATGCACATCGACTCGCGAGTCGGCGGCGGCACCCGCGTGGTCGTCACGTCGCCGCCCGAGCCGGCTACCACCCCCGCCGAGCCGGGCACGCCCGCCGAGCAGACGTGAAGTCGCACATTTTGGAGTGAATTCGTGCGAGTTTACGTCTGTCCCCAGCTTCGCGGGGCCCACGCGGTGTTAGGTGACCAGCGCCCGTGCGATGACGAGCCGCTGAATCTGGTTGGTGCCCTCGAAGATCTGGGTGATCTTCGCCTCGCGCATGTAGCGTTCCACGCGATAATCGCGGGTGTAGCCGGCGCCGCCGAACACCTGAACGGCATCGGTGGTCACCTTCATCGCCGCGTCCGTTGCGGTCAGCTTGGCCACACTGGCCTGCGCCGAATACGGCCTGCCGAGGTCACGCCTGCGTGCCGCGTCGAGATAGGTGGCGCGTGCACTGACAACGGCAGCGGCCATATCGGCCAGCACGAAGCCAAGACCCTGGTGGTCGATGATCTTGCGACCGAACGTCGTTCGCTCATTGGCGTAGGCCGTCGCGTCGTCCAGAGCGGCCTGCGCCAACCCGACCGCGACGGCGGCGATGCCGAGCCTGCCGGAATCCAGTGCGCTGAAGGCGATCTGCAGACCCTGTCCCTCGTCGCCAATGCGCCGGTCGGCGTCGACGTGGGCGTGGTCGTAGAACGCGGACGTGGTCGGCACCGCATGAAGGCCCATCTTCTCCTCGGGCTTGCCGAAGCTCAGGCCGGCCAGATCGCCGGGAATCAGGAAGCAGGAGATACCGCGACTGCCTCCCCCTTCGCTTCGCGGGGGAGGTGCCCCCACCCCGGTGCGCGCGAACAGGGTGTAGAAATCGGCCCGCCCGCCGTGCGTGATCCACGACTTCGACCCGTTGATGACATAGCCGCCGTCGGAACTGGTGGCCGCACAGCGCAGCGCCGCGGCGTCCGAACCTGCCTGCGGCTCGGACAGGCTGTACGCGCCGATCTGCTCACCCGAAAGCATCCCGGGCAGCCAGCGCTGCTTCTGCTCGTCCGTGCCGAAGGCCAGCAGCGGATGCGACGACAGGCTGTGCACGCTGACCGCGACCGCGACGGCCGCCCACCGTGCCGCGATCTCCTCGAGCACCTGCAGGTACACCTCGTAGGGCTGGCCGCCGCCGCCCCATTCCTCGGGCTGCGGCAGGCTTAGCAGCCCGGCGGCTCCGAGCTGGGCGAAGACCCCTTCGGGGTAGGTCTCGGCCTTTTCATGTGCATCGACGATCGGGTCGAGCACCTTGTCGGCGATGTCGCGGGTGAGAGCGATCAGCTCGACGGCCTCGGCGGAGGGCAGTAGGCGGTCTACCGGCACGTGTGTGTCAGACCTTCTCGGTGACCGAGAGCGCCGCGTTGATCGCGTCGACCCGGTCCTTTGCGTCACCGAACAGCATCTGGGTGTTCTCCCGGAAGAACAGCGGGTTCTGCACGCCTGCGTAGCCGGCGGCCATGGACCGCTTGAACACGATCACGCTGGCGGCGTTCCAGACGGTCAGCACCGGCATGCCTGCGATCGGGCTGCTCGGGTCCTCCGACGCGGCCGGGTTGACGGTGTCGTTGGCCCCGATGACCAGGACGACGTCAGTGCTGTCGAAGTCGTCGTTGATCTCGTCCATCTCGAGCACGATGTCGTAGGGCACCTTGGCCTCGGCCAGTAGCACGTTCATGTGGCCGGGCAGGCGTCCCGCGACGGGGTGGATGCCGAACCGGACCTCGATGCCGCGATCCCGCAGCTTGCGGGTCAGGTCGGCGACGCCGTATTGGGCTTGGGCTACGGCCATGCCGTAGCCCGGCGTGATGATCACCGAGTGGGCCGAGGCGAGCAGGTCGGCGGCGCCTTCGGCGTCGATTTCGCGGTGCTCGCCGTAGTCCTTGTCCCCGGCTGGACCGGCCTCGATCCCGAAGCCGCCTGCGATGACCGAGAGGAACGACCGGTTCATCGCCTTACACATGATGTAAGAGAGGTAGGCACCCGAGGACCCGACCAGCGCGCCGGTGATGATCAGCAGGTCGTTGCCGAGCAGGAAGCCCGACGCCGCAGCGGCCCAACCGGAATAGCTGTTGAGCATCGACACCACCACCGGCATGTCCCCGCCGCCGATCGAGGCGACGAGGTGCCAGCCGAGAAGCAGGGCAAGCACGGTGACGACCACCAGCAGCCACAGCCGCGGGTCGATCACGAACCACACGGTGAGCGCGGCGAAGACGACGAGCGCGCCGACGTTCAGGAAGTTCTTGCCGGGCAGCATCAGTGGCGCGGACTTGATGCGGGCCGAGAGCTTGAGGTTGGCGACGATCGAACCAGTGAACGTCACGGCGCCGATGAAGACGCCGATCACGACCTCGGCGGAGTGGATGCCGAGCATGCCCTGCTGATGCAGCAGCGCGGCCTCGGATCCGGCGAGATCACGTTCGACGTGCAGGTAGCCGTTCCAGCCGACCAGCACGGCGGCCAGGCCGACGAACGAGTGCAGCAGCGCGATCAGCTCGGGCATGCCGGTCATCTCGACCACCTTGGCGCGCCACAGACCGATCGCGGCACCGATGGTCATGGCGCCGACCAGCAGCGCGAGGCCAACCGGCTCGATGTGGCGGGCGAGCGCAAGCGCGATCGTCGCGATCAGGGCGACGGCCATTCCGGCGATGCCGAACGTGTTGCCGGCCCTTGATGTTTCATGCTTGGACAGTCCGGCCAGCGCGAGGATGAACAGTAGGGCCGCGACGACGTAGGCCGCGGTTGCGGTGGTTTCCAGGGTGAACACTTCTCAGCTCCTCGAGAACATGGCCAGCATGCGGCGGGTCACGGCAAAGCCGCCGAAGACGTTGTTGCTGGCGAGCAGGGTCGCCACGGTCGCCAGCGCGGTGATGACGACATCGCCGTGCCCGATCTGCAACAGCGCACCGACGACGATGATCCCCGAGATCGCATTGGTCACCGACATCAGCGGGGTGTGCAGCGCATGGTGCACATTGCCGATCACGTAATAGCCGATCACGATGGCCAGCGCGAACACCGTCAGGTGCACCTGCAGCGCGGACGGTGAGAGCGCGATGAGCGCGAACAGCACCGCCGCGGCTGTGAAGGTCACTCCCAGTCGGCGCCCGGTGGTCATCGGTTGTTTGGTCGGCTTGACCTCTACCGGCGCGGCAGCGGCAACGGCCGGTGCCGCCGACACCTGCACGGGAGGAGGCGGCCAGGTGGTCTCGCCGTCCCGCACCACCGTCACCGAGCGCTGCACAACGTCGTCCCAGTCCAGCGTCAGCTGGCCGTCCTTCTCCGGGGTCAGGAGCTTGAGCAGGTTGACCAGATTGGTGCCGTACAGCTGTGACGCGGTTGCGGGCAGTCGGCCGGCCAGATCGGTGTAGCCGATGATCGTCACGCCGTTGTCGGTGACGGTCGCCTGGTCCTTGACCGTGCCCTCGACGTTGCCGCCGTTGGCCGCGGCCATGTCGACGACCACGCTGCCTGGCTTCATCGACGCCACCATGTCGGCGGTGATGATGCGCGGCGCCGGCCTACCGGGGATCAGCGCGGTCGTGATGATGATGTCGACATCCTTGGCCTGGTCGGCGTAGAGCTGAGCCTCGCGGGCCTTGTAGTCGTCGTCCATCTCCTTGGCGTAGCCGGTGGCCGACACCTCGGCCTCTGGTGATTCGATCGAAAGATATTCGCCACCAAGAGATTTGACCTGATCTGCCACCTCGGGTCGGGGGTCGGTGGCGCGCACGATGGCGCCGAGGCTGCCTGCCGCACCGATAGCCGCCAGACCGGCCACGCCCGCGCCGACGACGAGCACCTTGGCAGGCGGCACCTTGCCAGCCGCGGTCACCTGACCGGTGAAGAATCGGCCGAACTCGTTGGCGGCCTCGATGACGGCGCGGTAGCCCGCGATGTTCGCCATCGACGACAGCACGTCCAGCGACTGGGCCCGGGATATACGCGGAACAGCGTCCATGGCGAGCACGGTGATCGGCCGGGTGGCCATCCGCTCGACGAGTTCCGGCTTCAGCGCGGGGGAGATCAGGCTGATCAGGGTGGCGTCGTCGCGCAGGGCGGCGATCTCCTCGTCGTTCGGCGCGTTCACTTTCAGCACCACGTCTGCCGCCCAGACCTGCTCGGCGGACCCGACACCGGCACCGGCCTCCGAAAACGCCGCATCGGAGAAGCTCGAGGCGGTGCCCGCGCCGGTCTCGACCACTACCTCATAGCCCAGCTTGATGAGTTGGCCGACCGTCTGCGGCGTCCCGGCGACACGCGTTTCTCCAGCCAGCGACTCTCTCGGGATCCCGATGATCATCGATTTCGATCCGATCTAGGTTCTGTCACGGTCCGGCCGGAGTGCAAAAGGCGCCCCGACACAGCTCGTCGTTGCACGAGTGGAATACGTCAGTGTAAGAGTCGGCCCAAATCAACGGCGCGCCCTGTAGGCACGTGCCGGTGTACCCGAGTAAGCAGGTCCACGGTCATCGATCGCTTCCGCCCGTAAGTTTCGGCGGCTGCTCCGAGGGGAATCCTTAATTAGCGGGTGCGTCAGCGCCGCAGGATTTCTCCGACGAAAGGAACCGCCATGGATAGCAGCGCCGTCGTCTGGATCGTTGTCGCCGTAGTCGCCGTCATCGTGATCGCTGCGCTGGTGTTCGCGGCGCGCAACAGGCGCAACCAGCGCAGGCACGTCGAAGCCGAGCGCATCCGCGGCGACCTCGACACGCACGTCGCCAAGGTGGACAAGCGCGAGGCGCTGGCCGACGAAACCGCGGCGCGCGCCCGCGCGGCGCAAGCGGAGGCGGAGGCCAAGGCGGCAGAGGCCGCCCGACTCAACGACCGGGCGGAAAGCCACCGAGGCGTCGTCGCCGAGTCGCGGGAGGACATCGAGAAGCGCCGCGAGCACGCCGATCGACTGGATCCGCGGACACGGGTGCAGACCGATGGCGACCAGCATGACGCCGTCAGGCGGGACGATGTCGGTTACGACGCCGCTGCACAGCAGCGCGGCGAACAGGATCCCACGGCCCAGCAGGCCGCCGGTCGGGAACCCGAGCGCAGGTAACCCAAGCCCAGTGCCGCGTTCGGGGGTCGGCGTATTCCTAGAGCGCGGCACTGCCATGCATTCATGTGGAAACAAACTGCAGTAGTGCACTACTCGCGCCATTACGGCGCGGGCCGGAAACGATGGATTCATGCAATCGACACCGGATGAGGTGCTGCAGGGCCAGCCGCCGAACTTGAACGAGCCGACGGCCAAGGGTCTGCCGACGGACAGAGAACTGGAATTGCTGCGTCAGCAGCGCATCCACTTTGACGGGTTTTTCACCGGCCCTACGTGGTAGGCGGCGCGCTCTTGCGAAGAGTTGCTTAAACCGGGGGATAGGCGGGCGGTGGATACGCGCCTCGCAGGATCCAGGCGAACCAGTTAACGCCGTACTCGAGCTCGTCGCTGGCGTCATAATCCGGATTCGGATCCATGTGCTCACCTTCCCGCGTATCGGCTGTGTCTAGGCGGAAGTCTAGACCCGCAGCGACGGTGCCGACACCCGGTGCATCTAGACTGGCCAACCAGTTGATTGATCGCCCCGGGGTATGTGGGCCCCGGCCTGCCTATAGTGAGTCGCCATGTCCGAGACGCCGAACGGGATGTCCCGCCGCGAGGAGCTGTTGGCGGTCGCGACCAGGTTGTTCGCCGCGCGGGGCTACCACGGCACCCGGATGGACGACGTTGCCGACGCGGTCGGATTGAACAAGGCGACGGTGTATCACTACTACGCCAGCAAGTCACTGATCCTCTATGACATCTACAAGGGTGCGGCCGATTTCACCGTGGCCGCGTTGCACGACGACTTGTCCGCCTCGGCGCGCGAGACGATCTACCACTTCACCCGCAGGCTGTTGGTCGGCATCGCCGGTGACCTCGAGCGGGCGGCCGTTTACTTCCAGGAGGGTCCCTACATCACGGAGTGGTTCACCGAAGAGCAGGTGGCCTACATCCGAGAGAAGGAGACCCAGGTCTACGAGCACGTGCGCGACGTCATCGACCGCGGCATCGCCAGCGGCGAGTTCTACGAATGCGACTCGCATGTGCTGGCGCTCGGCTACATCGGCATGACCCTCGGCTCGTATCGGTGGCTGCGCCCGCAGGGCAGGCGCACCGCCCAGGAGATCGCGGCCGAGTTCAGCACCGCGCTGCTGCGCGGACTGATCCGTGACGAGGCTGTCCGGGTGGAGTCGCCGCTGGGCCTCGGCGTCGGCGAGCACGCTTAGCGCAGATCCGGTGCCGATAGGCTGAGCCGATGCCGTTGGTGAGCAAGACAGTGGAGGTCGACGCGTCCGCGGAGGCGGTGATGTCGATCGTGGCGGATTTCGAGGCGTACCCGCAGTGGAACGACGAAATCAAGGGCTGCTGGGTGCTGGCCCGCTACGACGACGGACGGCCCAGCCAGCTTCGGCTCGACGTGGTGGTGCAGGGCCAGTCGGGCACCTTCATCACGGCGGTCTACTACCCGGGCCCGAACGAGATCTACACCGTGCTGCAGCAGGGTGACCACTTCGACAAGCAGGAGCAGAAGTTCTCGGTCGTGCCGATCGGGCCGACGTCGCTGCTGACCGTCGACCTGGATGTCGAGACCAAGCTCGCGATCCCGAAGACGATGGTGAAGAAGGCGATCGGGGACACGCTCGACTACCTCGCGGACAATCTGAAGGCCCGCGCCGAGCAGCTCGCCGCCACCTGACACCGGTCACGCCTGCGCCCCGAACAGCGCATCCCAGAAAGCCTTGTTCGATTCGGCGTTCAGCGCCGCCGCTTCCTCCCGCAGCGCCAGTGCCCGCTGATGGATTCTGTATTCGGTTGCTCGTGGCATCGAGGCCGGCCCATATCGGCCGCGCCGCAACCGTCGCACCCTTTCGTGTCCCATCTCGCAAACGCAGCGCGTCCGAAACCGTCCTTGAAGCGCGGCCGGCGACCTCGAAGCCATGGAAGTCGAGCATGTCGAGCAGATCGGCCAACGTCGCAGGGCCGTGCTGGAACAGATGAAGGGTCAAAACGCACCGCAGTTCATAGCCGCGAAGCCGGCGCATCTTTCTCATGACCGAACAGGTCTTTCTTCGGCCGACATTGTCGACCAAAGGAGGGCACCTCGGAAACTGGTGTGGCGCCCCGGCTCAGCGCCAGATACCGGTGGACTCCAGCCGCTCGGTCAGTCGCCGTGCGCCGTCGTCGACCTGACTTAGGACATTTTAGTGTCGTTGATGGTGGCGAGCGCCGCGCGGAGGTCGTCGGGTAGCGGGTCGGCGGCGGTGAGGATTTGTCGGCCGGCTTTGATCTGGACGGTGCGGTAGCGTCGAGCGGTGCGGACGAATTGCTTTATGCTCCAACCAGTTTGGGTCTCGATGTAGTGACTGACTGCCATCGCAGCGAACACGATCGTCAAGTGCGCTTCGATGGATTCGCGGGTGTGGTGGTAGATCGGGCGGGCCCGAAGGTCGTGCTTGGACATCCGGAAGGCCTTCTCGATGCGCCACAGCTGGTGGTAGGCGCCGATGACGAAGTCGGCGGGCTGGTCGACCAGGTTGGTGGTGTAGCCCTTCCACCCCGCCAGCGCGCGGGTCTTGGACTCCAACTCGCGGTTCACGCTCTTGGTCGCCCCTGTGAGCTTGATGAACCGATTCCGTTTCACCGCTGCGTGCCCGTCGACGGCACGTTGTGCCTTGGCGACCTGCTCATCGATCCCACGCAGCGTGCGCCGGGCCCGGTCGTGGCGGTACTGGTAGTGGATGACCCGATCGGGGATCCCGCGGGCCTTCTCCGAGCTGGTGGCCGGCCACGGCTGAGTCAGCACCAGCTGATCCGGCACCGCCTCGCCCGCGTGCGCGTCACGCCATTCGCGCACGACGTCGGGCAGAAACGGAATTCTCGCGCCCAGGATGTAGGACAACCCCGCCGCTTGCAGCGCAATCTGATTGGCCTCCGAGATCATCCCGGCATCGGCGACCACCGTGACGTCGGTGAGCTGGTGCGCGGCCTTGAAGGCGTTGATGACCGGCAGCATGGTCGCGGTCTCGGCCTTGTTGCCCTCGAAGGCCTCTACGGCCAGCGGGAACCCCGAAGCATCGGTGAGAAGCCCAATGGTGATCTGCGGTTCCAGCCTGCGTTCCTTGGAGAACCCGGGCTCGCGGAACCCGTCACCGGTATCGGTTTCGAAGTACAAAGTGCTGACGTCGTAGAGCACCAGGCTCGCTGGGCCCAGCCCGGCGCGGGCCGCACATGCCGCCGATAATCCTTGGCGCACTCTCGGTTTGGCGATCACCGGCAGGCGCCGCGTCACCGTTCGGTAGTCGACCGCCGCGATGCCGGTCTCGGCGAGCACCCGTAGTGAGTCTTGCTTGCTGGTCGGTTCGATGATCCGGGCCAGGACCAGATCACGGAACACCTCATCACCTCCCACAGCGGTGTGCAACCCGAGGACCTGATACGCCCGGCACAACCCATCCCACAGGTGGCTGGACTTGGAGGCGACGATCTCCAAGGGTTCGCCGTCGGCGCCGACGGTATTCAGCCCCAGGTCCAGGGCGCCTTGACCTTCGGCCAAGCGTTGGCGGGCGGCAGCCTTAAGTGCTTCGACCTCGCCGTCATCGTGGGCAGACCCCAGATGCTCAATCTGGCGCGCACCACGCCGCGTCGACCAGACGATCTGCACCGCGGTCCCCCCCGAGGCGGTCCTCACGGTGCGCACATAGGCCACCACAGCACCCTACGAGCCCAGATTTAGTGTGCAGATTCTCGGCCCGACGACCAACAAATTGCAGGTTCATCCTGAATGATCGGGTCGCCTTTACATCGGGTCGCCCATCCCATCCAAGCATTAGCCGCGAAGGGCG
>NZ_JAVHWR010000105.1:0-18761 GCF_032159565.1 Mycobacterium sp.
GTGATCGATCCCGCGTTGGCCGCCGAGCAAAAGATTGCGTTCGCGCAACATCGCGATTTCGACAACCTCGGCGATCGGTTCCGTGCGGTGTCCGAGCGCAACAAGCGACAGATCGACGGCAGCTAGTCGCCGACCTGCCGTTTCAGGATGAACTCGACTGAACGGTCGCCGTCGAGCCCCGGCAGCGGCGGCTGCGTCGTCATGTCGACCTGGTTGCGGGCTTGCTCCACGACCGGCGTGTCGGGGTCGAGCACCGACAGGTAGACGTCGTGGGCGCACAGCGACTCGACCGCGACGTCGATGAACCCGTCCACCACCTCGCCGTGCGTCCCGTACGGGCCGCACTCGAAGAGCCAGCGGGGCGGCTCTGGTAGCGAATGGTAAGCGGCGGCAACGGCATTCGAGAACTCGATGTGGTCGCGCTGATTTGGTGCGCCGGGCCCCCATTCCGGACCGCTGTAGAGCGTGAGCACTACGTCGGGCGCCAGCTCGGTGATCGTTTCGGCGATCTTGTCGCGCAGTTCGGGTGTGTCGAATATCTGGCTGTCGGGAAAATCCCAGAACTCCACGTGCTCCACCCCGACGATGGCCGCCGAAAGCCGTTGTTCGCGTTCGCGTAGCGGTCCGGCCTCTTCCGGCGGCATGCCTTCGATGCCGACCTCGCCGCGGCACGCCAGCGCGTAGTACACGGTCTTGCCCTGCGAGGTCCATTTGGCGACGGCAGCGGCCACACCGTATTCGGGATCGTCGGGATGCGGCACAAGTACCAGCGCGGTGCGCCATTCGGTGGGGAACGGCTGAACCATGGTGTCAGGCAATCACACCGTGGGCGACGATCGCAGTCGTCTCGTCGACCCACTGCTCGTCGAGTTCCTTGTCAGGCCACAACAGCAGGCGCAACATCGTGGTCCCGCCGATGACCTCGATGAGCCGGTCGGGATTGATGTCGGGATGGACGTCGCCGCGCCGCAGCGCGTCCGTCAACCGGGTCCGCACAGCGGCGAACACGTCGTCGAACCGGTCCATCACCGTCGTGTTCAGTTCGGCGTCGGCCGTCATGTCCGCGATCAGACCTGGGAGCGCCGCCCGCACCACCGGGCTGGTGAACACATCCCTGGCGGCGCCGATCATCGCGCGGACATCGGCGCGGAAATCCCCCGGCGGAGCCTCGATCGCCGTCGGCGCGGCGGGAAAGGCCGCCTCATGGACGAGCTCCGCCTTGCTCGACCACCGGCGATACAGCGCGGTCTTGGTGGTACCGGCCCGCTCTGCGACCGCGGCCATCGTCAGATTCGAATAGCCGATTTCCACAAGCAGTTCCGTCGTCGCGCGCAGTATGGCAGCGTCGATACGCGGGTCGCGGGGCCGGCCCGCGGCTGAGGACAATGTGTGCTCCTCTCGTGCGCGCCTCTTGTCAACAGAACTCGGGTCTGCTTTCATAACGCTACCCACAGTATCGTAATTAAGCCGGAGGAAGAACCTTGGCAACAGAACCGGCCGTCGAAGACGTCGGCCGACTCCAGCGCTCCGCCAGAGACGTCAGCACCCTGCCCGGCGTGATGTCGCAGTGGCTGTCCACGGTGATGCCCGGCGGCACCACGCCCCAGGTGACCGTCGAGAGCGGCGTCGATTCGAACGGGATGTCGTCGGAGACGATCATCTTGTCCGGGCGCTGGGAGGCCGACGGCGAACGGCAAGAAGCGA
This sequence comes from Mycobacterium sp., assembly GCF_032159565.1. Lineage (GTDB taxonomy): Bacteria > Actinomycetota > Actinomycetes > Mycobacteriales > Mycobacteriaceae > Mycobacterium. Next base: position 1,705 of record NZ_JAVHWR010000105.1, read on the forward strand.
AATGGGTGGCCCGCGTTGCGCCCTCCCAAGAGGACGTGCCGGTGTTCTCGTCGTATCGGATGGACCACCAGTTCGATGTGATCCGGTTGGTCGGCGAGCAGACCGACGTCCCCGTGCCGCGGGTGCGGTGGCTGGAGCCGACGGGCACCGTCCTTGGCACGCAGTTCTTCTTGATGGACTACGTGTCAGGAGTGGTGCCACCCGACGTCATGCCCTACACGTTCGGCGGCAACTGGTTCGCCGACTCATCTGCGGAGTCGCAGCGCGCACTGCAGGACAACACCGTCGACGTGCTGGCGAAGCTGCACGCGATGCCCTCGGCGGAAACCACGTTCGGCTTCCTGGCCGACGGCGACGAGCCGAACGCGTTGCGGCGCAACCTGAACTGGCTGCAATCGTGGTATCGGTTCGCGGTTCCCGACATCGGCCGGTCCCCGCTCGTCGAACAGGCGCTCGAGTGGCTCGAGGCGAACTGGCCCGAGGACGTCGCGGCCACCCAGCCGGTGCTCATCTGGGGAGACTCCCGAGTCGGCAACGTGCTCTACGAGGACTTCAAGCCGGTCGCCGTGCTCGACTGGGAGATGGCGACGCTTGGACCGCGGGAGATGGATGCCGCATGGATGGTGTTCGCCCACATGGTATTTCAGGAGCTCGCCGGTCTGGCCGGGATGCCGGGTCTGCCCGGCTTCATGCGGGAGGACGACGTCAAGGCCACCTACGCCGAGAAGGCCGGCGTCGAGCTGGGTGACCTGAACTGGTTCTACGTGTACTCCGGGGTTATCTGGTGTTGCGTGTTCATGCGGACCAGCGCCCGTCGCGTCCGCTTCGGCGAGATCGAGAAACCCGACGACGTCGAATCGCTCTTTTACCACGGCGCCCTGCTGCGGCGCCTCATCGGAGGTGAAGCCTGATGCTCGGGCCCATGGATGAGTTTCCGGTCCACCAGATCCCGCAGCCGATCGCGTGGCCGGGCACCTCCGACCGCAACTTCTACGACAGGTCCTATTTCAACGCCCACGACCGCACCGGCGACATCTTCCTGATCACCGGCATCGGGTACTACCCGAACCTCGGCGTGAAGGATGCGTTCGTGCTGGTCCGGCAGGGCGAGTTGCAGACGGCGGTACACCTTTCGGATGCCATCGACTCCGACCGGCTCAACCAGAACGTGTTGGGTTACCGCGTCGAGGTCACCGATCCGCTGCATCAGCTGCGCATCGTGATGGATGAGACGGAGGGTGTGGCCGTCGACCTGACCTGGAGCGGGCTGTTCAACGTCGTGCAGGAGCAGCGGCACATCCTGCGCGCGGGCACCCGAGTCACCTTGGACGCGCAGCGATTCGCTCAGGTGGGCTCGTGGAGTGGACAGGTCGTCGTCGACGGCGAGGAGATCACCGTCGACCCATCGGTGTGGATCGGCACGCGGGACCGGTCGTGGGGCATCCGGCCCATCGGCGAGGCGGAACCGGCTGGGCGTCCCGCGGATCCACCGTTCGAGGGCATGTGGTGGCTGTACGTGCCGATGGCGTTCGACGACTTCTCGATCGTGCTGATCATCCAGGAGGAGCCCAGCGGATTCCGGTCGCTGAACGACTGCACCCGGGTGTGGAAGGACGGCCGCGTCGAGCAGCTGGGGTGGCCGCGGGTGAAGATCCACTACACGCCGGGCACCCGGATACCGACCGGCGCGACGATCGAGACGACAACAGCCGCAGGGGCGCTGCTCCGATTTGATGTGGAATCCAAACTGCCCGTGCCGATTCACGTGGGCGGCGGATACGGCGGCGACTCGGACTGGATCCACGGCACGTGGAAGGGCGACAAGTTCACCGAGCGGCTCACCTACGACATGACCGATCCGGCGATCATCGGGCGCGCGGGGTTCGGCGTGATCGACCACGTCGGCCGTGCGGTGTGCACCGACGGCAACGGCACACCCGCCGAGGGTTGGGGTTTGTTCGAACACGGCGCGCTGGGGCGGCACGATCCGTCGGGCTTCGCGGACTGGCTGACCGTCGCGCCGTAGATCGCTGGTCGCAACAGCGATCGTCACAGCGGTCACACCCGTAGCAGCGATCAACTTTTTGCACGCGTCTTCTCGCACTTCCTCTGCGAAACGTTGATCGCTGTGACGCCTGTGGCGCTACCAAAAGCTCTGGACGCGCGGTTAGCTGACCGCGAACAGCGCTGCGCCCGCGAGGACTTCGACGATGCAGTAGAACCAGTTCGGGTAAAACGGCGTCCGCGCATCGACTATCGCAGACACGACGCGACCCAATGCCATTCCGACCAACGCCACCCCAACGGCGATCAGAATTCCCTTCGCCACGTCCCCGCCGCGGAGGGCCGCGTAGCCAAGCGCCGCGGCGATCGCCAACCCGAACCCGCCGTAGACCGCGCGCACCTCCGAACGCGCAACCGGCGACTCCAGAGTGACGCCGAACGGCCGAATCAGCGCGCCGGGTGCGGCCAACGCATAAACGCCCATGCCGAGAAAAAACACCGCGATCACCAGAATGACCGCGACGCTCACAACCGGACTCCCCTAGGCCGACTGCGCGGACTTCGCCTCGACGCGACCGAACACCATCGACTCCTCGATCCGGTCGAAGCGGTGGTCGATCGCGTCCAGCACGTAATTGTGGCGCACGTTCCATGGTCGATGCGTTCCCGACTTCGGCAACGCGTGCGCGGCCCTCTGCACGTAGCCCGCGTTGATGTTCCACGCAGGCTTCTCCGGCATCGGCACGTCACCGAGGTGCGGGTAGGCATGCGTGTAGCCGTGGGAACCCATGTACGCCAACAAGTTCGCCACCGCTCGTGCGGTCAGATCCGCACGAAGCGTCCATGAGGCGTTGATGTACCCGACGCACCATGCCGCATTCGGCACGTCCTCGAGCAGGTGCTCCTTGTAGACGAATCGGTCCTGCGGCTTGACCTCCGCACCATCGATACTCAGCGCGACGCCGCCGAGCGCCTGCAACTGCAGTCCGGTGGCGGTGACGATCACGTCGGCATCAATCCGATCACCGGAGCGCAGCACGATGCCGTCGGCGTCCATGTGGTCGATGTGGTCGGTTGCCATCTCAGCGCGGCCGTCGCCGACGGCGGTGTAGATGTCGTTGTCGAGGATCAAGCACATCCGCTGGTCCCACGGGTTGTACCGCGGCTTGAAGTGCACGTCGACTGGATAGCCCCCGGGCAGAGCCTCCATCGCTGCGTTCCGAAGTGACCGCCGGACGTAACGCGGCGCCTTGCGCGACAGCACGTAGAGCAACACTGTTAAAACGGTGTTGTACCAACGCGCGACGGGATACGCGATGCGGAACGGCAATACCTTTCGGATCGCCTGAACGACAGGGTTTATGCGCGGCTTCGACACCAGGTACGTCGGAGAGCGCTGCAGCATCGTCACCTTGCCGGCCTTCTCGGTCAGCGATGGAATCATACTGACCGCCGTTGCGCCGCTCCCGATCACAACCACCCTCTTTTCTGTGTAGTCCAGGGACTCCGGCCAGAACTGGGGGTGCGCGACCTCACCCGAAAAGGTCTCCAGCCCAGGAAAATCCGGCCGATAGGGCTCGTCATAGTTGTAGTAGCCAGTGCCGAAGAACAGGAACCGGCCGCGATAGGTCTTCGCCACACCGTCCACCTCGGTCTGCACCGTCCATGTGTCGGTGGACGAATCCCAGTCGGCTAACAGGACGCGGGTGTTGAAGCGGATGTGCTTGTCGATGCCATGCTTGCGCGCGGTCTCGACAAGGTACTCCCGGATGTCCGATCCGTCGGCGATATTCTCTTCTCGAGTCCACGGTTCGAAGGGAAAGCTCAACGTGAAGATGTCGCTGTCCGACCGGATGCCGGGATAGCGGAACAGGTCCCAGGTGCCGCCGATCTGCGCTCGGCGTTCGAGCATCGTGTACGACAGCTTCGGGTTCTTCTCGTGGACGCGGTATGCGGCGCCGATCCCGGAGATCCCCGCGCCGATGATCAGGACATCGGAGTACTCGGCGTCAGCCTGCTCTTCGCGCAAGCGCTCATCGGCGTCAGTCTGCTCTTCGCGCAAGCGCTCATCGGCCATCTAGACCTCCCTTGGTCCGCCCCGGTACCACGATATGTCGTCAGCCGCGGAGCGCGTCAACGATCTCGCCCAACATCTCCGGCGCGATCGGACCCGGCTGGTACAGGCAGACCCGGTCGGATATGCCGTCGACCCGGTCCCGGATATGGGCGGCCACCTCGGTCGCCGTGCCGCAGGCAGCGATGGTGTGCAGCACCTCGTCGTCGATGAGCGTGCCCATCTCCTGCCACCGGCCCTGCTTGGACAACGCGTTCAGCTCGGGCTGCAGGTCACCCCACCCGTGGATCTCGAGGACCGGGCGGTAGGCGGGCGTCGAACCGTAGAACCCCAACAGACGGCGGGCCGCGCTGTGAGCCTCCTCGTCTTCGCCCACCGACACGATGATCTCCGGGATGACGGCGAAGTCCTGTGGCGGCTTGCCTGCCGCTGCCAAACCTTCCCGCACCGCGGGCATGGTCACCTCGTGCAGGTACCGCTTGTTGCCGAACGGCATCACCAGCAGACCGTCGGCGTGCTCGGCGGCCGCGCGGGTGAGCCGGGGGCCCAGCGCGCCGACGTAGATCGGCGGCGGGCCGTAGGGGTTCTCGCCAGGGCTGAACGTCGGCGTCATCAACGTGTGGCGGTAGTACTCGCCGCGGAAGTCGAGCCGCTCGCCGGTCTCCCAGGCATGGAAAATGGCCCGCAACGCCGCGACCAGCTCGGTCATCCTGGCGACCGGTTTGTCGAAGTCGGTGCCGAACCGCTTCTCGATCTGCGTGCGGATCTGGGTGCCCAGGCCGAGCGCAAATCGGCCTTCGCTGAGCAGTTGGTGGTCGATCGCTTGGTGAGCGAGGTGAATCGGGTTGCGGGGAAAAGCAATAGCGACGTTGGTCATCAGATCGAGACCGCCGACGGTCGACGCCAGGGTGAGCGGCGTGAAGACGTCGTTCGTCCCTTCGAAGGTGAACACCCCGCTCGCACCGGCGTCGCGAAACGCCCGCGCCTGCTCGATCGCGTCGATGGGGCCGAACAGCGCTGTCATCACCCTCACGGCGTGAGAGCCTAGTCGCGTGACACAGCCCATTAATGCCGATGTCGTCGTCGTCGGGGCCGGGTTCGCCGGCCTGACCGCGGCGCGCGACCTGGTCAGGCACGGATACGACGTGATCGTGCTCGAGGGCCGCGGCCGGGTCGGGGGGCGGTCGTCGACCACGACGATCGCCGGCACACCGGTCGACCTCGGCGGCACATTCGTCGGCCCGACGCAGACGGCCGTCACCGACCTCGCGCGTGAGCTGGGCTGCGAAACTGTGCCCACCCACGGCCGCGGCAAGAACCTGATCAAATGGCGTGGCCGCATCCGCGAATACCGCAGCACCATCCCGCGGTTGTCGATGCTCGAACTGTTCGACGTCTCCCGCATCCAGTGGCGCTTCGAACGACTCTGCCGCCGGCTGTCGATCGCGGAGCCGTGGACGGCGCCCCACGCACACAGCCTCGACAACCAGACCCTGGAGCGATGGCTGCGCTCGCTGCACGCAGGTGCGTCGACGCGCGATCTGATGGCGATCATGTCGCGGGTCACTTGGGGCTGCGAGCCCGATCAGGTGTCGATGTTGCACGCCGTGCGCTACGTCAAGGCGGCAGGCGGGATCGGACGGATGCTCGACGTGAACGGCGGCGCACAACAGGACCGCTTCCCCGGCGGGACCCAGCAGATCGCGCTCAAGCTGGCCGACGGGCTGGGCGAGCGAGTCCGGCTGGCAGCGATCGTCCGGCGCATCGAGCGGCATGCCGACGGCACCACCACGGTCGGCGCCGACGGCGGCGACGTCACCGCGAGGGCCGTCATCGTGGCCATCCCGCCCGCGCACCGCGCGGCAATCGAGTTCTCCCCCGACCTGCCCGCCGAATACGACAAACTCGCGCAGCACTGGCCGCAGGGAAGCCTGAGCAAGGCGTACGCCGCCTACCGGACACCGTTCTGGCGCGCGAACGGATGCAGCGGCGAGGCGCTGTCGGACGAGGGCCCCGTGTTCATCACCTTCGACGTCAGCCCCGGCGGCGACGAGAAGCCCGGGATCCTGTTGGGCTTCACCGACCCGCGCACTTTCGATCCGCTGCCGCCCGCCGAGCGCCGCGAGCGCGCGCTGGCGGGGTTCGCGGCGCTGTTCGGCGACGACGCTCTGGAACCGATCGACTACGTCGACCACTGTTGGGCCAGTGAGGAATTCGCGCCCGGCGGACCGACCGCCGCGGTACCGCCCGGGTCATGGACCACCTATGGCCCGTGGCTGCGCAAGCCGGTGCAGGGAATCTTCTGGGCGGGCACCGAAACCGCTGACGAGTGGACCGGCTTCCTCGACGGCGCCGTGCGATCGGGTCGTCGCGCGGCCGCCGAGGTGCACGGCGAACTGTCGGGCTAAGAGGTGGCCCGCCGCGGCTCGGCGACCGACTCGATGAGCGAGCGCAGGTGGCCGTTGACCTCGTCGGGGCGCTCGAGGATCGCGCAGTGCCCGCCGGAAAGCTCGACGAAATCGGCGAGGTTGGGCGCCGTCCGCGCGATGTGACGCGACGACACGATCGGCAGAAGGCGATCCTGCCGGCTGCCGATCACCAGCGTCGGCACGGTGAGGTTCTGCAGACCGATGTGCTGGTGGGTGCCCAGGGAGTCGATCAGCTTGCGGGCCCAGCCGCCGCGACTGGCGGCAGGCGTCTCGGTGAACAGTTGGTAGACGAACTCCCCGACCGCCGGGTCCGCGTCCCGGCCAACGGCCATCATCGTCACGAACCGCTTGCTGGGCCGGTCCGCGGCACGCAGCAGGGGCGCCGCACCGAAGCTCCTGAGAAGGCTTTCCGCCGCGCGAACGCGGGCGTTGGTGAGCGGCCGGGGAACGGCCGCCAGCTTCACATGGCGCAGCAGGTCGCCGGTGGTGGTGTTGATCAGGGCTACGGCGTCGGCGCGTTCGGTCACCCGGCGCGGATACCGCTCCGACCACGACGCGATCGCGATGCCGCCCATGGAGTGGCCGGCCAGCACGGCCCGTTCGCCTGGCTTCAGCGTCGCCTCCAGAACGGCGTCGAGGTCGGCGGCAAGGAAGTTCAGCCCGTAGTTCGCACGCCGCGACGGCACGCCGCTGCGACCATGGCCGCGGTGGTCGTAAGCGATCACGCGGTACTCGCAGGCCAGATCGGCGATCTGATACGCCCACACCCGGAGGGCGCAGGTGATGCCGTGCGCCAGCACGATCGGGTAGCCGTCCTCGGGTCCGAAGACCTCGGCGTGCAGCGCAGTGCCGTCGCCGGCGCGCACGTGCAGCGGACGTGACGGCGGCAGAGCGTCGGCTGCAGCTAACCGTCGCGCAGTGCGGTTGACCCGCTGACCTCTCGGCATAGCCGGCAGATATTACCGTCAGGCGGCAACCGTACCGTCGACCCGAGGCTGTTAAATGGGGCGATGCGCGCAATTCAGATACCCCGCCTCGACGGGCCCGCGGCGGCGGAGCTCGTCGAGCTGGAAGAGCCCACCGACGAGAACGCGGTCGTCGTCGAGGTGCACGCGGCAGGGGTGGCCTTTCCCGACGCTCTGCAGTCGCGCGGGCTCTATCAGTACAAGGCGGAGTTGCCGTTCGTGCCGGGCGCCGAAATCGCGGGCGTGGTGCGCAGCGCACCCTCCGGTAGCGGCTTCGCCGCGGGCGATCGGGTCGCAGGCCTGACGATGCGGAACGGCGGGATGGCCGAAATGGTTGCGCTGCAACCGGAGAGAGTGTTCAAGCTGCCCGACAACGTGTCCTTCGAAGCCGGTGCGGGGCTGCTGTTCAACGACCTCACGATGCATCACGCGCTGCGCACCCGCGGCAGGCTGACCGACGGTGAAACCGTTCTGGTGCACGGCGCAGCGGGCGGAATCGGCACCTCGACACTGCGTTTGGCGCCGGTGTGGGGCGCAACGCGGACCATCGCGGTGGTCGGCACCGAAGACAAGAAACCGATCGCCAACTCCGCGGGCGCATCCGACGTGGTGCTGGCGGACGGCTTCAAGGACGCCGTCATGGGGCTGACGGACGGCAAGGGCGTGGACATCGTCGTCGACCCGGTCGGCGGTGACCGGTTCACCGACTCACTGCGTTGCCTGGCACCCGGCGGTCGGCTGCTGATCATCGGGTTCACCGGCGGAGAGATCCCCACCATCAAGGCGAACCGGCTATTGCTCAACAACGTTGACGCGGTCGGCGTCGGCTGGGGCGCGTGGACATTCACCCATCCCAATTACCTGCGCGAACAGTGGGACGAGTTGGAGCCGCTGCTGGCGTCGGGCGCGGTGTCCGCGCCGGAACCGGAGATCTATCCGCTGGAGCGCGCGGGCGACGCCATCGCATCGCTCGAGAACCGCACCGCCAAAGGCAAAGTCGTCGTCAAGCTGCGGTGAGGCCGGCTTTCTGGCCATTGGCCGTGCGGTAACTGCGGTCGGTAGGCAGGCAGGCGGGGAGGGAAACGCCCGATATCTTTCCTTATCCATCGGTCGTACGTTCAGCCCATGACCACCACTCGAACACGCAAACTCGCTGCCATGGCAGCTGCCGCCGGCTGCGTCGGCGCCTACCTGGTCGGGTCACCGCACGCCCTTGCCGCCCCGGACCCGAACAGCGGAACCCTCTTTGATCTGATCAACCAACAGCATGCGGCCGCTGGCTGTGCGCCGTACGGCCGCGCGCCTGCGCTCGGCGACGTGGCCTTGCAGTATGCCAAGACGTTGGCGACCAATAACGGCCAGCTGCAGTCCAACACAGTGCCGCTGCTGCAGGGCAGGGGTTACAACCCGTCCAACTGGGGCGAGATGGACTACTTCAATCCGAACGGCGCCACGCCGCAGGACACCGTCGACTTCTGGCTGAACAATCCAACCAAGGATCTGTTCGGCAACTGTGACATCACCCAGATGGAAGTCGCCGTGTGGATCGACAACGGTAAGTGGGGCGCCTCGTCGATCATGGGCACACCGAAGGGTTCGACGCCCCCTGCGACCAATCCCGGTAACGGCAATCCGCCGAACCAACCCCCGGTGGGCAGCGGTGGCCCCGACGGCGCGCTGCTGGCCGCCGTCAACGACGCCAGGCTGCATCCCGAGAAGTACCCGCCGCACGGGAACACCGCAGGCGCCGCAATGAGCGCTTGCCCCAACGCGTTCAACGACTCGGGCGCCCTGGACAGCGCAGCGGCGACGCACAACAGCTACATCGCCTCCCAGCCGAAGGACAGCGATCCGCACCAGAACGCGAACGGGAAACGGTCGTGGGAGGACGGCGGACCGATAGAGGCGGCCGGTTACAGCAGCGCCCGCGGTGAGATCGTCGCGACGGGACAGAGCACTGCGAACGCCGCGGTGGTGGCCTGGATGCAGGATGACGCGAACGCCTCGCCGCCGTGGGGTCACCGCAACAACATCCTGAATTGCGGATACGCCGACGCCGGCGCCGCTCACCTGACCGGCGGCCCATGGGGTAACTACTGGACTGTCGATATGGGCACCCACTAGCGGGGCACCCACCCTCGGTCGCGGCCCATGCTGGAAACTCTTCGGCATGGGCCCTTCCGAGGTGCTGAGGCGGCTGGCGGCACCTCGTCGCCGCACCACAGTGCCCGTCGGAGGCTTCAACGCGGCCACAGGTCAGTGGACAAACAGCGTCACCGCAGACGGTGTCGAGCGTGACGAGGTCACGCTGACGACCTTCAACATCTGGAACGAAGGCAAGCAGGCCGAACGGCGCTACCAGGCGATCGCGGAACTGCTGTCCGCTCGCGGGCCCGACATCATGGTGTTCCAGGAGATCACGCGCTCGGCTCTGCGGGTGTTCCTCGCGCAGCGGTGGATTCGCGACAGCTATGTCCGCGCGGCCGTCAGCGGCTTCCGGGTCGGCAACTACGGCATGTTGATGCTTTCGCGTCTTCCCGTCACCGACGTGACCTACACCCGATTGCCGACCCGTCAGGCCCGCGGATATCTGCGGGCCGACCTGATGATCAACGGGATTCGGCAGCCGGTGTGTTCGGTGCATCTCGACAGCGGAAAGAGCTCCAAACCGCTGCGCACACGTCAGCTCGAGACGATGTTCCGCGCACTGCAGAACACGGAAGATGCTGTGCTGCTTGGTGATTTCAACATGCGCGATGACGAGAATGAGCACATCGATCCGCTCTATACCGACCTCTGGCCCGCTTTACGGCCCGGCGAGGACGGGTTCACCGAAGACACGTCGATCAACCTGATGCGCTACGACATGAAGGACAAGCATCGGCATGTCCGATTCGACCGTGTGCTGCTCAAAGGTGATCACTGGACGGCAGCGGAGATCGAACTACTCGGTACGAAGCCGATCGGCGATGACCCGCGGGTGTTCCCGTCGGATCACTTCGGCGTGGAATGCCGTCTCAGACGCCGTATTCCATAGGCCGGCCCTGCGGGCCGACGGCGGACTGGTCGGCGACGGCGGTGGCGACGACGGTGCCGCCCTGCGGGGTGCCGACGACGGTCACTACATCGTTGACGGTGAACGACGCTGCCGGACTCGCTGATTGACCGCTATCGGTGATCGTGGTGGTGCCCGGAGTGACGGCGTAGGTGTGGGTCGAGCCGTCGGCACTTTGGGTGGTGAGCGAATCGGCCGTCACCGCGATCAACCTGCCCTGCTGAGTCAGCGGCTGCTGCGGTTGAGCGGCCTGCGGCGCGGGAGGGGTGGCTGCGGTCGGGGCGTCCGGCTCCACCAGTTCGACGATCGCGGCGGCGAGCACACTGGACACGCCTACCGACGCGGCGATGGAGCCGACTATCAGGTTGGACCTCGACGACCGTGCGCGATGTTTTCCACTCATGGGCCTTTCCCTGCTGCTCGACAACGTCTGTCGTTGTAAGCGGAGTTACCCGAGTAAAGCTGCGGCGAAACACCTCGGTCGAATCGTCACAGATAGGGGTCGGTCCAGGCGCTGATGATCCGGGCTGCACGGGCGGCCTGGTTTTTGCCGGTGAGCAGGTGGTCGGCGCCTTCCAGGGACACGAAACTGCGGGGGTGTCGCGCGGCTCGGAAGATCTCGCTCGCGTTGGCGATGCCGACGGTGTTGTCGGTGGGTGAATGCATGACCAGCAGGGCACGGCGCAGGGTGCGGATCTGTTCGCGGAGGTCGGCCTTGCGGACGTCTTCGATGAAGTGCCGCTTGAGGGTGAGCGCCTTTCCACCGACCGGGAACGGCGCCTCGCCCTCGGCTTCGATGCGGGCCAGCAGCGCGTCGTAGTTGTGTTCGACGTGGCCGGGGTCGTACGGCGCGCCGACGCTGGCCACCGCCACGACGGACGGGCAGTCGTGGGCGGCGGCGAGCACGGCCGACCCGCCGAACGAATGCCCGACGAGCAGGTGGATCTCGCGGCCGGAGTCGTTCATGAACTCGACGGCGCGGGCGGTGTCGGCGACCTTGTGGGAGAACGACCCGTCGCCCCAATCTCCTTCCGAGTCACCGAGACCCAGGTTGTCGAAGCGCAGCATGCCGACGCCCTCGCTCGCGAGCTGCTTGCAAATCCTGCTGGCGGCAGGGCTGTCCTTACCGAGCGTGAAGCCGTGAGCGAAGACACCCCAACCGCGCACCTCGCCCTCGGGCGAGTCGACGAGACCTGCGAGCGTGGGCCCGGTGGTGCTCGGGAAACTGACGCGCTCCGCCACCGACCTAGCCGACCAGCTCTGGATGGAACTTGACGACCATCCGACGGAAGCCGTCCTGCCAGTCGACCGCGGTGCCACCGACCAGCTCGCGCATCAGCGTCGGGTCCGTCGGATTGCCGCGCAGCGCCTGCACGCTCTTCTCGAAGACCGGTTCCTTGCCGATCAGCGAGCCGATGTAGGTGCACCACTCCTGCAGGCTGACTGCTTGCTCGCCGCACCAGTTGATGGTGGGGACGGGCACCGCCGCCTTCTCGAGCAGCTTCGGGATCATCGCGATGATGTCGTCTTCGTGGATCGGGTTGTACACGGCGGGTCCGCCGTCGGGAACCGGGATCGGGATGCCGCCCAGCATCATCTCCATGTGAAAGAACGGCCATCCACCGTTGTCGCCGTACGGCACGTTGAGGCGAGCGATGATGGCGGGCACGCCGAGTGCGCGCGACATCGTCCGCACGACGACCTCGCCGGCGATCTTGGAGATCGAATACGTTGGGAACATCGGCTTGTGGTTGTCGCCCAGCGCGGCACGCTCCGTTCGCGGTTCGTCGTCGGGCGGGTCGTAGACCGCCGCCGACGAGCAGTGCAGGAACGCCTTCGCAGTGCGGCAGTGCGCCATCAGCAGGCCGGCCGATTCGGCGTTGGCGCCGAGATCTTTGTCCCACCTGCCGCTTTTGGCGACCGCCAGGTTGAGTACGTAGTCGAAGTCGGCCGGAAGCCCGCTGAAGTCACCCGACGCGAGGTTGACCGTCTCGCATCGCACCCCCGCCTCCTCAAGACCCTCCCGTGCCGCCGGATCGCTGAAGCGGGCGATACCCCATACCTCGTTGTCCGCCGCGAGGGATTTGGCGATGGGTGCGGCGACCTGGCCGCTCGGTCCGGTGATGAGGATTTTGGATCCGCGCATGCGCTGATCGTAGGGAATGCTCAATGCGTGGAGTGCCGGTTGAGGAACTCGACGACGGCATGCGCGAAGAGATCGTTGCGGTCGCCCGCCACCATGTGTCCCGCCCCCTGCACGTCGACGAACTCGACCTGCGGGAAGCGCGCGAGGAACTCCTGCGCGCGATCCTCGCTGACGAGGTCGCTCACCTGGCCGCGGACAAGGAGCATCGGCACGTCGTCGCCGAGGATCGCCTCGATCGCCTTGTGCATGCGGTCCGGATCGGTCACCTCGATCGGAGGATTGGCGGCGGTGCCGTCGATGAACTGCGGATCCCAGTGCCAGTACCACCTGTCGCCGCGCTGACGAAGGTTGGCGCGCAAGCCATTCAGATCGGTGGGGCGGGGACGGTGCGGGTTGTATTCGGCGATCATGTCGGCCACCTCGTCGAGCGACGCGAAGCCCTCCACCATCCGGTCGGCCATGAAATCGTGGATCCGCGCGGCGCCGGCCGGGTTCATGCTCGGCACGATGTCCACCAGCACGACGGCGCTCGCGATTCGCCGCGCCAGTTCACCGGCGAGCAGCATCGAGGTGAAGCCGCCGAGGGAGGCCCCGACGAGAACGGGGTTCGGCGGTAGCTGGGCGAGCACTTCGCGCACGTCCTCGGCGAAGGTGATGACGCGGTAGTCGCCCTCGTTCGACCAGTCGGATTCACCGTGGCCGCGGAAGTCGACAGTGACGGCCTGCCATCCCCTGTCGGCGACCGCGGCGGCGGCGCGCGACCATGAACGCCGGGTCTGCCCGCCGCCGTGCAGGAAAACCACGGCGCAGGCCTGCGGGTCACCCATCCGGTCCGCGACGATGCGAATACCGTCGGGAGCCTCGGTCACGAAGGGCTCAGCCGCTGCGGTCATCCTCGGATCGTATGGTGCGGCGCGGCACCGCACGGCCGCGAATGCCTGCGCATCAGCGACAGCCCGCCGAAGGTGACGGCGAACCGACGATGTGCGTATAACGCCTTCGGCTGGGTATGTCCTCATCGTTATGACCGCTCAGCCGCCTGATCCGGACCCCGCAGAGACTCCCGGTCTCGAGCCGGGCGGCGGTGTCGAACCCGGCGAGACACCGCCCGACTCGGCGCAGACGTCGGGGTTGTCGGCTGCGCAACCGCCGGCTCGGCGGAAGTACACACCGGCGACGGTCGCCGGGATCGTCGCCGTCGCCGTCTTCGTGCTCTTGTTCGTCGTGGTCGCCGTAGCGCTCGTCGTTCACATTCTTGTTTGACGCGTGCGCGCCCGGGAAACACTTCGGGCGGTCCAACTACGACGAAGGAGTTGCACGTGGCTGACAACAGCGGTCCCCAAGAGGGCATCAAGGGCGCCGTCGAAGACGTCAAGGGTAAGGCCAAGGAGGCCGTCGGCACTGTGGCCGGCCGCGACGACATGACCGAAGAGGGCAAGGCGCAGCAGGACAAGGCAGACGCTCAGAAGGACGTCGCCAAGAAGGAGGCGGAGGCCGAGTCCGCTCGCAGCGGCGCCAAGGCGGCGGAGAAGCGGGAACAAGCCAATCAGTGACGGGTTCCGTCGCGACCTGTTGCAGGAACTGCTGTGGGCGTGCGGACCCTCCGGGCAAGAAGAGGATGTCCGCGACATCTGCCGGCGTGAGCTTGCGGCGTCCGTCGACGAGATGTGGATCGACAAGGCGGGCAACCTGGTCGGGCTGATTCGTGGTGCCGACGACGACGAAGCCATCCGGGTGATGGCGCACATGGACGAGCTGTCCATGATCGTGAAGCGAATCGACTTCGACGGCACTCTGCATCTGAGCCCACTCGGCACGATGTATCCCGGGAACTTCGGCCTCGGCCCGGTAGCGGTGCTCGGCGACGGAGAACGGCTGACCGGGGTGCTGTCGCTCGGTTCGGAGCACACCACCGCGGAAAGCAAACGAATCTGGGAGACGAAGCCCGATGGCGGAGACAAAGCGATGGATTGGACGCATGTCTTCGTCTTCACCGGCAGGACCCCCGCCGAGCTGGCCGGTGCGGGTGTGCGGGCGGGCACCCGCGTCTGTGTTGACCGAAGCAAGCGGACCCTGGTGGAGCTGGGTGACTACCTCGGCTGTTACTTCATGGACGACCGCGCCGCGGTGGTCGCTCTGCTCGATGCCGCGGCAGCGCTGAAACAACGGGACGGCCGGCCGCCGAACGACGTCTACGTCGTCTTCACGACCAGCGAAGAGGTCGGCGGTGTCGGCGGCTCGTATGCCAGTCGAACGCTGCCGGGACACGTCACCCTCGCGCTGGAGGTCGGCCCGACCGAGGAGGAGTACGGGACCAGGGTCAGCGGAGGACCGATGGTCGCGTACAGCGATGCGGAGTGCGTGTACGACAAGAAGGTCGCCGACAGGCTGATGGAAATCGCATCTGCCTGCGGACTGTCACCCCAACCCGCCGTGTTGGGCGCATTCGAATCCGACGCGTCGCACGCGAAGGCCGGCGGCCTGGCTGCGCAGACGGGACTGCTGTGCCTGCCCACCCTGAACACTCATGGCTACGAAGTCATCCGCCGCGACGCGATCGCTGAAATGGCAGGCGTCGTCGTCGAGTTCCTGATGCCCTAGATCGCGTAGTCGCGCGGCGTGTCTGGACGGATCCTGCGCCGCCCGTACGCATTTCCGGCAACGGCATCGTGTCGAAATCGGGATAGGTCGATGTCATGCGGCAGCACCGCAACTGATGATGAAAGGCATTGGATGTTCCTCGTCCAACGCGACTGTCACTGCAGACTGCCCGGTCACCCTCCCGTCAAACGCAGGCAGTATCGCGACCTCACAGGGACGACGGATTCCGTTGTAGCGCACGGGGCGGCTGGCGTCGGGATGGTATATGGCCAACACCAGAATGTCCGAAAAACGAAGAATCGCAATGAATATTTAGAGATCTATGAGGTCTGGCACATTTTGCGGAATCCGTAGTAACCTCAATGCGGTTGAGCTTACAGCCGGTCGTGGCGCGCGAGAGCGCAGCGCCGATTGTCCGGCCTTCAGACTGCAGGGCCCTCGAGTCTCCTCGAGCGCCCTCGGTGCGCTGGGGGGAAGGAGTTCACTTTGACCACTGCCAGTCCTGTTCAGCTGCACCATGTGCATTTGCCATCCGCCGATGAGGTGCAGCGCCACGGCAGAGCGGTCTTCACCGCGCAGGAGCTGAGCGACGGGCGGGTGCTCGTCGCCATCCGAGGCGACATCGACGCCACCAACCGCCATGCGCTCGGCCGGTTCGTCCAGCGCCACACCCGCGTCTCCAAGCAACTGATACTCGACCTGACAGGTGTCGACTTCTTCGGAAGCCAGGGTTTCACGTCCCTGTACTACGTCAGCGTGCACTGCGCCCGGCGTGATGTCGACTGGATGATTGCCGCCGGCCGCACGGTGCTGCGGATCCTGCGCATTTGCGACCCCGACGGCGAGCTGCCGCTCGCCGGGGACCTCGTGGCGGCATTCGCCCGGCTCGACCACATCGCCAAGCACCGCCACGCGGTCGCCTGGGGCGAGACGTCGTAACTCTTCCGACCACTCCCCGGTAGCCGTCCCGCTTTCCCGGTTGGATGGTCCGTGCCGTCGTATTGAGCGTCTCCCCGATCGTCTTGCCTATAGAGACGATGACCAAGGGGTGATGAGCCGTGAAGTATGTGCTTCTCTTCGTGGAAACCGAGCAGTTCACCAGCGATATGGCGGCCATGAGCCCGTCGGAGCGACAGCGCGCGTACGACCGCGTGAACGAATGGTTTGCCGCGCACGCGGACAAGCTGCGCGGCGGCAGCAAGCTGAAAGCGCCCGAGACGGCGACCGAGAGGAGATCCGATAACGATGACCGACAATGCCCAGCTGCACCGCGAGCTCGTGACTCGTGTTCTCGAGAATTCGGCGTTTGCGCCGGCCGAGTTGCGTCGGAGCGCATTCGACAATGCCGGGTTGGACAATGCCGGGTTGGACGAGGGGATGCGAACTTGGTCTCGAAGGTGGTCGCACGCTCGTACGCGGTGACGGATGACGATGACGCCGCCGTGGGCGACGCGGGACTGAGCGAGGACCAGATATTCGAGATCATGGTGTGCGCCGCCATCGGCGCGGCGGACAGGCAGTACGCCAGCGGGCTGACCGCGCTCACGGAGGCGATCGGGGGTCGGCAATGAGGCTCGAGATCCTTGATCGCGGTGATGGTTTGGGCACGAAGGCGCTGACGACAGCCGGTGGTGGATGCGGTCAAGCTGGCGCTCTACCGGAAAGACTACTACGGCGCGGGACCGCTCACCCACGAGGCGATGCGTGGACCCTCGGACCGGTCGGTCGGCGACCGCGAGCTGATGACGGCGTACGTGTCGGCGGTCAATGAAAGCCCGTTCTG
>NZ_JAVHWR010000111.1:0-5231 GCF_032159565.1 Mycobacterium sp.
GAGGGCTCCCATGGCAGGCAGGCACAGCAAGCGTTCTCGACCGGCGGCCGCGGTTGCGGCTGTAGTGGCGCCAGCGGGGCTGGCCGCTGCGGCAATGGCCGTCACCAGCATGGCGGGGGGCGTCGCCGCGGACACGACGTCGGCCGCGAAGCCGCCGTCGGCGGTGGATCTGCTGGCGCTGATCACGCCCGCGAACTCGACGGCACAGATCTTCGCGGGCACGACGTACTACGGCAACGATTACACGCAGCCGCCGCCCGACGGATACGGCACACAGGAGGTCGTTCCGTTCTTCCAGGGGCCGGCGGGCATCGCGGATTCAATCGTGGCGCATAAAGGCGACCCAACGAAAACCGGCGTAGTGGCGTCGGGATGGGGCGCCGGCCAGACTGGTACCGCGCTGGCCGGAATGTCATCGATCGACAAATCGAACGTCGCATTTGTCATCCTCGATAACAACACCAACCGGGCTGGCGGCGGCTTCTGGACGACCTATGCACCATTCGCTCCGCTGCTGGGTACCTTGGCGACCGCGACACCAAGCGACCTGGGCGTCCCCACGCTGGACGTGGCGTATGAGTACAACATCAACTCCGATGCCCCGGTTGACCCGCTCAATCCCTTCGCCCTAGGAAACAGTCTGGCCGCCTACGCCTATGGCTACGGTGCGCAGTCCACAGCGGTGATTCCGCCCGACATCATGGCTGAGGCACAGAGCACGGACCCCAAAACGAAGCACTATGCCTACGTCATCGACACAAAAGGCAACATTGTGAATGACGCGGAGGGCAACCCGATGAAGAAGGAGGTGTCCGGAACCACCACCTACGTGACGATTCAGCAGGACAACCTGCCTTTGACGCGGCCACTGCGACTGATTCCCGGCGGTGACATCGTCGCCGATGCAATCGACCCGACCATGACTGACCTCGTGAACGCCGGCTACAACGACGGCAAAGGCGTGACAGGCAGCGAAGCGATACCGAAAGATCCGACCGTGACTCGGCCGATGCAACCGGGTTCGTCGTTAGGCGCCCTGGGCGATGTGCCGGGTTCCGTACCAATCGGCCTGGCGAAGGGTGGTGCCACGGCGCAAGACGACCTGCAGAATCCGACCAACTTGGTGGTGAAGCCCGTGGGCGAGGTAGGAAAGCTGCCGGTGATCAACGGAGCAGGCCTGCCATCGTTGCCGGGCTTGAGCACGACAGGTGGAAACCTGTTCGCGCCGAACTCAAAGCCCGCGGGCACCGCGGCGACCGGCGGCAGCGGCCTGAAGAACTTCAGTGACAAAATCAACGACGCGGTCAACAAGGTGACCGGGGGCCTGACAGCCGCGAAGCCCGGCGCCTCGAACTAGACAGCGGCGGATTCTCGCCACGGCGCTTATCGTCACGCTCGTGGCTTCCGCACTGATCGTCGCGATCCGAACGCAGCAGCGTCGGCTGATCTACTTTCCGACGCGTGATCCCGTGCCGTCCGCTGCGACAGTTCTTCCCGGCGGTCGCGACGTCGTTCTCGACACCGAGGACGAAAAGCGCTTGGGCGCTTGGTTTTTGCCTACACCAGGCGGACAACGCGGGCCGGCGGTCATCGTGTTCAACGGCAACGGGGGAGACCGTGCCGGCCGGGCGATCCTTGCCACAGGTCTGTCCCGGCTTGGACTATCGGTGCTGCTCTTCGACTACCGCGGATACGGCGGCAACCCCGGCACTCCGTCTGAGAAGGGGTTGGCCGCGGATGCCAGGGCGGCGCAAGCCTGGCTCGCGAAGCAGCCAGAGGTCGACCCCACCAGGATCGTCTACTTCGGCGAATCCCTCGGCGCCGCAGTCGCTATCGGGCTGTCGACAGAACGGCCGCCGGCCGCGCTGGTGCTTCGCTCGCCGTTCACGTCGCTGGCCGACGTCGGTAAGGCGCACTATCCGTGGCTGCCGGTCGGCCGGCTGCTCGTCGACCGCTACCCGTCGATCGACCGGATCGGGTCGCTGTCGACTCCCATCATGGTGATCGCCGGTGACCGCGACGACGTCGTCCCCGAGTCGCTGAGCCGAAAGCTGTACGACGCGGCCCCCGAGCCCAAGCGCTATCTGCTAGTGCCCGGCACCGGGCACAACGAGCCAGAACTCGCCGACGGTCGCGGCATGCTCGATGAGGTGGGCTCGTTCCTGTCGGAAGCCGGCGTACTCCGTCAGTGAACGGGCGCGCCGAACACCAGATCGGCATAGTCGGCGGGTAACTGCGAGACCATGTTGTCCCATTCGAAGGGGTCGACGGCCGCCTTGACCCCAGCCATCACGGCTCGGGCATGCTGTCGCGCGTCGTCGCGTCCGGTGTCTTCGAGCTCGCCGACTCGGTCGTAGAACTCGTCTACGGAAAACTGTCGGCTGGGATCGAGCGGTTCCCCTGTGGCCAAACAGTGGCCGAGCACCGTGAGGGTGGCGTACGCGGCCCGCTCAATTTCATCGTCCTTTTCGAGGTCCGAGTTGTTCCGAATCGCCGAGAACAGCACCTCATCCTTCATGCGCTGCGGATACCCCTGTACCCGATCGTTCAACCCGAGGTTGATACTGACTCTCGTGACGCCCGCGATCTGTGCACAGTTCGGCATCGACTTTCCGCTCTTCGCGTTCAGCCACTGCCGCGATGTGGTGGCCGCGGTGACGAACGCCGGCGGTTTCGGCGTCCTCGGTGGGACGGCGTTCACGCCCGAGCAGCTCGACAAAGAGCTCGCGTGGATCGACGACCAGGTGGGCGACAAGTCGTATGGACTCGACCTGATCGTGCCCGCCACCTACGAGGGCAAGGGCGAGAAGTTGTCGTCGGCAGACCTCGCCGAGCGGATCCCAGACGAGTTCCGAGGGTTCGTCGCCGACCTCCTGGCCGCACACGATATCGAGTCCGACCCGAAACCGTTCGTCGGCGGCTCCTCGCTGTCAGGCAACACCGGCCGCGATCTGCTCGACGTTGCGATGAGCCATCCGATCAAGTTGATCGCCAATGCGCTGGGCGTGCCGCCGGACTACATGATCGATGCGGGCAAGGAGCGTGGCATTCCCGTCGCCGCACTGGTCGGCGCCAAGGAACATGCCGTCAAGCAAGTTGCGGCCGGCGTGGATCTCATTGTGGCGCAAGGAACCGAAGCCGGTGGCCACTGCGGCGAGGTGACGACGATGGTGCTGATTCCCGAAGTCATCGAGGCCATCGACGGGGCGGTGCCTGTGCTGGCCGCCGGCGGTATCGTCACCGGAAGGCAGATGGCCGCCGCCGTCGCGATGGGCGCCGACGGCGCGTGGACGGGATCGGTCTGGCTCACGACGGAGGAAGCCGAGACCGCACCCTATACCGTGCAGAAGTTCCTCGCCGCGACGTCGCGGGACACCATCCGCTCGACGGGTCGGACGGGAAAGCCTGCGCGCCAATTGAAGTCGGATTGGACGGCTGCTTGGCAACCGAACGACGGCGGCCACAAGACGCTGCCGCTACCGCTGCAGTCGATGTTGTCCGAGCCGATCATCCGACGGGTCGATGTGCTTGCCTCCCAGGGCCATCCGGGAGCACAGGCGCTGGCGACCTACTTCGTCGGGCAGGGCGTCGGGCTGATGAACAAGGTCAAGCCCGCCCGCGAAGTAGTGCGCGAATTCATCGAAGATTATCTCGCCGCAACCGAACGGCTGAGCAACTCGCTACCCGACTGACCATTCGATCATCGGCGGCCGCACCGCCGCACACAGCGGCTGACCCTTGACGTCGGTGAGCCCGAGTCGGCCGACCAGCACGCCCGACTTCGCCGCCTTCGCGAGGACGCTGTCGGGTACGCCGTCGAGCATCAGCTTCGCGCGGCGGAACATGTCCATGCGGCCGTCGCCGTCGACGCTGCCCCAGTTCAGATAGATGAACCGGTCGCCGGGCCCGCCCTGTATGTACGGGCCTCGCACATCCGGGCCGTTCACTTCGCAGTCGATCGTCCACGTCACCATGGTGGTGTCGCCCGGCTGGAGGTTCAGCAGCTCCGGTGGCCGCCGTTTGGTCTGCATGCCGATGTGGACGTTCGAGTAGCCGGGGAAGTTGTGGCCGGACGGACAGTCGCGGCCGGGCAGGTCGGTGCCGATGATGCGTAGCTGCACGTACCCAGTCTGGTCGACGAGTGTCGCGACAAGCGTGACTAGTTGAACGTGATGCGTACCGAAATGGGATCGCTTTGGAGTGCGCGCATCCCGAGGACAGTGACGGACTGGCTGAGCTTGCTGTCGCCGCCGAAGCTGCGGGCCCTGGCGACGACGTCGTCATCGGGTACGAACGCCGCTGTGCCCTCACGCCATCGATTCTTGACGCGGACGCGCACCTTGGGGTCGGCAGTGATGTTGTGCGCCCAGCCGGCCCGCTTGCCGTGCTGGGAGATGACCCAGACGCCGGTGTCGTCCGCGCGACCGGTGAGCGGAACCCGCCGCGGCTGACCTGTCTTGGAGCCGGTGGTCTCCAACTCGACCGTCGATGACCCGCGAATGCCGATCTTGTCGAGTGCTGCGACAAGCGGGTTGACGACCGTGCGACCGACCTGCCGCTCGAACTTGAATTTCCGCAGCGCTTTGCGGGAATCGACAGCGGCCATGGGCGGCACCTTCCGTTGAAGTTAGGTTAACGACGATAATAGAAAGAGCGATCAAGTACAAGGGTCCGCGAATCTCCAAGTCATCCGCCACAGCTGGCCGTCGCGTCTGATGACGGTGTGGCTCAAGACCAGCGCGACGTGCACCGCGATAACCGCCAGCAGCCATAGCCATGTCCACTCGCCGCGAGAGCAGTTTGTCGGTGCTTCGAACTAGTGTTCGAAGCATGAGTTCGAGTCGAGGCGCCATTGAGGCGGCATTCGACGGTCTCGACAGCGCGTTCGAGGCGGTCGCCGCGTTGTCCTTCGACGTGCTCACCGCCACCGAGAGGCAGAGATTGCTCGCTCGGCTGGAGACTCACCGCCGTCGCCTGCCGATCGCAGAGCATCCCCTGATCAACAAGCTGGCCACCGAAAGTGCTCCAGAGACGTTAGGCGCCAAGACGCTCACCGAGGCGCTGACGATCGGCCTGCGCATCAGCGAGACCGAGGCGCGGCGTCGCATCCGCGAGGCCGAAGATCTGGGCCCGCGTACCGCATTGTCCGGTGAACTTCTCGAGCCCCGGCTGCCAACCACCGCGACCGGTCAGGCCGCTGGGCTCATCGGCGCTGAGAACGTCAAGGTGAT
>NZ_JAVHWR010000133.1:0-3126 GCF_032159565.1 Mycobacterium sp.
TGACCGCGTGGTCATCGACCGTGGTGGATGTTGCCGGCTGAGAGGATGTGGTGAACGGCTGCAGCGATCGTGTCGGCCGGATTGGGCGGCACGTTGATGGCCCGAAACCCGACGTGGCCGTCGGGCCGAACGAGAACGATTCCTTTCGGGCCAACTTCTCGAAGTGCAATCCAATTATTGGTCGGATCGAAAGCATCTCCCCGCGGGCCGATCCGCACGGTTCGGATAGGCACGCCGGTGTCGGCGGAAACCTTCGCTACCGCATCCCGCCATTGTTGCGCTAGGGGCTCGTCGGACGTTAGCGCCAACATTCCGCCCATCGGTATCAGCTCGTGAGTTGAGCATCTGGTGCCCCGGTATTCGAGCCAGGTGTGCGGCAGACGACAGCCGGGGCGAGTCGTTGGCCGGTATTCGGAACCCATGGGGTCGCGCCACGGGCTGGGAGAGCCATCGTCGACGACCGCTCCCACCGGATAGTTGAAGCCCATCTCCATGTCATGGGCCTGATATTCGACTCGCTGCGTACGGAATACTTCCGCCAGGCGGGCCCGCTTTGACGCACCAGTTCGCGTGTCCGAGATGAGCTCGGCGATCGCGGCCTCATTCGCCTCGGGTGGAGCGGCGAGGTTAACGCCCATGGCCGACACGATCAAAAGGTGGTTGGTCAGGGAGAACATCGACCAACCAACATTTTCGGTGATGACGGGGCGGCGTTCATCCTCATAGGAGCTGAGGAGGCTCGGGGGCGCCAATCCCTTCAGAACGAGTGCAAGTTTCCAACTGATGTTGTGAGCGTCTTGGATTGCCGAGTTGAGTCCCAGCCCGGCGCCCGGGGTCTGCTTGTGTGCAGCATCGCCGAGCAGATGCACGCGGTCGAACGAGAAGCGGTCGGCGATCGTTGTTTCAAGGAGCCAATGGGTGACATTGTGTACTTGTAGCGGTACGTCGATCTTGAGGAACTCGCGGATGATGGGCACGATGGATTTCTCGTCGAGGTCGTCAGGATCGTCGGGGCTACGCATAAGCCCCAAACCCCATTCCTCGCTGTGCCCGTCCCAGCGGGTGGGGCCATATGCGATCAGGATGCAGGTGTACTTGCCTTGGGCGACCTGTCCCGGCGGGAAGATCACACGCATTACCGAGTCGCTGTCGGTGAGATAGCTCGACAGATCCGCAGAAAACCAGACGCTCACGAAGTCCGCCATTCCGGTCGGTCCCTGCATTGATACTCCGAGCTGCGGGCCGACTGTTCTTCCCCCGTCCGCGCCCAGCAGATATTGGCAGCGAACCTCGATATCTTCCTCGCCGAGGAGATCGCGGACTATAGCAATGACCCCGTTATCGTCCTGTGTGACCGACCGCAGCTCGTGCCGGAACAGAACCCCACCGGGGCGGCGCTGGTCAGCAATTTGTCGGATTATCGGCTCAAGCCGGAACTGCGGGATGTGTGTTGGTGGCCTGAATCCTTTCGCGTTATACATAGATGCTGTATCGCCGCCGCCCATAACGTCTGCCTCGGCTAGCACATTTCGGTCCAGAGGCCCATCCCCGCCCACAGAGGACAGCCACTTGATCGTGGCGTTGTTGGCACGCGGCGCCGACTTCGCATACACAGCATCGGCCATTCCATGCAGCGCGAAAATTTCCATCGTCCGCTGATTGAGATAATGCGCCTTCGGCAGCCTCGACGTACTGTCGTGACGCTCTATAAGCATGGCCTCGACGCCTAGATCGGCAAGGACCACCGAGGTTGTGAGTCCGGCACCCCCACCGCCAACGATGAGAACTTGGCTTTCGATTTGACGCATTCCTGGCAGTTCCTTTCATTCATTAACGGTCTTCCTAAGTTCTCGCGGCGCGCCAACGACAAACAGTTCTGTGCCCGCCGGAAGGCATTAACGGTGAGTGCGGGACAACTCCGCTGAACCGCCGTATGGGCGGCGCATCAGACCGGTTCGAACCCCGAGTCCAGCCAGCGCGTTCCGATCTTGTCAAGAGTCACCTTGACGCTGGAGGCGGTGTTGCCGGGCGGATCGGTGCCGATGATGATGGTTTGGTTAACGAAGACGAGGACCACCACCGCGTGGTTCTGGGTCGCCGATACCGCACCCACGGCCGGGACGGTAGCCACCGCGGAGATCTGTTTCTGCTTCGCACCGGGGATGACGACGTCATGGATCAGGGACACGTAGGAGTCCCGGAAGGTCCCGGTCAGACGGTCCTGCGCGCTGCTGAGGTCCTTCTCGACCGTATCGGGGCGGTAGCTCAGCAAGGCCACCGTGCCTCCTTGGCTACCTGAGTCGCTTCTAGCCCGGCAACCTGGTCATCGCGGGTCGACGAGTCTTCCCACTTGAGGTAACCGGCGGCCAGGGCGAGCAAGAGCGCCACTGCGGGCATTATTCCGAAGGCAAGGGCTCGCGACGCCCTCGTCTGCTTGGTCGCTCGTTTACGTTGGGTCAGCTGGATTTCGTCGGACTCGGCGTCCTTGGAGGTCGTGTCTTCGCCCCTGGGCGCATCCCTGCATTCCGCGGCATCGAGCTGGGGCAGCTTGCCTGTGTGGTCGTGGTGGGACCCGCTCTCCTCATCCATGCCTCGGGTCTTGATCCGCACGTCTGCTTCGATTGCTGTTGGCGCACTGTCCTGCTCGCGCAGGGGTCCCTCGTCGTGGTTCGCTAACTGCTTCCTCATGACACAAACTCGACGTTCGACGCCTTCGCACCGTCGCCGACCTTCTGCACGTCGATGCGCATCCGCCAGCCGCGTGGTTGCTGCTCGGCGTGGCCGGCGTCCGAGGTCTTTACTGTCACGGCGACCAACACCCGCGCCTCATTGCCCGATTCTGATTCCAGGCTCGCTCCTGCGACGGTGCCCGCCGTCTTGGACTCGGCCTGCTTGACAGTCTCAATAAAGGGCTGCGAACGCTTCTGAAAGTTGTCATAAAAAGCGCCGGTCGACGAGTCCAGGATGCGCGGCACGTCGGTGTCCACCTCCTGGAAGTAGATCGTGGTCAGGTTGATTGCAGCCTGGCGCCCCACTTCGACGAAAAGCTCCCGCTGTGCTTTGGCGTGGCGTGACTCATGAGTCCGATAGCCCAGCCAGCCGATCAGCCCTGCCAGAGCCAGCACC
>NZ_JAVHWR010000145.1:0-16174 GCF_032159565.1 Mycobacterium sp.
GTATTTCACGCATTCATCGACGCAGCCCTGTGCGGCGCCGACGGAGAGCGCGGCGATCGCGATGCGGCCCTCGTCGAGAATGCGCAGAAAGTTGGCATAGCCACGGCCGCGCTCGCCGAGCAGGTTCCCGGCGGGCACCCGGACATCGTCGAAGCTGAGCGGGTGGGTGTCCGAGGCGTTCCAGCCGACCTTGTTGTAGGCGGGTTCTGCGGTGAAACCTACGATGGGGACCGGCACCAGGATCGACGAGATCTCCTTGCCGGCGGCTTCTCCGGTGACGGCGGTCACGGTCACCAGCTTGGTGATGTCGGTTCCCGAGTTGGTGATGAACTGCTTGGTGCCGTTGATGACCCAGTGCCCGTCATCCATTTTTGCCGTTGTCCTGGTGGCGCCTGCATCTGTTCCACCGCCGGCCTCAGTGAGCCCGAATGCACCGAGCGCCTTGCCACTTGCCAGGAGCGGCAACCATTCCTGCTTCTGGTCCTCGTTGCCGAACCGGTACACCGGCATCGCGCCCAACGACACACCCGCCTCCAGGGTGATCGCCACGCTCTGGTCCACTTTGCCGAGCTCCTCGAGCGCAAGGCACAGCGCGAAGTAGTCGCCGCCCATGCCGCCATACTCCTCGGGGAAAGGCAGACCGAACAGGCCCATGTCGGCCATGCCCGACACCACCTCGTAGGGGAACGAGTGCTCTTCATCGTGCTTGGCGGCGACGGGGGCCACCACGCTCTGCGCGAAGTCGCGCACCGTTTTGGCCAGCTGCTCATAGTGATCCGGCAGCGTGCCGGTGGCTAGAAAGTCGCTCATGACTGCTCCGCTTTCTCATTAGCTGTGATCCTGGCCAGTGGCTGGCCCACCTTGACCTGGTCGCCGACGGCGACGAGTAGTTCCACCACGCCATCGACCGGAGCGGTCAGCGCGTGCTCCATCTTCATCGCCTCGACCGCGACGACGACCGCGCCCGCCTCGACGATCTGGCCGTTCTCGACGCCGACGGCGACGACGGATCCCGGCATGGGGCTGACGAGTTCGGCGTCGCCGCTGTGTTCGTCGTCGGGACGCACGGGCGCTTCCCGTACCTCATCGATGACCGCGGTGTGCCCCGCGCGGTTCAACCAGAGTTGCCCGTCTGTTGCGGCGACGAGGTAGTCGGTGCGCAGGCCGTCGAGGGTCACCACGAGCCGGAGGCTGTCCAGACTAGCTGCCAGAGTGTGTGATTCACCATCTTCTATGACCGCCGCCGCGGCGCGCGGGGTGCCAGTCAGGTGCACGTGGTCGGTGCGCTCGCCTGCATGCAGCCGGACGGTGGTGGCAGCGTGCTGCCCCATCCGCCAGCCCGACGGCACCTCCCAGAGGTTGCCCTCTGGTGTCGGCCAGCTGCGCAACCACTTGTATGCCGCAGCCGCGATGAGCTCATCGTCACCCGGTTCGGCGGCCGCGAAATCGGTTGTCCTGCGGTCCAACAGTCCGGTGTCGAGTCGTCCCGCAACGACATCCGGATCGGCAAGCAGGAAGCGCAGGAACTCGACGTTCGTCGTCACGCCCAACACGGCGGTGTTGGCCAGTGCGCGGTCGAGGGCGCGCAGCGCCGCGGATCGGTCGCCGGCATGCGCGATGACCTTGGCCAGCATCGGGTCGTAGTCACTGCCGACCACGGTGCCGTCGGCGAGCCCGGAGTCGACGCGAACGCCGGGACCGTGGGGCTCCGCCAGCGCGAGCACCTCGCCGCCGGTCGGCAGGAATCCGCGCGCCGGGTCCTCCGCATAGACGCGGGCTTCGATGGCATGCCCGGTCATAGTGATGTCGTCCTGCCCGAGCGGCAGCTTCTCCCCCGCGGCGATCCGCACCTGTTGCTCAACGAGGTCGATGCCGGTGACCATTTCGGTGACCGGATGCTCGACCTGGAGGCGGGTGTTCATCTCCATGAAGAAGAACTCGTCGGGCCGATCGGCTGACACGATGAACTCGACGGTGCCCGCGCCGGTGTAGTCGACACTGCGCGCGGTGTCGCAGGCGGCGGCGCCGATGCGGGCCCGCGACGCATCGTCGAGGAGCGGGGACGGCGCCTCCTCGATCACCTTCTGATGGCGACGCTGCAGGCTGCATTCACGTTCGCCGAGATGGACCACGTTCCCGTAGCCGTCGGCCAGCACCTGCACCTCGATGTGGCGGGGGTTCAACACGAATCGCTCGAGGAACAGCGTGTCGTCACCGAATGCCGCCCCTGCCTCGCGCCGTGCGCTGGTCAGTGCGGCCTGCAGCGCGGACGCTTCGTGGACGACCCGCATGCCCTTGCCGCCGCCACCGGCCGACGGCTTCACCAGCATGGGGTAGCCGATGTCGCCTGCGGCCGAAACCAGTTCGTGATCGGTGAGGCCGGGCCGGGCAATGCCGGGGACGACCGGCACACCGAACGCCGACACCGTCGTCTTGGCGGCGATCTTGTCGCCCATGGTCTGAATGGCGTTGACCGGCGGCCCGATGAATACGATCCCCGCCGATTCCAGCGCGGCAGCGAAAGCCGCGTTCTCCGAGAGGAACCCGTAGCCCGGGTGAACGGCTTGAGCGCCGGTGCGGCGGGCGGCTTCGACGACCGCGTCGATATTGAGATAGCTCTGCCGCGCGGGAGCGGGACCGATGCCGACCGCGACGTCGGCCTCGCCGACGTGGCGGGCGTTGGCATCGGCGTCGCTGAACACGGCGACCGAGCGGATTCCCATTTCGCGCAGCGTGCGGATCACGCGGACGGCGATCTCGCCGCGGTTGGCTACCAGAACAGTGTTGAACGTCATCACATCACATCCGGAACACGCCGTAGGAGACCGGTTCGACGGGCGCCTGCCCGACCACTGAAAGTGCCAGCCCGAGAACGGTCCTGGTATCGGCGGGATCGATCACACCGTCGTCCCACAGCCGTGCCGTCGAGTAATAGGGGTTGCCCTGCCTCTCGTACTGCTCCCGAATCGGCGCCTTGAACTCTTCCTCCTGCTCCGGACTCATCTCGCCACGCACCGTGGCCAGCACCGACGCTGCCTGCTCACCGCCCATCACCGAGATCCTGGCGTTCGGCCACATCCACAGGAAGCGGGGCGAATACGCGCGCCCGCACATCGAGTAGTTGCCGGCGCCGTATGAACCACCGATCACGACGGTCAGCTTCGGCACCCGGGCACACGCGACGGCGGTCACCATTTTGGCGCCGTGCTTGGCGATGCCGCCTGCCTCGTAATCGCGGCCGACCATGAAGCCGGAGATGTTCTGCAGGAACAGCAGCGGAACCATCCGCTTGTCGCACAGCTCGATGAAATGGGCGGCCTTCATGGCTGATTCGGAGAACAGCACGCCGTTGTTGGCGATGATCCCGACCGGATGGCCGTGGATCCGAGCGAATCCGGTGACCACCGTCGAACCGTATTCGGCCTTGAACTCCGCGAATTCGCCGCCGTCGACGATTCGTGTGATGACCTGGTGCACGTCGTAGGGCACGCGCGCGTCGACGGGTACGACGTCGTAGAGCTCGGTCTGGTCGGCCACCGCATCGACCGTCGCGCCGACCTCCCATGGCGGGTCAAGGCGCGGCCCCAGCGTCGAGACGATACGCCGCACGATCCTCAAGGCGTCGCGGTCGTCGCGAGCCAGGTGGTCGGTGACACCGGAGGTTCTCGAATGCAGGTCGCCACCGCCTAGTTCTTCTGCGGTCACCACTTCGCCGGTCGCGGCCTTCACCAGCGGCGGGCCGCCGAGGAAGATGGTGCCCTGATTGCGGACGATGACCGCTTCGTCACTCATCGCGGGAACGTATGCGCCTCCGGCGGTGCACGAGCCGAGGACGGCGGCGATCTGGGGAACACCTCTGGCGCTCATCGTCGCCTGGTTGTAGAAGATGCGGCCGAAGTGTTCGCGGTCGGGGAAGACCTCGTCCTGGCGGGGCAGGAACGCGCCCCCTGAATCGACCAGGTAGACGCACGGCAACCGGTTCTGCAGCGCGATCTCCTGGGCCCGCAGGTGCTTCTTGACCGTAATCGGGTAGTACGTGCCACCTTTGACGGTTGCGTCATTCGCCACGATCATGCACTCGCGCCCCGATATCCGCCCGATGCCGACGATCATGCCCGCGCCGGGACACTCGTCGTCGTACATGCCGTCTGCGGCAAGCGGTGACACTTCGAGCAGTGGGCTCCCGGGGTCGAGCAGCCCGTCTACGCGGTCCCTCGGCAGCAGCTTGCCGCGGCCGACGTGGCGCTCACGCGACTTGGCCGAGCCACCGAGAGCGGCAACGGCCATCTTGTCGCGCAGCTGCGCGACGAGGGCCAGGTGCTGCTCGCGGCTGGCCTGCAGCGTTGTTGTCATCGGTACTGCCCGTTCCGGTTGAGTTAATGACGACTAACTCGTAGGATGTTAGTCACGATTAACTGAAATGTCCACCAGCGGGAACGGGGTAAGGCAGTGTCCCTCCCGACGTCCGGGTCCAATCCGCCGCAGCCTGGCACCAGCCGCAGCAAGGCGAAATCCGACCGTCGCGACAAGCTGATCGCCGCCGCGGAACGGCTGGTCGCCGAGCGTGGCTTCCTCGCCGTGCGACTGGAGGACATCGGTGCCGCGGCAGGTGTCAGCGGGCCAGCTATCTACCGGCACTTCCCCAACAAGGAAGCGCTGCTGGTCGAACTTTTGGTGGGGATCAGCACCCGCCTACTCGCCGGAGCCAGGGCGGTCGTGGCCTGCGCGCCCGACACCGCATCTTCGCTGGACGGATTGATCGACTTCCACCTCGACTTCGCGCTGGGCGAGTCCGATCTGATCCGCATCCAGGACCGCGATCTCGACCACTTGCCCGAGCCCGCCAAGCGTCAGGTCCGCAAGGCTCAACGGCAGTACGTGGAGATCTGGGTCGACGTTCTTCTTCGACTGAACCGCGCAGAGAGCGAAGCCGACGCGCGCCTCATGGCGCACGCCGTCTTCGGTCTGCTGAACTCGACGCCTCACAGCGTTCGGCCCGGCGCAGCCAAATCGGCCGGCCAAGGAACAGGTTCCGACTCGCGAGCGACCTTGCGAGAGATGACGATCGCAGCCCTGTCCTCGGCCGGCCGAACCGGCGCCTAGGCGTTAGTTACTAGTACCAGCGTGCTCGGCCGCCGACAGCACGACCCGTCGAGCCGAGAATCCAGAACACTGCGCCGATCACGATCAGCACGACGCCGATGTAGGTCAGGATCGAGATACCGAAAAGGATCCCGAGGATGAGGAGGATCACTCCAAGGACGATCATCGTTCACTCCGTTCGTTCAATGAATTGACTTGAGCCCGTTGACTACTGGCTAGGTTGGGGCAGGTTGCAATTTGCCACCTTCGGGTTCGCCCCCGCGTAGTTCAACGGCCCGGCAACGACCGTCAACGCGATGGTGCCCGCTGTGGCACAGTTGTTTGCGTCCGTCTTGAAGTAATCGCGCTGGTAGGCCGCGACCACACCGATCACCAACCAGATCAACACAATTACGCCGAGAATTCCGCCACCACGCATGCTGGCCTCCTCCTTTTGAGCGCCGACTTGGCGCAGGAGGGTTTTACCCCGCGGATAATTTCAGTAAACCGCTAAAACTGATCTTGAGTCGTTCAGAAGTCGGGTACGTGCGCGAAGGCCGTGGTGAGCCAGTCGCACATGGCCTTGACCAGCACGGATCGGTTCTCGCGCTTGTCGATCTCATGGCCGTCGTCCTCGAACAGCAATTGTTCGACGTTGCGGCCCAGCGCCCGCAAAGCGTCGTACATCTGGTGCGACTCGCTCGGCGGCACGTTGGTGTCGTTGAGTCCGTGGACGAGAAGCAGGGGCGCGGTCAACGCGTGCGCGCGGAGCAACGGAGACAGCTGATCGAGCAGTTCCCGGTCGCTCACCGGGTGGCCGTATTTGGGGTAAGCCGCGGCCGCAATCCACGGCTCGGTGTTGCGGTACCAGGTGTTCAGGTCGCTCATTCCGCAGATGCTGATGCCCGCTGCGAACAGCTGAGGGTGGAACGCCAGCGCCGCCTGTGTCAGGTACCCACCGTAGGACCAGCCGCAACACGCGATGCGGTCGGCGGACGCCAGCCCGCGGTCGACCAGAAACAGGGCCGCGTCGGCGACGTCGTCGATGGCCGCGAAGCGCTTCTCCCTGTCGTCGGCATGCATGAACGACCGGCCGAATCCCCCGGAACCGCGCACATTTGGCAGAAAGACTGTGATCCCCGCCTCCAGCAGCGGAGGGAAGAATTCGTTGTAACCAGGCCTGCCCTGACCTTCTGGGCCGCCATGCAGGAACATCATCGCCCCGGTCGAGTCGACACCTTCGGGTGGCCGGAACAGCCAGCCGGTGAACTCCAAGCCGTCGCGGGCGGTGATCGTCTCCAGCGTCGGAGCCGCGGACAGCGGCCCGCTGCTCGGCTCGCGGTCGATGCGCTCCCATTCCCTGGTACGCGGGTCGACGAGTTCCACGGTGCGCGGCATATCCGGGCCCTCGACCGTCATCGCCACCATCGAACCGCCCGCGCTGATGGTCAGCTCGGAGGCGACCATGCCCGGCAACGGGATGGGGGCGTTCAGTGTGTAGTCGGCGTATTCGAGGATCTGTAACTCACTGGCGCCGTTGATGTTCCACAATAGCGCGACCGTCGACAGATCGTCGCTGACGACGAACTCGTCGAGTTCGTGGCCTGCACGCTCGGCGATCACCTGATAGGCCACGCCGTTCGCGGTCGTCGTCACCTCGAGCAGCCGGGCGTGGTCCGCTCCGTTCTCGCTGCGGATGAGCGCACGCACATAACCGTCCGCGCTGTTCGGGCCGTAGGTCTTCGCGGGCTGATACAGCTCGAACATCTCCCCTTCCAGACCCGACCGAAGCCGTCGCGGGTGCTGGTCGTCGAGGATGATGCCGGTGTCTGTCGTCGAGCCGGGATCGTATGGCAACAAAGCGATTTCCGTCAGGCCACGCAGCATGATCAGGTCGCGGTAGCCGCGTGGTCCGACGCGCACCAGGGCCGCGCCCGCCCACGCGTCGACCAGCCGGCCGCCCGACCGCCGATCAAGGATCGTCGTGGTGCCGTCAGCGGGATCGATGAGGCAAGAACTGCCGACGCCGTCGTCGCTGGTGAGAATCGCCGCGACTAGTGTGCCGTCCCAACCGATCAGCTCCGCGGTGCCCTCCGGCGAGCCCGCGAGCCACATGTCGATACGTCGCGCAGCACGGTCGTCGGGGTCGGTGGTGACGACCCAGATCTGGCTGCGACTGCCGCCCTCGGGCGCGACCTCGCACGCCAACCAATGGCCGTCGGCGGAATGCATCACCCGGTGGACAGGACCCTCAACGGGCAATTCGACATCTCGTGACGAGCTCGCGCGCCACCCGCGAAGGAACCGCTGAACCGCCCGTGGATACCCGCCGTCGTCGACGAGGTGCGCGAACGCCGTCGCGTCCGGCGACAGCGACGCGCCGTAGTTGGTGCGCACCGTCTGGGTCATCAATATCAGCTTGCCACGACCCTCCGGCCTAAGCGATGTGCTTACCTGCTCTCCGCGGGTCACCTCGCGCAACGCAGGTACCCTGCAGCCATGAGGTGGGTATGACAAATACGCCACGAGGCGACGGGTCCGATCCAGCGCAGCGGTTTGGTCCCAGCAGTCCCGGATATCCCGACCCGGCGTATGCGGGTCAATCGCCTTACGAACCCGGCTAC
This sequence comes from Mycobacterium sp., assembly GCF_032159565.1. Classification (GTDB taxonomy): domain Bacteria; phylum Actinomycetota; class Actinomycetes; order Mycobacteriales; family Mycobacteriaceae; genus Mycobacterium. The sequence goes on from NZ_JAVHWR010000145.1 coordinate 7,707, forward strand.
CAGGCACCACCGCCGCCCGACCCCACCCGCGAACTGCCGCCCTACTCCCCCTACGGCTATGACCCGTATGGCACGGGTCAATACGCCACCGACCCGTATGGCACCGGTCAATACAGCACGGGTCAGTACGGTCCGCCGTACCCGCCGGGTGAACCGCCGGAAGGTACGCCGTCGCCGAAGTCGCCGCGCTGGTTGTGGGTGCTCGCCGCAGTGGCGGTGCTCCTGGTCATCGGTCTGGTGATCGCGCTCGTGGTGGTCAACAGCTCGAAGCAGGACACGGTCGTCGCGCCGCCACCGATGCCGGAGCCCTCGATGACCACCACACGTACTCCGTCGACGACGACATCTCAGCGCCCGCTGCCCCCGATCGTTCCGGTGCCGACTCCGAGCACCACGCCGCCCAGCGGGTCGGCGACCCCCGGCGCGACCGAGTCGGTGATCTACGAGGTGACCGGAACCGGCAGGGCGATCAACATCACCTATGTCGATACCGGCAGCCTGCTGCAGACCGAGTTCAACGTCGTGCTGCCGTGGCGCAAGGAAGTGCAACTGCCCAGTCCCGCACAGGATTCGGCGAGCCTGACGATCATCAATGTGGGCCGCCAGGTGTCCTGCACGGTGACGGTCAACGGAGTGCAGGTGCAGTCCAACACCGGCAACGGCCTGACGATCTGCACCGCGGCGCGCTAGCGCGCCACAACCCGGTGCGGTGCGTGTACCGCCACCATGGCCGCCATGCCGAATGCGATCACGACCAGTAGCCCCGCGACGCCGGCGCGGACAGCGTCGAACCAGTCGATGAACAGCGAGATAAGTGTCGGCGCAAGGAACGACACCGCGCGCCCGGTGGTCGTGTAGAGGCCGAACGCGACGCCCTCCTTTCCGTCGACTGACATGCGCAGCATCAGCGTCCGCGCCGACGACTGCGTCGGCCCGATGAACAGACACAGCAGAAGCCCGCAGATCCAGAAGGCGACGGATCCGGAGAGCGTCATCAAGACCAGACCGGCGATGATCATCGAGAACAGCGAGCCGACGATGACGGGCTTGGACCCTATGCGGTCGTCGAGAAGGCCGCCGGCCAGTGCGCCGATGGCGGCGATAACGCTGGCGCTGACGCCGAAAAGCAGCACGTCGGCCTCCGAGATGCCGTAGACGCTCACGCCAAGTACCGCGCCGAATGCGAAGACGCCTGCCAAACCGTCGCGGAACACGGCGCTGGCGAGCAGGTAATAGACGATGTTGCGGTCGCGGCGCCACTCGCCGACGACCTCCGACCACAGCCTGCGGTAGGCACCGAAGAAGCCGACCGTCTGCCGTCGATCTGCGGGCGGCGGAGTCGGGTGCGGCACGGCGATGAACACGGGCAGCGCGAACAGCGCGAACCATGCCGCCGCCAACAGCATCGCGGCCCGGACGTTCTGACCCTCGGCGACGGGTAGGCCGACAAGCCCGCGGGTGGCGCCGTCACCGGACATGAACATGAGATAGACGACGAAAAGCAACATGACACTACCGAAATAACCCATGGCCCAGCCGAATCCGGAAACCCGGCCGGATGTCTGCGGCGTGGAGAGCTGCCGCAGCATCGCGTTGTACGGCACGGTGGCCAGCTCACTGCATGCGGCCGCCAATGCGAGCAGGGCCAGGCCGGGCCACAGATAGTGGTAGTCGTCGCGGATCAGGCTCATCGCCGACGTCAGCAGCACCACGAGCCCGGTGAGCACGGCCAGTACCCGGCGTCGCCGCCACGGCGCGTCGACCCATATCCCGGTCACCGGCGCGAGGACTGCCACCACGAGTCCGGACAGCGCCAACGCACGGAACAGCCAGCTCTGCGGCGTGGTGGCGCTGGGCAGGTCGTCGGCGACGGTGCGGGTCAGATAAACCGAGAACACGAACGTCACGACGATGGCGTTCAGGCCGGTGGAGCCGACGTCCCAGAGCGCCCAGGACAGTACTTGCGATCGCCGAGCGGTTTGCTCAGGCGGCCGCGGATCATCCATGGTCGCCCACGATATAGTCCGGCCCATGCCAGTACCCGCACCCAGCCCGGATGCCCGCGCAGTTGTCACAGGTGCCTCGCAGAACATCGGCGAGGCGTTGGCGATCGAGCTCGCCGCGCGAGGGCATCACCTGATCATCACGGCCCGCCGCGAGGACGTGCTCAGGACGCTGGCCGATCGGATCACGCAGAAGTACGGAGTCGTCGTCGAGGTGCGCCCGGTCGACCTCGCCGATCCAAGCGAGCGGACGAAGCTGGCCGAGGAGCTGGCCGGCCGCAACATCTCGATCCTGTGCGCCAACGCCGGCACGGCTACGTTCGGGCCGGTGTCCAAGCTGGATCCGGCCGACGAAAAGGCCCAAGTCCAGCTGAATGTCCTTGGCGTGCATGACCTCGTCCTCGCCGTGCTGCCGGGGATGGTCGAGCGTGGGGCGGGCGGAATCCTGATTTCCGGTTCGACAGCCGGCAATTCGCCGATCCCGAACAATGCGACCTATGCGGCCACCAAGGCGTTCGTCAACACGTTCAGCGAGTCGCTGCGCGGTGAGCTGAAGCGCGCAGGCGTGAATGTGACGGTGCTGGCGCCGGGCCCGGTGCGCGAAACCCTGCCCGCCGAACACGAGCAGTCGTTGGTGGAGAAGATAATTCCCGACTTCCTGTGGATCTCGACAGAGTACACCGCGAAGCTGTCGCTGGATGCGTTGGAGCGCAACAAGATGCGAGTGGTGCCAGGTGTGACGTCGAAGGCGATGTCGGTGGCCAGCGGCTACGCACCCCGCGCGATCGTGAGCCCGATTGTCGGCGCGGTCTACAAGAAACTCGGCGGCGACTAGTCGTTTCTCGCGGAAGATGGCGCGCGGGTCAGCGGCGGCGACGGCCGGTGCCGAAAATGCTTCGGGTGATCTCGCGGCCGATCACAGTGCCCGCCGACCGCATTGCGCTCTTGAAGGCCGGACTGCTCATCATCTTGTCGAACATTCCGGGTTCCACCGACTTTTTCGCGGTGACCGTGCCTTCGGCACTCGCCTCACCCTGCGGCGGCACGTAGACCGGCGGCGGCAGCGACGGGTCATTGGCGGGCGCTTGCTCCGGCGGGGCGAGTCGCGCGTTGAGTCGCTCGTAGGCCGAGTCGCGGTCGATCGTCTGGCCGTACTCGGCCTGCAACGGGCTGGCCTGTGCGGCGGCCTTGATCGCGTCCGGCCCGATGGTGTCCATCAGCGAGCGCGGGGCACGCATCCTGGTCCACGCCACCGGCGTCGGTGCCCCCCTTTCCGACAGCACCGTGACGATCGCCTCGCCGATGCCCAGTGATGTCAGCGCCGACTCCAGGTCGTACACGGTGGTTTTCGGGTAGGTGCGAACTGTTTTGGACAATGCCTTCTGGTCGTCTGGGGTGAACGCGCGCAGGGCGTGCTGGATCCGCGCGCCGAGCTGGCTGAGCACATTGTTGGGGACATCGGTGGGCAGCTGAGTGCAGAAAAACACGCCGACGCCCTTCGACCGGATCAGCTTGACGGTCTGCTCGACCTGCTCGAGGACCGCCTTGGATGCGTCGGTGAACAGCAGATGTGCCTCGTCGAAGAAGAAGACCAGCTTCGGCTTGTCGACGTCGCCGATCTCGGGCAGCGTCGTGAACAGGTCGGCGAGCACCCACATCAGGAACGTCGAGAACATCACCGGCCTGGCGGCCTGATCGCCCAGCTCGAGCAGGCTGATGATGCCGCGACCCTGGGCGTCGAGACGTATCAGATCCTTCGGCTCCAGCTCGGGCTCGCCGAAGAAGGTGTCCGCGCCTTCCGCCTCGAGATTGACCAGCGCGCGCAGGATCACGCCCGCGGTGGTCGGCGATACCGCGCCGAGGTTCTTGAGCTCCGGCTTGCCCTCATCGCTGGTGAGGAAACCGATCACCGCACGCAGATCCTTGAGATCCAGCAGCGACAACCCCTTCTGATCTGCCCAGTGAAAGATCAGACCGAGAGTCGACTCCTGGGTAGCGTTGAGCCCCAGCACCTTTGACAACAGAACGGGTCCGAAACTGGAGATGGTGGCACGCACCGGCACGCCGATTCCCGATGTGCCGAGCGACAGGAACTCGACGGGGAAGGCGGTCGGCGTCCACTCGTCACCAGTGTCCGTGGCCCGCTTCTGCGTCTTGTCGTTCGGTTCCCCGGGGCGCGAAAGGCCGGACAGGTCGCCCTTGACGTCGGCCATCATCACCGGAACGCCGGCGGCCGAAAGCTGCTCGGCGAGCACCTGCAGCGACTTCGTCTTACCGGTGCCGGTTGCACCCGCAACGAGGCCGTGACGGTTGACGGTGGCCAGTGGAATACGCACCTGCGCAGTCGGATCTACGGTGCCGTCAACGACGACAGAGCCCAGTTCGAGCGCCTGACCATCGACGGCGTAACCGGCGGCGATCTCCTGGGCAGGGGTTGCTGTCGACTCGGCGGCCATGATCGAACCCTACTGTGAGAACACCGTCGCGGTGGGTGTGCTGGGGCATATACCAGGTGTGCGCCTACTGTTAATCGCTGTGCGTGACGAACTGGTGTGGATCGACTGCGAGATGACCGGGCTGGACCTGAAGACCGACCGGCTCATCGAGATTGCGGTCCTGGTGACCGATGCCGACCTCAACATCCTCGGTGAGGGCATCGACGTCGTCATCAACGCCCCCGACGAATCGCTGAACGGAATGATCGAAGTGGTCGCCCAGATGCATGACCGGTCCGGGCTCACCGAGGAGGTGCGGGCATCGACCATCGACGTGCCTGCCGCCGAGCAGATGGTGCTGGACTACATCCGCGGCCACGTCAAGCAGGCCAAGACCGCTCCCCTGGCGGGTAACTCGATCGCCACCGACCGGGGCTTCATCGCCCGCGACATGCCGGCCCTTGACGACTACCTGCACTACCGGATGATCGACGTCAGCTCCATCAAGGAGCTGTGCAGGCGCTGGTATCCGCGGATCTACTTCGGGCAGCCGGAGAAGGGTCTGGCGCACCGTGCGTTGGCCGACATCCACGAGTCGATTCGCGAGCTCCAGTACTACCGACGTACGGCGTTCGTACCACCGCCGGGGCCGTCGACCAGCGATATCGCGGCGATCTCCGCTGAACTGCGCCCCGAAGCCTCCAACGATGACGGAATGGATTCGGCCGCCGAGCGCACGAGCGGCTAGTATCGACGGGCCGCATGTGCGGCGATGGTGGCTGTAGTTCAGTTGGTAGAGCACCAGGTTGTGATCCTGGCTGTCGCGGGTTCGAGTCCCGTCAGCCACCCCCGATAGAGGTCGGAGGGCTTTCAAGCCCTCCGACTTTTTGGTTTCCGGCGCTTTCGCCGCTTGCTCGCGCCGAGCTGCGGTTTCGCTACACCGAGGCGGGCGCCGACTTAGGCTCCGCTCTGGGTCAGGTGTTTCAGCGAGGAGTGCCGCCATGCACAGCATTGCGAGGATCGCCGTGCTCACGACGTGTGCCGCAATCGTCGCCGGGTGCACGTCGACGTCGTCGACAACGCCGGCCGGTTCGGGCACGACGACCACGGCTGCTCCGCCGTCCGTCTCGTCCGCGCTCAAGCCCATCGATCAGGCGGCGCTGCAGAAGGCGGTGGAGAAGGCGGTCAAGGAGATGCGCGTCCCCGGCGCCATCGTCGCGATTCGCACACCGCAGGGCAATTACACGGTGGCGGTCGGCACCACGGAACTGGGCAAGCAGACAACGCCGGATGCGAACACCCACTTCCGAATCGCGTCGAATTCGAAGACCATGACCGCCGCACTCATCGTGCTGCTGGCTCAGGACGGCAAGCTCAAGTTCAGCGACCCGGTGTCCGACTACGTGCCCGACGTCCCCGACGGCACCGACATCACTGTCGCCGATCTGTTGACGATGCGCAGCGGGCTTTACAACTACACCAACGCACCGGAGCTCGCCGCTCAACTGGATGCCGACCCCGCCAAACCCTGGACCTCGCAGGAGGTTTTGGCGATCGCGTTCGCGCATCCGGCCAACGCCGCGCCCAACACCGAATACGAGTACAACAACACCAATTACGCGCTTCTCGGGGTGATCGCCGAGAAGGCAGGCGGCCGTCCGCTGAGCGAGCAGTTACACGACCGCCTTTTCGGACCGCTCGGACTACAGCAGACGCTGTTGCCCGCCCCCGACGACACCGCGATCCCTGCCCCGTACTCACACGGTTACATGTACGGGGGCGCCGCTTACGCGATGGTCGACGACCCTTACCCCGCCGACCTGAAGGCCGCCGGACGCGCCGGAACGCTCAAGCCGATCGACTACACCAACGAAAACCCGTCCTATGCCCAGGCCGCGGGCAGCGTCATCTCCACAGCCGACAACATGGCGGCATGGATGCGAGCCTTGGTCTCGGGCAAGGTCTTCAACGCCGACTACCAGCAGCAGTGGCTGGACAGCCTGCAGGTCGAGGACCCGAGCAATCCCGGCGGGCAGAAGTACGGCTATGGCATCACGTATCAGCGGTTCAGCCCGACCGCCGCAATGTATTACCACGGCGGCGAAATGCCGGGCTTCAACTCCTTCATGGGATACGACCCGGATGCCGATGTGTCGCTGGTCATTTGGACCAACCTGACCATTTCGCTGGACGATAAGACGACAGCGCAGGCATTGCTGCCAACGGTCCTCGACGAGATTTACACCGGTCTGTCGCTGGCGCCGACGGTGGCCACGACGACGTCCACTACGCGTTAGTCAGACGTCAGATGTTGGCGTTACCGGCCCGCCACTGGTCCCACGGAATGTTCCAGTCGCCGAGACCGTCCACTCCGGGAAGGATCGAGCCGACGGTGTTGGAGATTTCGACGATGTCGCCACGCTTGGTGTTGTTGTAGAACCACTGCGCATTGCTGGTGCTTACGTTCAGGCAGCCGTGGCTGACATTGCTGTAGCCCTGGCTGCCGACCGACCACGGCGCAGCGTGAACGAAGATGCCGCTGTAGGAGATCTGGGTGGCGTAATCGACCTCGGTGCGGTAGCCGTTCGGTGAGTTCGACGGCACTCCGTAGGTCGACGAGTCCATCACCAAGTGTCCGAACCGGTCGCCGATGATGTAGGTGCCGTTGTTGGTGGGGGTGCTGTTCTTCCCCATCGAGATCGGCATGGTCTTCTCGACCTCGCCGTTGCGCCGAACAGTCAGCGTCTTGGTGTTGTCGTCCGCGGTCGCGATGACCTCATCACCGATGGTGAAGTGCGTCGTGACGTTCTCCTGGCCGAAAAGGCTGTCGCCGAGATCGACACCATAGGTGTTCACCGCGACGTCCACGGTCGTGCCCGGCTTCCAGTATTGGGCTGGGCGCCAACGCACTTCGCGGTTGCTGAGCCAGTAGAAGGCGCCCTCGACGGGCGGGTCGGTCTTGACGGTGATAGCCCGTTGCGCGGCGAGCCGGTTCGGGATGTTCTCGTCGAAGCGGACCGCGACGGGCTGCCCGATGCCGACGGCCTCGCCGTCGTTCGGCAACACATACGGCATGGTCAGGTTCTCGGGCGAGTGCGTCTGAAAAGTCATCTGCTGGTTGGCGGCACCGCCCAGGCCCAGTGACTGCGCGTTGAGCGTGTAGCGCGTGTTGTAGCCCAGCGGATCGGTGGTGTGCCACGTCAGACCGTCGGGGCTGAGCTCGCCGGCGACCGGCGTGCCCTCGTCGTCGTTGACCATCGAGACCGCCCCCAGGACACCGTCCTCGGCGCCGACCGTCACGGGCTGATCCACCGTCACGCCGACGGCACCGTCCTTCACCGATGCGGTGAGCTTCGGGACCAGCAGGTCGCCGAACGGCGTCCCCTTCTCATTGATGACCTGTGGTTGCGGAGGAGCAGAGTTGCCACCGCAGCCACTGAGGCCGAGAACCACGGCCGGCACCAGCGCGATGACCATCAAACAGGCACGGAAACGACGCGGACGGGCCACCTCTTGGACCTGCCACATAATTGCTCCAACTCATAACGGGACGTACTCGTCGGGATTCTTGGCAATAGTCTAAGGGCAAGCTGAGTGTCTATGCGACCTCGCTGTGAGTCTCCACAGGCGGGAGCCCGGAAAGGGATTTCACCCAGCACCGCAGGGCCTGTTATTGTCGCACACGCGCGCCGTTAGCTCAGTTGGTAGAGCAGCTGACTCTTAATCAGCGGGTCCGGGGTTCGAAACCCTGACGGCGCACTTCAAAGGCCCTTTTGGGCTGCCACTCACGCTCTGTGGGCCGTTATTGGGCCGCTTATGGCGTCGTCCAACGCCTCAGCGACCTGTTTATGGACTTTGCCGCGTGCCATATATCGGTCTTGAGTCATTGAAGGCCGGGCGTGCCCTAGCTTTCGCGCTGGCAGTCAAGGTTGACATTGGACGTGGTTTTTCGGCCGGGCTGGATGCTCGGCTTTTTACGCGGTGGACAGTGCGTCGGATCGGGTTGGTGGGCCGCGATAGTTCCGGCAGG
>NZ_JAVHWR010000179.1:0-12968 GCF_032159565.1 Mycobacterium sp.
CGCGCCGCGAGTCGGGCCGCCTCCCGCGCGGCATCGATACACCGCACCTGCATCGAGATCGTAGTGAGCCCGGCCACGCACAGCACCAGAACCACCACCAGTGCGGCGATGGCGAATGCCGCCTCGACGGTGCTGGCACCGCGATCACCGGTCAGACGTTGGTGTTCAGCGCGCGGTTGATGATGTTCGTCAACGCGGTCACGATGGAGTCGCCGGTGACGACCGTGTAGAGAATCGCGCCGAACGCCGCGGCGGCGATCGTGCCGATGGCGTACTCCACGGTCGACATGCCTGTGTCGTCGACCAGCAGCAGCGCCATGCGCACCTTTAGTTCGCGAATCACATTGCCCATCAGAAGTTTTCCCTTCGATCGAATATTCGGACAGTTCGCGGGAGGTCATGTCAGACCCGACCGCAGTACGTCACCCGCCAGGCCCGCGACGATCGGCACGATGCCGAGGCACACGAAGGCAGGCAGGTAGCACAAGCCGAGCGGCCCGGCGATCAGCACCGAGGCTCGTTGCGCCCTCGCATCGGCGGCCGACGCCGCATCGTGGCGCGACTGGTCGGCCAGGTCGGCAACGCCCTGGGCAAGTGCAGCGCCGGACATGGCCGACCGCCGGGCCAGCCGAAGAAGGGCCTCCCCGTGCACGTCGAGAGGAAGATCGGAATTCGACCACGCCGCAACGGGATCCGCACCCAACGCAAGCATGTCCGCGGCCCGGCCGAGCACCGTGGAAAGCAGGCGCGGCGCCGATGGCGCGGCGGCGGCCGCCGCGGAAGACACCGCCATGCCCGAGGTGAGGCAGGCGGCGAACACGTCGAGCGTGGATGCGACGGCCAGCGCATCCGAGTCGCCCGGGAGCGAAACCGGCACCGCCGGGGTGGGGACCGCCACGCGGTTCCGCGCCCGTGACGGGCTGCCGGCAACCAGCAGCGCTGTCGCGAGCAACAACGCCGCTGCGCTCATGCCCCGGCTCCCGCTCGGGTGCTCACGAGAGCGCCCGGCCCGTGATGCGATCCGACCACACCAGCCCGCAGCAGGCCAGCGTCACCCCGGTGACCAGCAGCCAGCCGCCGGCACCGCGCGACAACAGGAAGCTCAGCGGGTCCGCACCGATGAGTTGGCCGAGGCCGATGCCGAGCACCGGTAGTCCGGCCAATACCGCCGCCGTCGTCCGGGCACCCGCCATTCCGGCATCGACACGGGCCGAGAACCTTTCGCGCTCAACGATGTCGCGGTGCGCGGCCCGCATCAGCGTCGCGATCGCCAAGCCGTGCGTCTGCGCCAGCCCCCAAAACAATGCCAGCCGCTCCCAGTGCGCGGGCAGCCGCGATGATGCGGCGAAACTGCGCAGCCCGGCCGCCACATCGGCACCGAGGCGCGCTCGTGCCGCGACCGCGCGCAGGCCCTTCGCAACGGTGCCGTCCGCCTCGCCCGCCGCGACGTCGAACGCGACCACGGGGTGCGCGCCGACGCGCAGCTCACCGATGAGGACGTCCAGCGCGCTCTGTAAGAAGGCCCCTTCCGCCGCGCGAGCGCACCGGGCGGCCGACCGTCGCCGGCGCAACGCCAGCGTGCCGACGAGGATGCACACGGCGAGCGCGGCCGCGACGGGCAGCACCAGCGACATCGCGGCGAGTGCGACGGCCATCACCAGTGCGGGAAGCCGGCGACGAGTGGCTGGCGCGCGGTGCAACCGATGCCGCGACGGTGCCACCATAAGTGCCAACGCAAGCGCCAGCGCCGCGATCGTCACAGCGCGCTCCGCTCGTCCAGCAACCGCATCAGATCGTCGGCGCCGCTTCGGAATCCGCCGGCGGCGTGCCACGCCGTCGCGACCCCGACCAAGCCGTTCCCTTCGCGGCGCAGTACCGCGATTTCATCGAGCCTGCGCTGACCGGATCGATCCCGACCGACGTGTAACAGCACCTGCACCGCCGCCGCGAGTTGACTGTGCAACGCGAAGCGGTCGAGACCTCCGAGCGCTGCGAGCGCCTCGAGCCTGGCGGGGACTTCCGCGGGATTGTTCGCATGTACGGTGCCCGCGCCCCCGTCATGACCGGTGTTGAGAGCGGCCAGCAGATCGACCACCTCGGCGCCCCGAACCTCACCGACGATGATCCGGTCCGGCCTCATCCGTAACGCCTGCCTCACCAGGTCGCGAACGGTGATCTCGCCCACCCCTTCGATATTCGCGCATCGCGCGACCAGTTTCACCAGATGCGGATGCTGCGGTTCCAATTCGGCGGCGTCCTCGACGCAGACGATGCGTTCGGCGGGTGACACCTCGCCCAGCACCGCGGACAACAACGTCGTCTTGCCTGCGCCGGTGCCGCCGGAGACCAGGAAGGCCAGCCGGGCCGCGATGATCCTGTCGAGCAGCCCGGCTGCCTCAGCGGCGATCGCCCCGGCCTTGGTGAGCGACGCAAGATCCTGTGTGGCGGGCCGCAGCACCCGGAACGACAGACACGTACCGCCGGAGGCGATCGGCGCGAGCACCGCGTGCAGCCGGACGGTGAACCGATCCGCGGTCACGCCGGTCAGCTGGCCGTCGACCCATGGCTGCGCTTCGTCGAGTCGACGGCCTACGCTCGACGCGAGCCGCTGCGCCAGCCGCCGCACCGCGTCCTCGTCGGCGAACCGGATGGAACTGCGCCGCAACCCGTTTCCGTCGTCGACCCATACGGCGTCGGGTGCGGTGACCAACACATCCGTAGTTCCTTGCGCGCGTAGCAGCGGCTCCAAGATGCCGACGCCGGTCAGCTCCGTTTGCAGCATCCGCAGGTTGCTCAGCACCTCGGTGTCGCCGAGTACCCCGCCCGACTCGGCTCGGATCGCGGCGGCAACGACCTTGGGATGAAGGGGTGCCGATTCGGCCGCCAACCGCTCACGGACGCGATCGATCAACGAGACGCTCATGCGACGTCCGCCAGTGGATGCCGCGCCAACACCGCCAACACCCGCCGCGCCGCGGCGGTCATCGGTGAGCGATGACCGATCCGCAGACCGCCGCGCTCCAGCATCGCCGCGAGAGGGGGTTGTGCTCGCATGGCCGCCAGAAGCGGCAGTTCGACGGTGCGCGCCACATCCACGGGTCGCAGCCCGGCCGGCGAAGGCCCGCGCACGACCAGACCGACGTTCGGGTTGATTGCGCTCAACGCCGCTGCGACGGCGGTGGTCGCGGCGCAGCCCCGGATATCCGCGGTGGTGACCAGCACAACCAGATCCGCCGTGTCGACGGCGAATTCGACCGCACGCGTCAGCCGCCTGGGTAGATCGCAGACGACCGTGGCGCCGCCACGTCGCCCTGCATCGACCACCGCGGCCAGCGGCCCAGGCTCGACGTCATTGCCTCCGCGGACACTCGACAACACGCTCAACCCACCGATGCGCGGCAGTGCCTGCCGCAACGCGGCAAAGTCCAGACGGCCGTGTTCCAAGGCCAGATCGGGCCACCTCAACCCGGGCTTGTCCTCACTGCCTGCGACTAGATCGATGCCGCCGCTCCACGGGTCGGCGTCAACGAGGAGCGCGTCACGCGCGGATTGCGCGAGTGCGGTGGCGAACAGCGACGCCCCGGCGCCGCCGCGGCCTCCCATCACCGCGAGCACCGCGCCCCTGCGATCGGCGTCGCGGCCGCCGGAAGCAGCGGCCTCCGACAGTGCGGCGACCAGTTCGGCCTCGTCGGCAGGCAGCGTCATGACGCGGTCGGCGCCGACGGCAATGGCGCCATGCCAGTCGGCGGCACCCGGTTCCGCGCTGCTCAACATGATCACGTGGGTGCGCCGAGGCAGCGAGGGCGCCGAACATCTGCCTGCACCGGCAGCGTCGAGCAGCACTGCCGAAGCCCCCGTCCACGCCTGCCGGCTCGGCGGTTGCGCAACATGGACGACGGCCACGCCCGCAGCGGCGGCGACACGGTCGACGTCGTCGCGCATCGCCGTTTCGGCAAGCATCGCGAGTACGCCGGCACGACCGTTCATGTGCCCACAATGCGGGCGCTATCCGGCCGGGCGCCAGAGCCATTGCGCGTTCTGTGGATCAAGGCTGGACTGTGAATAGAACGTGTTGCAACACACACAGCGAAAACGCGATTCCGCAACGTAACCGGACTTGCCCACTTATCCGGACAACGAAAGGGGCCGGAAAAAGGGACGACCCCCGCCAGGGGGGGAGGAGGCGGAGGTCGTCGTGTATCAGCCCCGGGGGGTCGGGCTGATGCACACCCGGCATAAGCCGAGTAATCCTCACTATACACACGGAAAGGCCGAGAGGCGCAAGTACCGGTTGCTCCGGGAAAGCACTCGATTGGGCCGGCGAAGTGCAGGCATCGGCACCTGTTGTGAACTGCCATTTTGGACGCTTGACCGGTTGCAGTCGTTGAGCGCGCCCTATGCTGGGCGCTGTGACCGCAACCGATCCGGCGGCCGCGCTGGGCGTTGTACCGCAAACGCAGCCGAAGACCGGGCAGCCCGTTCGCACTGCGGCGTTCTTCGACCTCGATAAGACGGTAATTGCGAAGTCAAGCACGCTGGCCTTCAGCAAACCCTTCTTCGACCAAGGGCTAATTAACAGACGGGCCGTACTGAAGTCCACTTACGCCCAGTTCCTGTTCCTCATGTCGGGTGCTGACCACGATCAGATCGACCGCATGCGCAACTACGTCACCAACATGTGCGCCGGCTGGGATGTGGAACAGATCAAGTCGATCGTCGGGGAAACGCTGCACGACATCGTCGACCCGCTGATCTTCGCCGAGGCCGCCAACCTGATCGCCGACCACAAGCTGTGCGGACGCGACGTCGTCGTCGTCTCGGCATCGGGCGAGGAAATCGTCGGCCCGATCGCCAAGGCCATCGGTGCCACCCACGCGATGGCGACCCGGATGGTCGTCGAGGACGGGAAGTACACCGGCGAGGTGGCGTACTACTGCTTCGGCGAAGGCAAGGTGCAGGCCATCCGCGAACTGGCCGCCCGCGAGGGGTACGCGCTCGAACACTGCTACGCCTACTCCGATTCGATCACCGACCTTCCGATGCTGGAAGTGGTCGGCCACCCCACCGTGGTGAACCCCGACCGGGGACTGCGCAAAGAGGCGGTATCGCGCGGCTGGCCCGTGCTGACCTTCTCGCGACCGGTGCCGCTGCGCGACCGCCTTCCAGCACCGTCCGGCGCCGCCGTAGCGACCACCGCCGCCGTCGGTTTGACCGCCCTGCTCGCCGGCGCACTGACCTACTCGCTGCTGCGTCGCTTCGCTTTCTGACCGCGATCACTTCGTTTGGTGATCCGACTGTGTGTAGTAGCTGACGGCCGGGCGGTAACGATCAAATCTCGCGAGCGATTCACCCTTGCTGTGACTCCGGCCACGGAGTACAAAGGAGACACGGAAGCCTGATAAGGCCAAGCTCGAGCCGGAAGAGAAGGCTTGATCTCCCGAACGCAGGCTACCCAGCACGGATCCCGGCACCCACGCGGAGCTAAAGCCGCGTAATAGGCAAAAGTGTTGCGGGCCTGCGTAATTGCGAAAAGCGGACGGTCACGACGGCCCCTTGGGTGGGGCTGCAGCTGTAGCGCATCGCACGGACGCCGAGGCCACCCACGCACACCCAACCAGCACGCTTGGTAACCGGAGTCCGTGCTAGCGGGCGACGAGCCGAACCAGTTTCGGAGCGTCGCCCGCTTTCGCTTTGCTGCGCCGTTATTTCGCGGCGGCCTCCGCGATCGACAGCGCCTCTCTCGCGCCGGCCCGAAGGGCTTGGCAACTCAGCACCAACCACGCGGCCAGACCTTCGGGCGTGCCGGACGCGAATCCGCGCGCGGCGGCCCGGTAATCACCGGACTGGCGCATCCAGAACACCTCTGGAACTCCGAGACCGTGCGGATCCAACCCGCTGGCGATCGTCACCAACCGCGACACGCCACGGGCGACGAGCCCGTCGGCCGTGCCGAACGGTGCCAGCGTCAACAGCTCTCCGTGGGCGACCGCCGCCAGCACGGTGGCGGGTACGTCCGATTTGCCGGTGACGAGCTCGACCACCATTTCCAGCCGCGGCACGACCTCCGCCTCGGCCCGCGGGCGACCGAGCCGCTCGTCGTCCACGAGATCCGCTGCGGCCAGGGCGTGCAGCCGCGCCAGGGCCTGCATCGGCGCCTTCTGCCAGACACCGACAAGCGCCGTCGCCCCGCCTTCCAGTGCTTCCGACACCCGAAGGGCGCCTGCCAGCAGCGGATCGGACTCGCCGGTTTCGGGCAGCTGCAACGCCGCGCCTTCGAGCACCGACGATGCCCTCGCGGCGCGGAGCGCGGCTTCGGCGGCCGTGGCGGGCCAGCCCCGCAGGTTGGTGCGATGGCGGTGCGCCTTGCCCAACGCCTCCCGGGCTTCCTCGCCTGCTGCCGCCACGCCGGGCAGTTCTGCCAGCGGAGCAAGCGGATGAGACGTCACCCGGGCCAGGCTAGCCGCGTGCATCGGGTGACTAGGCTCACAGGCATGTCGCAGACCCACGCCGAAGGGCCAACCACATATCCCCCGTCCGACGACTTCGCCGCCCAGGCCAACGCGACCGCCGAACAGTACAGCGAGGCCGAAAGCGACCGGCTGGCGTTCTGGGCGGAACAGGCCAACCGGTTGTCCTGGGACAGACCGTTCGACGAAGTCCTGGATTGGTCGGACGCCCCGGTCGCCAAGTGGTTCGTCGGCGGCAAGCTCAACGTCGCCTACAACTGTGTCGACCGCCACGTCGAGGCGGGCAACGGAGACCGGGTCGCGATCCGCTGGGAAGGCGAACCCAAGGACGACAGCAGGGACATCACCTACTCCGAGCTGCTCGCCGAGGTGTCCAAGGCGGCCAATGCATTTACCGATCTCGGCCTGGTGACCGGCGACCGGGTGGCGATCTACATGCCGATGCTGCCCGAGGCGATTGTGGCGATGTTGGCCTGCGCGCGGCTGGGCGTGCTGCACTCCGTCGTCTTCGCAGGGTTCTCCTCGACGGCACTGGCTGCCCGCATCGAAGACGCCGAGGCCAAGCTGGTGATCACCGCCGACGGCCAATACCGGCGCGGCAAGGCCGTATCGCTCAAGGAGTCCGTCGACGAAGCCGTTGACGGGCAGAAGTCAGTCGAGCACGTTCTCGTGGTGCGCCGCACCGGAATTGACACACCGTGGACCGAGGGCCGCGACTTGTGGTGGCACGACACCGTCGACAAGGCGTCACCCGAGCACACGCCAGAGGCGTTCGACTCGGAGCACCCGCTGTTCCTTCTGTACACGTCGGGCACCACCGGCAAGCCCAAGGGCATCATGCACACCTCGGGCGGCTATCTGACCCAGGCGTCCTATACGCACTACAACGTGTTCGACGTCAAGCCCGAGACCGATGTCTATTGGTGCACAGCGGATATCGGCTGGGTCACCGGCCATACATACATCGTGTACGGGCCGCTGTCCAACGGTGTCACGCAGGTGGTCTACGAAGGCACCCCGAACTCGCCTGACGAGCACCGGCATTTCGAGATCATCGAGAAGTACGGTGTCACAGTCTATTACACGGCTCCAACGCTGATCCGGATGTTCATGAAGTGGGGACGGGAGATCCCCGACGCCCATGATCTGTCCAGCCTGCGCCTGCTGGGGTCGGTCGGCGAGCCGATCAATCCCGAGGCATGGCGGTGGTATCGAGATGCGTTCGGCGGCAATCGAACTCCAATCGTAGACACCTGGTGGCAAACCGAGACCGGCGCAATCATGATCTCCCCGCTGCCCGGAGTGACGGCGGCAAAACCCGGATCCGCGATGACGCCGCTGCCGGGTATCTCCGCGAAGATCGTCGACGAAGACGGCAGCGAACTGGTGCCCGGCGCCGACGAGGCCGAGCATGTGACGGGCTATCTGGTGTTGGATGAGCCGTGGCCGTCGATGCTGCGCGGCATCTGGGGTGATCTCGAGCGCTTCAAGGAGACGTACTGGTCCCGCTACGCCAAGCAGGGTTGGTACTTCGCGGGCGACGGCGCGCGGGTCGACACCGACGGCGACATCTGGGTGCTCGGCCGCATCGACGACGTGATGAACGTGTCGGGCCACCGGATCTCGACCGCCGAGGTCGAATCGGCTCTGGTCGGTCATTCCGGTGTGGCCGAGGCGGCCGTCGTCGGCGCGAATGACGAGACGACGGGACAGGGCATCTGCGCGTTCGTCATCCTGGCGGCCAACACCCCCGACAACGAAGGCATGGTCGAGGAGTTGCGCGAGCAGGTCGCCAAGGAGATCGGAAAGATCGCCCGCCCACGCGAGATTCACGTTGTGCCCGAATTACCGAAGACCCGCAGCGGCAAGATCATGCGTCGGCTGTTGCGCGACGTCGCCGAGGGACGCGAACTCGGTGACACGTCGACGTTGGTGGACCCGGGCGTCTTCGAGGCGATCCGGGCGGGCAAGTAGCGGCTACGCCGCAGGCGGTGCGCTGTCGACCGGGACGAAGCCCGACCCGGGCCGGTTCTTGGCGACGATGTCGGCCAGCTGCGTGTTGATCGACATGGCGACCGCAGGCGTGTGCAACGGGATGTACTTGATCACGCAGGTCGGCAGGTCTTCGGCGAAAGCGCCGTGGATCATGCCGACCAGCCGGTTGTTGACGGTAACCGGCGCTCCGGAGTCGCCGGGCTGACCACACACCTGGCTGACGATGGTGCCGGGCTCTTCGCCGGCTCCCCAGACGACGCCACACGAGTAGCCGGTGGTGCGGCCGAGCTTGCACGCGACGTCGCCGGTCACCGGGTCGGGGCCGATGCCGTCGATCTGGAAGTTGTCGACGTTGTTCACCGGCCTGACCTTCTGCGGATCGAACTGGATCACGGCGTAGTCGAGGGCGTCGTTGCCCGCCACCATCGTGCCGAGCACACCGTTGGCGTCGGCTCCTTCGGCGCCCACCTGCGCACCGGGGCCACCGCAGTGCGCAGAGGTGAACCCGATGAGGTTGCCGCGGTTGTCGTTGCCGATCGCGGTCAACGTGCACAGCGTGTCTCCGTTGACCACCAGGCCGGAACCACCGCCCAGTGCAACCGGCTCGTCGGCGTGCGCAACCGGTGTCGTCGGTGCCAGCAGGGCGGCCGATACCACGACCGCCGCCGACAAACGCAGGAGCAAGCGGTGTGCGGTCATCAAAACCAATCCCCTCATCAACGCCCCGACCCGCCTACTCAACAGAGACGGTCAGTCTAACGTTGCGCCGGGATCGTTTAGCTCGTCGGCACATGGCAACATGAGCGACGACCGATACCGAAGCGGGGAGGACCGTCCATGAGCAGTGGCGACCGCAAGAATGGCGTACCGACCACCGTGACCTCGATACCGCTGGTCGACCCGCACGCACCCAAGCCCGACCCGTCGATCGGTGAGCTCGTCAAAGACGCGACCGCACAGGTCTCCACGCTGGTGCGCGCCGAGGTCGAACTGGCCCGCGCCGAAATCACCCGTGACGTCAAGAAGGGCCTCACCGGCAGCGTCTTTTTCGTGCTCGCCCTCGTGGTGCTGTTCTACTCGACGTTTTTCTTCTTCTTCTTCATCGCCGAACTCCTCGACACGTGGCTGTGGCGGTGGGTCGCGTTCCTGATCGTGTTCGGCATCATGGTCATCGTCACGGCGGTACTGGCCTTGTTCGGCTATCTCAAGGTGCGACGCATCCGCGGCCCGCAGAAGACCATCGAGACGGTCAAGGAGATTCCGGACGCGTTGACGCCGGGTCACGACAAGACCAAGGCGCTGAGTTCTTCTGCGGACGCGAGGAGCAGGGAAGTTTCTGCGGACGCGACCGCGGACCCGTCCGGCTGGTAATGGCTCACGGAGCCGCGCCGGCGGCGACATCGGGCGTCGGAGCCGCACCGGCGGCGACATGAGTCGGAGCCGCACCGGCGGCGACATCGGCCGGGTGCCCGACCCGTCGATCGTCCGCATCGACGGTCCGTGGCGCCATCTGGAGGTGCATGCCAACGGCATCCGGTTCCATGTGGTGGAGGCCGAGGCCAGGGCGAACGAAACATCCGAGCCGATGACCGAGCGGCCGTTGGTGATCCTGCTGCACGGGTTCGGCGAGTTCTGGTGGTCGTGGCGGCATCAACTGCGCGGTCTGCGCAACGCCCGTGTGGTCGCGGTGGATCTGCGCGGATACGGCGGCAGCGACAAGCCGCCGCGCGGCTACGACGGTTGGACACTCGCCGGTGACACCGCAGGCCTGGTCCGCGCCCTCGGCCATCCGTCGGCGACGCTGGTCGGTCACGCCGACGGTGGTCTGGTCTGCTGGGCGACGTCGGTGCTGCATCCGCGCATGGTCCGCGCGATTGCGGTGATCAGCTCACCGCATCCCGCCGCCCTGCGCTCGTCTGCGCTGACCCGGCGCGACCAGGGGCGGGCGCTGCTGCCGTGGATGTTGCGCTATCAGGTGCCGACGTGGCCCGAACGCGCATTGACCCGTCACAACGCAGCTGAGTTGGAGCGGCTGGTGCGTAGTCGTGCCGGCGCGAAATGGCTTGCCTCAGATGATTTCTCGGAAACCATCTCATACATGCGCCAGGCCATCCAGATTCCCTCCGCCGCTCATTCGGCATTGGAGTACCAGCGCTGGGCGGTACGCAGCCAGCTGCGCAGCGAGGGTCGCCGGTTCATGCGTTCGATGAAAGGGCCGCTGGCCGTGCCGATGTTGCACATCCGCGGTGACGCCGACCCGTACGTGCTGGCCGATCCCGTGAACCGCACACAGCGGTACGCGCCGCACGGTCGCTATGTATCCATCGCCGACGCGGGACATTTCGCTCACGAGGAAGCGCCGGAGGCAGTCAACGACCAGCTATCACGGTTCCTCGAGCAGGCCTGAGCCGATCGTCAGGCGTTGACGCACGCACCGGTGGCTACCGGCGTGGTGTTGCCGATTCTGCCGAGCTGGTGGCCGACCTCTCTGGCGGTCAGCACGAAGCCGGTCTCGGCATCGTCGACCGCCGCACCGAAGACCACTCCGAGGACCCGGCCTTGCCGATCGATCATCGGACCACCCGAATTACCTTGCCGGACAGTGCCCCTGATTGTGTAGACCTCGCGATCGACGGTCTTGGTCTTGTAGATGTCGGGGCCCTTGAGCTCAATGGTCTCGCGTACCCGCGCAGGGGTGGCCTGGAAGTCGCCGCCGCCGGGATAGCCGAGCACCAGTGCGTCCGTTCCACTCTTCGCCGGCTCCTGGGCGAACGGCAGCGGCGCCGACGGCAGACCCGGCACGTCGAGGATCGAGATATCGGCGTCGGGATCATAGGAGACCACCGTGGCGTCGTAGGTTGCGCCGTCGGCCTCGACCGTCACCGTCTCGGCTCCGGCGACAACGTGTGCGTTGGACATCACCCGGTTCGGCGCGACGACGAAACCCGTTCCCTCCAAGACCTTTTGGCAGCCGGGCGCGACGCCACGGATCTTGGTGATGCTTGGCCGCACGGCGGCGACGACGGGGTCGTTGATCAGCGCGGCGTCCGGCGCGTCGACGTTGGCGATCGGGGTGCGGCCGAACGGCTGCAGCACATCGGGCAGACCGGACGTATCCAGCAGGCCCTTGAGCCGGTTGGGCACCGCCTTCAGCCAGGGCGGCGCGACCGAGTCGACCTGGCTCAGCACCTTCGATCCGCGCACCGCCGCAGCCAGGTTCGGCTGGTTGGTAGACGTGAGCGGGGTCGCCAGCAGATAGGCCACCACCGCCACGGCCAACACCATCACGCCGACGCCGATCACCGAGTCGAAGAGACGCACCGTGCGGCTGCGAATCGCACCCCGCACCGCCCGGCCGAGCACAACGCCCGCAATCTCGCCGATCACCACCAGTCCAAGGATCAAGAACAGCGTGATGAACAGCTGCGTACGTGTGCCCGTGAAGTGGGTGACGATGTGCGGCGCGAGCAGCACCCCGGCCACGGCTCCCAGCACCACGCCGATGAAAGACAGCAGCGACCCCAGCGCCCCCGAACGCCATCCGGAGATCCCGGCGACGAATGCGACCGCCAGAACAGCCATGTCGAGCCACTGCGACGACGTCATAATCATGCCTCCCCGCCGGTGCCATCATGACTGACGAGGGTCATCGCTTGGTCCAACTCCCGCACGTCCTCGGTGTTCCAGGGCTGCGCCCACCCCGCCACGTCGAGCATCGCGGAGATCACCTGCCCGGTGAAACCCCAGACCAGCATCTGGTTCAGCAAGAAGGCAGGCCCGGCGAGGCGCCGCGTGTTCTGCTTGCGGTACACCATCAGCCGGTTCTCGGGGTTGATGAATGCGCGCACCGGTACCCGCGCCACGATCGCCGTCTCCGATGGGTCGACGACGGCGACCGCCCCGGGGTCCGGCGAGTAGGCGAGGACCGGCACGACGTGGAATCCCGACGGCGGGATGAACATCTTCTCCATCGTGGCGAGCGGCTGCAGGCGGCCGGTGTCGATGCCGGTTTCCTCGTTGGCCTCACGCAGCGCGGTGTGTATCGGACCGTCGTCGCCGGGATCGGCCGCTCCGCCGGGAAACGCGGCCTGGCCGGCGTGATGGCGCAATGTCGACGCCCGGACAGTCACCAGCAGGTCGGCATCGTCGGGAAGTCCGCCGTTCGGGGAGTCCTGCGGACCCGAGAAGAGCACCAGCACGGCGGCGTCGCGACCCGCGCCGGTCAGCGCGGCCTTCGCGTTGGCCGCGGTCACCATCGCCAGCAGTTCCGCGGGCACCCGTCGCCGATACGCCCGTTTCACCGTGTGAGCGTTGTCTACCAGCGGCTTCAGCCAGGCCGGAGCGGCGTCGGGAGCCAGCGGACTCCGTTCGCTCTCCGAGCTCACCCCGGCACTCCTATCTGTGGACCGACCGCAGCGGCGATGTCGTCGGCACTGGCGAACGATCGCGGCAAGATCTCGGCAACGCTACCGTCCGGGCGCAGCACCACGGTTGCGGGCATCACAT
>NZ_JAVHWR010000175.1:0-15474 GCF_032159565.1 Mycobacterium sp.
CGATCCGACGCCGTACTGGCTGGTGAGCTGTCGCCATCCAGACCGGGTGTTGTCGGCGCTGCGCAGTTGACCCTGTCAGGCGGCGCAGTCCGAGCAGATCATCATGCCGTTCTTCTCGCTGGCCAGCCTGCTGCGGTGGTGCACCAAAAAGCAGCTCGAGCAGGTGAACTCGTCGGCCTGCTTCGGAATCACCCGCACTGACAGCTCTTCGCCGGACAGATCGGCGCCAGGCAGTTCGAAGTTTTCGGCGGAATCAGACTCGTCGACGTCCACGACGGCAGATTGAGCCTCGTTGCGTCGAGCCTTGAGTTCCTCAAGTGAATCCTCGGAAACATCGTCAGTCTCGGTACGCCGTGGCGCGTCGTAGTCGGTAGCCATCTCTTGTCCCCTCCGTGAACCATGCGACAGAGCTTTGTACCAGCGTCGAACGCATCCGCCAAACGATTCGTGCCCAGATTCCCCTATCGACAAGTGTGATTTACATCACAGTTATGCGCCGTGCCTGCCCACGGGGTGGGAGCGGGGGTTTTAGAGTGCAGGTGTGGTCGCTCAAATCACAGAAGGCACGGCCTTCGACAAGCACGGCCGGCCTTTCCGCCGGCGCAATTTCACGCCGGCGATCGTGGTGTTCGCGGTGCTCGCCGTGGTGACCATGATCGTCTGGGTGATCGCCCTCAATCGCGCGCCCGATGTCACCGAGGCGGCCGCGTGCAATCCGCCCGCCGACAACACGACCAGCGACCCCACCCAGTCCAAGCTGGGCGAGCAGATGACACGCGCCTCCATGACCGAGGTCAATCCCGCTAAACTGGCCGACACCAAGATCAGGGTGCTCAACGCCAGCGGACAGGGCGGCCAGGCCGCCGAGGTGGCCGGGCAGCTACGAGACCTCGGATTCGCCGAGCCGACCGCCGAGAACGACCCGCTCTACACCAACAACCGGTTGGCGTGCCAGGGTCAGATCCGGTTCGGCCCCGGCGGCCGCGCGGCAGCGGCGGCGGTGTGGCTCGTGGCTCCGTGCGTCGAGCTGTATCAGGACCAGCGGCCCGACAACACCGTCGATCTCGCAATCGGCAGCGACTTCAGCGAGCTGGCGCGCAGCGACGACGTCGAAGCCGTGCTGTCCAGTCTGCGACCGGACGCCACCCAACCGGCCGACCCGACGTTGATCTCGAAGATCCACAGCGCAGCCTGCTGATCGGATTCGATTGCGCCCGTCGACTTTTCGTGACTACAGCCCGGACGCCCGACTCAGAGCGTCGACGAATGCGTCGTACACGCCGGGTGCGGCCGCAATCACCATGCCCCTGCCACCTGCCGGTTCGCTCAGCGATGGCACGCGGACCCGCGCACCGGCCTCGGCGGCTATCAACGCCCCTGCCGCCCAGTCCCACACGTTGAGGTTGTCCTCGAAGTAGGCATCGAGTCGGCCGGCCGCGACCAGGCACAGGTCGAGCGCCGCCGAACCGAGCCGACGGATGTCGCGGACCTGCGGCAGCAGCTCCACAAGCACCGACGCCTGACGTCGACGAAGTTGTGGGTCGTATCCGAATCCAGTGCCCACCAACGACAACGACAGGTCGCCGACACCGCTGCAGCGTAATGGCGCCGCCGTCTCCCCCAGGCGGACGTGGGCGCCATGACCGCGCGCGGCGGAGTACACCGCGCCGTCGACCACGTTGGCGATCGCCCCGGCCACCGACTGCCCGTCGACCTGGACGGCCACCGACACCACGTATGCGGGCAGGCCGTAGACGAAGTTCACCGTGCCGTCGATCGGGTCCACCACCCAGGTCGGACGACCCGCGGAGTCGTCGGAGATGCCGCCACCTTCCTCGCCGAGGACATGCTCGCCGGGGCGCAGCTGCGCGAGCCGATCGCGCAGCAGCCGTTCGGTTTCGGTGTCGACGATGGTGACGGGGTCGGTCGGCGTGCTCTTGGCGCGCACCGCCTGCCCGGTCGACTCCCGCTGCGGTGTGCCGCTGAAGACCTCCTCGCGACGGCGACGGACGAAGTGCGCCGCCTCGGTCGCCAACCGTTCGGCGACCGAGCGGAGTTCGGGCGGGTCGAGGTCGAGTGTTTCCACCGGCTTATCGCAGCACAAATAGTCGCCAGCCGGTTCATCAGCACCCCTACCAAAGCATTGCCGAGCCACTAATGTTGGGCTCATGACCGCCACCGATTCACCCGCCGCCGATCCGAGCACCAACGGAGGCCCGCAACGCCGCGGTTTCGGTGTCGACGTGGGCGGTAGCGGCGTCAAGGGCGGCATCGTCGACCTCGACACGGGGCTGCTGATCGGCGAGCGCTTCAAGCTCGCGACTCCGCAGCCGGCCACCCCCGATGCGGTCAGCAAAACCGTCGCCGCCGTCGTACGCGAGTTCGGCTGGACCGAAAGGGTCGGCGTCACCTATCCGGGCGTGGTGACCGACGGCATCGTGCGCACCGCCGCCAACGTCGACAAGGCGTGGATCGGGTGCGACGCCAGAAAGTTCTTCAGCAAGGAACTAGGCGGCCAGCAGGTGACCGTGCTCAACGACGCCGACGCCGCCGGCCTCGCCGAGGAGAAGTTCGGCGCGGGCCGCGAGAACACCGGCGTGATCGTGCTGCTGACGTTCGGCACCGGCATCGGGTCAGCTGTCATCCACAACGGCGCACTCCTACCCAATACCGAGTTCGGCCACATCGAGGTCGGCGGGAAGGAGGCCGAGCACCGTGCCGCGTCCTCGGTCAAGGAGAACAGGGGCTGGAGCTACGAGCGCTGGGCCAAGGAGGTCACCAGGGTGCTGGTGGCCATTGAGAACGCCATTTGGCCGGATCTGTTCATCGCAGGCGGCGGCATCAGCCGCAAGGCCGAGAAGTGGATTCCGCTGCTGACGAACCGCACGCCGATCGTGGCCGCGACCCTGCTGAACACGGCCGGAATCGTCGGAGCGGCGATGGCCGCGGACGCCGATGTCACCGCTACTGCCAAGTAGCCACGCCGAAGAGCGCCAGAATTGCCGCTCGGCGCGGCGATATCGAACACTGTCGTTACAATGGTCGACGGCGGCCGCGACCAGAAAGCGGCGAGTATCCCCAGCAGATATCAACGCCGCATTCGACATCGCAGACGCTTTCTGATGGTGCATGCCCCCAGGGCCATCGGAATCCTCATGACCGAAAGGGTGACGTGGCAGCGACAAAGGCAAGCCCGGCAGCCACAAAGCCGGTGAAGCGCACCGCTACCAAGACTCCCGCGAAGAAGGCCACGGCAGCAAAGACCACCAACGGGTCCGCACCTGCCAGACCCGCCAAGCGAGCCACCAAGGCGGCCGCCGGCACGGCGAAGACGGACACGCCGGCAGCCAAGAGCCACGCGGCAGCCAAGCCGGCCAAAGCCTCGGCGCGGGCCAAGGCCGACGGCGCGGCCCCGCGCAGCCGCGCCAAGAAGGCGACCGCGGCGGACCCGACGACCACCAAAGTCGGCGCCACCGAGGACGAGGAGCTGGAGACCACCGACGAACTCGACGGTGAGCCCGAAGTGCTCGTCGACGAGGATCTCGAACTCGAGGAAATCGACGACGATGCCGGTGAGGACGAGGCGACCGACGAGGCCGAAGGTGCGGCAGGCACGAAGGCGGTGAAGGGCGCCGCTGCGGCTGCACCTGCTGCCGCCGACGACGACGAGATCGCCGAGCCCAGCGAGAAAGACAAGGCTTCGGGCGACTTCGTCTGGGACGAAGAGGAATCCGAGGCGCTACGGCAGGCCCGCAAGGACGCCGAGCTCACGGCGTCGGCCGACTCGGTGCGCGCCTATCTCAAGCAGATCGGCAAAGTCGCGCTGCTCAACGCCGAAGAAGAGGTCGAGCTGGCGAAGCGAATCGAGGCCGGTCTCTACGCCACCCAGCTGATGGCGGAAATCGCCGACAAGGGCGAGAAGCTGCCCGCCGCCCAGCGGCGCGACATGGCGTGGATATGCCGCGACGGCGATCGCGCGAAAAACCATCTGCTGGAAGCGAACCTGCGACTCGTCGTATCGCTGGCCAAGCGCTACACCGGCCGCGGCATGGCGTTTCTCGACCTCATCCAGGAGGGCAACCTCGGGTTGATCCGTGCGGTCGAGAAGTTCGACTACACAAAGGGTTACAAGTTCTCCACCTACGCCACCTGGTGGATCCGGCAGGCCATCACCCGCGCGATGGCCGACCAGGCCCGCACCATCCGCATCCCGGTGCACATGGTCGAGGTGATCAACAAGCTCGGCCGCATCCAGCGCGAGCTGCTGCAGGACCTGGGCCGCGAGCCCACTCCTGAAGAGCTGGCCAAGGAAATGGACATCACGCCGGAGAAGGTGCTGGAGATCCAGCAGTACGCGCGTGAGCCGATCTCGCTCGACCAGACCATCGGCGACGAAGGTGATTCGCAGCTGGGCGATTTCATCGAGGACAGCGAGGCTGTCGTCGCCGTCGACGCGGTGAGCTTCACACTGCTGCAGGATCAGCTGCAGTCGGTGCTCGAGACGCTCTCCGAGCGTGAAGCCGGTGTGGTTCGGCTGCGGTTCGGGCTCACCGACGGGCAGCCGCGTACGCTCGACGAGATCGGTCAGGTGTACGGCGTCACGCGCGAGCGCATCCGGCAGATCGAGAGCAAGACGATGTCGAAGTTGCGTCACCCCAGCCGCTCTCAGGTGCTGCGCGACTACCTCGACTAGGAGACACGCACTCAGTTCGAGAACGACAGGAAGCCCTTGCTGTAGACCCAGGCGGTGCCGTTGGGCAGCCCGTCGAACCCGCCGAGCTCAATCTGGCCGACACGGCACCAGTCGTCGCGGCACGGCTCCATCAGCGGATGCTTTTCGCCGACCAACAGGGTGCCGATCTTCTGGCCCTGACCGTCGGGCTTGTCGTAGATGTCGGTTTCCGCGGTGACGGTGGCGGTACCGAGCCCCTGCGGGGCAGGGTTCGGCTGGTCGGCCGCGACACCCTTGAGTCCATCGCCTTTCGGCAGCTGGTCCGCCAGCGGCGGCGGCGAACCGGGCACGCACGCGAACACAGTGGGCGAGTCCCAATCACGCCTTTCGACATTCCCGTCGACGGTCCCAACAGCAAAGGTTCCTCGGGGGGTGCCGTCCGGTCCTATGGCGCCGCCGAGAATCAAATCCGGATAATCGGCCCTGGTCACCGTGAGGTTGATGATGTTTCCCCCCTTCTCCATGTCTCCGGTGATCCGGCCCTTCATGCTGGTGCCGTTCTGGTAGAAGGTCTCCGCAGCGGTGTTCACCTGCATGTCGCCCTTCACGACCCTGAACCGCGTTTCGGAGTCCGTATCCGGATAGTGAATGACCACTTCTCCGCCGGGGAACTGATAGCCCGCCTGCTTGTAGCATTCGTAATCGGCCTGCGCCGGTGCCGGGGTGATCAGCAGTGCGCTCGCGGCCACCGCCGCGGCACCGCCCAGGCGTTTGCAGCTATTCCAGATCGACATGGGCTCACGGTAACAACGCACGAAACTCCGAGATATCGGGTGATTCCCTAGTCTTTGGTTGTCGTCGGGGGTGTCGGCTTGGCTGACACGGCAATCCGAGCGTCCGGTGAACGCGGCCGCCTTATGACTGGACAGCTTGAAGTCGATCCC
Organism: Mycobacterium sp.; assembly: GCF_032159565.1. Classification (GTDB taxonomy): domain Bacteria; phylum Actinomycetota; class Actinomycetes; order Mycobacteriales; family Mycobacteriaceae; genus Mycobacterium. Next base: position 5,617 of record NZ_JAVHWR010000175.1, read on the forward strand.
TTCGCCGCCGGACAGCTCGGCGTCGTGGTCGGCCGGATTGTCTTTCGACCGCAATCAACCACGCGACCGCACGACGCCTCACGAGGTGCGCGTCTACCTCGACCGCGTGGCGGAGTTGTCCGCGTGCGGGTCGACGACGGTGAAGCCGATCCGCTTCACCAGCGTTTGGCCCGCTGGCAGGCAGCTGGTGCCTTGATCGGCCGTGAATCCATCACAGTGCGGCGCCTCGAACCCCCACCGCACCTCGACGACGTGGCGGCCAAGGGGCAAAGGATTCAGCGACCCGAGGGTGACCGTGTTGATGGTGGGCAGGCCTGGTGCATCCGGCAGTTGTCCGGTCCAGATCTTGTTGTCGGCGGGATACCCGCGGTTGGCCTCATACGGCGTTCCCGCGTCGACGGTGACGTCGATCCGCTTCAGCTTGCCGCGGAAGTCGTCAAGTGGTGTGGCGTAGTCCGTGGCGAAGCCAGATGGCTTCTGGGCGAATTGGGTGTTCACGATCCACGGGACAGACGGCGCCCATCTCTCTCCGACCGGGATCTCGTTGCACTCCGGAGTGACGATCGAGAATGAATAGCCGTACTGCTGCTTGAGGGTCAACCCGACAGACGACAGACATGGTTCAGCGGCCGCCCATTTGGCGGCCGCTGCGGGGCTGAAAACAAGCGCTGCAGAGAAGACGGCCAACGTCGCTGAGAGCGCAGGCCAGAGAATGCGGTTGCGTGCACGATGGGACACGTCGTCCTCCCCCAGAAAACCCGACCCATATCGCGATGACTGGTGCAAGCAAACTCTGGGCAAACTGCCAAGTCAACAAAAGACGCCGTCGTTGATTGCGTATGCAAGTTCTTTTGAGTCCTCGTTGGCCCTGCCGAGGTCCGACTGTCAGCAAGCTGGGCCAGATCTGCGCCGCCCTGTCGGGGGGTTCTAATGCCTTGCAGACAACCCCGGCGTAGGTATCGAAGCCGGTGGTCGGGTCATCGCGCGCTAGATCCATCGCGACGAGGCCGTGGCCGAATGTCGTCGTCCCTGGATGACAGGTGGACTACTTCCGCTTCGTGCGGAGTTTGTATGTCGCAGGCCATGATTGGCGGGTCTCGTCGCCGGACAGCGGGATGCCCTTGCTCCCGATCCTGATGTCGTAGGCTTCCTTGCCGGAACCGACCTCTCGGTTGACCGCTTCTGTGGCGGCGTACATCAACTGGTCGATCTCGGCTTCGGCGAACGTGACGAACGACGTCTTACGCTCCTCGTCGTCGCTGGGTCCCATCCTCTCGGGCAGCAGCCGCGACGCCAGCGCGGCGAGGCCCAACAGCGCGAACGGGATAACCCAGTAGCAGGTGAACGACAGCGGCGTCCTGGTGTCCAGGATCGTGGCATGGCCGTACACGATGGGCGGGATCGCCGAGGACACCGTCATGCCGGCGAACGCACCGACCCAGATCCACGTCAACAGCGTGGTGATCTTGTTGAACGTCGCGCTGTTGGTCACTTCTTCCGGCTGGCCCACCTCGGCGAACTCCCGCACGAACGGCCTGCCGATCAACATGCTCGCCAATGCGACCAAGAAGATGCCCGCGTTGCTCAGCGGCTGCATCCACTCCTCCATGAACGACTGGCTCACCGTGAACGTCAGCACCGCAAGCACGACAAAGGTTCCAATGGCGCCGATTTCGAGCGTGCGCCCCGGCGACCCCTTCACCCGGCCGATCACGAACGACGCCACCGCGACGGCGAGTGCGACCAGCACCGCGGTCTCGAACGGGACGTTGCCCACCAGCACCCAATAGACGATCCACGGCGCGAAGCCCACCAGAATGCTCACGGTGGGTCAGTGTATGTAGTCGGCTCCGCGAGGACGACAGTCAGCACCGAATCTGTAACGGCGAGTCAGTGCGGCAACGCCGAGAGGTCGACGCCTATGTCAGCGGCAGGAACGAGCCGTCGGGCCCCGGCCGATAAGGCGTGACGCTCGTCACAGCGTCAGCGGGCAGCGGGCCGTACAGATGCGGGAAGAGCATCGACTCCGGATCTGCCGGCACGCCGGGTTCCCACCGGACGGGAGCGGTCAACCGGTTGGGATCGATGTGCAGCAGCACCAGGTCCGTGCGGCCTGCATAGAGCCGGTTGGCCGGCAGATGCAGCTGCTCAGGCGTGGAGAGATGAATGAAGCCGACGGCTTCGAGGGATTCCGGCCGGTGCACTCCGAGATCCTTGGCGAGCTGCCAATCGTCCGAGGCACAGATGTGCACGAGCATTCCTCCACCCTGCCCGCTCGGCAACTTCGCTGAGCGTGAAAAACGACACACCCGTGCACGGCCTGGGAACAACGCCGAAACCGTAAGCGTCTGACAGAGTGGAGATGCGTGAAACCGGGTATTAACCGGTGTCACACGAGCAGAGACGGAGGAGCCATGAACGCAACTCTGACCAGTCCCGAACTGACCCGGGCTGATCGCTGCGATCGCTGCGGCGCCGCTGCTCGCGTACGAGCAACGTTGCCGTCGGGAGCCGAGCTGTTGTTTTGTCAGCACCACGCTAATGAGCACGAAGCCAAGCTGGTCGAGATGGCCGCCGTGATCGAAGTCAGCCCAGGAGAGCCCGTCGGCGCGTAATCCTCACACCTTCGAGTCTGGGCAGGACGACGCTCCGTCGGGAATGCTGGACTGGTCATGAATGACCAGCCTGCGGTGAAGCCGTCCAAGCACCACATCTGGCGCATCGCAAAACGGACCCTGGCGAAAAGCTGGGACGACTCGATTTTCTCGGAGTCGGCGCAGGCCGCCTTCTGGTGTGCGTTGTCGTTGCCGCCCCTGTTGCTGGGAATGCTCGGCAGCCTGGCCTACATCGCGCCGTTGTTCGGCCCCGAAACACTGCCGATGATCCAAGAGCAGTTGATCAACACGGCCAACAGCTTCTTCTCCAAGAATGTCGTCAGCGAGATCATTGAGCCGACCATCCGTGACATCGTCAAGGGGGCCCGCGGTGAGGTGGTGTCGCTCGGGTTCGTCATCTCGCTGTGGGCCGGCTCGTCGGCAGTCTCGGCGTTCGTCGACTCGATTACCGAAGCACATGACCAGACTCCGTTGCGACATCCCGTGCGGCAGCGCCTCTTTGCGCTCGGACTCTATGTGGTGATGCTGGTGCTGGCGATCGCGACGGCGCCGATCGTCGCGCTGGGGCCACTCAAGATCGGCGAGCACATTCCGCAGAGCTGGGACAACTTTCTGCGCTTCGGCTACTACCCGGCGTTGTTTCTGGGCCTGGTCGTGTCGGTGACGTTCCTCTATCGGGTGTCACTACCCAAGCCGTTGCCCTCGCATCGTCTGGTGTTCGGCGCAGTCCTGGCCACAACGGTGTTCCTGGTCGCCACGGTGGGGCTGCGCATTTATCTGACCTACATCACCAGCACCGGCTACACCTACGGCGCGCTGGCGACGCCGATCGCGTTCCTGCTGTTCGCCTTCTTCCTCGGCTTCGCGATCATGATCGGTGCCGAGCTCAACGCCGCGGTGCAAGAGGAGTGGCCCGCTCCGGCCACACATGCCAGGCGGCTCCGGTGGTGGCTGCAGGAGAAGGCCGCCGAGTCACTCAACGGAGGTACCGCCCCGGCGGAGGCACCTGCGGCCGCGACGCCGAAGGGCCCGTCTTCTTCAGCCCCTACTTCTTGAGCTGCTCGTAGATCCGCTTGCAGTCCGGGCACACCGGCGACCCCGGCTTGGCTGCCTTCGTGACGGGAAAGACCTCACCGCACAACGCGACCACATGCGTGCCCATGACGGCGCTTTGGGCGATCTTGTCCTTCTTGACGTAGTGGAAGAACTTCGGGGTGTCGCTGTCAGTCCCGTCGTCGACGCGTTCGTCGGTGTCGGTGCGCTCGATCGTCTGGGTTTGCATGATTTCATTGTGCCCGGCAATAGATCCGTAAGAAACCGATCGGTTCGTCGATCCATGAATGTGGAACAGTGGGACATATGAAACACGGCCCACAGCTGGGTTTCGACGACGACGGACGTCCCGTCCTCATCACCGCCGCCGCACCAGCCTACGAAGAACAACATCGTGCCCGGGTGCGCAAGTACCTGACCATCATGTCGTTCCGCATCCCGGCTCTGATCCTCGCCGCGGTGGCCTACGGCGTGTGGGGAAACGGGCTCATCTCGCTGGCGATTCTCGTGGCGTCGATACCGCTGCCGTGGATCGCGGTGCTCATCGCAAACGACCGCCCGCCCCGCCGCGCAGAGGAGCCGCGGCGCTACGCCCCCCGCCGCATACCGTTGTTCCCGACCGCCGAGCGGCCGGCCCTGGAGCGGGGACCGCGGTCGGGCGCACAACCCGAAGACGTCGACGGCACGGGCGACGTTCCTTCCTGAGCGGCGTCTAGTCGTATTCTCAGACGATTCTCAGGCCATCGGGCCAAAACCGCTGATCAACACGTGTGAACCGGCCGGTTCGTGGGAACTCTTCGGTGCGATTGGGCGTTGAAGTTCTTGACAGTTCGAGCCGAGCAGGAGGCCCCGATGGCGAATGCCACATTCAGCCGCTTCGACCAGGATCTGGACGCTCAGAGTCCAGCCGCTGATCTTGTGCGCGTGTATTTGAACGGCATTGGCAAGACGGCTTTGCTCAACGCCGCCGACGAGGTTGAACTCGCGAAGCGGATCGAGGCCGGGCTTTACGCACAACATCTGCTGGACACCCGCAAGCGTCTCGGAGAGAACCGCAAACGCGATCTGGCGATCGTCGTGCGCGACGGCCAGGCGGCCCGCAGCCATCTGCTCGAGGCCAACCTGCGGCTGGTGGTTTCGCTGGCGAAGCGATACACCGGCCGTGGCATGCCGCTGCTGGACCTGATTCAGGAGGGCAACCTCGGTCTGATCCGCGCGATGGAGAAGTTCGACTACAGCAAGGGTTTCAAGTTCTCGACCTATGCCACGTGGTGGATTCGTCAGGCGATCACCCGCGGTATGGCCGACCAGAGCCGCACCATCCGGCTGCCCGTCCATCTCGTCGAGCAGGTGAACAAGCTCGCCCGGATCAAGCGGGAGATGCACCAGAACCTCGGCCGTGAAGCCACCGACGAGGAGCTGGCCGCCGAGTCGGGCATTCCGGTGGAGAAGATCACCGATCTGCTCGAGCACAGCCGTGACCCGGTGAGCCTCGACATGCCCGTCGGCAGCGACGAGGAAGCCCCTCTGGGTGACTTCATCGAGGACGCCGAGGCCATGTCGGCCGAAAACGCCGTGATCTCCGAACTGCTGCACACCGACATTCGCCACGTGCTGGCCACGCTCGATGAGCGTGAGCAGCAGGTGATCCGGCTTCGGTTCGGTCTCGACGACGGCCAGCCCCGCACGCTCGACCAGATCGGCAAGCTCTTCGGGTTGTCCCGGGAACGGGTGCGCCAGATCGAGCGCGAGGTGATGGCCAAACTGCGCAACGGCGAACGCGCCGATCGCTTGCGCTCCTACGCCAGCTAGCGCTCCCCAGCAAGAAGGCCCGCCGGTCACCACCCGCGGGCCTTCTTGCTACACGCAGACAACGTAGAAGCATGATTCGTGCAGCTAGGCCGGTAGACTCATGCCAGACGAAGGGTTTCTCATGAACGATCTGGTCGACACCACCGAGATGTACCTGCGGACAATCTACGACCTCGAAGAAGAGGGCGTGGTGCCTCTGCGTGCGCGCATCGCCGAGCGTCTCGAGCAGAGCGGACCGACGGTGAGCCAGACCGTCTCCCGGATGGAGCGCGACGGCCTGCTGCATGTCGCCGGAGACCGGCATCTGGAGCTGACCGACAAGGGCCGCGGGCTGGCCATCGCCGTCATGCGCAAGCACCGGCTGGCCGAGCGGCTGCTGGTCGACGTGATCGGCCTGCCGTGGGAGGAAGTACACGCCGAGGCGTGCCGCTGGGAGCACGTGATGAGCGAGGACGTCGAGCGGCGCCTCGTGCAGGTGCTCGACAACCCGACCGTTTCCCCGTTCGGCAATCCCATCCCGGGCCTTTTCGAGCTGGGCGTCGGCGACTCCTTCGGCGCCGATGACCGCAATCTGGTGCGGCTGACCGAGCTGCCCGCCGGCTTCCCGGTGGCTGTCGTCGTGCGGCAGCTGACCGAGCACGTCCAGGGTGACGTCAACCTGATCGCCCGGCTCAAGGACGCAGGCGTGGTTCCCAACGCACGGGTGACCGTCGAACCCGGCACCAATGGTGGCGTGAAGATCGTGATCCCGGGCCACGAGCAGGTCGAGCTTCCACACGAGATGGCCCACGCCGTGAAGGTCGAGAAGGTCTAGACGCGCCGGAAGGCCTCAGCCGCAACGGATCTAGCCCGCGCGCCGGCCGAACTGCGTCGGCCTCGGCAACTGCACTCCGAGCCGCTTGGCCAGCCGGTATCCCGTAACGGCGAGCTCGCGGATCTGTTCTGGCCGCATCCCCGACTGCAGTGCCGTATCCAGCATGCCCGCCATCCGGTGCGTGGCGTCGCAGCGCAGCGCCGCTTCCAGCGACACCCCGGCCAGCGGGCCGTCTCCGCGGGCGTAGGCGGAGAACGCCAACAGCACCAGCGCCTCGACCCGCCACGGCGGCGGAAGTGTTTGTGCCAGCACCGCCCACAGCGCTTCCGCTTGTGCGGCCCTGTCCCCCACCGCCAGCGCATAGAGCACATCGCGCACCCGCGGTTCGGTCAGCGCACAGGCCAGCCGAACCGTCACGGCCTCTGACAGCTGTTGTCCCGCAGCAACCCGCGCCGCAGCCGACATCGCGTGCTCGATGTCACGCACCTCGTCGACCTCGACACCAGCCTGATCGCGGATCACGCGGGCCCGCGCGTCGCTGGCCGCCGCATCGGTCACCTCGATGACCTTCAGGAGCTCCTCGCGCCGGGCGTACAACCTGCGACCGTCCAGTACCGCCGCCATCGCCAGCGGCGACGCCGACGGGTCGTCGACGGTGCCCCAGCTGCCGTCCAGACAATGCCACCGGCCGCCCGGTCCGACCGTGTCGACGACGTGGAAGTCGAGCAGTTCTATCGCATTCTCGGCCAGGCCGTCGGCCAATGCGCGGTGCAGATCCTGGTATTCGTCGTTGCACAACCGGCAGCCGGCGCCCTCGGCGTCGACCACGACCGCGATCGCGGCGTCCGGTCGGGCCGCGGCGGCGACCTCGGCAAGGTGCCCGACCGAGCCGGCCAGTCCGGGCGAAAGGTCAACGCGCATGACGCAACCCAACTCCCCGCCGTCGACGGTCACCAGAACGAGGGACTTCTCGGGCACGAAGCCGAGAACGGCGGGTAGCGCCGCGATCAGCGCGCCAGGTCTGTTGAGCTGGAAATCGGATTGCGATGTCGTCATGTCTAGAAACTGACGGGCGCCACCGTCTGCGCGATCCTCGCCGGACCGTGGAGGCGGTGCAGCTGTGGATGAAGGCGCGACTGGGTATAGCCGGCTAGCGCGGAATCTCCCGGCGCACTTTGAGCACCGCATCGGTGAACAGCGTGTCCAGCGCCTGGGTGTCCGGTGACGCCTCCGATGACGCCTGCTGCTGCCACGACACCGTCACCCGGACGTCGTCGACGAGGGCGACCAGGGTCAGCGTCCTGGTGTCGGGTTCGTCGGAAGACCTCGACATGACGGTCTGGTCGACCGCGTAGCTGTCGTCGGCGTCCACCGGCGGTGCAGGCGGCAGGTCCACCGTCACCTCCGACACCTCCCCGGTCTGCCCGCCCGAAGTGCTTGTGAACGACGGGCATTCGGCGAGCTGGGTGGCCCTGGCGCGCACCGACGGCACCGGGCGGATGACAGTGACGGTGAGACGGGTACCGCTGTCCTCGTCGATTCCCTGCACGGCGGCCTTCTGCTGCGCGAGTACCGGCAGCGGTGCGCACTCGGGCGGCGTCACCTCGGATCCGACCGGCACGCCGTCGATTTCGCCGAGCACGCGGTCGACGTCCTCCGGGGGCAGTACGGCCGCCGGATACTGCGCGGGGAACCGTGTCGGATCGATCAGCAAGTCGGTTATGGGTATCGGTCGGGCCGGGGGCGTCTGCGGATCGCCGGCCCGCGCGGTGCCGCTGACCACGCGTGCGCAGCCGGCCACCACCGCAGCCGACGTCAGCACGGCGCAGCAGACGACGGGCACCGTGCACCGGCGTAGAGCCCGCAGAACAGTGCCGACCATTGTCGTCATCGTCTCATCGGCCCGTGCCCGCCGCACTCAGGCGCGCGGTGGCCGGTCCGTCAGCCGGTCCGCAGGTGTTGTTCACCCGGTATTGACCGCGTCGGCATGCGAGATCCCCGCAATCGGCGTACACCTTCACATATGGCTTCGGTGCTGGAGTACGACCTCGTCGTCATCGGTTCGGGTCCCGGCGGGCAGAAGGCCGCTATCGCGGCGGCAAAGCTCGGCAAGACGGTCGCCGTCATCGAACGCGGCCGGATGCTCGGCGGCGTGTGTGTGAACACCGGAACCATCCCCTCCAAGACGCTGCGCGAAGCGGTGGTCTACCTGACCGGGATGAGCCAGCGAGAGCTCTACGGCGCCAGCTACCGGGTCAAGGAGAAGATCACGCCCGCCGACCTCCTGGCCCGCACCACACACGTCATCACAAAGGAGCAGGACGTGGTGCGCAGCCAGCTGATGCGCAACCGGGTCGACCTGCACACCGGTCACGGCCGGTTCCTCGACGCGCACACCATATGTGTCGATGATCAGACCCGCGGCGAAAGGACAACCGTCCGAGGCGAATTCATCGTCATCGCCACGGGCACCAAGCCCGCCCGTCCGCCGGGCGTGGAATTCGACGAGGACCGGGTGCTCGACTCGGACGGCATCCTGGATCTGAAGTCCCTTCCGCCATCGATGGTGGTGGTCGGCGCCGGCGTGATCGGCATCGAATACGCGTCGATGTTCGCCGCGCTCGGCACCAAGGTCACGGTGGTGGAGAAGCGCGACAGCATGCTGGACTTCTGCGACCCCGAAGTCGTCGAGGCACTGAAGTTCCACCTTCGCGACCTGGCGGTGACGTTCCGCTTCGGCGAGGAGGTGACGGCCGTCGACGTCGGCGCCGCGGGCACCGTCACGACGCTGGCCAGCGGCAAGCAGATCCCCGCGGAGACGGTGATGTACTCGGCGGGCCGCCAGGGCCAGACCGAACACCTCGACGCGGAGAAGGCCGGGCTGGAGATCGACGGACGCGGTCGGATCTTCGTCGACGACCAATTCCAGACGAAGGTTGACCACATCTACGCCGTCGGCGATGTGATCGGCTTCCCGGCGCTGGCCGCCACCTCGATGGACCAGGGCAGGCTGGCGGCCTACCACGCGTTCGGCGAGCCGGTGAGAGGCATGACCGAACTGCAGCCGATCGGCATCTACTCCATCCCCGAGGTGTCCTATGTCGGCGCCACGGAGGTGGACCTGACCCAAGACTCCATCCCCTACGAGGTCGGTGTGTCCCGGTATCGGGAGTTGGCCCGCGGCCAGATCGCGGGTGACTCGTACGGAATGCTCAAACTGCTTGTCTCGACCGAAGATCTGAAGCTGCTGGGCGTCCACATCTTCGGTACCAGTGCCACCGAGCTGGTGCACATCGGCCAGGCCGTGATGGGCTGCGGAGGCACGGTCGAATACCTCGTGGACGCCGTCTTCAACTACCCGACCTTCTCCGAGGCGTACAAGGTGGCAGCGCTGGACGTGATGAACAAGCTGCGCGCGCTCAGCCAGTTCCGCAGCTAGGTCAGCAGTCGTCGTCGAACACCGAGGGCGCTTCGTCGCCCGGACCGCCTGCCTCTGCGCGCGCCAGCAGCGCGCCCACCCCGCCGTCGAACGGCGGTGAGTACGAGACGTTTTCGTCACATCCA
>NZ_JAVHWR010000202.1:0-2580 GCF_032159565.1 Mycobacterium sp.
GCCGGCGCGGTTTTCGGCCGCAGTGGCCGTCGGCGCGGCAGTCACCGGATGGGGAGTCGCACAGTATCCCTGGATGTTTGCCGACCAACTGACCATCCAGGAGGCGGCAGGTGCGAGCACCACTCTGCAAGCCCTACTCGTTGTGGTTGCATTCGCCGCGGTCAGCGTGCTGCCGGCGCTGGCCTACCTGCTCTGGTTCACTCAGAAGTCGAAATCAACTCTTGTCGATGGACATAGCGCCGCATCATGACGTGACGGACTGTCACCTCAAACCGAGGTCCCACCCAATCAAGAATTCTGCGGCGAGGTCGTCATGGCTGTGGAGTCCTCCGCTGCAAGGAACACACGTGTTTGCTGGGGCGAAGAGCCAAGCACGGTCACTCGCATTCTCAGAAGGAGTGGCGTTTCATCGGTAGTAGCAGCCCGAGCTCGCTGACGAGCACCGGCAGCCGACGCCGGGCAGATTGGAGCTAGAAATGATCACCCTCTACGCACTGGCCGCAGCCTTCGGCATCGGTGTGCTCTGGCTCGGAACAAATATCAAGGTTGTCAAGCAGTTCGAACGCGGTGTCGTCTTCCGGTTCGGCCGTGTGCAATCCGGCCTTCGCGGCCCAGGACTCACAATGTTGATTCCGATCGCCGATCACCTCGAAAAAGTGAACATGCAGATCATCACGATGCCTGTGCCCGCCCAAGATGGCATCACCCGCGACAATGTGACCGTCCGTGTGGATGCTGTCATCTATTTCAAGGTCTCGGATCCGGTGCGTGCGGCTGTCGACGTGCAGGACTACCCGTCGGCTATCGGCCAGGTTGCACAGACATCACTGCGTTCAATCATCGGCAAGAGCAACCTGGACGACCTGCTGTCCAACCGCGAGCATCTCAATCAGGGCCTGGAGTTGATGATCGACAGCCCCGCGCTGGGCTGGGGTGTTCAGATCGACCGCGTCGAAATCAAAGATGTAGTGCTGCCCGATTCGATGAAGCGGTCGATCGCGCGCCAAGCCGAGGCGGAGCGTGAGCGACGGGCTCGGGTGATCACCGCCGAAGGCGAACTTCAGGCATCCGAAAAACTCGCCCAAGCAGCTGAGATCATGGCCGAGCACCCAGCCGCGCTGCAACTGCGACTCCTGGAGACCGTCGTCGAGGTCGCCGCAGAGAAGAATTCCACCCTGGTACTTCCCTTCCCGGTCGAACTGCTCCGATTTCTGGAACGCGCCACACCGCAGGCACCCGCGGGCCAGAACAAAGCCACCGATACTGACGCGGACGCAGCGTCCAACCGTGAAACAATGACGCTGGAACCAGGACAGATTCCCGACGACGCCCGCGGCTTGGAACTCCACACACGCATCGCGGAGACATTCCAGCGGGATCAGTGACGTTTGATTTGTGGCAGTGCTTCCACATCTTGGAGCAATCACCGCGGGCATATATCTACCGCAGGCCGACTGACCCCGGAGGCTCGCAAGGATTGTGGACGGCAATGCGGCGACTCTGCCCGCGGCGAAGGTCAGCTGGGCAACGTTAGCGTCTGCTGGCGGTCATCACGACTTCGGTTAGGGCCCCATTCCACGGCGTTGGCGTAACGAGGATGTAGAAGGTATCGCCGTCTGACGTCCCTTATATCGGTGTTGTTGACCAAAGTGAACGACACATACTCGGTCGACCAGTCGTCGGCGATGGCTTCTAGCTCGTCGTCGGCGGTGTACCCGCTTTTTTAGTCGTCGTGTCACGAGGCTGCCACAAACCGCGCGCAGCTACGGCGGATGGCCCACCTGTGAGTCTTCTCAGCCTCGTTCAGCGACGACACAAGCTCCAGTGGGCATGTTGGACCCAACAGCCAACGGGCTGCGACAGAAAGGATCGACAATGCTGAACCGAAGGAGCAGGATCTTCGCCGCAGTGACATCGGCACTTGCCGGCGCCGCGTTGGGCGGAGGAATCGCCGTCGCCAACGCGACGCCCACACCGCCCCCGCCGGCGCCTCCGACAGTGGTGGACACACCGGAACCGGGTGACAGCCCGGACGGTACCGATGCCGCCGACACGGACAACGTCCAGGAAGGTGACCAGAACGGTCCGGAGGTGCCGGACACTCCCGTTCCTCCGCCACCGCCGACCCGCTGATCGCTCCGACCGCCGGCCGCAGCCGCGGCGGCGGACCACAGAGAATCATCGGGTCCGCCGCCGTTCGGGCGTGAACGCAGGACACTAGTACGGGCAGATCCGCGAAAGGCGGGTGGGGTATGCGGGTGCTACTCGTGGAGGACGAGACGGCGCTGGCTGAAACGCTGGCGGCCGGGCTGCGGGCGGATGGATTCGCCGTTGACATCGCCGGTGACGGTATCCAGGCGTTGACTCGAGTGCAGGCCACCAAATACGACGCGATGGTCCTGGACATCATGTTGCCGGGTCGATCTGGCTACGAGGTGGTGCGCACGCTGCGCAGCGAAGGGGTATGGGTTCCCATCCTGATGCTCACCGCCAAGGATGGGGAATACGATGAAGCCGACGCCCTCGATCTGGGCGCCGATGACTATCTGACCAAGCCGTTTTCGTATGTCGTGCTGCTGG
>NZ_JAVHWR010000047.1:0-29677 GCF_032159565.1 Mycobacterium sp.
CATCAAGGGCGCCCTGGACATCCTCGGCGACGAGGCGAGCAAGCCGCTGGTCGTCCGGCTCGACGGCAACAACGTCGAGAAGGGCCGCGCCATCCTCGAGGAGCTGAACCACCCCCTGGTGACGGTCGTCGACACGATGGACGGCGCGGCCGACAAGGCCGCCGAGCTCGCCGACAAGTGAACACACGGGCGATCAGGAGCTGAGATGTCGATCTTTCTGAACAAGGACTCCAAGATCATCGTCCAGGGCATGACGGGTGGCATGGGCTCCAAGCACACGACGCTGATGCTCGACGCCGGCTCGAACATCGTCGGCGGCGTCAACGCCCGCAAGGCCGGTACGACGGTCGAGCTGGGTGGCCAGGAGCTCCCGGTGCTCGGCTCCGTCAAGGAGGCGATGTCCGAGACCGGCGCAGACGTCTCGGTCGCCTTCGTGCCGCCGGCGTTCGCCAAGGACGCCTGCATCGAGGCGATCGACGCGGGCATCGGGCTGCTGGTGGTGATCACCGAGGGCGTCCCGGTGCAGGACACCGCGGAGGTCTGTAGCTACCTGGACGGCAAGCAGACGCGGATGATCGGGCCGAACTGCCCCGGCATCATCACCCCCGGTGAGTCGCTGGTCGGCATCACGCCCAACAACATCACGGGCAAGGGCCCGATCGGGCTGGTGTCGAAATCCGGCACGCTCACCTACCAGATGATGTACGAGCTGCGCGATCTGGGCTTCTCCACCGCGATCGGCATCGGTGGCGACCCCGTCATCGGCACCACCCACATCGACGCCATCGAAGCCTTTGAGAAGGATCCCGAGACCAAGGTCATCGTGATGATCGGCGAGATCGGTGGCGACGCCGAGGAGCGGGCCGCGGATTACATCAAGGCCAACGTCTCCAAGCCGGTCGTCGGCTACGTCGCGGGATTCACTGCGCCGGAGGGCAAGACGATGGGCCACGCCGGTGCGATCGTGTCGGGTTCGTCGGGCACCGCGGCCGCCAAGAAGGAAGCACTGGAAGCCGCCGGCGTCAAGGTGGGCAAGACGCCGTCGGAAACTGCAAAGCTGGCTCGCGACATCCTGCAGGGCCTCTAGTCCGCACCGCGAGCGTGCGTGTTTGCACGCGGACACGCCGTATTTCGCGTACAACTACGCACGCTCGCGGTGTGACGAACGCCGCCGAATTAGGAACACGTTCTAGATTTCGGTTAGCCTGACGAAGTAACAGTCGTCAGGAGGTTTGTAATGGTCAGCCCCCGCACACCCGTCATCGTCGGCGTCGGCCAGTTCACCGAGAACATCGACGACCCCGGCTACCGGGGCATGTCGGCGGTGGAATTGGCGACCGAGGCAGCCAGGGCGGCGCTGGCCGACACCGGCGCCAATCCCCACGATGTCGCCAAGGCCGTCGACGCCGTCGTGGGTCTGCGGCAGTTCGAGATCTCGGCGGGCATGCCTGCTCCGCTCGGCAAGTCGAACAACTACCCACGGTCGGTGATGCAACGACTCGGCGCGCAGCCGGCCCGTTCGGTCGTCGAACCGGTCGGCGGGCAGGGCCCGCAGAAGCTGGTCACAGAGTTCGGCACCGCGATCGCCAACGGCGACGCCGACGTCGTGATGATCATCGGCTCCGAAAATGGCTCGACGCTGCGCTATTTCGCCAAGCGCGACGACAAGCCCGACTTCACCCAGCACATCGACGGGCAGCTAGAGGACCGCGGCCACCAGATCTACCAATACGTCAGCGAATACACCATCAAGCACGGCCTTACCGGCGCGCCCGTGCAGTACGGACTGCTGGACAACGCGCGTCGCGGCAGGCTTGGGCTGAGCGTCGCCGGCTATCGGGCGGCGATGGCGGAGCTGTTCGCGCCGCTCTCCAAAACCGCTGCGAAGAACCCATTCTCGTCGTCGCCCGTCGAACGCTCGGTGGACGAGATCATGACGGTCACCGACGACAACCGGATGATCTGCGACCCCTACCCTCGGCTGCTCGTCGCCCGCGACCAGGTCAACCAGGGCGCCGCGGCGGTCATGATGTCCGTGGACGCCGCGCGTCGCCTTGGTGTGCCCGAGGAGAAGTGGGTGTATCTGCACGGCCACTCCGACATGGTCGAACAGGCGCTGCTGGAGCGCGTCGACCTCGGTGCCAGTCCCGCGACTGTGCATGCCGCGCGGGAAGCGTTGCGCGTCGCGGAAATCGGCGTCGACGACGTCGCCACCTTCGATCTGTACAGCTGCTTCCCGTTCCCGGTGTTCGTCATGTGCGAGGCCCTCGGAATCGACGCGGACGATCCGCGCGGGTTGACGCTGACGGGAGGCTTGCCCTATTTCGGCGGGCCCGGCAACAGCTATACACTTCACGCCATCGCTGAGACGGTAGCCGAAATGCGCGACAAGCCAGGCCAATTCGGCCTCGTTGGCGCCAATGGCGGCACCATGAGCAAGTACTCCGTTGGTATCTATTCGGCCCTTCCTGTCGAATGGCGTTCCGACCGCAGTGCGGCCCTCAACGAAGAGGTCGCGGCGTTCCCCTCGATCGCCGTGACGGAAAAGGCTGACGGCCCCGCGACGGTCGAGACCTACTCTGTGCGCTACGACTGGCCGGTCCGCACCGGGGTCATCGTCGGCAGGCTCGATGCCGACGACTCCCGGTTCATGGCGCTGGCGGATGACGAGGATCTCGTCGGTTTGATGTCCGACGGCGATCCGCTCGGTGCACACATCGTTGTGACCTCTACCGAGCAGGGCAACCGCGCGCACCTGGCCTAGTCCCGCACAAGCAGTCGAAGGTCGAGATCGACCATCGCGGGACCCGCGTCAGTGTGATCGACGCCGCGCCACTCGGCCCTTGGTCTCGGCATGGCTGCGGATGCCTTCGCGGTCACGCCTGTGACGACGGTTTGGCTGCGGATCGTCGAATATGCGGGCAATCAGCGGGCTGATGGAAGGCATGAGATTCCCTCTCGTTGTGTCATGCGGACGCTCTCGTGCCTACGACTCTCGCGGCGTGCGCCGAGCACGGCACGCGTAGTCGACTACGCGAATGCCGCTCCGTGCACTACTTCACACCCGCACATGCTTGTACCATCTGGTACATGATTACCGACAGTGCCGTCGAGATCGGCGCCCCCGCGGCCGTGGTGTGGGATGTCTTCTCCGACGTCGAGCGCTGGCCGGAGTGGACAGCATCGGTGACCACCTTGACGGCCCTCGACGGGTCCGGCCTCGCGGTGGGGAGGCGGTTCGCGATCAAGCAGCCCCGTCTGCCGAAGCTGGTGTGGGAAGTCACGGCGCTGGACGAGGGCAAGTCGTGGACGTGGGAGCAGCGTTCGCCCGGCGGCCGGACCATCGCCGTACACGACGTCGAAGCACAGGGCGGCCGCACGCTGGTCCGGCAACGGCTCGACCAGCATGGCCCGGTCGGATCTCTTGTCGCCCGGCTGATGGGCGGCACCACCAAGCGCTATCTCGAACTCGAAGCGCAGGGCCTCAAGGCGCGTAGTGAGCAACGCAGTGGCTCGACGTCCTGACGTCGAGCGGCGCAGGCAACTGCTTGACGCCCTGATCGACGCCTTCGCCGACGGCGGCATCGGCGACCGCTCGCTTCGTGAGATCGCCGAAGCGGTCGGCACAAGTCACCGAATGCTATTGCACCACTTTGGATCCCGTGACGAACTGCTTCTGTCGATCGTCGATGAGGTTGAGTGCAGGCAGATGTCCGTGCTACCCGAAGCCTCCACCGATCCGGCCGACGCGATGGCCGCGATGTGGGCCGACGTGCGCAGGCCCGAGCTGCGGCCGTTCGAGCGGCTCTTCTTCGAGTGCTATGCGCGCGGTGCGCAGGGCGAGCAGCCGTTCGCGCGCATGATGCCGGGCGCCGTCGACAACTGGCTCGCAGACGTTGACGCGAAGACCGACCACAGCGCCGACCCCGCGTTCGCGCGGCTCGGTCTTGCCGTCACCCGCGGATTGCTGCTCGACCTGGTCGCCACCGGCGACGACGAGGGCGTCGACGCCGCAGCGCAGGCCTTCGTGGAGTTGCTGCGCGCGGTTCAGACCAGCGCTGCCAGCTTGTCCGCGAGGCGCTCGACGTAGGCGGCGACCTCGTCTTCGGACTTGTCGGGCAGGCCGAACAGCACCTCGGTGACGCCGAGTTCCCGCCAGTGCGCGAGCTTCTCGGGATCGGGCTTGAAGTCGAGGGCGACGATCTGTGGTGCACCGTCGCGGCCGGCGGCGGCCCAGGTGTCCTGCAGCAGCTTGACCGGCTCGTCGATGGTGAAGTCGCGTGGCGTGGTGATCCAGCCGTCGGCGGAGCGGGCGATCCACTTGAAGTTCTTCTCGGTGCCCGCCGCGCCGACCAATACCGGGATATGGGACTGGACCGGCTTGGGCCAGGCCCACGACGGCCCGAACTTCACGAACTCGCCGTCGAATTCGGCCTCCTCCTGCGTCCACAGTGCGCGCATGGCCTCGATGTACTCGCGCAGCATCGTGCGCCGCCGTCCCGGAGGCACCTTGTGGTCGGCGAGTTCGTCTGTGTTCCAACCGAATCCGACGCCGAGGCTGACCCGGCCGCCCGAGAGGTGATCGAGCGTGGCGATCGACTTGGCGAGGGTGATCGGGTCGTGCTCGACGGGCAGGGCCACCGCCGTCGACAACCGCACCCGCGACGTCACCGCGCACGCGGTACCCAGCGAGACCCACGGATCCAAGGTGCGCATGTAGCGGTCGTCGGGCAGCGACTCGTCGCCGGTCGTCGGGTGCGCGGCTTCGCGCTTGATCGGGATGTGCGTGTGCTCGGGCACGTAGAAGGTGGTGAATCCGTGGTCGTCGGCCAGTTTGGCGGCGGCGGCGGGAGCGATCCCTCGATCGCTGGTGAACAACACGAGCCCATAGTCCATACCCAGAATTAGAACGTGTTCCAGTCTGAGGGGCAAGGGCGGGGTGCCACGCCGGGAATCGGCGGCCAAGCAGCGCCGGCACAAATGTGAAAATTGGTTCATGTCCGTCGTTCAGGCGTGCGCGGAGGTCGGCGGCGTCATCCGTCGCGCCCGCTCCCTGTTCGGCCCTGCGCCGACGCCCACGCGTGCAGCCGCAGGCGGCGCGGCGGCGATGCGGCAGGCCCAGCAGCAGACCACCGGCACCGTCGCCGCGATGAGCGAGAACTCCGGGGCGATGCGTGACAGCCACGAATCGTTCGCGCAGCGGGCGGCAGCCCGCCTCGGCGGTGCGGCGACAACCGACGACGCGTTCGACAGTCACCTCGCGAGGGCCGATGCCGTCAACCGCGCCGGCGCGGCCCGCCTCGACGACATCGCCGCCCAGAACCGGGCCACCGCCGCGGCCGCTTCGACCGCGACGTCACCGGCCGCCCAGCGCGCGATCCTCGTCGCGCTGCGAAACCAGACCGCGCAAGCCAACGGCGTACTCGAAAGCACGCAGCAGCAGGTAGCCGGAATCGCCGGCCAGACCCGCGCACTGGGCTACGACGTCCCGCTGAGCCCGCACACGGACGGGCCGCAGCCCGGCGACCCGAAGCCGGTCAGCGACGAAGAGAAGCGAATCAACCAGCGCAAGGCTTTCCGGCGGATCTTCGGGCGGGACCCGGTCTCCAAGTCCGACTGGTCAACCGCCGAGGTTCTGGACCCACACAGCTATGACCCGATGTACCAGGGCGTTGGCCCGGAGATAAAGGTCGTCAGAATCCGCCCCGTCGAGGGTCAGGGCGTGGTGCGGTGCTCTCAGTGGATCGAACAGGACAGCGTTACCGGCTGGCCGCCGTGGACCAGCGACATCGGAAACACACGCGGCCCGGACATGAACTTCAATCCTGAGAACACCAAGGTCACCACCTATATCGACTACGACAACGGCGTCGTGGTCATGCGCCAGAACCCCTCGACGATGGTCAACGACGACGGGACGCTCGGGGCGAGCCGGGTGGGAGTCCCGACCGGCACGGTGACCCAGACCGCCGATGGTGCCGTGCGGATCCAATACGATTCCGGGAACCCCTTCGCGCCCGGCGTCAGCCGCGATCCCACCACTATGGAAGGCCACCAGGTCACCGTTAACGGCGATTTGGTGTTCACCCCAGGTGCCAACGGGGTGACGGTCGGCGGTACCCGGACCGACTACCCGTCGATGGAGGTCTATCAGGACATGCCCAACGGCACGACGCGCACCGTGCTCATCGATCGCGCCGCCTCCGGACAACCGTGGGGCCCGGCCGTCAACCTGCCGTTCCACCACGACGTCGGGATCGGCCCGAAGGCATGGGAGCCCTTCAACACCGGCGGCTACAACCCGACATACGACGTGCAGACAGCCCTGCCCGCCACGCCTTTCGGGCCCGCGTGGGATGTGCCGTCGGTGCCTCCGCTGCCCACCGGCGGCACGCACCAATTCTGAACGGAGAATCAGTGTCAACACCTGTCGGCGGTCGCCGCCTCGACGAGCGGGTGTGGTCAGTGGCCACGCTGGCCAGCGCAGTCGTCGTCCAATTCGTTATCGGTGCTCTGATCATCGCGTGGCGACTGCTCGGCGGACGCTCGTTCGCGGCGCACGACGTCGTCGAGAACTATCGGATGGCGTTGCTCACCGCCAGCGGAATCGTTCTCGTCGTCTCGCTGCTCGTCGGCGTGGTGCTCTTCAGTCGGCGATCCTCGGCGCTGCGCGGCATCGGCCTGAGCGTGGCGGCTTCGGGAGTTGTCGCATCGACCGTGGGAGCGTTGTATGTCTTCTGGATTCACTGACGAGCAACTGACGGCGGCCGGGCCGTTCGGTCCGGCGGGTTTCGTCGCCGCGATGGTCAACATCGGCATTGTTGAATTCGTGTCCCTGACGGCCTGGTCGCTGGTGCTGTTCCTCGGACTGGTCGTCATCGTGCCGCTTCTTCTCGTCAACGCCGTCGTCGCGTTCCTTTTGACCAAGGCGGGTGGAACAACCGCCATGGTCGGGCGCGGCATGCTCGTCGCATGCGCAGCGACGGTGCTCACTCAAATGATCGTCGGCACTGTGTTCCTCGTCAGCGTCGCAGTCTGACGGCGGGCGCCCTGGCGGCACACCCTCGGCACGGGTAGCAGCCCCGGCCGGTGGAGTAGTGGCTTACTCGCGACTTGTCGGCCGCGGGCCAGAACACTTCGAAGGCATGGAGGTCAGGCGTACCGCCCGCCGGAAACTCATGGAGTGGGTCCGTCGCTACCTGCCGTGTGAAATCGCGGGCACGGTCGGCGAACTCGGCGGTGCCGCCGCCGCGTACCTGTTGACGGGTTCGATGGCGGCCGCGGCCATCACCGCGACCATCGGCGCATCGGCCGGTTACTACGCGGCCGCCTATACGAGTGCGGTTCGCTGGGCTTACCGCGACTACCACGTTGCGCCGATGATGAAGCGCCTCGTGCTCGCCAACCTCTTCGCGTTCCGCAGCGTGGCGATCGAGTTCGGCCCCGCCGAACTGATCGACAGCATCGCGATCCGGCCGCTGGCCTACTATTTCGGCCCTATCGCGTTGGGCAACGTCGCCGCCGGCTGGATCTTCGGAAAGCTGCTCTCCGACATCGGCTTCTACGTTATCGCGATCTTCAGCTACGAGCGCTTCAACGGTCTTCTGGCGGGACGCGGGCCTGCTAGCGAGGAGGTCGACGGTGGAACCGTCACTACGGCTGCAACTGCGTGACACGCTTCGTGCTCGATCCGACACCGAGGGTTGGCGCGCGCTCATCGCGCAGCACGGCACACCGCTGCTGGTGCTCGATCCCTATCGTGTTGTCGAGCAGTGCCGGCTGCTGGCCTCCCATCTGAGCGGCTTCCGGCTGCACTACGCGGTGAAGACGTCGCCCCATCCGGCGGTGCTGCGCGCCGTCGCGGCCAGCGGGTGCGGCTTCGACGTGGCGACCAGCGCCGAGACCGACCTCATTGCAGCGCTTGGCCTTCCCCTCGGCCGCTGCATCAACAGCAACCCGGTGAAGAAGCTGACCGACATCGACCACGCCTACATGGCCGGCATTCGCACCTTCGTCGTCGACAATCCCCTCGAAGCCCTCAAATTCGCGGACCTACCCACCGACATCGAAGTGCTCGTGCGGCTCGCGTTCCGCAACGCGACGGCGAAATCGGATCTGTCGACGAAGTTCGGCGTCGATCCCGCCGACGCAGAACTGGTCGTCAAGCATGTCCTGGCGACGGGAGTTCGCTTCGGCGGCTTCAGCTTCCACGTCGGCAGCCAGGGGTCGACCGTCCAACCGTATCGGGACGCCCTGCGAGGCACACTCGAGCTCATCACCCACATCGACGAAACGCTCGGTGTGCCAACGCGGATCCTCGACATCGGCGGTGGCTTCCCGGTGAACTACCGTGAGTCGATGCCGACGATCGACTCCATCGCAGCCGTCGTCGACGAGGTGCTCGGTGACCGGCGCGACGAGTTCACCTTGGTGGCCGAGCCGGGCCGGTTCCTGGTCGCCGAGAGCATGACGCTGTTGACGAGCGTGGTCGGCAGCGCCGTGCGCGACGGCCGGCAATGGCACTATCTGGACGACGGAATCTACGGCAGCTATTCGAATGTGATGACCGAGGACGTGCACCCGCCGATCCTCGCCATGCGTGAAGTGGTCGACGGTGTGAGCGGCTACGAGCCGGTGACGCTCGCAGGGCCGACGTGCGACAGCGCAGACGTCATCGCCCGCGACTATCCGATGCCGACGCTGAACGTGGGCGATGTGGTGGTCAGCCCGATGATGGGCGCCTACACGTCGGTGACGTCGTCACGATTCAACGGGATCCCGGCCACCCCGGTCGTCGAGGTGTGACTGCGCCGCGACTATGCAGTTTCGTCCGCGACACGCCCGCAACAGCGTACAAAGCCGCACAGTCGAATCGGCCTCATCGGAATCCGCTGACTTTCCTTCACCGAGAGCGTTACCCGCGACGTCTGACCCTCGCACTGCTGTCATGGCACAGCATGACGACTGAACGCATCGCAGATCACGTCCGATTCGCGTACTGGGTGCCCAACGTCAGCGGGGGCCTGGTCACAAGCGACATCGAGCAGCGCACCGACTGGGGGTACGACTACAACGTCAAGCTGGCGCAGACCGCCGAGGCCAACGGCTTCGACTATGCGCTGTCGCAGGTCCGCTACGAGGCCAGCTACGGCGCCGAGTACCAGCACGAGTCCACCAGCTTCAGCCTGGCGCTGCTGCTGGCGACGCAGCGCCTCAAGGTGATCGCCGCCGTCCACCCCGGCCTCTGGCAGCCGGCGGTACTGGCCAAGCTGGGTGCGACGGCCGACCAGCTGAGCAACGGCCGCTTCGCCGTCAACGTGGTTTCCGGCTGGTTCAAAGACGAGTTCACCCACCTCGGCGAGCCGTGGCTCGAACACGACGAGAGGTACCGCCGCAGCGCAGAGTTCCTGCAGGTGCTGCGCAAGATCTGGACCGAGGACGACGTCGATTTCCGCGGCGACTTCTACCGCATCCACGACTTCACCCTCAAACCGAAACCGGTCATCACCCCGGAGCGGCCCAACCCGGAACTGTTCCAGGGCGGCAACTCGACGGCGGCGCGGCGCAACGGCGGTCGCTACGCCGACTGGTACTTCTCCAACGGCAAGGACTTCGACGGGGTGACCGAGCAGATCATCGAGGTGCGCGAGCACGCCAGGGACGCCGGCCGGCAGGTGAAGTTCGGGCTGAACGGGTTCATCATCGCCCGCGACACCGAGGCCGAGGCGCGGGAAACCCTGCGCGAAATCGTCGACAAGGCCAACCGACCCGCTGTGGAGGGGTTCAAAGCCGCCGTACAACAGGCTGGCAGCTCGACTGCCGACAAGCGCGGCATGTGGGCCGACTCCACGTTCGAGGATTTGGTGCAGTACAACGACGGGTTCCGCACACAGCTGATCGGCACGCCCGAGCAGATTGCGGAACGCATTGCGGCGTACCGCAAACGGGGCGTGGACCTGATCCTCGGCGGCTTCCTGCACTTCCAGGAGGAGATCGAGTACTTCGGATCGCGGGTGCTGCCGCTGGTCCGCGAGATCGAGAACGCCGAGGACAACTGGGCTGACGCTGCCGTGCTCGTGTCCGCATAACGCAGGGTGCGCTAGCGTGGTGTCGAATCGCCTATGCGGTCCGAGTTCACGATTCTCGTGAACGGCGCTCCGACGCAGCGTCGCGGGCAGCGGCGCCCAACCAAAAGCAGGAGAGGTCATGACCTACCCGCCCAGTAGCCCCGGATATCCGCCCAGCCAACAGCCGACGACACAGTTCAGCGCCCCGACCCAGGGGTTCGGCAAGATCGAGCACCAGCAGGCGCAGACACCCGCATCGACCCCCGCCGGTGTGAGCAAGCTGCCGTTCATCCTGCTGGCCGCAGTGTCGGTGCTCGGCCTGCTCGTGTACCTGTTCAGCTTCGGCGACCAGTTCACGATCCAAAGCACCGACTTCCCGCAGCTGGGCAGTGCCAGCGGCACCTCTTTGGGGCTCGGCCTCGCGGTCGTCGCGGCGCTGGTCTCCGCCCTGATCGCCGGCGCAAGCCTGCTGCCAAGACAGCGGGCGCCCATTGGGGTGATCGCCGCTGTCGCGCTGCTGGCCTTCCTGCTGGTGATCGCCGAAGTCATCCAGAAGCCCCAGGGCGTCAGCATCGGCTGGGCCCTCTACGTCGTCATAGCCTTGACGTTCCTACAGGCTGCGGTTGCTATCGGCGCCCTACTGCTGGACTCGGGCATCATCTCGGCGCCGGCGCCCAAGCCGAAGTACGAGCAGCAGAACTACGGCCCGTACGGCCAGCCGAACCAGTACTACGGCCAGCAGGGGCCGCATCAGGGTGGAGCCCCGCAGCAGCGGCAGCCTTATCCCGGCCAGTACGGCGGCGGCTACTCGGGCGGCGGACAGCCCTCCGGTGGTGGCTACGGCGCGGCCGGTCAGCAGAGCGGCCCGCCGACTCCGCCGACCGGTTTCCCGACCTACGGCCAGCCGCAGGCGTCCCCGTCGGCGCCCACGGCCCAGCCTTCGCAGCAGCAGCCGCAGTCGTCGTCCTCTTCGACGAACCAGTCCGGCAACTCGCCGTCGTAGTCCGAGCCTCGCGCGCGTGAATACTGCGCGTGCGAGCAAAGAGCTGCTATACCGCTAGTGGTGGAGAACAGGTCGGTCGGCAGTCGCCAGGCTCGCGACCTGTTCCGGGTCGCATTCGGCCCGTCGGCAGTGGCGTTGGTCATCATCGCCGCGGTGACGCTGCTGCAGTTGCTCATCGCGAACAGCGACATGACGGGCGCGCTCGGTGCGATCGCCAGCATGTGGCTGGGCGTGCACCAGGTGCCGATCTCGATCGGCGGTCGCGAGCTGGGCGTGATGCCGCTGCTGCCGGTTTTGGCAATGGTGTGGGGCACCGCGCGCACCACCGCGGGCGCCACCCCGCCGCAAGGATCCTGGTTCGTCATCCGGTGGATCGTCGCGTCCGCGCTGGGCGGTCCGCTGCTGATCGCGGCCATCTGCCTGGCCGTCGTGCACGATGCCTCGTCGGTGCTGACCGAGCTGCAGACACCCAATGCGCTGCGGGCGTTCACCGGGGTGCTGGCCGTGCACGCGATCGGCGCCGTGATCGGCGTCGGGTCCCGCGCGGGTAGACGCCTGGTGACGGCGTCTGGGCTGCCGCAGTGGGTGGCCGACGCGGGCAGGCCTGCGGTGGCCGGGATGCTGGCGCTTTTCGGCCTGTCGGGCGCGGTCACGGCGCTGTCGCTGGTGGTGCACTGGTCGACGATGCACGAGCTGTACGCGATCACCGACTCGGCGTTCGGTCAGTTGAGCCTCACGTTGTTGTCGGCGCTCTACGCGCCCAACGTCATCGTCGGCACCTCCGCGGTCGCCGTGGGATCGAGCGCCCACGTCGGGCTTGCGACGTTCAGTTCGTTCACCGTGTTCGGCGGCGACATTCCCGCGCTGCCGGTGCTTGCGGCGGTTCCGACGCCGCCGCTGGGCCCGGTGTGGGTGGCGCTGCTGATCGTCGGGGCCGCTTCCGGGGTGGTGGTGGGCCAGCAGTGCGGCCGCCGGCCGCTGCCGCTGCTGACCGCGCTGGGCAAGCTGGTCATCGCGTCCGCGGTCGGCGCGGCGGCGATGGCGCTTCTCGGGTACGCAGCCGGCGGCGAGCTGGGCAACTTCGGCCACCTCGGGGTGGATCAGGCCACGTTCGGGCCCGCGGTGTTCCTGTGGTTCGTCGGGATCGGCGGGCTGACCCTGGCGATGTCGGGCGGCATCGCCCGCACCACGTCTTCGCCCAAACCGACATTTGGGCGAAGAAGTGCGAGTAGTCCCCGCCAGAACGTCGATCTCGACGAAGAGGCCGAGGCGGAGTCCGAGGCCGAGGCGGAAGCCGAGCCCGAGCCCGAGCGGGAAGCCGAGCCAGGGCCGGGGGCGGGGCCCGAGCGGGAAGCCGAGCCAGAGCCGGAGGCCGAGCCGGAGCCCGACTTCCAGCCCGTATTCGAGCCGGAACCCGAATCCCCGCCGCCGCCCAAACCGACATTTGGGCGCAAAAGTGCGAGTAGCTCCAACCAAAACGTCGACTTCGACGACGACCTGCCCGATCCCGAGGACCTGGAATACATCGACGACGACGACGCCACGCCGGGCCCCGTCGGCGATCAGCGCCGCCAGGGCGACGATTAGGCTCGTCGCGTGCAGCAACCCCTCCGTGTGCCCCCGAGCGCACCGGCCCGGGTGGTGGTGCTGGCGTCCGGCACCGGCTCGCTGCTGGAGTCCCTGCTCGAGTCGGCGGTCGGCGACTATCCCGCCCGCATCGTCGCCGTCGGCGTCGACCGCGACTGCCGGGCCGTCGAGGTGGCGTCGGCGGCGTCGCTGCCCAGCTACAAGGTGCGGGTGGGCGACTACCCCGACCGGGATGCGTGGGACGCGGCGATCACCGATGCGACAGCGGCACACGAGCCCGACCTCATCGTGTCGGCAGGGTTCATGAAAATCCTTGGCCCCAAATTCCTTTCGCGCTACATGGGGCGGATTCTCAATACGCATCCGGCGCTGCTGCCCGCCTTCCCCGGTGCGCACGCCGTACCCGACGCGCTGGCCTACGGCGTCAAGGTCAGCGGATGCAGCGTGCACCTGGTGGATGCGGGAACCGACACCGGGCCGATCCTGGCCCAGCAACCGGTCCCGGTGCTCGACGACGACGACGAGGCCACCCTGCACGAACGCATCAAGGTCGTCGAACGGAGACTGTTGGTGGATGTCCTGGCCGCACTGGCGACGGGCGGAGTGACCTGGACTGGACGAAAGGCGGTCATAGGATGACGGACTTCGAAACGATGCCGGCGGTAAGCGCCTCGGGGGACGGGCGCAAACCGATTCGACGGGCGTTGCTCAGCGTCTACGACAAAACCGGACTGCCCGAACTGGCCAAGGGCCTGCATGACGCGGGCGTCGCCATCGTCTCGACCGGCTCGACAGCCAAAACCATTGCAGGCGCCGGTGTTCCGGTGACGCCGGTCGAGGAGCTCACCGGTTTCCCCGAGGTGCTCGACGGCCGCGTCAAGACACTGCACCCGCGTGTCCACGCGGGTCTGCTGGCTGATCTGCGCAAGGCCGAGCACGCCGCCGCGCTGGAGGAACTCGGCATCGAGGCGTTCGATCTCGTGGTGGCGAACCTGTATCCGTTCAGCGAGACGGTGGCCTCGGGTGCCGACGCCGACGAGTGCGTCGAGCAGATCGACATCGGCGGTCCGTCGATGGTCCGGGCGGCCGCGAAGAACCATCCCAGTGTGGCCGTGGTCGTCGATCCGCTCGGCTACGACGGGGTGCTGGCGGCGGTTCGCGCTGGCGGATTCACGCTCGCGGAGCGGAAGATATTGGCGTCGTTGGCGTTTCGCCACACCGCAGAGTACGACGTGGCCGTCGCGAACTGGATGGGGGAGACGCTGGCTCCCGAGGAGCATGCGCAGAAACTGCCCGCCTGGTTCGGCGGGACGTGGCGCCGCACCGGCGTGCTGCGCT
This sequence comes from Mycobacterium sp., assembly GCF_032159565.1. Lineage (GTDB taxonomy): Bacteria > Actinomycetota > Actinomycetes > Mycobacteriales > Mycobacteriaceae > Mycobacterium. The sequence goes on from NZ_JAVHWR010000047.1 coordinate 13,996, forward strand.
ACGGCGAGAACCCGCATCAGCAGGCGGCGCTCTACAGCGACGACACCGCGTGGCCCGGCTTGGCGCAGGCCGAGCAACTGCACGGAAAAGAGATGTCCTACAACAACTTCACCGATGCCGACGCCGCCTGGCGCGCTGCCTTCGATCACGAGCAGACGTGTGTGGCCATCATCAAACACACGAACCCCTGCGGCATCGCGATCTCCTCGGAGTCGGTCGCCGACGCCCACCGCAAGGCCCACGAGTGTGACCCGCTGAGCGCGTTCGGCGGCGTCATCGCGGCCAATACCACCGTCAGCGTCGAGATGGCCGAGACGGTCGCCGACATCTTCACCGAGGTGATCATCGCGCCCGCCTACGAGGACGGCGCGGTGGAAGTGCTTGCGCGCAAGAAGAACATCCGTGTTCTGGTGGCGTCGGAGCCGTTGGTCGGCGGCATCGAAATGCGCCCGATCAGCGGCGGCCTGCTGCTGCAGCAGCGCGACGCGCTCGACGCGGCGGGCGACAACCCGGTGAACTGGAAATTGGCCACCGGCGAACCCGCCGATCCGGCAACGCTCGCCGACCTCGTCTTCGCGTGGCGGTCCTGCCGCGCGGTCAAGTCCAACGCGATCGTCGTCGCCGCCAACGGCGCCACCGTCGGCGTCGGCATGGGCCAGGTGAACCGCGTCGACGCGGCGCGGCTGGCGGTGGAACGCGGCGGTGAGCGGGTGCGCGGTGCGGTCGCCGCGTCCGACGCCTTCTTTCCGTTCCCGGACGGCCTGCAGACGCTGACCAACGCGGGCGTGAAGGCGATCGTGCATCCCGGCGGTTCGATGCGCGACGAGCTCGTCACCGAGGCGGCGGCCAAGGCCGGTGTGACGCTCTATGTGACGGGAGCACGCCACTTCGCCCACTGATAGGTTGCCGCCATGGCGATAGTGGCGCGTGCGGCGGCGTTGATCGTAGGCACCGCCGCGGTCGTGCTGAGCACGTCGTGCACGCGGGTCGTCAGCGACGCTCGGGTGGTCGCCGCCCCCGATATGGGCAAGGCGGCCGCGTCGGCGTCGGATTGCACGTCGGTCCAGGCGCCGATGGCGTCGATCCCCGGTCACACCGACGAAGAGCCCGTCATGAAGATCCCGCGGCCGGACGGCTGGCAGCGGGTGACGATGATGGATTCCGAGCTGATCCGCTTCACGATGCGCAACGACAGCTTGGTCAAGGACGGATTCGCGCCCACCGCGGTCGTCACGCTGGAAAGCCATCGCGGACTCGCTGAGCCACAAGAGGTTTTCGACGCCCAGCACGACGCCTTGAAATCGGCGGTAGGCGCGACGGACGTGAAGATCACCGAAACCACAGTCTGCGAGCTGCCCGCCGAGACCATCGACTACACCACGCCGCAGCTCGGCATCTTGCCGCCGCATCCGGCGAGGGTGCTGACCGCGGTGCTGCACACCGAGGACACCACGTACGCGATGACGATGACGGTGCAGAGCGCCGACGCCGACAATCCGACTTATCAGCGCGACGCCGAGACGATTCTGACGGGCTTCCAGTTGCTCCCGCCGTCCCACGCGTAGGCGCCGTCATGTTCGCGTAAGGCGTACAGAGTGCCTTCACACGCAAGCAGTCGTAGCGTGGAGTAGTGACATCACCTAAGGATCTGCCCCGTACCGTCGGCGAGCTGCGTGCTTCCGGCCATCGCGAGCGGGGCGTCAAAGACGAGCTCCGGGAGAATCTGCTGGCCGCGCTCGCCGAAGGCCGCGACGTATGGCCCGGCATTCTCGGCTTCGAGGACACCGTGCTGCCGCAGCTGGAACGCGCTTTGATCGCCGGCCACGACGTCGTGCTGCTCGGTGAACGCGGTCAGGGTAAGACGCGGCTGCTGCGCGCCCTGTCGGGCTTGCTCGACGAGTGGACGCCTGTGATCGCGGGCTCGGAGCTGGGGGAGCACCCGTACACGCCGATCACGCCTGAGTCGATCCGGCGGGCCGCGGAGTCGGGCGAGGACCTGCCCATCGAGTGGCGGCACCGCAGCGAGCGCTACTTCGAGAAGCTGGCCACCCCGGACACCAGCGTGGCCGACCTCGTCGGTGACATCGACCCGATCAAGGTGGCCGAGGGCCGCAGCCTGGGCGACCCGGAGACCATCGCCTATGGGTTGATTCCGCGGGCGCACCGCGGCATCGTCGCGGTCAACGAGCTGCCCGACCTCGCCGAGCGCATCCAGGTGTCGATGCTCAACGTGATGGAGGAGCGCGACATCCAGGTGCGCGGCTACACGCTGCGGCTGCCGCTCGACGTGGTCGTCGTCGCGAGCGCCAACCCGGAGGACTACACCAATCGCGGGCGCATCATCACCCCGCTCAAGGACCGGTTCGGCGCCGAAATCCGTACGCACTACCCGCTCGCGCTGGCCGCCGAAATCGGCGTCATCAGCCAGGAAGCGCATCTGGCGGCGGAGGTGCCGGAGTACCTGCTGCAGATCCTTGCCCGCTTCGCACGGCTGCTGCGCGAGTCGACGTCGATCGACCAGCGCTCGGGTGTGTCGGCGCGGTTCGCGATCGCCGCTGCCGAAACAGTTGCTGCGGCGGCACGGCACCGTTCGGCGGTTCTCGGCGAGCAGGACCCGGTGGCCCGTGTGGTCGACCTCGCCACGGTCATCGACGTGCTGCGCGGCAAGCTGGAATTCGAGTCCGGCGAGGAGGGCCGTGAGCAGGCCGTGCTCGAGCACCTGTTGCGGCGCGCGACGGCCGACAGCGCGCAGCGGCTGCTCGGCGGCATCGACGTCGGACCGCTGGTCGTTGCGATCGAGGGCGGCACGGCGGTGACGACCGGGGAGCGGGTGTCGGCGCGCGACGTGCTGGCGGCGGTGCCCGAAGTACCCGCGATCGCCCAGGTGCAGGAGCGGCTGGGTGCGAAGTCGGACGGCCAGCGTGCCGCGGCCGTCGAATTGGCGCTCGAGGCTTTGTATCTGGCGAAACGGATCGACAAGGTGTCCGGCGAAGGCGAAACCGTCTATGGCTAAAGGCCTGCCTCGACGGGCTGGGCGCTCCTCCCGTTACTCCGGCTACACCGGCGGCCCGGACCCGCTGGCGCCGCCGGTTGATCTGCGCGAAGCGCTGGAGGCCATCGGGCAGGACGTGATGGAGGGCTCGTCGCCGCGTCGCGCGCTGCAGGAGCTGTTGCGGCGCGGCACGGAGAACATGCGCGGCGCGGACAAGCTGGCCGCCGAGGCGAACCGCCGTCGCAGGGAGCTGTTGCAGCGCAACAACCTTGACGGCACGCTGCAGGAGATCAAGAAGCTGCTCGACGAGGCTGTGCTGGCCGAGCGCAAGGAACTGGCACGCGCTTTGGACGATGACGCGCGTTTCAACGAGATGCGGATCGAGTCGCTGCCGCCGTCGCCGGCCAAGGCCGTTCAGGAGCTGTCCGACTACGAGTGGCGCAGCCAGGAGGCGAAGGAGAAGTACGAGCAGATCAAGGATCTGCTCGGCCGCGAGATGCTGGACCAGCGGTTCGCCGGGATGAAGCAGGCGATGGAGAACGCCACCGACGAGGATCGTCAGCGCGTCAACGACATGCTCGACGATCTGAACGACCTGCTGGACAAGCACTCCCGCGGCGAAGACACCCAGCAGGACTTCGACGACTTCATGAAGAAGCACGGCGAGTTCTTCCCGGAGAACCCGCAAAACGTCGATGAGCTGCTGGACTCGCTGGCTCAGCGCGCCGCGGCCGCGCAGCGCTTTCGCAATAGTTTGTCTCCCGACCAGCGCGCTGAGCTGGATGCGTTGGCGCAGCAGGCTTTCGGATCGCCGTCGTTGATGAACGCGCTCAACCGGCTCGACGGACACCTGCAGGCGGCCAGGCCGGGTGAGGACTGGAATGGCTCGTCGCGTTTCTCCGGCGACAATCCGCTGGGCATGGGCGAGGGCGCGCAGGCGATGTCAGACATCGCCGAGCTCGAACAGCTCGCGGAGGCCCTGTCGCAGAGCTATGCGGGCGCGACGATGGAGGACGTCGATCTGGAGGCGCTGGCCCGCCAGCTCGGCGACGAGGCGGCCGTCGATGCGCGCACACTATCCGAGCTGGAGAAGGCGCTGATGGACCAGGGCTTCCTGGACCGCGGGTCGGACGGGCAGTGGCGGCTGTCGCCGAAGGCCATGCGGCAGCTGGGGCAGACCGCGTTGCGCGATGTGGCGCAGCAGCTTTCGGGCCGGCACGGCGAACGTGAGACGCGCCGGGCCGGGGCGGCGGGCGAGATGACCGGTGCGACGCGGGCGTGGCAGTTCGGGGACACCGAGCCGTGGAACGTCACGCGCACGCTGACGAATGCTGTTCTGCGACAAGCGGGTACCGGTGTCGAGGAGATACCGATCCGTATCACGGTCGACGACGTCGAGGTGTCGGAGACCGAGACTCGTCAGCAGTCCGCCGTGGCTCTGCTGGTGGACACGTCGTTTTCGATGGTGATGGAGAACCGCTGGCTGCCGATGAAGCGCACAGCGCTGGCACTCAACCATCTGATAAGCACCCGGTTTCGGTCGGACGCGTTGGAGGTCATCGCCTTTGGCCGCTACGCGCGGACAGTGTCGGCGGCCGAGCTGACCGGGCTGGAGGGCGTGTATGAGCAGGGCACCAACCTGCACCACGCACTCGCGTTGGCGGGGCGCCACCTGCGGCGGCATCCGAACGCCCAGCCGGTGGTACTGGTTGTGACGGACGGCGAGCCGACCGCGCACCTCGAGAACTTCGGCGACGGCGATGGCGCGTCGGTGTTCTTCGACTACCCGCCACATCCGCGGACGATCGCCCACACGGTCAAGGGTTTCGACGAAATGGCCCGACTTGGTGCGCAGGTGACGATCTTCCGGCTGGGCAACGATCCGGGGCTGGCGAGGTTCATCGACCAAGTCGCGCGGCGCGTCGAGGGACGTGTTGTGGTGCCGGATCTGGACGGGCTGGGCGCCGCGGTTGTCGGCGACTACCTACGGTCGCGCCGACGCCGTTGATCGGGTCAGAATACTGGGCTGCCCTCCTGTGATCGGGTCCACGGCGCGCAGTTGCTTATTTCGAGCGTGCCACGCTGAGTGGCCGTAATCTTCAACAGCTGGCGCCCGTACGAGGATCCCTGATCGATGACGTTCGACGGGTTGTCCGCGGCGTAGATACTCCAGACGCAGGGGCTCTTATGAATACCTCCTCTGGACTCGTAGACGCCGGATACAACGTCGACTCCAATCTGAAAAGTACCGCTGCCAGGTATGTGGGTAGCGGTCGCTCCAGTCGCTGGCGGCGGTGCGCCGCGGAGAATATGTGCGCATTCGCTCGGGGTGTGTGACGACTGTACGCAGTTGACCCAATCCTGCTGCCCTGCCGTGGCGGGGTCGACCGCAGCCACACCTGTGTCCACCTGCCACGTATAGCCTGAGGCGTCGTTTAGGCACCGAAGTGGGGTACCGCCGGGCGACAAGGAGGTGTCGTTGATCTCCTCATGTACGCAGGGCGAGCCTGCCTCAGGCACTGCAGGATCCGCCGCCGCCATCTGTGCGGAACCGACGGCAAGGGGAATTAGGGATATCGCCGCGAACGCCCGCGTAATTGTTGACATGACTGGTCAGACTAGCGACCACGGTTTCAGTCAGCTACACGGCCCGGCGCTTCTTGCGCTTGACAGCGACCTTGCCCCATAGCGAGAAGCCGCGGACCTTTATCCGCGGTGCGCCGGGCAAGCCTTGGCTTGTCTCCAGGTGGTCGAAGGTGCCCATCACGCCGTGGCCGCGCAGGTCGACGTTGACCTCAGGCGGCACCAGGATCGTCTGACCGCCCATGATCGAGTAGGTGCGAATCTCCACTTCGGGTGAGGTGAAGTCGGCGTAGCGCAGGTCGATCACTCCGCCGCCCCATAGTGTGAAGGTCGTCATTTTCCTCGGCACGTTCCATCGGCCGCGGCGTTCGAACCCGCTCATGATCGCCAACAGCAGCGTCGACGGAGCCGGGTGCAGCGCGCCGTCCCTCGGGGCTGTGATGGTGCCGGGCAGATCGGAGCTCACGCGAGAGAGTTCGTCGTAGGTCTTGGCCGCATACACCTTGGCCAGCCGGTCCTCGAAATCGGTCATGCCCAGGCGGCCCTGGGCCGCGGCATCGGACAGCAACTGGGCAGCATGCATGCGGTCGGTGTCTGCGGCGGGCTCTGAGCGATTGCGCGACGCTGGGGTGCTCATCAGCACGAGCCTACGACTTCGTACCAAATAAGCACAGGAAGATCATCTAGTTCGCGCCAGGTACTGGGCGAATCCGATTGTCCCTATTGGGTTCGCCGGTACCAGGTTGGCGCCGGACTTCAACCCAGCGACGATGCCACCGGGCAATGGCAACGACAGCACGCGCCGACGGCTATTGCGGGAGGTGAGATAGATCCGCCCGAGTTCGTCGTGGCCGAGGACCGCCGGCCCGCCGATGTCGTCGACACGGCCCGCGGGTCCCGTGTCAATGAGGGACACCAGGTGGGCCGCGACGTCGCCGGTGTCGACCGGCTGAAAGCGCACACCCTTAATAGCGATCAATGCAGGGGAGAACCGCTGGGCCGAGAATGTCGTCTCGATCAGATCGTGAAACTGCGTGACGCGGATAGTTGTGTGGCCGAGGTCCGACGCGGTCAACAACTCCTCGACGCGCAGCTTGGCTTTGTAGTACGGCAGCGGGATGCGGTCGACCCCGACGATCGAGACGTAGATGATGTTGTTCGTTCTGGCGCGGCGTGCGGCCGAGATGAGGTTGGTGGCGGAGACGACGTCCTTGCCGCGGGTGCCCTGCGTGGCGCAGTGGATGACGGTATCAATGCCGTCGAGCGCGGCGTCGATGCCCGCGCCGCTGAGAAGGTCGCCCTGCGCCCAGTGGACGCCGGTGTAACCGACGCGGGGTTTTCGGCTCAACGCGCGGACCTTGTGGCCGGCTTCGGTGGCCCCACCAACTACTCGGTGCCCGAGCGTGCCGGTCGCGCCGGTGACCAGAACCGTCGACGTCATGACTCCGCCATCCAGCGCGGAGGCCTTTTCTGCAGGAAGGCCATCATGCCCTCGCGGGCCTCGTCGGACACGAATAGTTCCGCAGACTGCCTGGTCAGATCCTCTGCCTGCTGGTCAAATGCTTTCAATATAGGAGCCGTGGTCAAGGCCTTCGACGCCGCGAGACCCTGCGGCGAGCCCTTCGCGATCTCGGCCGTCAGCTCAGACACGGCGACGGCGACGTCGTCGGCCGCGATCGTCACCAGACCCGTCTCAGCGGCCTCATCCGCCCCGAACTTCTCTCCGGTCACGAAATACCGGCTCGCTGCGCGAGCGGACATCTTCGGCAGCAGCGTCAGTGAGATGATCGACGGCGCCACCCCGATCCTCGCCTCGGTCAGCGCGAAGGTGCTGTTGCGCCCGGCCACCACGATGTCGCATGCCCCGACCAGCCCAAGCCCGCCTGCGCGGACATGCCCGTCGATCGCCCCGATCACCGGCTTCGGAATCTCGAGGATCGAGCGCAGCACCGACGTCAGCTGACGTGCATTGTTGGCGACCGTCTCGGCCGCATCGCCACCACTGGCCTCCGACAGGTCGGCGCCCGCGCAGAACGTCCCACCGGTGTGGCTCAGCACCACGGCCCGCACCGAGGAGTCGTCGGACGCATCGCACAGCCCCTGGCGCAGCTGATTGACCAGCGCCCTACTCAGCGCGTTGCGGTTGTGCGGCGAGTCCAGCGTGAGCCGCGCGACGGGACCTTCGACGGTGTAGTGGACCAGTGTGCTCATCAATAAGAGCGTGGCAGACCCAGTGACGTCTGCGCCACGAAGTTGAGCACCATCTCACGGCTGACCGGAGCGATGCGCGCGAGCTTCGACGCCGTCACCGCCGCGGCGATGCCGTACTCCTTGGTCAGCCCATTGCCGCCCAGCGACTGCACCGCCTGGTCGACGGCGCGCACCGACGCCTCGCCCGCGGCGTACTTGGCCATGTTGGCCGCCTCGGCCGCGCCGACGTCGTCGCCGCGGTCGTACAGCGTGGCCGCCTTCTGCATCATCAGCTTCGCGAGCTCGACCTCGATGTGGTTCTGCGCCAACGGATGCGACAGACCCTGGTGCGCGCCGATCGGCGTCTTCCACACCTGGCGCGTCTTGACATAGTCGACGGCCTTGTTGATCGCGAACCGGCCCATGCCCACCGCGCTGGCCGCTCCCATGATCCGCTCGGGGTTCAGACCGGCGAACAGTTGGGCGATCGCGGCGTCCTCCGACCCCACCAGTGCGTCGGCCGGCAGTCGGACGTCGTCGAGGAAGACCTGGAACTGGTTCTCCGGGCTGACGATCTCCATGTCGATCTTGGTCCACGTGAACCCGGGAGTGTCGGTGGGCACGATGAACAAGGCGGGCCGGAGGTTGCCGGACTTCGCCTCTTCAGTGCGGCCGACCACCAGCACCGCCTGCGCCTGGTCGACGCCGGAGATGTACACCTTCTGGCCCTTGAGGATCCAGTCCCTGCCGTCTCGGCGCGCGGTGGTGGTGATGCGGTGCGAGTTCGAACCCGCATCGGGTTCGGTGATCGCGAACGCCATCGTGATCGAGCCATCGGCGATACCCGGCAGCCACCGCTTCTTCTGCTCGTCGGTGCCGAACTTGGCGATGATCGTGCCGTTGATCGCGGGGGAGACCACCATCAGCAACAGCGGGCAGCCGCCTGCAGACATCTCTTCCATCACGATGGACAGCTCGTACATGCCCGCGCCGCCACCGCCGTACTCCTCGGGCAGGTTCACCCCGATGAAGCCGAGTTTGCCTGCCTCCCGCCATAACTCGTCGGTGTGCTGGCCGGCGCGTGCCTTCTCCAGGTAGTAGTCCTGGCCGTAGTCGGCGGCCATCGCGGTCACCGACTTGCGCAGCGCCTGCCGCTCGTCGCTCTCGATGAAGCCGTTGTCGGTCTGAGTCATGGGCTGGCTCCTTGTTCTTCGTCCACACGGGCAAGTACGGCGCCGACGTCGACCTGCTGGCCGACTTCGACGTTGAGTTCGGCGAGCACGCCGTCGCCCGGTGCGGCCACGGTGTGCTCCATCTTCATGGCTTCCATCCAGATCAGCGGCTGGCCCGCGGTGACGGTGTCGCCTACCGCGGCACCGATGCGAAGCACCGAACCCGGCATCGGCGCGAGCAGGGAACCGTGCGCGAGCGCCGCCGACGGATCGGGGAATCGTGGCAGCGCGACCAGTTGCACCGGCCCCAAAGGCGAGTCGACGAACACGTCGTCGCCGTATCGCGCAACGTGGAACGGGCGGTCCACGCCGTCCACCGCGAGCACCACATGCTCCGGCGACGACGAAACGATACTCACGCCCTCGTGGCCGGGCACGTCGACTCCGGTGCGTGTGAACCGATACCGCACCTCGTGCGTCCCACCCGCATTGTCGGCGAAGCGCTTGGTTTGGAACCCCGACGTGACGTTGCGCCACCCGCTGGGTGCAGCCGCGAAGACCGTTGCGGATCTGCGGTTTTCGGCGGCATCCGCGAGCGCCGCGGCCAACGCCGACAACTCGACGGCACACGGGTCGGCCAGCGGCGAGGCCAGCTCGGCCAGCCCGTGAGTGTCGAAGAACGCGGTGTCGGTAGCACCGTCGAGAAACGCGGGATGCCGCAGCACGTTGACGAGGAGGTCGCGATTGGTACGCACACCGTGGATTCGGGTGCGGGCCAGTGCGTCGGCCAGAAGGCTCGCGGCCTGACGGCGGACAGGCGCGTAGGAGATGATCTTCGCCAGCATCGGGTCGTAGAAAACCGACACCTGGGAACCGTTCTCGATGCCGGTGTCGACCCGCACGCCAAGCCCGTCGAGCGGCACGAATCGCGTTGTGATGTTGGGTACTTCGAAGCGGTGCACGGAGCCGGCCTGCGGCTGCCAGTCCTTGGCCGGGTCCTCGGCGTACAGCCGGGCCTCGACGGAGTAGCCCCGCGATGGCGGCGGCTCGGGATCGAGGTGGCCGCCGTCGGCGACAAGCAGTTGCAACCCGACGAGGTCCAGACCGGTGGTCGCCTCGGTGACGGGGTGCTCGACCTGAAGCCGGGTGTTCATCTCGAGGAAGAAGAAGTCGCCGGCCCCATCGTCAGAGCCGGAGGCCATGAACTCGACCGTGCCCGCGCCGGTGTAGCCGATCGCGCTCGCCGCAAGCCGCGCGGCGTCAAACAGCTTGTCGCGCATGCCCGGAGTTCGTTCGACGAGCGGCGACGGTGCCTCTTCGATGATCTTCTGGTGGCGCCGCTGGATCGAGCACTCGCGTTCGCCGACGGCCCACACTGTGCCGTGCTCGTCGGCGAGCACCTGAACCTCCACGTGGTGGCCGGTGGCGAGGTAGCGCTCACAGAACACCGTCGGATCACCGAACGCCGACTGCGCCTCGCGGCGCGCCGCCTCCACCTGCGCAGACAGCTCGGATAACTCGCGCACGACGCGCATGCCTCGGCCGCCGCCGCCTGCCGACGCCTTGATCAGCACCGGCAGTTGGTCGGCCGTCACGGTGTCGGGGTCGAGTTCGTCGAGCACCGGCACACCTGCGGCGGCCATCATCTTCTTGGCCTCGATCTTGGAGCCCATCGCCGCGACGGCGGCGACCGGTGGGCCGATCCACGTCAAACCTGCATCGAGCACCGCCGCAGCGAAATCGGGGTTCTCGGAGAGAAATCCGTAGCCGGGATGAACGGCGTCGGCGCCCGATGCCCGAGCCGCCGCGATCAACTGCTGGGCGTCGAGGTAGCCGTTACGTCCTTCGAGACGCACCCGCGCGTCGGCTTCTGCGACGTGCGGCGAACCGGCGTCGGAGTCGGTGTAGACAGCGACGGTGCCGATGCCGAGGCGGCGGCAGGTGGCGAACACCCGGCGGGCGATCTCGCCGCGGTTGGCGACCAGTACTCGGGTGGTCACGGCGTCACATCCTGAAGACGCCGAAGTTCGACGTCCCCTTGATCGGGCCATTGGCGATGGCGGACAGGCACATGCCCAGCACCGTGCGGGTGTCGCGCGGATCGATGACGCCGTCGTCGTACAGCATTCCGGACAGCACCATCGGCAGTGACTCCGCCTCGATCTGTCCCTCGACCGCGGCCCGCATCGCGGCGTCGGCGTCCTCGTCGACCTGCTGGCTGCGAGCCTCGGTCGCCGCGCGGCTCACGATCGACAGCACCCCGGCGAGCTGTGCGCCGCCCATCACCGCGGACTTGGCGCTGGGCCAGGCGAACAGGAAGCGCGGGTCATAGGCGCGCCCGCACATGCCGTAATGGCCTGCGCCGTAGGACGCGCCGACCAGCAGCGAGATGTGCGGAACTGTCGAGTTCGACACGGCGTTGATCATCATCGAGCCGTGCTTGATCATGCCGCCTTCCTCGTATTGCTTGCCGACCATGTAGCCGGTGGTGTTGTGCAAAAACAGAAGTGGCGTGTCCGATCGATTGGCGAGCTGGATGAACTGGGTGGCCTTCTGAGACTCCTCACTGAACAGCACGCCGCGATGGTTGGCCAGGATGCCGATCGGATAGCCGTACAGGCTCGCCCAACCGGTCACCAGCGACGATCCGTAGAGCGGTTTGAACTCGTCGAACTCGGAACCGTCGACGATGCGGGCGATCACGTCGCGCGGATCGAACGGGATGCGCAGATCCGATGGCACGATGCCGAGTAGTTCCTCGGCGTCATATTTAGGTGCGGTGACGGGCCCCGGTGTCGGGCCCTGCTTGCACCAGTTCAACCGCGCGACGATGCGGCGGCCGATCCGGATGGCGTCGAGCTCGTCGACCGCGAAATAGTCCGCCAGACCGGAAGTGCGGGCGTGCATTTCGGCACCGCCCAGCGACTCGTCATCGGACTCCTCGCCGGTGGCCATCTTCACCAGCGGCGGGCCGGCCAGGAACACCTTCGAGCGCTCCTTGATCATCACGACGTGGTCGGACATGCCAGGGACGTAGGCACCGCCCGCGGTGGAGTTGCCGAACACCAGGGCGATTGTCGGGATGCCCGCCGCAGACAACCGGGTCAGGTCGCGGAACATCTGCCCGCCGGGTACGAAGATCTGCTTCTGTGTGGGCAGATCGGCACCGCCCGACTCCACCATTGAGATCACCGGCAGCCGGTTTTGCAGAGCAATCTGGTTGGCCCGCAACACCTTCTTCAGCGTCCACGGATTGCTGGTGCCACCCTTGACCGTCGGGTCGTTCGCGACCAGCATGCACTCCACGCCCTCGACGGCTCCGATGCCGACGACGACGCTGGCCCCGATCTGGAACTCGCTGCCGTACGCGGCCAGCGGGCTCAGCTCGAGGAACGGCGAGTCCGGATCGATCAACATCTCGATGCGCTCGCGCGGCGTCATCTTGCCGCGGTCGTGGTGGCGCTTGACGTACTTCTCGCCGCCACCTCCCAGCGCCTTGGCGTGTTCGGCGTCGAGCTCGGCGAGCTTGGCCGTCATCGCCTCGGCTGCCTCGGCATAAGAGGGTGAGCGGGGATCCAGCGTCGACGCCAGCGCCGTCATGACTGGTATCCAAGTGTCTTGGCGGCCAGCGAGGCGAGGATTTCGGTTGTGCCGCCGCCGATTCCGAGGATCCGCATGTCGCGGTACTGACGTTCGACTTCCGATTCGGTCATGTATCCCATCCCGCCGAAGAGCTGTACCGCCTGGTTGGCGACCCACTCGCCGGCCTCGACGGCGGTGTTCTTGGCGAAGCACACCTGAGTTATCAAGGAATTGGTCTCTGAGCTCGATGTCGCCGCCATAGCGGCTCCGGAAGCCAATTGCCGTTCGACGAGGCTGCGGGTGTAGACGCGTGCGACGTCGACGCGGCGCGCCATCTCCGACAGCGTGTTCTGCACGGACTGCCGTGTTATCAGCGGCTTCCCGAATGTTTCCCTGTTGCGGCACCATTCGACGGTGAGGTCCAGGCAGCGCTGCGCGCTCGCGTACGCCTGCGCGGCCAGGCCCACCCGTTCGGAGATGAAGGCCCCGGCGATCTGAATGAAGCCGCTGTTCTCCGCCCCGATCAGATTAGCGGCGGGTACCCGCACGTCGGTGTAGGACAGTTCGGCGGTGTCGGAGGACCGCCAGCCCATCTTGTCTAGCTTGCGGGTCACCTCGAAGCCGCGCGTGCCCTTGTCGACGACGATCAGCGAAACTCCGGCCGCCCCAGGACCACCCGTGCGGGCAGCGGTGACGACGTAGTCGGCGCGCACGCCGGAGGTGATGTAGGTCTTCGCGCCGTTGATGATGTAGTCGTCGCCGTCGCGCGTCGCCTTGGTGGTGAGGTGGCCGACGTCGGACCCGCCGCCGGGTTCGGTGATCGCCAGCGATCCGATCTTCTCGCCGCGTAGCGTCGGCCGCACATAGGTGTCGATCAACCGCTGATCACCCGAGGCGATCATGTGCGGCACCGCGATACCGCAGGTGAACAACGACGCGAACACCCCGCCGGGCGCACCGGCGTAGTGCATCTCCTCGCAGATGACCACCGCGTCGGCGCCGTCGCCACCGCCGCCGCCGACCGCCTCGGGCAGGCCCGCGCCGAGCAGTCCCGCCTCGCCGGCCTTGAGGTGAAGCTCGCGTGGCAGCATGCCGAAGTGCTCCCACTCGTCGATGTACGGCAGCACTTCACGTTCGGCAAAGGCGCGCACCGTCTTTCGCAGCTGCTCTCGTTCGGGCGTATGCCAGATACTCATCCTCCACTCCCGCTCGTCTTCAGAAGGCTTTCGGGTATGTCGATGTGTCGGCTGCGCAACCACTCGCCGAGTCCCTTGGCCTGCGGATCGAAGCGCGCCTGGTAGGCCACGCCCTCGCCGAGGATGCCTTCGATGACGAAGTTCACCGCCCACAGGTCGGGCAGCACATGACGGGTGACCTCCAGGCCGACGGTCTCAGGCAGCATCTCGCGCAATTTCTCGACGGTGAGCGCGTGGGCCAGCCACCGCCACTGATTGGTGGTCCGCACCCACACGCCGACGTTGGCGTTGCCGCCCTTGTCGCCGCTGCGCGCACCGGCGATGCAGCCTAGCGGGACGCGCTGGGTGTCCTCGAACGGCAGCGGTTCGGGCAGCGCGAACGGTGCGACAGGTTCGAGCACCTTGGTTTCGGTGGCGGCGGGAATTTCTGTGCGGGTGCCGTCGGCGTGCACGGCAACCTGCGGCACCTCGGCGGCGTCGACGTAGCCGGGCGTGAACACGCCGTACACCTGACCCTCCCCCGGCGGCGCGGTGGTGGTGAATCCGGGATAGCTGGCAAGCGCTAATTCGACTGCGGCCGAAGAGAAGTGGCGGCCAACGTTGGCGGGGTCGGGGTCGCGGACCACGCAGTGCAGCAACGCGCTCGCGGCCTCCTCGGTGTCGGCGTCCTCGTGGTCGGTGCGCGCCAGCGTCCACTCCAGTTCGGCCGGTTTGACGGCCAGCCCGGATTCCAGCTGTTGCTGCACCAGCTCGGCCTTGGCGTCGATGTCGAGGCCCGTCAGCACGAACGTCATCGAGTTGCGGAAGCCGCCGATGCTGTTCAGCGACACCTTCAGCGTCGGCGGCGGCGGCTCACCCCGGACTCCGTCGATGCGCACCCGGTCGGCGCCGTCGGACGACAGTTGGATGCTGTCCAGCCGCACCGTCACATCGGGATTCGCGTACCGCGCACCGGTGATCTCGTAGAGAAGCTGGGCGGTGACGGTGTCGACGCTGACCAGCCCGCCGCTCCCCGCGTGCTTGGTGATCACCGATACCCCGTTGTCGTAGATCTCGGCCAGCGGGAAGCCTGGATGCAGAAGGTCGGCCCCCGCTGCGGCTTCCACAAAGAAGGCGAAGTTGCCGCCGGTCGCCTGCACCCCGCATTCGATGACGTGGCCTGCCGCCACGGCACCGGCCAGGCGGTCGTAATCGTCTCGGGCCCACCCGAAGTGGGCGGCGGCCGGGCCGACGATGACCGAGGCGTCGGTCACCCGGCCGGTGACCACGACGTCGGCGCCGCTGTTGAGGCAGTCGACGATGCCCCACGCGCCGAGGTAGGCGTTGGCCGCCAACGGGCTGCCCAAGCCGAGTTCGCCGGCGCGAGACACCAAGTCGTCGCCTTCGACGTGGGCGACCGTGGCGTCGAGGCCGAGCCGTTCGGCGAGCGCCCGCACCGCTGCGGCCAGTCCGGCCGGATTCAGTCCGCCGGCGTTCGCGACGATCCGCACGCCTCGGTCGAGCGCGGTGCCCAGACATTCCTCGAGCTGGGTCAGGAAGGTCTTGGCGTAGCCGCGGTCGGGGGACTTGGCCCGGTCGCGGGCCAGGATCAGCATCGTCAGCTCGGCGAGGTAGTCACCGGTGAGGTAGTCCAGTTCGCCGCCGGTCAGCATTTCCCGCATCGCCGAGTGCCGATCGCCGTAAAACCCCGAGCAGTTGCCGATCCGCACCGCAGAGGCGGTATTGCTCCTCGCGTCCGCAGCTGTTTGATTGCTCCTCGCGTCCGCAGACGTCACGCGTTCTCCTCATCGATCAGCGTGCCAACCAACCGGTAGGTTAACCGGTACCTCCGGTCCGCCGTCAAGGCACCCCAACTACGAACATTGGCGGGATAAACCGCGCTCAGCGTGTGTATTCACACCGAAATCGCACAGTTCGGAGGCTACGCCCGGCTAAAGGGGTGCGCATGAACTGGCTGGCATGGATCG
>NZ_JAVHWR010000053.1:0-11586 GCF_032159565.1 Mycobacterium sp.
CGACGACTCGTTCGCCCACGACGGCCAGATCACCAAGCAGTCGATGCGCGCGGTGACACTGGCCGCACTCGCGCCCCGGCCGGGCGAACTGCTGTGGGATGTCGGCGCAGGCTCGGGAAGCGTCGCGATCGAGTGGTGCCGCAGCGGTCCGGGTTGCCGCGCAGTGGCCTTCGAACGCGATGAACGGCGCCGCAAACGGATCACCGACAATGCGGTGGCGTTCGGCGTCAGGGTAGAGGTGCATTTCGACGCCCCGGAAGCCTTCGACTTCGTGCCGCCGCCGTCGGCGATCTTCGTCGGCGGCGGTTTGACGCAGCCCGGGCTGCTCGACGCTTGCTATGAACGGCTACCCGGCGGAGGCAGGCTCGTGACGAATGCCGTGACGGCTGAATCGGAAGCCGTTGTCACGCAGTGCTATACCCGCCTCGGTGGTGAGCTGCGCCGTTTTGCGCACTATCGCGGGGAGCCACTGGGCAAGTTCACGGGCTGGCGCCCGGCGATGCCCGTCACACAGTGGGTGGTCACCAAGGGATGACGGTCTATTTCATCGGCGCCGGGCCGGGCGCTGCCGATCTGATCACCGTGCGCGGCCAGCGCTTGTTGAGCAGTTGCCCGGTGTGCCTGTATGCGGGCTCGATCATGCCCGACGACCTGCTTGGGCTGTGCCCGCCCGACGCTCGGGTGGTCGACACCGGGCCGCTGACACTCGACGAGATAATCGGTGAGATCGCCGACGCACATGCGTCCGGATTGGATGTGGCGCGCTTGCATTCCGGTGACCCGTCGCTCTACAGCGCACTGGCCGAACAGTGCAGGCGTCTCGCGGAGCTGGGCGTGAACTACGAGATCGTCCCGGGCGTCCCGGCTTTCGCGGCGGCGGCGGCCGCGCTCGGACGTGAGCTGACTGTGCCGGGTGTCGCGCAGACCGTGACGTTGACACGCGTCGCGACGCTGTCGACGCCGATGCCGCCGGGGGAGGACCTCGAGAAGCTGTCGGCGCCGGGTGCGACCCTGGTGTTGCATCTCGCCGCCGCTCAGGTCGATGCGATCGTTCCCCGATTGGTGGCCGGCGGCTACCGCCCCGAAACGCCTTGTGCGGTCGTGGCCTTCGCCAGCTGGCCGCAACAGGCGGTGCTGCGGTGCACGCTCGCCGAGCTCGCCGACGAGATGCACGCCGCGAACATCACCAGGACCGCGGTGATCGTCGTCGGCGATGTGCTGACCGCGGAGTCTTTCGCGGACAGCTATCTGTACTCGACCGACAGGAAACGAGGGGACCGGCATTGATGCGTGTGCTGCTCCTCGGAGGTACCTCGGAGGCCCGAACGCTGGCAGCGCGGTTAACTCCCCGCATCGACGTGATCAGCTCGCTGGCCGGCCGCGTACCCGATCCCGCGCTCCCGCCCGGCGAGGTTCGCATCGGCGGCTTCGGCGGTGTCGACGGGTTGCGGCGGTGGCTCGATGACTCGGATGTCAGCGCGGTCGTGGACGCCACCCATCCCTATGCCGCGACGATCACGGCCCACGCCGCCGAGGTGTGCAGCGAACTGGGGATCCCGCATGTCGTCCTCTCGCGACCGGCGTGGCCGCCCGGCGGCGCGATCCTGGTCGACGGCGACGTCGCCGCCGCCAAGGCCGTGCAGGACAACGGGTTCAAGCGGGTGTTTCTGACCACGGGCAGGTCGGGTGTCGCGGTGTTCAGGGACGTCGACGCGTGGTTTCTGATCCGCGCCGTCACCGCGCCGGATCCGCGGACCTTGCCGCCGAGCCGTGAACTGGTCCTCTCGCGCGGGCCGTACCGCTACGACGACGAGTTTGCCCTTCTCACCGAGCACCGCATCGAGTGCCTGGTGACGAAGAACAGCGGCGGGGACATGACCAGGCCGAAGCTGGACGCCGCTGCCGCACTCGACGTTCCGGTCGTGATGGTGAACCGTCCGATGCTGCCCGACGGAGTCACCACGGTCTCGACGGTCGACGACGCGGTGGCCTGGGTCGGCTCGCTCGGCTGACTGCCGCGGTCGTCAGCGCGTCGCACAAACCCGGTTCACACCGATTCGTAGGACCGAATCAACTCCAGCGTTTCCAGCTCGCGGATGGTGCGGCAACCGCGGTGCAGCATGGTCAGCATCATCTCGTCACCGCGCTCGGTGGATGCGGCGAACGCGAAGCCCAAACCCGTGAGAAGGGGCGCCTGCACCACGCCGAGCCGGTAGTCGCGCCAGCAGGTATCGAAGTCGTAATCGGTTATGCCGTAGCCGAGTAGCGCGCGATGGTACTGGGCGACGAGGTCTTTCTCGATCTCCGAGCGGTCATCGGGATCGAGGCTCGTCGCAGTGAAGTACGCGAGGTCTCTGCCGGGCAGACCGATTCCGACCGTCTGCCAGTCGACCACCGTTATGCGAGTGCGACCCGGGTCGAACAGCATGTTGTCCAGCCGGTAGTCGCCGTGCATGAGGGCGTATCGGTCCGGCTCGGCTTTCAGCCAAGGTGTGACCAATGACATTGCGGTGGTGAGGGTTTCCTTGTCCTCATCGCTGATGTCGCCGCCGAGCTTGTCCACAAGAATTCCGCCGGCCATCACCGAGATCTCGCCGAGGCCGCCGGCCGCGGCGTCGTCGCCGGGTTTGGGCATCGCGATGCCGGACAAGGCCATCCACTCGGGATCACACCAGCTTGGGCCGTGCAGTCCGGCGAGCGCCTCGACCGCAAGGACCGCCTCCTCGGCGCTGCACCCCGCGATCTGATCGCCCTGCACCGCTGGCGCCATATCGGCGAGGACGAGGACGAAGTCGGCGCCGTCGTCGGAGATCTCGGAGTAGAAGGACTGCGGGACGGGGATGCTCATGCGATCGGCGACCCGCGCGTAGTACTCGACCTCGGACCGGTAGCCGAGCGCGACCCGCTCACGCACCGCGTCGTCCTGGGCGGACAGCTTGACCGCGAATGTGGCGGGCAGCTCGGTGCCGCCCGCATATCTCGCGGCCACCCGGTAGGTGGCGCCGGTCTGGCCGGTGCCGATCGGCGCGACGTCGACGTCGACCACGTTGGCTCCCAGGACGGAGCCGAGCCATGCCGGCGTTACATCTCGAGGCCCGCGTGGAATGGTCATGGCTGCCGGACAGTATCAGAGCGACGGGTAACGGCGCGGTGTGAACACCCGATCGTCGTACCACTGGGTCTGCGACGATCCGACGATCAGCAGGCACCGCATGTCGACGTCGGCGGGGTCGAGGTCGGCGAGCCGCACCACCTTCACCTTCTCGCGCGGACCGGACACATCCCGGCCGATCACCACCGGGGTGCCGGGGTCACGGTGCTCCAACAGCAGATCGCGCATCGCTTCGACCTGCCAGGTGCGGGTCCTCGAGGCGGGGTTGTAGATGGCCAGCACCAAATCGGCCTTCGCCGCGGCGGTCAGCCGTGCAGCGATGACATCCCACGGCTTGAGCCGGTCGGACAGCGAGATCACCGCGTAGTCGTGGCCCAGCGGTGCGCCAACCCGGCTCGCGACCGCCTGCGCCGCGGTCATCGCGGGAATCACCCGGACTTCGACGCCCGGCCATTGTTTGGCTTCCTCGAGGACGGCCGTGGCCATCGCGAAGACACCGGGATCGCCCGAGGAGACGACGGCGACGGCGTTTCCCTCCTCGGCGAGCGCGCACGCCCGTCGCGCGCGCGCCGGTTCGTCGGTGTTGTCGCTTGGATGCAGGCGCTGTCCGTCACGTGGCCGGACGCGCGAGAGGTACGGGCCGTAACCGATGAGGTCGGTGGCGGCGGCGAGCTCGCGGCGGCTCTGCGGTGTCATCCATTCGGTGTCACCGGGGCCGAGGCCGACCACGGCAACCCTGCCGGCAGGCGCTCGCCTTGCGGCGGCGCCAGGCAGCATGGCCAGCGAGAAGTACGGCACCTTGTCGTCGTCGACGTCGGCCGCGGGCAGCACACGTTGCGCGGGTGTGCTGGCGCGTTCCACGTAGTAGGCGTCGTCGAGCCGGCCCACCGACGAAAGCGCCTCCCGGACAGCGGGATACGAGCGCCCGAGTTTCAGCACGACGGCGGCGTCGGTATCGGCGAGCCTGCGCTTGAGCTCCTCGACGGGCAGGGTGCCGGGAATGATCGTCAACACCTCGTCGCCCTGCACCAGGGGTGTGCCCGTTGCGGCGGATGCCGCGCTGACCGACGTCACTCCCGGCACGATCACCGCGTCGAAGCGCTCAGTCAGCCGGGTGTGCATGTGCATGTAGGAGCTGTAGAAGAGCGGATCGCCCTCGGCGAGCAGTGCGACGTCGCGGCCTGCGTCCAGATGCACGGCGATCCGCCCGGCGGCCTCGCGGTAGAAGTCCTCCATCGCGCCGGCGTAACCGCCGGGATGGTCGGTCGTCTCGGTGGTCACCGGATACACCAGGTGTTCCTCGATCTGGCCCGGCCGCAGATACGGTTGCGCGATGCCGCGGGCGATGCTGCGCCCATGCCTCGCGCTGTGATAGGCGACGACGTCGGACTGCGCGATGACCCGGGCAGCCTTGACCGTCACCAGCTCGGGGTCGCCAGGGCCAAGGCCGACGCCCCACAGCGTTCCTCGGTCGGTCATTCGGTGCTACTCGCGATGGCGTTGACGGCGGCGGCGGCCATCGCGCTTCCGCCGCGGCGTCCGGTGACTACGAGATAGGACATGCCGCGGGGCCGGTCGATGAGCTCCTGCTTGGACTGGGCCGAGCCGACGAACCCGACGGGGCCTCCGAGCACGGCCGCCGGGGTTGGCGCGCCGTCGTCCACGATTTCCAGCAGCCGGAACAGCGCGGTCGGCGCATTGCCGATCGCAAGCACCGCGCCGCCGATCCGATCGGCCCACAGCTCCACCGCGGCGGCCGAGCGGGTGGTGCCGAGCCGGGCCGCAAGGTCGGCGGCCCTGCCATCGGCCACCAGCGACACCACCTCGTTGCCGGCAGGCAGCCGGGACCGTGTGATTCCCGCCGCCACCATCGACGAGTCGCAGAGCACGGGTGCCCCTGCGGCGAGCGCGGCGTGCGTCTTGGCGACGACGTCCTCGCTGTGGGCGACGTGCTCGGCGACGTCGAGCTGGCCGCACGTGTGGATCAAGCGCACGACCACCCGGGCGACGTCGTCCGGGAACCGCGAGAGATCGGCTTCGGCACGGATCGTCGCGAACGACTGCCGGTAGATCTCCGCCGCGTCGCGGATGTAGTCGAGCACCCGCTCACCCTACGGGGAGGCTGTGCGCAGCACGTATCCGTCTCCGGTCGCGATCAGCACCTCGCCGGATGGTGGGCTGCCGCAGGCCCGTTCGCACCCGACGAAGTGCCGGTGCGCCGTGCTGGAATCGCCGACCACGCGGGCCGCGTCCGCCCGCACGTCGGCCGCGGAGTGTTCGCAGCCGGGGCTGCCAGTGCAGGCACTCACGTCGAGCCAGGGTGAGTTGTCGTCGAACACCAGACCCATCGGCGCGAGCACCCGCAGGGCGGCGTCCGCGACCCCGTCGACGAGGTCGCAGACGAGCACCGAGCGCCACGGCGTGATGACCATCGGAGCGTCGATGGCCGCCAGGTACTCGGCGACCCGAGCCGTCAGCACGCCGAGCGGCGCAACGGCGCCCAGCGCGATCCGGCCGTCGTCCTGGCTGATCCAGCCGACCGGCGGACGGCTGACGGGCGGCCAGGTCGCCCCTGGCTCAGCGAAACGGGGTAAGCCCTCGATCAGCGCTGCAGGATCCGCGAGTTCCGCAACCCGCCAGGCGTCTTCGCGGAATTTGAGGAAGCGCCGCGCGACGGATACAAGAGTCGGCACAACGTCGGGGGGTGGGATTCGCACGCCGGTATCGCGGCCGGCCAAAAGTACGGCGACCGAATCGCCGCATACATGGGCGCCGGCGTCGGCGGCCAGCCCGGAAACGTCGCCGCGGCCGTCGTCGATGCC
Source organism: Mycobacterium sp. (assembly GCF_032159565.1). Taxonomy (GTDB): domain Bacteria; phylum Actinomycetota; class Actinomycetes; order Mycobacteriales; family Mycobacteriaceae; genus Mycobacterium. Next base: position 5,935 of record NZ_JAVHWR010000053.1, read on the forward strand.
GAACCAGAACCGGCCGGGCAGGGCGGCGAGTGCCGGCTCGGCACAGATCGCGGCGTCCAGCCGGTGCAGCCATTCCCGCACGTCGGCGTCTCCGCCGAGCCGGCCCGACAGCGGCGAGGCGACGATGTTGCGCACCCGCTCGTGCGTGGCCGACGGCAGCAATCCGGCGGCGGCAACGGCATCGGCCAGAGCCTCTGTGTCCTGGACGGCGCGGATCTGGATGTTGCCCCGTGAGGTCAGCTCCATCGCGGGGGAGCCGAATCGGGTAGCCGCGTGCGCCAGCGCCTCGAGCTGACGCGGGGCGATCATTCCTCCCGGCAGCCGGACCCGCGCCAGCGCGCCGTCGGCGGCCCGGTGCATCTGTAATGCGCCTGGGCAAGCGTCCTGGTCACGAGCTCGGGCCACCACCCTCACGGTACCCGGAAGCCCAGCTGGGCGACTGGAGTAGTGCACTACGCGTGCGTCAATAAGCCGCGGAATTTAGCTTTCTGAACATGAGGAGCCCGCGACAGTAGAGCACGGGACATTGGGGCGGTTTGGAGTTGTTGGAAATGACCACGTTGGACACCGAGGCTGGCACAGCGCGCACAACGAACCTGACACAGAAGATTCAGGGAACACCGGCGCCTTCGGTATCGCAGCAGACCGATACCGCGGCGTTGATCACCGAACAGCAGGTGCTGCTGAGTTCTGCGGCGGCACTGGCGCCCACACCTGCGCGCCACCGCAACATCGCACACGAGTTCTCCTCGGCGGTGCGCACGATGTTCGCCCGGCCCGAGAGGCTGCGTGCACCGAGGCACCACGCCCAGCGGTTCACCTATCTGGAGAACTCCGCGATGTCGCGGGCGATGGACAGGCTGTAGAAGCTTCTCAGTCCGGTCATCGGCACACCCTTTAGGAAGGAACGTTCGATGTTCGCTCTGCTCGCGTTCACAGCGCTGATGGTTCTGCTCGGCGTGCTTGCCGGTTCCGGCTATTCGCAGTCGTGGGCCGCACGGTGGGGGATGTCCGACCGCTGACCGGTCAGCTGGCCAGCGGTACCGGGCTCACCACGTCCGAGTACTGCGAGGCGTCACCGGCGACCACGCGGCTGCTCTGCCCGTCGACGCCCACCGGGATGTCGCCGGCCAACGTGACCCTGTGCAGCATGCGGAACTGGTCGTCGTAATCGGCAACGGCGTAGTGCTGTGTCGCGCGGTTGTCCCAGATCGCCAGATCGCCGGGCTGCCAGTCCCATCGAATCGTGTTCTCCAGCTTGGTGACTCGAGCCTGCAGCAGATGGAACAGCGCAGCGGACTCGGCTGAGCCCAGCCCGACGAACCGTTTGACGAAGTGGCCGAGCAGCAGTACGCGCCTGCCCGTTTCGGGGTGGATGCGGACCACGGGGTGCTCGGTCTCGTAGTAGTCGGAGACGAACTCTTCGCGGTACTGGCGTTCCTGCGCGGAGACGCTTTCGCGCGGTGACGCGTAGTCGTACTGGTTGGTGTGCACGGCCCAGAGGTTCTCGGCCAGCACACGCAGCGGTTCCGGCAACTGGTCGTAGGCCGCCTCGGTCGAAGCCCACGTTGTCGTGCCGCCGTAGCTCGGCAGGGTGACCGCGCGCAACAGCGACGCCTTGGGGATCCGGTCGACGAACGTCACGTCGGTGTGCCAGCTGTTGGCCTTGTCGTAGCGCGAGTCGATGGGCAGCAAGCGGGTTCCGCGCGACGTCACCGTCGGGTGGGCGGTGGTCGGCGTTCCCAGCGCGCGCGCGAACGCCAACTGGCCCTCGTCGCTCAGGTCATGCTGGTCCCGGAACAAGATCACCTTGTGCTCGAGCAGCGCCGCGTTGATCCGAGCGGCGGCGGTCGCGTCGACACCATCGGCAAGGCGAATGCCGTCGACGCGGGCACCGATATGAGCCCCGAGCTTGACGACACGCACGGATGAGGGCACGAGTTCACCTCCACAGACGCAGAACACCCCGTAGCAGAATGGCGGCCCGTCGGCTCGCCGCCAAGATTTCAACTCAGCGAGAACGCAACTGAGCGAGATCTTTTGATCTTGGTTTGGCATTTGCCAGGATCGGGTATCGGCCAGTGGGCGCAATGGCGCGTACAGGTTGCTGCGTAGCGGGGAGTTTGAATGTGGGCGCTTTGTGGGACTACCTCATTGCGCATCATTCGCAGCTGATGTTCGACTCCTACCAGCACGTCAGCGCCGTCGTGCAGAGCGTGGTGATCGCCACCCTCATCGGCGTGGCGATCGGTGTGCTGACCTACCGCAACCCGCTGGCGGCCAACCTCGCCACCACGACGTCGAGCGTAATCCTCACAGTGCCTGCGTTCGCACTGCTCGGCCTGCTCATTCCCGTCTTCGGCCTCGGCGTTGCGGCCAGCGTCGCCGCGCTGGTGCTGTACTCGCTGCTGCCGATCATCCGCAACACGATCGTCGGCCTCAACGCCGTCGACCCGGCGCTCATCGACGCGGCCCGCGGCATCGGCATGAGCCGGCTGTCGAGGCTTGGCCGAGTCGAGCTGCGTTTGGTGTGGCCGTCCATCCTGTCCGCGATGCGGATCGCCACGCAGATGTCGATGGGTGTGCTGGCGATCGCGGCCTACGTCAAGGGCCCCGGACTGGGCAACCTCATCTTCGCCGGGCTGGCCAGGGTCGGTAGCCCCACCGCGATCCCGATGGCACTGTCCGGGACCCTGCTAATCGTCGTCCTGGCACTTCTGCTGGATGCGATGTTGGTTCTGATCGGACGGCTGACGACATCGAAAGGCCTTCAATGACAGAACAATCCGGGGCGCGGATCCTGCTGGACCACGTGTCGAAGGTGTACCCGGGGTCCTCGGAGCCCGCCGTTGACGACACCTCGCTCGACATCGCGGCAGGCGAGATCGTGATCTTCGTCGGGCCGTCGGGGTGTGGGAAGACCACGATGATGCGGATGATCAACCGGCTCAGCGAGCCGACGTCGGGCCGCATCCTGATCGGTGAGAAGGACGCGCTGTCGATCAAGCCGACGGAGTTGCGACGTTCGATCGGCTACGCGATTCAGCAGGCCGGTTTGTTCCCGCACATGACTATTCGGCAGAACGTCGGCCTGGTTCCCGGCCTGTTGCGGTGGGACCGCAAGCGGATCGCCGACCGCGTCGACGAGCTTCTCGACCTCGTCGGCCTCGAGCCCGGCCAGTACGCCGACCGGTATCCGCGTCAGCTGTCGGGCGGCCAGCAGCAGCGGGTCGGGGTAGCGCGCGCTCTGGCGGCCGATCCGCCGGTGTTGCTGATGGACGAGCCGTTCGGCGCCGTCGACCCGATCACGCGCAGCACCCTTCAGGACGAACTGTTGCGGCTGCAGTCAGAGCTGCACAAGACCATCGTGTTCGTCACGCACGACTTCGGCGAGGCGATCAAACTGGGCGACCGTATCGCGGTCCTCGGCCAGCAGTCGAAGGTGTTGCAGTACGACACGCCGCAGGCGATCCTGGCCGGCCCGGCCGACGAGACGGTCGCCGGCTTCGTCGGTTCCGGTGCGTCGCTGCGGCAGCTCAGCCTGGTGCGGGTCAAAGATGTCGAACTGCGGCAGCATCCCGCCGTCCATCGCGGCGACAGCGTCGAAACGGTGCAGAACACTTTGGCCGACAGCGAATTCGACTGGGTCGTCGTGCTCGACGATCGCGACCGCCCGGTGAGCTGGGTGCGCGAGAGCCGGCTCCGCCATGCCGCGTCCCTTGCCGACGCGAGCGAATCGCTTGACGTGGTCAGCACCCAGTCGACGCTCGAAGACGCGTTGGAGGCGATTCTCGCCGAACAGCACGCGTCGGCAGTCGTCACCGGCCCGGGCAGCAGGTACGCGGGTGTGGTGACGCTGGACACCTTGATCAACACGATCACCCGGCTGCGTTCCGACGCCCAATCGGCCGGCGAGGACGACGAGTGACGAACGCCGTCGACACGACCGCGCCGAAAACGACCCCGGCTGAGCGTATTCGGCTGTTCATTCAGCCGGTGGGTGTCCTGATCGTCGGGGCGGCGGTGATCTTTTGGGCCTTCGACCGGGATCTGACGGCGACACAGAAGGAGAACATCAACGTCGGCAACGTCTCGACGTTGATCTGGCAGCATCTGCTCATCACCTTCGCCGTCACCGCGATCGTGCTGGCGATCGGTGTTCCCCTAGGAATCCTGGTGACGCGGCCCGGTGCAAAGCTGCTGCGGCCCTTGTTCGTCGGCGTGGCGAACATCGGCCAGGCCGCGCCTGCCATCGGTCTGCTGGTGCTGCTGTTTCTGTGGACGTCCAGGACGGGGTTCTGGATCGGGGTGTTGCCGATCGCGCTGTACTCGCTGCTGCCCGTCCTGGCCAGCACCATCCTCGGCATCGACCAGGTGAACCGAGCGCTGATCGACGCAGGCCGTGGTCAGGGGATGGCCAAGAGCACAATGTTGCTCAGAGTTGAGCTGCCACTGGCGATTCCGTACATCCTGGGCGGGCTGCGGACCTCGCTCGTGATCGCCGTCGGCACCGCGACGCTGTCGTTCCTCGTCAACGCGGGCGGTCTCGGAATTCTCATCGACACCGGCTACAAACTGCAGGACAACGTCACGCTGATCCTGGGCAGTGTGCTCGCCGTCTGCTTGGCGCTGCTGGTCGACTGGCTGGGCGGACTGGCCGAGTTCTTCCTCAATCCCAAGGGACTTCGCTGATGGGCGCGTTGAAGCGCGGGATGTGGACATCGCTTGTCACGGCGCTGTGTGCGGCGGTGGTGACGGCGTGCGGGCTCGGTTCGGGCGGGGCCGTGCCGTTCATGGTCGCTCCCGGTTCGATCAAGCCGAATCCTGCGCTGGCCGGCGTCAAGATCACGGTGGGGTCCAAGGAGTACACCGAGCAGGTGATCATGGGCTACATCCTCGAGTACAGCTTGGCCGCAGCGGGCGCCGAGGTGCGCGATCTGACCGGCATCGTGGGATCGCGAAGCACGAGGGAAGCGCAACTGCGAGGGCAGGTCGACGTCGCCTACGAATTCACCGGCAACGCCTGGATCAACTACCTCGGCCACGAGAAGCCGATACCCGACAGCCGCGAGCAATACGAGGCGGTCCGGGCGGAAGACCTCAAGCGCAACGACATGGTGTGGCTGCCGCCGGGCCCGATGGACGACACGTATGCACTTGCCGCGAGCAAGGCAGTGGTGGAACGCACCGGCGTTCGGACCCTGTCGCAGTACGCCGATCTGGTGAAGAAGAATCCCGCGGCCGCGAAGACGTGTGTGGACACCGAATTCCGGGCGCGGCAGGACGGCTATCCAGGAATGGCGGCGGCCTACGGCTTCGACCCGGCGAGGGCGCAGACGCCAGTGCTGCAGGTCGGGATCATCTACCAGGCGACGGCCGACGCCACCCAGTGTGACTTCGGCGAGGTCTTCACCACCGACGGCCGCATCGCCGCGCTGGATCTCGTGACGCTCACCGACGATAAGCAGTTCTTCGCCCACTACAACCCGTCGGTGACGATGAAGAGCGCATTCTTCGACGCGCACCACGAGATCGCGGATGTGACGGCGCCGGTAACGGCCGCCCTGACCAACGACGCGATCATCGAAATGAACAAACAGGTCGACGTCGAGGGCCGTGACCCTGCCGTGGTGGCGCGCGACTGGATGGTCT
>NZ_JAVHWR010000075.1:0-2894 GCF_032159565.1 Mycobacterium sp.
CTGGCCGACCTCGCGATGCAACCCGTCATCGATCCAGTGTCGGACCTGCTGGGCCTGGTCGTCGGGAACACCCAGCATCGTCGTGATGACCTCGACGGGAAACGGCGCCGTGAACTCCTGAACGGCATCGAACCCGTCCGGATCGAGGCGGCTGATGTACTTCTCGACCTTGGCGGTCACCATCTGCTTCTGCGCCTGGATGGCGCGGGGAGTGAACACCTTGTTCATCAGGCTGCGCATGTTGCGGTGCTCGGGCGGGTCCATGAAGATGATCATCTTCATCCCCGTGGCCGTCGGCACGCCGCTCCTCACCGACGAAAGATCCACTCCGAACCGCGACGAGTAGGTCTCGAAGTCCTTGAACGCGGGCGCGACGTCTTCGTGCCGGGTCAGCGCGTAGAAGTCGTGCTCCTCGCTGTAATAGACCGGCGCCTCGTCGCGCATCTGGCGATACGTCTCGTAGGCCCCGTCGAAGAAGTCCTGCGAAAACGGGTCGAAGACAAGTTTCGCCTGGGTCATCAAAGCGCTCCTGAGCTGTATGAACTGTTCGTTGTTCATTACGGATGGCTGTTGACCTGTAACCCTAGCGGTAATGCCGTTTCCGTTAAAGAGAATGAGACACTCAAGAAATGTGTCTCATCGGTGCGAGGCCTGCATTGACCATCTCTTCCAGCGCGCCGAGGTCGCCACCCAGATCGGCGACCGTCTCGCGGACCACCGCGACGTCCTTGCCGATGAAGTCTCCGACGGAGTCGATGAAGGCAGCGGCGGACCCGGCCCGCGTGATGTTGCCCAGCGCACGGCTGCCCGCGCTGCCGTGCGCCAACGCCTCGAGCAGAGCGGATTCGGAGATGCCGAGCAGCTCACCCAGACGCACACCCTCGGCGACCACCCCGATCTGCGCGGCGAACAGTGCGTTGTTGATCAGCTTCACCAGCTGACCCGAACCCAACCGGCCGACATGCAGGATTGGGTCACCGTAGGCGCTCAGTACCGGCTGCGTGCGGGCCACGGCATCGTCGTCGCCGCCGACGAACAAGGTCAATCCGCCCGCGGCGATGTCGTGCGGTCCGCCGCTTACCGGAGCGTCGACGACGTCGACGCCGCGGGCGGCGATCGCTTGCGCGGTGCGCGGGCTACCCGAGGTGTGAATGACGAGCACGGCACCGGGCGACATGGCGGTGACCATGTCGTCGTCGAGGCAGACCTGCGTCACCTGTTCGTCGGTGAACACGCAGACGAGCACGACAGCGGCGCCCACCGCGACGGCGGCCGGCTTGGTCACGGCGTGAGCACCCAGTTGCGCTATGGCACCGGTCTTTTCGGGTGTGCGTCCCAAGGCGCGGACCTCATGGCCGGCCTCGACGAGTCGTCGAACCATGGGTGCACCCATTCGCCCCGCGCCGACGAAGCCTACTCGGGTCATCGCGGGTATCCCATCGCGTTCAGCGCGGCGTCCGCCCCGTCGAACACGGCAGGGTGCGCGGCCTGCGCGGTGTCGGCGAGGCTGGCGGCGTGCCGGACATCCTTCTGCAACAGTGCCCCCGCGATCGGCGCAAGGCCGTCCAGCGTTCCGCCGAAGACAGAGATGCTGCCGAGCGCCCTGCTGGTGGCTGACCCGCTGTTGAGCACCTCAGCCAGCCGATGGCGTTCGATGCCAAGGGATTCGCCCAGTTCGAGTGTGCTGATCGCGCCGCCCAGATTCGCGGTGAACAGCACATTGTTCAGGATTTTGGTGACCTGTCCGCTGCCCAGCGGACCCAGATGGATGATCGGGTCGGCGTAGGTCGAGAAGACCGGTCGGCAGCGCTCGACGACCTCGTCGTCGCCGCCAACCATGACGAGCAGGTGGCCTTCCTCCGCGGCGGGACCTCCACCGCTCACCGGAGCATCGATCACCGAAACGCCTTGCCCCGCAGCGGATTCGGCTAACTCTCGGCAGGTGTCGGGATGCACGGTGCTGTGGATGGCGACGATTCCACCCGACGCCAGCCCGGCCAGCACGCCGGTGTCGCCGCCGAAGACCTCTCTGACGTCGTCGTCGCCGACGACACACACGCACACCAGATCGCTGGCGGCGGCGAGTTCGGCGGGCGACTGGGCCGTCTTCGCGGCGGTGTCGGCGAAGGGTTCGAGGGTGGCGGCCCGGCGCGCCCACAACGTCAGGTCGTAACCGGCTTCGACGATCCGTCGCGCCATCGGGGCGCCCTGGCTGCCCAGTCCGATGAAGCCAACGCGCATCAACCCGCCTCCAGTTCCGTTTCGCGTGCCGCCGCGCATTCGCCGACGAACGACAGCACCCGCCGGTGGTATTCGCTCGCGCTCCAGCCGACGCTGAGATTGTGTCCGCTGTCTGCCATCTCGTTGACTACGACGCGGGGTGATGCCGTGAACAACGCGGCGATCGCCGCAGTCACGACCGGCGTCGTCTCCCAGACGCGCTCGTGGTCGGCGACGCTGAACTCGACCGGGACCGTGACCCGGCCTGCGATGTCGGGGAAGTCGCGGCGCGGCCAGTTCGCGGTGACGTCGGCCTCGTAGGGCGCGCCGGGTGCCGAGAGCCCGCCGGTCAGCACCTCGGGGGGATACAGGTCGGTGGGCTGCCACAGTAGGTCCCGCAGGCCTGCGGGACGTGATGTTGCGGTGGCCTCGCTGATGACGGCCTTCGCCTCGTCGCCGTACCGCAGTCCGGTGCCCGACAGTTCCACCCCCAGCACACCGGTGGCCCGTTCGTCGACCGCCATGCGCAGCCCGAGCTCACATCCTGCGGAGTGTGCGAGCAGGAAAAGCCCTGCCCCGTAGGGACTCTCGCCGATGACCTTGTCAACGGCGCCCAGCGCGAAGCCGACACGCCTGTTCGGCTCCGTCATATCGTCGTGGTAGAACGCCGACGC